>VXMJ01000065.1 GCA_009841145.1 Caldilineaceae bacterium SB0661_bin_34 | reverse complement strand
TCTTCGGCAGCCGGTTCTTCGGCCATGGGAGCCTCTTCGGCCGGCATTTCCGCAGCCGGGCCACAGGCCGCGAGGGCGAGGGCCAGCGTGCAGGCCAATACAGCCCAGCCCAGCCGGGCCAGCTTGGAGCGATTCACAAACATGGAACCTCCTCGGCTTTTGTTGCCGATTTGGATTGAATGGCTTCGACGCAATGGAGCGATGTAGGGGAACCATAAGTGTACCCCCCCCCCGGATTTGGTCTTGGCAAGGCCGGTTGGAACAAGCTGCGTCCGGACCAAGGCGGCACGGGCCCGCGGGTAACCATTCCCAACGGTTTCCGAAGCCGCTGGGGGTTGGCAGCGCCATCCGCGTTCCCGGGATCAGTGGTGGTTGGTACGATTGACTTCCGTGGCGGCCGCGTCCAGTTCGCAGGTTCCGCCTTCGGTCCAGTAGCTGATCATGTCGCCGTCGGTCCGGGTCGGATACATGCGGCGCATGGCCTGCTTGCCGTCCGTGAAGGCCTCGGCGATCAAGTTGACCACCAGCAGGTGCAGAAACAGCCCCATCGTCCTTCCGGCGTTGAGTGGCTGGGTAGTCGGGCGGAGGGTGCCGGTGCCACCGTCCGATTGTCCAAGGTCTCGCTGGCCTGCACGAATTAGCTGTACGGCGACTGAATGATCAGGAACACCGCCGGGCGTGCGATACACGAAGCAAAGGGGTGCGGAGTCTGGAGTCTTTTGAAGAAATCCCCCTGCCGAGGACAGCGAGTTCTCGGCAGGGGGTTAGTGACCAATCCTTCAAACTACATCGAAGTGAGTTGTACTACTCGTCGATGTACCAATTTTCCATGCTGTACATAATTATGATGCCCATTTCATCGGTCTGGCCCTTGGGGACATTTTTGATGCGGGCGCTGGTGCTGGTTGGGTAATAGGACTCTTCAACGGGGTTGAAGGTCCAGAGGTTGTCTTTGATGTTTTTGTACAACGCAGCCAAAGCAGCGTCTCCGTCGGGAGTGCCAATTGGCGCCTGCAGGAATGCCTTGTGAAGTTCGTACAGTTCCTGCACCTCTGGAGGTGGCTCTTCACCCACTTCACCACCGGATTTGCTGTACCGTCCCCACAGGATCCCCCAGCCTCTTTGAGGCAGGTAATCGTCCCAGCCTGCCGAGGGCCAGATATCCTCGTGGATCCACAATACCCAACCAGTGACCTCGTTGGCTTCTTTCCGTGTCCAGACTAGACCAAAGTCACCAGCTTTGAGCGAGGTATTGATACCCACTGCCTTCCAATGTTCGGCAACCATCTCGGTCGCGGGAATGTGATCCTGGGATACCGGTCCCGTCTCGAAAATGATCTCGAACGGTTCGCCATCCAGACCCAGGCGGAAACCATCGTCACCGCGAGCTGAGAGCCCCATCTCATCAAGGAGGGCGTTGGCCTTGTCCGGGTCGTACTCCGGGATGCCGGATTCATAGGCGGGTACGGCAAATTCACCAAGAAAGAAGGTATCAATGATTTCTTGGTTGTTCATGGCGTAGTTCATCGCCTGCCGAAACCGCAGGTCGTTGGCGATCTCACGATATTGCTCATCTTCATAGGTGAGGTTCAACGTCCAGTTGATGGGCAGCCTGTGCATTCTTGGAATGAACACATTCAGAATGCCATCGCCCTCGGCCTGCTTGAGCAATGGCAGGTTCTGGAGGGAACTGCGCTCGCCCAGGTAGTCATATTCACCCGAAAGGATCTTGAGGACAACCGTCTCCCGGTCCTGGGTTAAGACCATGTTGACATGGTCGATGTAAGGCAGCTGATTGCCGGCCTCGTCCACCTTGAAGTAGTAGGGATTGCGGTCGTATTGCCAGGAACCCGCACCAAAGTCCGTCATCACCCAGGGGGTCAAGGCTGGATGGCCGAATTTTCCATCGGTGGTTAGATCCCACAGTTCGGTGTAAACCTGTTTGATATTGAAAAGGTTGTACCACTGGCCTTCCTCAATCCCCTCTTCATCCACCATGGCAGCCAGTTCGTCCGCGTCCGCATAGTCGGCATGGAACTGCTTCAAGTAGTGGGCAGGTTTCAGGAAATCCTGATAGCCACTCCAACGGGCAATGGCTATCTGTGAAGGGAAACTTCCGTACTGATCGTCGAAGATGACCCTAAACGTGTAGTCATCCACGATTTCAACGGAGGCCAATGCGTTGTCCGCACCTGATGCGGTGCGCAGGTAGAGGGGTGGGGCTGGCGTGATTTCCTCGTTCAGGATCACATCGTTCCAGGCGAAGTCAACATCCGCCGTGGTGAGGGGTTCACCGTCCGACCATTTCATGCCTTCACGCATATGCATGGTGAAGGTGCTGTAGTTGTCGTTGGCTTCCCAATCCCTGAGCACGTTGCCGTGGATCCCCAAGTCGTAACGGAAGCCGCCGGGCGCCCAGACCAGGGATTCGTTCATTCCAATGAAAAGACTTGGATCTCCACCAGGGCCTTCCTGGGGCAGCACCATGGTCCCGCCGTACTTGCCGATCTCCGTGTCGTAGCTGAGGACCAGCTTTTGGTTCGTCACCACGTACGGTTCGTTGGGCAGGCGTTCCTCAACGGGGGGCAGTGTTCCGGCCGCCACCATTTCGGCCAGCATCGGCGATTCGTTGTAAGTGCCGTCGGCCATCGGTTCTGCGGCAGCCGGTTCTTCGGCCATCGGAGCCTCTTCGGCCGGCATTTCGGCAGGCGGTCCGCAGGCCGCGAGGGCGAGTGCCAGCGTGCAGGCCAATACAGCCCAGCCCAGCCGGGCCAGCTTGGAGCGATTCACAAACATGAAACCTCCTCGGCTTTTGTTGCCGATTTGGATTGAATGGCTTCGACGTAATGGAGGGATGTAGGGGAACCTTAAGTGTACCCCCCCCCGGATTTGTCTTGGCAAGGCCGGTTGGAACAAGCTGCGTCCGAACCAAGCCGGCGCGGGCCCGTGGGCAACCAATCCCTACCGTTGCCGGAACCGGTGGAAGGCCGTCAACACCATCCGAGGTCCCGGGATCAATGGTGGTTTGTGCGCTTGACTTCCGTGGCGGCCGTGTCCAATTCGCAGGTTCCGCCTTCGGCCCAGTAGCTGATCATGTCGCTGTCGGTCCGGGTTGGATACATGCGGCGCATGGCTTGCGTCCCGCCGGCGAAAGCCTCGACGATTGAGTTGTCGGCAATGACGCGCAGGAGCATGCCGCCATCTTCCTGCAGCTGGGCAGCCTGGTAGTCGGGAAGGGGGGCCTTCTCCACGGTTCGCCGGCCCAGGGTTTCGCTGGAGCGCGTGGTGTCGATGAAGAGCACCTGTTCCCGGAGATCCACGCCAACCACGGTTTGTTCCTCGCCTCCCGGCGAACGGCAGACGGTTACGCCGAAGCGGTGGGCATCCTTGGGCATGAACCAGGCGCAGATGTCGATTTGACGGTTGTGAAGGCCGTCCACGAGCACATCGGAACCATTCTCCAGAGTCAGCCGACGGTTGTCGCCGCCGTAGGTGATGTCCTGCAGTTCCTCGATCGGCTGCAGGTGGATGCGTCCCTTGTCCATGACCATGACGGAGGGGAAGGTGAAGGTTCCCGACCAGCCGCTGGCTGGCTGCTCGGTCTCCCGGTCGCGCTCGTCGCGGGCCCAGGCCCACATGATGCGGCGGCCCTTGTCGTCCAACAGACTCTCAGGGGCAAACCAGCCGTTGTCCACCCAGCTCATCTGTTCGTGGTACTCCGGATAGAACTGCTCGTTGCGCCATTCTCCGATGTAGTAGCGGCATCCAAGCTCGTGGCTGATGCAGAGCATCACCCACTTGTCGCCCATGGGAAAGAAGTCCGGACAGGAGATGTCCTCGTGCAGGTCCACTCCTTCCAGGGGATGGGCCAGGAAGTCGCCCACATGGTCCCAGGTCGAGTGCAGGTTGCGGGTCTTGAACACCGATGCCGTGTGGCCGCCGAAGATTCCGTAGTAGGTGCCGTCCGCATCCATCCAGCCGTGCGGATCCCAGGAGGACCAGCCTTGGCTGCCGGTGCGGCGGCCGCTTTCGTCCTGAACGGGCACAATCGGATTGGCGGGCGACTTGCGCACCTGCTCCAGCCAGTGGTCGCTGGCCGTGGCGATGCTGTTGCCCTGTTCGGTGCCGTGGTACAGGAAGACGGCTTCGCCGTTGCCGTGGAAGCAGTTGCCGCTGAAGATGCCGGTTTCGGGACTATCGGCCGTGGGGGTCAGCCACGGCAGATGGTGTTTCCAGTGGAGCCAGTCGTGGGATGAGACATGACCCCAGCAGTGCTCGCCGTGTCGCTGGTAGATGTAGCCGAGGTGCACGTTGCCCCGCCAGAAAATCGCGCCGTTGGGGTCGGCCGGATGGGCCAGGCCCTCGGGTACCACGAAGTGATAGCCGGGACGGTGGGGGTCGCGGAGCAGGTGTTCGCGCACGTCGCGCGCAGTCTCAATGTCTGCCTGGGTGATTTGGTAGGGCACTGGGCACTCCGATAACTCCGAATCCGGGAACAAGGGCGGGGACATCGCCTCCGCCATTATAGGAGCGCGGGTCTCAGGGTCGGCCTCCGGCGGGTACGGGATGTATCCGGACTCAAGGCACGGCCAAGTTCTGTACCCCGCGGTTACTTTCCATTCACGTTATGAATGATTGTCATTCATGTCATGAATGACTTTACGTACCCTCGTTTTGCCTTGTCCAGCCTCCGCGAGAGGCTGGATGCCATGCCGGCCGTCGTGGTGACGGGTGCCCGGCAGACGGGCAAGAGCACACTTGTCCGCGACTTGGCGGGAGGACGCCGCCGGTATTGGAATCTTGACGATTGGGAAGTCCTTGACTTGGCACGACGTTCGCCCGACGTACTCGTGCAAGGTCCTGAACCCGTCACTATCGACGAGATTCAACGGGAGTCGGCCCTGCTCATCGCCGTCAAGCGCGAAATCGATCAGCACAGAGAGTCAGGACGGTTCCTGTTGACTGGATCGTCCGATCTGCTCATGATGCGCGATGTGTCCGAGTCGCTGGCCGGACGTTCCAGCTACCTGACCCTGTGGCCAATGACCCGTCGGGAAGTGTTGGGGACAGGTGCCTGTGGGATTTGGGATCACCTGCTCCAGAACCGCGATGCGGACTGGGAGGATGTGCTCGCCGGGCATTCTGTTTCTCGGGACGACTGGCGGTCGCTGGCCGTGCGAGGTGGGTTTCCGACACCCTCAATCCACATGCAGAGGTCTCGGGCACGTGAAATTTGGTTTGAAGGCTACGTGCGCACCTATGTGGAACGGGATCTGCGGGAACTCTCCGTAATCACCGGTCTCTCCGATTATCGACGGCTGATGCGGGCAGTCTGCCTGCGTATCGGCCAGTTGGTCAACCAGACCACACTGGGGCGCGATGTGGGACTCGCACAGCCCACGGTGTACCGGTGGCTGAACCTGCTGGAAACCTCCGGCAGTGAGTAGATGCAGGCTTTGGTATACTGTCCTGTCGGATCAAGAGCGGACGCAACAACCGCTGCCGACCATCCCGCGGCACAGGGGAAGCTGCACGGCGAGAGTCGATCCCGTTGGGGGTGCTCAACGACCCGTGAACAAGAGTGGGGCATGGTCTAAAGCCTGTATCTACTGAGTGCCAAACCTCCTACCTGTTGGTCAGGGTGCCCGCCTACGCATCGAATAGGACCAAGCGGCTGATCAAGTCGCCAAAGTTCTACTGGAGCGACACCGGTCTGGCCATGCACGTCGCGCAGGAACCTGAACCTCGCGGTGCACATCTGGAGAACCTGGTGTTGAGCGACCTGTTGGCATGGCGGGACATACGGCTGGACCGCGCCGGGATCTTCCAGTGGCGGACCGTCGGTGGTGAAGAGGTCGACTTCGTTATCGAAACGGCAGACGGTCTGCTGTCAATCGAAGTAAAGGCAACAGCGCGGCCGCGCCTGGGAGATGTATCGAATCTCCGTTTGTTCAGGCAGGAATACGGGGAACAAGCCCGATCCGGCCTGTTGCTGCATACGGGTGAGGATGTGGGTTGGATCACGCCCGAAGTTCTGGTTGTGCCGTGGTGGCGGGTTTTGTGATCCGGGACAGTCAGCAGAGCGTTCGGCGATGCTGCGGCAATCAACAAGTTGCCAGTGAGCAATCTGGCACCGGTGACAAAGTTGCTTTGGGGTGACGCGGACCGCTGTCGGTCACTCGGTTTACCCACTGTTCTCGCTCAATTGCCCAGACACGTACTTGTGGATGATGCTCGACAGCAGCGTCTGGTAGGGGATTCCTTCTTCCCGCGCTCGCGCGTGGATGAGCATGTAATCGCGTTCAGTGACGCGCAGATTGATCCGTCTGGTCTTTTTGAAAGTGCTGTGAGCTGCCTCCCGAGCATCCTCCATCTCCCGGTCAGCGTCGGGTGCCGGGTATAACTCGCCCCTCTTGAAGCGGTCCAGAATGTCCCGCTCTTCCCTGTCCATGTCGTGGTTCGTCACGGCTGCCTCCTGTTGTATTCTCTCGCGGCCTTGCGGCTGGGAATGAACGTCTTCAGAAATCGGGTGCCATTTGGCTTTATTACGAACGGGGCCAGGTGAACGTAAGCTTGGATGGCAACCACGTAGATGTATTGTCCGGGATAGCGGTCCTGGTTCGGGTGAACCAACACATCCAACAGAGATCCCTACTCTATGGCGGATACCACTGTCTCGAAGGAGACGTCCCGCTGCTCGATGAGTTGCTGGTTCTTCTCCATGCTCCAGTCGAAGGCGTTGCTCATGGACACATTACTCGCTGAATGTGTGTGTTTTGTCAACACTGCTCTGCTGTCGGATTGCGCCCAATACCTCCACGAACGTCCCTGGATCCATCCCCAGAATGCCCGTCCGAGCATCCTTGAGCGAGTGGACCACGGTCTGGCACCGTACGGCGAGGCCGGTGCATCCATTACCCCACTTGAATGCAGCCGGACATCGCAAAAATTAGATCGAAAGTTCAAGTGACGTGGTATGCTGGAGCGCATCGGTGAGTCTTGTTGATGGTTCCAATGCATCATGAACGACGTGGTAGAGGCCAAGGTAGGCGGTTTCATCAGGGAAAAGCTGATGGAGCGCTTCAAGGACGACTTCGTGTTCGATCCCATCCTGGTCCGCGAAGAGGTGGACGAGTACGGGGATCCCTATCTCCACACGTACATCGTGTACGACGGTGATTACCGCAAGTGGGATACGCGCTGGAGGCTGGCCTTGACCCGGTGGGTTTGGCCGCTGTCAATCGAACTCGGATATGACAGTGTCCCGATTCAGTCGTACATCGAAAAGTCCGACTGGCTAGAAAACCCCCATACGTTGCAGGAACACTGGTAGTGTCTCCGGACGATTTGCTCAACATGGCCGAGGGTCTGGCTACAGGTGCGGTATCCCATAGGCAGGGAAGGCCTCGAAGGGCCGACCTAAACCGGGCTATTAGTTCAATCTACTATGCGTTGTACCACACTCTGGCCGCACATGGTGCCGATTTGCTCGTAGGCCGTACCAAGGGTCTACGCAGTGAACCCGCGTGGCGACAGGCCTATCGGTCCTTGGAACACGGCAAAGCGCGACGGCAATGTGAGCGCAAGAAGCACATTGCCAAGTTTCCCAGCGTAGTGGAAGATTTCGCTTCACTGTTTTCGCAAATGCAACGATTGCGGCACTTGGCCGATTACGATCCGGACGCCTCGTTTTCCCGTTCAGAGGTGCTTCAGTGGCTAAACGACAGTCGGGAAGTCATTCACGACTTCAACCGTGTTCCTGACAAGGATCTCCGCGCGTTTGCGGTGTATTTGCTGCTCCCGATGAGAGAGTAGGTAGGTATTGGGCGACAACCCGGCAATTCGCAGCCAGAGTGATTTGACCCGATCCGAGGCCTGACTTGTAGTGGACCTGATTCTCACTTCGGAATGGATTCAGGTCGTCGAAATTATTGTGGATGGGTATCAGCCCAACGCCCTTTGGAGGGTGGTTGTCAGAGGTAGAGGCGCTGAACTGAGACCCCGTGCGAATGTGGTATCCAGCGAAAGCTGTTGAAGCAGTTACTCTGTAGTTTGTGTCAATGGCAGTGCAGCAAACACCAAGGCCGCTACTACAAACAGCGATCCGATGTAGTAGATGGTTGCCGCGAAGCCCCATGTCTCGTAGAGGACTCCGGCGATGATTGGCGAGAGCACCGCCATCAGGAAGGCGACGCAGGCCACAATGCCCAGACCCGTCGAAGCCACTTCGTTGCCAACCACATCAAAGACGGCTGCGGTCAGGATGGGCTGATCGGGGTAGAGAAACAATCCCAACAGCGCGATCATGATGGTCAGCGGTATCCCGGTATCGAAGATGGTCAGGGCGAGGGCCACCAGGCAGGACCACAACAATCCGGGGACTAGCACGTTCTTGCGGCCCAGCCGGTCCGACAGGAGGCCGGCCACCGGCTTGGCGAACAATCCGACCGCAATCAACAAGCCCACATGAAAACCGCGTCCCGCCGTGCCCATCTGCAGTTCGTTGCCAAGATACAGGGGCAGGATCGTGATCAGTGCTACCAGCGCCATCGCGCGAAAACCCCGCACTGCGGTCAAGCCCCACAGAGCAGGAGATTGCAGGAGGCGCTTGGTGGCCTCCACCCGCTGTGAGACCGCCACCGTTGGCTGTTCCTTGGTCGTCCCGATATTGCGAAAGGTCCAGACGGCCGCCGCTGCCATGAAAAAGGGAATCACCGCGTAGGCGCTAATCAATTCCCGCCAGCCGAGAAATACCAGCAATGCTCCTGTGACCACGGGGCCGGCCACATCGCCAACGCTGCCCCCAACGCCGTGTGCGGCCAGCACCGCACCCCGCCGGTGCGGGAAATGGTGGGACAGCGAAGCCGATGCAGGCAGATGCCAGATGGAGTGGGAGACCGCCACCACCGCCATGCCGATCAACAACAACGGATACACCGGGGAGATGCCGATGACCAGGCAACCCACCGCGGCGATGCCCAGGCATGCAGCCAAGAGCTGTCCCCAGTACCGCCTGAGAATGTCAACCACCACGCCTCCAGGCAGGGCAACCAGACCGGAAGCCAGTTCCCGGGCTGACAGGATGCCTCCAACCCCCACGGAGTTGAGTTGAAACGCAGTCTGGATTTCCGGCAACGCCACCACGAAGCTCTGAACAATCCAGTGGAACACCGTATGCCCGGTTGCCAGTCCGGGGACGATGAGCCGACCGCGGGGCGCTGATTCCTGTTTCTCAGGAGAAGATTCCATTGCGCGATGTTCCATCTATGAGCCGATCCGCTATTGTGCTTCATGGCAATGCCGACTCTGAAATCCCACCCGTACGCCATGCCTTGCCTGTCCAAGCGGAGAAGCCGCTGGTCGAAGGAAGGGAGACCATCTGTGTGGTTTGCTGGTTCTTGGCACCCCATCACAAGGAATTGTGGTATCTGTACCCGCCGTCTCTGCTGTCCGGCGCGCTGTAAGGTGTCCATGCCTCCGGCTTCCCAACCCGAACTACACTGCGATGATGATGTCCTCTGAAGGCTGCAAACCCATTCCACAGGTTGCCGGCTACCCGGTGATTGGCACGCTTGAGCCGAAGCGGTACGACCTTCTGACGCTTGTTCGCAGGCAGTACGCCCGTTTGGGACCGGTCTTCCGCATCAGTTCGTTCAACCGGACCTCGGTCGTGCTTGCCGGGCCGGAGGCCAACCGGTTGATGCGAACCGAAGGGCATCGCTTGTTCACGTCCGTTCCGGCCTGGATCGAGTTGAATCGGGCCTTTGGCGGCGACAATCCCGTCCTGTTGTCGATGGATCCGCCGGACCACGGCAAGATCCGCTCCGCATTGAAACCCGGATACGCCGGCTCGGCCCTGTATCCCCGTATGGAGCAGCTTCTCGAGAGTCAGTTGCGTCTCATTCAGGCTTGGCCGATGGACACGCCCATCAGCGTCTATCCCCACATGAAGCGGCTTGTCTGCCTGCTGCTCGGCTACTTGGCGACCAATGAGGATCCCGGCGAAGTGTTGGATGACATCATCTTTCTCTTTGAGGCGGTGATCAAGATCCACGTGCTGCGCACTTGGCCCGGGTTCGCAAAACACCTGCCCAACTACCTCCGCTCGCGGCGCAGGGTCCTGGCGATGACCAAGCGCATCTGGGAAGAACGGTATGCAGAGGACATGCTCAATGAAGCCGGAGATTTCGTCGCGCTCGTGCGTTCCGCTCAGACGGAGTTCCCGGAGCTGTTGACGGACAACGACGCCCGCGCTTCCATCATGGGGCCCTTCATCGCAGGCATCGACACGGTCGCCGCCGGGATTTCCTTTCTCCTCTACAACGTGCTCAGCCGTCCCTGGTTGCAGGAGGCGGTCGTTGCCGAGGCCGACGCGGCGATGGCCGACGGTCTTCCAACTCGGCAGTCACTGCGACGAATGGACGTGACTCGCCGGGCGGCCATGGAGACGTTGCGCATGTTTCCGCCCACGCCGGTTCAGCCGCGTGTGGCGAAGTGCGGTTTCGAGTTCCTGGGCCACCGCATTGAGGAGGGAGAGCGGCTCATCATCGCCCAGTGCATGACGCACTACCTGCCCGAATTCTTCCCCAATCCCGAACGTTTCGACATTGACCGTTTCACTTCGGAACGACGGGAACACGCCCAGGCGGACGCCTACGCGCCCTACGGGCTTGGTGCTCATACCTGCCTGGGAGCCTCCACCGCCGACTTGCTGTTCCTGATTGTCTCGGCGGCACTCTTCCATCACTGGCAGGTCGAAATGGATCCGGTCGACTACAACCTCAAGGTGGCCATGCTACCGCTGCCAGCGCCGGACGACAGGTTTCGGATGCGCCTGACTGAGTTGCGCTGCACACCAACTGTATGAGCGGAGCTGTTCCGCAGTTCACACCGACCTGGAGCATGCAGGGACGATGTCGCCGATGACAAAACCCCGACTGGCCGCGCACATTGGGTAATACGATCGTCAGGAAGGTGAAGCATGCTGGAGGAACAACAAGGGCATGGCTGACGAGATTCAGGAGAAGCTCGGAGGATTCGTCCGAGAGAAGTTGGAGGAGCGCTTCCGAGACGCTTTCATATTCGACCCCATTCTCGTACGCGAGGAAGTTGACGAGTACGGAGATGCCTATCTGCACACCTACATCGTCTATGACGGAGACGACAGCAAGTGGGATCCATCGTGGATGGCGGGTTTGACCGAACGGATCTTGCCTGTTTCGATCGAACTTGGATTTCCGAGCATCCCGATGCAGTCATACATTGAAAAGGCAGACTGGCTGGAGCATCCGCATACTCTCCAAGAGAATTGGTAGTGTCGCCTGAGGATTTACTCAATATGGCGGAGGGCTTGGCAACAGGCGCAGTCTTCGCCAGGCGCGGCAGGCCGCGGAGAGCCGACCTGAACCGGGCAGTCAGTTCAATCTACTACGAGCTGTTTCACTGCTTGGCTGCCTGTGGGGCCGACCTGCTCGTGGGCCGTACCAAGGGTTCTCGCAATGAGATTGCTTGGCGGCAAACCCATCGGGCATTGGAGCATGGGAGGTTGCGGCAGCGATGTTCCCACACCGGAAACATCGCAGAGTTCCCCCATGAAGTCAGAACATTCGCGTTCTTAATTGCCCAGATGCAACGAGCGCGCCATCTGGCTGACTACGATCCCGACACCTCGTTTTCCCGTTCCAGTGCACTGGACTGGGTGGATGTCTGCCGGGATACCATCGCGGATTTCAACCGTGTGGACGCTCAGGATCGCCGGGCCTTCACCGTCTATTTGCTCCTTCCGATGAGGAAGGCGTAATCGAGTTTGGGCTTGGTCCCCGAGCTGCGGGGGCCGGTTCTCCCTGACAGCAGTTTGGCTCCGCCGCGGCGGAGCACGTCCGGCGGGTTGGTTGGACACTGTTGAGGTCGAAGCGTCGGTTCGGTTCGCCCTAACCTCAAGACATGCTGCCCCAAAGGTTGCTGCCGGACTGGACATGTTCCTGATCGGCCAGATCCAGGCCACATCTGTGGAAGACTCTCTACATTAGTGGCACAACCTCACCATGAGGCCGACCGATAGTCATGGAGCAACATAACGTGCGATTTACAACTGTTCTAAGTCTGATTCTGGCGACGTGGATACTCTCGGCCTGCTATCTGCCGGAGACCATGACCTCCGCGGGATGCACGCCGGACAACGTTCTGGACTGTTTGGTCGAGCTGCAGGAAGGGGGCACGTCGGAAGCCGAAGGGGAGACGGTCGACGATGTGGAGTGGCCGTTGCCATCTGCCGAGTTTCTGGAGGCCTTTGATCCCGCGGCACCATTCCCCCTCGACCCTGTGGTCATGACCGGACGGTTGGACAATGGCCTGACTTGGTACATCGCACCGAACGACGATCCGCCGGACCGAGCCCGCATTGCATTGGCGGTAGGTGTGGGCTCGCTCCACGAGGATGACGATCAACTGGGTGTTGCGCACTTCCTGGAGCATATGCTGTTCAACGGCACCGAGAACTTCACCCAGGAAGAGATGCGCCGCTTCTTCGAAGCCAACGGCATGACGATGGGGCCACACGTCAACGCCGGCACGAGCTTTGAGCGTACGACCTACTATCTGGACATCGACACGTCCAACCAGGAACTGATGGACAACGCGTTCGTGATCCTGGGTGACTGGGCCATGCGCGGTCTGTTGGAACAGGAGGAGATTGACAAGGAGAAGGGCGTCGTCGAAGAGGAGTGGCGGTTAGCCACGGAGAATGCGAGCGGGCGCATTCAGAAACGAATCTTCGAGGTGGTGCTTGCCGGTTCGCGCTATGCCGACCGTGATGTGATCGGCGACATGGATATCATCAACGGATTGACTTCCGAAACCGTCAGGCGCTTTTACGAGGATTGGTACCGGCCTGATCTGATGACGGTCGTGGTGACGGGAAGTGTGGATCCGGAGTGGGTTGAGGCCCGCATTCGGGAGCAGTTCGGTGACATGCGCATGCCACAGGACCCGCGGCCCTCGCCTGAATCGGCCATCATGCCCATGGAAGGCATGACCGTCGCGCCCTTCAGCGATCCCGAGTTTCCCTTCGTGTCAGCGCAAGTGTTTCAACTGGTGGAGACGGAGCCGTTTGAAACGTTGGGAGATGCCAGGCGTCGGTTTGTCGAGAGCTTGGCCCAGGCCATGTTGAACGAGCGGCTTGATCGCATCAGCCGTGAGCCCGATTCGGCATTTCAGTACGCCGGTTTGAGTTCCGGCGAACTCGGGATTGGCGGTGTCTCCCTGGCAAGCCTCTACGTCCAGCTGGCCGAAGACAAGGCTCTGCTTGGGTTTGAAGCGGCCCTTACCAATTTGCGACAGGCCATGGAACACGGATTCACGGATGGTGAACTGCATCGGGCCAAACTCAATCTCCTGGAGGCCTATGCCAGCGACTTCGAAGCCTTGGAGACGCGGCGCAACCGGCAAATTCAGGGAGGGATCCTCGGTCTGGTCCAATACGGGGATCCGTTCAGCGGCATTGCGTTCGAATACGACCTGGCGAAACACTACATCCCGACGATCACGCTTGCCAATGTGGATGCCTACATTGCCAACGCGCTGGACGTCAACCGCAGCCTGATCTTGTGGGTGGGACCCGACAAGGACGATTTTCAACTTCCGGACGAGGCCGCGGTGCTGGCCGCGGTGGAGGCAGTTGGCGATATGGCAATCGCGGCCTATGAGGATGACAGCCTGGCTGCCGGTACGGCACTGATGGATGTCCTGCCCGAGCCTGTGGCATGGGTGACGGAGAGTTACGACGAAAGGACGGATGTCACTGTGCTGACCTGGGCCAACGGAGCCACCGCACTCTTGAAGCCGACCGACTTGACCGAAAACGAAGTGCTGCTGGATCTGTCCAGTCCGGGTGGTCTGTCCTTGATTGAGGACGCGGACTACTTTGCGGCCCAACTGGTGACCACGACCGCCAATGAAAGCGGTGCCGGCCCGTTTGACTACGACGATTTGGAGCAGCTGTTGGCGGGGCAGACCGTCCGGGTGTGGACTTCCCTGGGAGGCCTGTCCGAAGGGTACGGAGCCAGTGCGGATACGGACGACATCGAAACCCTGTTCCAACTCATGTATTTGTCGGTCCTGCATCCCCGATTTGACGAGGACGCGTTCCAGAACGCGGTCGACGATCAACGCGTCTACCTGGAAAACCTGCATCTTGATCCGCTGTACCATCTGATCGAGTTGATTGACAGAGTGTTGTACGACAACTCGACGCGGGAACGTTTCATGCAGGTGGAGGACCTTGACGCCATCGAGTTTGCGGACGCCGTGAGCATCCACGAGGCCCGTTTCGGGACACTTGACAATCCGGTGGTCGTGATGGCCGGCGACTTCGAACTGGAAGCGGCCAAGAGGTTGCTGAACACCTACATAGGTTCGCTTCCGACCGGCGAGGCGGAAGCGTGGACGGACAGGACCGTGGATACCCGGCAAGGTCCGTACATGGAAAGCATTCGCCATGGGATCGCGTCCCAGGTGTTTGTGTACCAGGTACACGTGGACCGCGACCTGGAAGAGTTCAGCGATGCGGACCTGGCAGCCGTCGGCGCACTGTCCAAGATTCTGGACTCCCGGTACACCGATGAGCTTCGGGAGCAAATGGGGGGCACTTACGGAGTCAGCGCCTCAGTCTCAGCCCGCAACCGGCCGGGACCCAGCGGGAGTTTCTCGGTATTCTTCGGCACCAATGAAGAAGACTTTGAAGCGATGCGCGATGCTTCCAAGGCGATCATGAACGACATCCTCGATGCCGGGGTAACCGAGGAGGAGGTAGACGCCGCGAAGGCCCAGCTCACCCGCGACCTCGAGAACCGTCAGACTCGCAATTGGTACTGGATCGGAGAGTTGGAACGCGAGTTTCTTTACGGGGACAGGGACCTTGCGTTGGTCGACCGGCGCCAGGAATACATTGATGCCATCACCGCAGAGCACATCTCGGCTATGGCGGCACTGCTCCTGAAGCCGAATGGATTGGTGGAGCTGATGCAGTTGCCGGAGGCAAGCGAGGAGTGACCGATGTCAAGATGTGGGGGCCTGTCGCGGTCCACGACGCATAACGACCTGGTTACCAAACCTGATCTGTACCGCAACCTGGGGGTGGAGGAATACTGGGTCTGCCAGGCTCATCCCATGCAGGCATACACCGTGTATCAACGGGATGGCCAGGGACGGTGGCAGGCGCGGCCTGTGCCCGGTGAGCAGGGCTTGTAATCCCCTGTCCTGGGCACTCGGGTGCGCATTCACGAGGAGGACGGTTTCCAGTGCCAGGATCCTGCGATCGGGCAGTGGATTGAGTCCGATGCCAGCTTTTATAACAAAAAGTACGACGAAGGGAAATACCGGGAACGACAACAGTCTCTCCTCGCTCTTGCCGAAGTTCTTTGTACGGCGCAGGAACTGGCAGACCTTAGAGCGGAGCTGGAAGTTGTCGATCCGCAGGCCTGGCCGAACATCAAGGACCTTTATGGGCGGTACCGTCCCCACGGCTAGGGCCTTGTCCAGTAGGGTCGGCATCCGCCAGGCCGAGATAGAAGCAGTGCTCATCTAGATTTAGGACGGACAGGACCTCCAATGGCTGGCTCCAGGCCACCTGCCCCTCGCTGCCGTGCCAGTGGTGGCTGACCCAGGGCAGCTCGTGTGTCGGGGATCACCTCGTACAGATCGGCCAGATTGAGTGCCGCAAAGTCACAGGAACGGGCTGCCTGCTGATTTCGTGGATGGGGCAGAACCACAGGCCGACTGGCAGGGGAAACTGGGCACAGAGGTAGCTCGCTACACTGGGCAGGTTGGCCAGCATGGTAAACAGCAGGAGCAAGGAATACCTCCTGGGATGGTATTTGGTTACGGAACACACCAAGGCGGGAGCAGTTCTCCTCTGCGTCGGCTGGTGGTCACCGCTTCTCCGGTCATCTTCGCACAAGCAAAATTATGGTGGTCAGTCCCTGCTCCAGCCGAAGGATTCTTTATCTCAAAAACTGATCACATTATTGCAATCATGGACAACGTACTAGAATTTCCGTTGCAAGGAGTTGTTGGTTCGGTCATTGAAATTTTCTGTGGGCCAAAATGATCTGCGCATCAGTGAGACGGGATGAGCCCAAGGCGTTTCAATCTTGACTTGATTGCACTGGGTTGACGCTCCAACGTTGATGACATGCGAGCTATCGACAATCCAGACTTGTAGAGACTAATCAGTTTCTGTTCTTCGACGGACGACCATCGCTCGTAGGCACGGGGATGAGCTTCCCTTACTTGCTGAAGGTACGACGAACCAACCTCAAGCTTTGGATGAACGGTACTTCGTTCTTGGTGTCTGCTAAGAAAAATTTGATGGGCCTCCTTCAAATAAAGTGTATATTTCCTGTGCACAGACTCGGTTAGCAGTCCTTTCTTATGCAGAGATCTGGCAAAGTGAGTGACGTAGTCGTCTGATGGGTCCTCCCATTCGCGTTCTAAGGCTTGCACTAGGGAAGTGACCGTCTTCCAACCTTGGCTCTTCTGCTTGATTGCTTCCACGTCCAAACCGGCCAAGTGGAAAAGCTTCAGGTGTTGCCCCTCTGTTGGGGTCAATGAAAGGAGGTTGAGACTCAGGAATGGTTCTGTGTCAAGGCGGTTGACCGCGTCCAGATCCGTGAAGAAGCGATATTGCCGCCCGTCGGTCAGTATCCCAAGGCTAACGTGAGGCAGGGCTCCAATGTAACGCTGGAGTTGTGTAGCCTTACCATCCAATGACGTGTTCAACGCCTTGCACTCTATTAGGATGACAGGTTCTCCGTCCTGACAGATCGCGTAGTCGACTTTCTCCCCCTGGCGTTCGCTAATATCCGCTGTGAACTCGGGAATCACTTCTTCCGGGTTAAGGTGGTCTGCTCCAAGAACGTCGCGGATAAAAGGGAGTACGAGTGCGTATTTCGTGGCTTCCTCAGATGGCTGTTCCCCGAACCCTTCGTAGTGTTGGATTACCTTGGTAACCTGTTCTATCAGGTCCGCGAACATTTCCGAGCTCCTTTTACTCAGTCAACGGCCAGTGTGCCAACGAACACGCGTTCCTTCGTATCCCTAGCAGACCGTATTCTGAGTCTACTTTACAACTGGAATTCGTGACAGCATTCATCGTGCCACCGAATGCAGAAATCAGTCCGAAGAGTACAGGGCCTATCGAAAACAAGCGAACTCCCAGATGCCTGCCAACTGTGAAGGCAGTGCAACGACCCGATACTCAAGCCTTAAGCCCGCCCGCCGTCAACCCTCGCACGTACTGCCGCATGCCGAACGAAAACAAGATCACCAGCGGAATCGACGCCGTGATGTACGCCGCCATCCTGGGACCGATGTCCGTTACCCCAATCTCTGAAGTGAACTGCGTAAGCGCCACGGCCACCACCTGCCGTTTGGGTGAGGAGATAGCAACCAACGGCCACATGAACTGGTTGTAGGTCGTGACCAGCCGGACCACGGCCACGGTGACCAGGATTGGGATGGACAGGGGCACCGCAATCCGCCAAAAAGCCTGGAGTTCGGTTGCCCCGTCGATACGGGCGGCATCAAAGAACTCTTCTGGCAGGGTCGCGAAGAAACTGCGGCAGAGCAACAGCGCAAACACCTGGCCGCCGGAAGTCCACGGCAGGATGAGTGCCCAATACGTGTTCTCCAGCCCCATGTTCAGGATGAGCACGTAGGCTGGAATCAGCGTCAGGATGGGCGGGATCATCAGCAGGGCCAGGATCCCGGTGTAGATGATCTCCTTGGCCGGGAACCGGTGGCGCGCAAAGACATAGCCGGACAGACTGGATAGCAGTAACGTGGTCGCACAGGCCGAACCCGACGTGATGATCGAGTTGACAATCGACCGGCCGATGACTGCCCAGCCCAAGGCGAAGTTTTCCCAGCGGTAGGGATTGGGCATGGACCAGAAACGTCCGTAAATCTGGCCGTTGTCCTTCAGGGCCAGCACCGCCAAGTAGACGATCGGCACGAAGGTCAGGACCAGCAGGGACAGCAGGATGATGAATATTACCGTCTGCCCCAGGGACAGGCGCAGGCGCCGCATCGTGGGCGACATGGTTACGGCAGACATGGTCAGGCCTCGAATTCCGTCGCGGTGCGCACGTAGCGCATGTTGATGATGGTGCCCACCAGGATGATCAGAAACAGGATCATGCCGATGGCGGAGGCGACCCCCATGCGGTCCATGCGCATGGCCATGTAGTACAGCTCCAGGGCCGGAACATACGTCGCGTCACCGGGACCCCCGCCCGTGGTGAGAAACACCAGCTCGAAGGTCTGCACGGCGTTGATGAAGTTGAGGATCAGGAGAAGCTTCACCTGGCCCATCAATAGCGGCAGGTCGATGTTCCAGAACCGCCGGAAGACGTTGGCCCCGTCGACCCGGGACGAATCGATGATCTCGTCCGAAATGGAGATGAGCCCGCCGTAGAAGATCAGCAGGGCAAAGGCGTTGACCCAGGGCACGCCGATGAACAGCACCGAACTCAGGGCCACCTTCGGATCCCCGTACCAGACCCGCGACCAGTCGGACTTTCCCACCAGTTCCAGAAACTCGTTCAACAGGCCGATGGACGGATCGTAGATGTTGTTCCAGACCAGGATTTCAACCACGGCCGGCAACACGATCGGGACCACAAAGAGCGTCCGCATCCAATACTGGGTATAGCGGTTCTTGAGATTGAAGACCAGTTCCGCCACCAGGAGCGGCATGGTCATCGTCTTGACAATGGAGACCACCACCAGAATCAGGGCGTTGCGGAAGCTGGCAATGAAGAACCGGTCCGACATCAGGAAACGGAAGTTCTCCAGTCCGACCCAGGGTGAATGGCCTGAGGGGGTCCAGTCCGTAAAGGCATGGTAGAGGCCCGAGAACGCCGGATAGTAGTTGAAAGTCAGCAGGAACAGGAGCGTCGGCAGGATCAGAAGATAGGAGAACCGTGCACGCCACACGGCTGCGAGGCCGTTCAGCGGTCCCACGGAGTGCTGTACCCACATCCGCCGGCCGCCGGTGGTGAAGACGATGAGCAGGATTGCCCCGGCCAACAGAAGGGCCACCAGGCCCGCGGTGGCGGTGATGGCCATGTTGCGGGTCCGGGTGGCAGTGGCTAGGCCGACGGATTGCTGCATGCGGTCCAGCACCTGCACCTGTCCATCCGCCAGGCCGAACGCCAGGCGTGTACCGTCCCCGGTCACGGCGATTTGCCGAATCTCGCCCTCCGGCTTCAGTTGCCGGACAATGGACCCGTCGGTATCCAGGTACAGGACATTGCCCCGATCATCCTGGGCCATCAGGATCTGGCCATCCGCGGACATCGCGACGTCCGTTACATCCGAGTCCGCCTTAGCAGTCCAGACTAGCTCTCCGTTGGCTCCGTTGATCAGTGTGATGCCGCCATCGGTGGTGCCTGCCAGGATGCGGCCCCCGGACCGGGAGACCGCCAAGGCATCAATGTCGTATTCTAGGCGCGTCGTCAGCAGCTGGCGTCCCGTCTTCGAGAAGATGGACAGCCGGCCGTCGTGGGCTCCCATCACGACGCGCGCGTCGTCTCCGGTGCCGTAGATGGACACCGCACTCACACCTAGGCCGCGTTCATCCGTCCACAGCAGTTCGCCCCTGCTGTCCATGACATAAACCTGCATGTCGTCGGATGCGCCGGCGACCAGCGACCCGTCGCGGGATATCGCGACGGAATTGAAGGTCCGGGATGCCTTGGTCCGGCCCAGCTCCTCGCCGGTTTCCCCGTCCAACAGGTAGAGGAATCGGTCTTCGGACGAGATCGCCAGCCGACTTCCGTCCTCGCTCCAGGCAAGGCCGGTGATGCTGTTGCCGGCGGTAAAGGTCCAGAGTTCCCGGCCGTCCGCATCGCGTACCGATACTTCGTTGGCACGCGTGCCTACGGCGACGCGCTGGCCGTCGGCCGACATGGCCAAGCCGGTGATCGGGCTGGCGAGGTTGTCCGACCAAATCTCCCCGCTCTGCGCCAGTACGGGGCTCGGAGCAGCGGCCCACCAGCAGGCCAGCAACAAGGTGCCGGCTGTCAGCCAGCGTTGGAGTCGGACAGTCACGGTCCGGTTGGGTGCGGAAGCGTGGCGGGGTCGGGCATGGGTACTAACCACCCCGGCCCCGCACTCAAGGTAACCCGGTCCAGCCAAGGCCGAACCGGGCCGGTTCAACAGTCAGATCAATAGGGACCGGCGGCAATGTAGCCGGGCGGCCGCTTCTCGGGACTCTCCAAATCCTCTTCGGTGAGGTTCAGAAAGACGAGTAGGTCGTCGAAGCTCTCTTCCAACAACGTCTGATAGTCGGCCGCGAATTCCTCCGCGGTTCGGGTTCCGGCAAAGAACTCCTGCACCATAATGGACCAGATGCGCTTGGAGTCCTCGTGCTTGAAGAAGCCGCGGGCCACTTTGTCGCCAGGCGCCCCCGGTTTTTCGTAGTTGCCTACAAAGACGCTGTTGGCAAAGATGTCCTCCCAGGGAGACGGCATCGTCACATCATTGATCAATGGCGGACCGGCGATGCCGCCCTGCAGGTTCTCCGTGTCCAGCTTGTTCTCGAGGAAGATTCGCATACCTTGGGGACTGGTCCAGAACATCACAAAATCGGCTTCCAGATCGTTTTGGGCCCGGTTTTTCTTGGGCAGGGCCAGCGTTCCCGACGTCAATTCGTTAGCCCGGGCCGTACCCTGGACACAAGGTCCCTCAATGTTGGGGAAGGCAAAGCGACCGTATTCAAACTCGACCGCGGCCGCAGCAGACTCATCATCTACTTCTCCTGCGCCGGCATATTCGCCCTGGGCCAGGGATCGAATGTCCTTGGGGAAACTGGTGAAGAAACCGCCGTGGACCATGCGCATGGCAGCTTGCTGCGTCAGGAATAGCGGATAGGCGTCCGTTATCCCGGCCCAACCTTCAGGTACGAAGCCGTGCTCGGTTTTGAAGACGCGCCCAATCTGCGTCATCATCTCAATCGTGCACTCGTTGTCAAAGTTGATGGTGCCGTCCTTCAAAGCATTCATGTGGCGGACGATGTTGACAGAAATCCGGTCTGGATCGTCATTGCGAACGTCGGAGGGGTCGTATTCCCAAACATCATCGATACCTTCCCGGAAACACCAGTCCCCAGGCTGGCATTGGATGATTTGCAGTTCTTCGCGGTGATACTGGTCCATAGCTGAACGCATCAGCCATGGCATGCGACCGCCACCCCAGATTTGTTCCGTGGTGCCCTCCATGGCGATCGGAATGTATCCGGCTGCCTTCACTTTCTCGCTGTATTCGACCAGTTGGTCCCACGTCGGTTGCACGGGTACGTCCGTGATGCCTGCCTCGGCGAAAATGTCTTTGTTGTAAACCCAGAACGTTTGCACCGACATGTAAGGCAGGGTGTACATCTCTCCCGTCGAAGGATCGCGCACTAGGTTCAGGCCCCAATCCTGGAAGCTCTCTTCCCAGATGGCTCCCGTGTAGGGATTCTCTAGCGAAAGATACGGAGCCCAGTTGATCAAACGGCCTTCCTGGGCAAATTCCCGTAAGTGTGCCGATTCAATCAGCGACATCCGCGGTTCTTCGGATGTGAATTGTGTGCGGAGCCATGTCAGGTAGGCGTCGGGACCTGTGCCCGGAGCCTTGAGTTCCACAACCACGTTGACGCCCGGGTTGATGGCCATGTAGGCATCCGCTAGCGCCTGATAGGTCTGGATGTCGTTGGAGGAAAGTGAGATGACGATTTCGCCCTCAAGGGCTGCTGCTTCTTCCTCGACGGTCTCCTCAATCTGGACAACTTCCTCTTCGGCGGCCGGCTCCTCTGCGGGGGCGGCCGGTTCTGCGGCCGGCGGGGCGCCGCAGGCTGCCAGCATCAAAGCCGCGAGCAGGCATCCGACTAGGGTCCAACGAATGCGTCTGGTCATGTAGGTGTTTCCTCCTGACAGATCTCGTGTTGGCCTTCGGGCGTCATGGGCAGGTCCGGAGAGGCGGCTGCACACCTCCCGAAATCCCTCCAAACGGGTCCCGGCCAACCGCGACCTGTACTGTTGTACGGTGCCCTTATGGTACATAAGCCGGTGTATCAACCCTAGTTGACCGGATGGCGACAACTGTGGAGGGTGCCGGCTAGCGGTTGCCGCGCCGAAGTCCGTTGGCATTGCCTTGGTCTCGGTTGTATATTGGAGTTTACCCATGGGCCTGCCACGCCGGCCCCTTCCCAGGAACTCCGAAAACGTGTCCAAGGTACTCTTAATTTCCTCGCTCGCGCCCTCTGTCAACGAGCAGATCACGCAGCATGCCGGCCCCGACCACCAGGTCTGCGTCCAGCCGTTTGACCTGCCGGCGGACGAGCGCAACCGGCTGTTGGCCGAACACGACTGTCTGGTGCTGTTCCCCGGCGTGCTGGACGACGCGGCGGTGCGGGCCGCCGCCAACCTGCAACTGATCCAGTTGGTATCGGCCGGCTACGACCGGATCAACGTGAAGCTGTGCCGGGAACTCAGCGTGCCCGTGGCCAACAACGGCGGCACCAATTCCCTGGATGTGGCCGAACACGCACTGATGCTGATGCTGTCGGCCCTGCGCCGGTTTGCCGACTTCGACCGCTTCGTCAAGGCCGGCCAATGGCGAGGCATCGATTCGGGCACCAACACGTTCACCCTGGACGGCAAGACGGTTGGCATCATCGGTTTCGGCAACATCGGCCGGCGCGTTGCAGGCCTGTTGCGGCCGTTTGGCTGCAATGTGATCTTCAGCGATGCCTACCCGCCTCCGGAGGAGGTATCCGCCAGTCTCGGAGCGCAACAGGTTGGTTTGACGGAACTGTTCTCCCAATCCGACTTGATCACCATCCACGTTCCCCTGAACGACGACACCCGGAACATGGTCAACGCCGATACCTTGGCCCTCATGAAACCCACCGCCTGGCTGGTCAACACCTGCCGCGGCGAAGTGGTGGACGAAACAGCCCTGCATGCCGCCTTGGAGCGACGGCAGATTGCCGGCGCGGCTCTGGATGTCCTGGTCCAGGAGCCGCCTCCGTCGGATCATCCACTGTTGTCGCTGGACAACGTAATCTTCACGCCCCACACGGCCGGGGTCACCTTCGACTCCTTCTCCCGGCGGGGCGAGTTCATCTTCAACAACATTGATCGGGTCGCACGCGGGGAAGAGCCGCTCGCGCTGGTCAACTGAACCCTGTTCGGCCCCCGGATACCGGACTCCAAAACGGAAACTGCAGACATGAAACTTGGCTTCAGCTCATGGGGCATGCCCAATGTCCCGGTGGATCACATCATTGCCAGCTTGGCGGAAATGGGGTACGACGGCGTTGAACTGACCGTCAAGCCCGGCTATTCGATCGAACTGGACACCCTGGATGAGGCCTACCGCAAGTATGTGGTGCGCCTTCTGGATATGCACAACCTCGAACTGCCTGCCTTGGCCGGCCACGAGAGTCTGGTGGAACAGGATCCGGACCGGGCGGCGGAATGCATGCGCCGCCTTAAGGGGACCGTCGACTTGGCTGTCGATTGGGCTCGTGGCGGTACGCCGCCCTGTCTGGACACCACCGCCGGCGGGAGCCCGGACGACTGGGAGCCCCTGCGGTCCCTATTGGAGGATAGGCTGGGGGACCTGTGCGGCTATGCCGCCGAGCGCGGGGTGGTGATCGCCATCGAACCGCATGTCGGTACCATGCTGGACACACCGCCGCGCGTGGTGGAGCTCATCGACTCCATAGGCCTTGACAACCTGGGGGTTAACTTCGACATCTCGCACTTCAACGTGATGGGCATTGACATCGAGACCTCGGTGTCCGCTTTGGCGCCGCTGTCGGCCCACACCCACGTCAAGGACGAACGGGGCATGGCGCCGGATCACGAGTTCCTCATTCCCGGCGAGGGCGAGTTTGACTACGTGACCTACCTCAAGGCGATGCGCCGCCACGGCTACACCGGGTTCATCTCCGCCGAAATTTCCGTGATGGTGCAGCGCCGCGAGGGGTACGATGCCATCGCGGCGGCGCAACAGACGTACGATGTACTGGATGCGGCCTTCAGGGAGGCCGGCATCGACCGCGGCTGACATGCCCGTTTTCTCACTCATCAAACCAGGCAGGCCTACATGAATGGCGCCAGCAGCATGATGCACACACTCGTCAACAACGACGTAACAGTGTGCTTCTGCAATCCCGGCACGTCCGAGATCTCCTTTGTCGGGGGCCTGGACGCAACGGACAAGATGCGGGGTGTACTCTGCCTCTTTGAAGGCGTGGCGACGGGTGCCGCAGACGGCTACGGCCGTATGAAGGACTGGCCGGCAGCCACGCTGCTTCACCTGGGACCGGGCCTCGGCAACGGCGTCGCCAATCTGCACAACGCCCGGCGGGCCCAGACCCCTGTCGTCAACATCGTGGGTGACCATGCCACCTGGCATCTCAAGCACGACGCGCCGCTGACCTCGGACATTGAGGCCATCGCCGGCGCGGTGTCCGGCTGGTACCACTACTCGGGTTCGGCCCGGGACCTTCCCGGCGACACGGCCCGCGCGGTCCAGGCCTCGTTGAAGCCTCCCGGTCAAGTGGCCACCCTGGTGCTGCCGTCGGATGCCGCTTGGGATCCGGGTGGTCCTCCGGTGGGGCGGCTGGAACCGGAGACGCAACGGTCGGTGCCGTCCGAACGCGTGACCGAGATCGCGAAGGTTTTGGCCAGGGGTGAGGAGGTCGTATTGCTGGTGGGTGGCCGTGGTTTCAGGGCCGAGGGTTTGCGTCATGCCGCGGCCGTCGGCGCGCGTACCGATGTGCGTGTGCTGGGCGACCGGGTCAACAGCCGCATGGAGCGGGGTGCCGGCCGCTACGACCTGGTGCGCATCCCCTACCCGGTGCCTCAGGCGATTGCCCTGCTCGAAGGCACAAAGCATATGGTGCTGGCCGGAGCAACGATTCCGGTCGGCTTCTTCGGCTATCCGGGTCAGCCCAGCCGCACCGCCCCCCCGGACTGCGAGTACCATGTTCTGGCGGAACCCGACGAGGACGTGATTGGAGCCCTGTCGATGCTGGCCGAGGAGATTAGCGCCACACCGGATCCGGACCGGGCCGGCCGGTACGAGCCGCCGCCCTTGCCCACCGGCGACATTTCCATTGAAAAGGTGTGGGCGGCCGTGGCGCACCTGATGCCGGAAGACACCATCGTCTCGGACGAGGCGGTTACGTCGGGGCGGTCATCCCAGGCCCAGACGGCCGGGGCGCGGCCCCACGACTGGCTGAACATCACCGGCGGTTCCATTGGCCAGGGCCTCCCCGCGGCCCTGGGCGCCGCGATCGCGTGTCCGGACCGGCAGGTGTTCGCCATGGAATCGGACGGCTCCGCCATGTACACGCTGCAGGGCCTGTGGTCGATGGCCCGGGAACAGTGCCAGGTGCTGACCATCATGTTCAACAACGGTGCCTATCGCATTCTGCAGGGCGAGCTGGAACGATTGGCACCGGACGCCACGGGCCAAACCAGCAAGGCCATGCTCGATCTCACCCAACCCGACATCGACTGGGTGTCCTTGTCGCAGGGCATGGGGGTCGAAGCCAGCCGGGCCAACAGTTGCGAGGAGCTGGTGGATCAAATACGCTCGGCCCTGACCCATCGCGGGCCGCGTTTCATCGAAGTGCTGGTTTGACCCAGGGCAGTTCCAAGGAGGTGGCACGCATGTCAACGGAGACTTCCGGCCAGGACGTGGAACACTGGCTGTACCTGTATGAGCAGATGTACCGCATCCGCTGTTTCGAGGAGGTGTCGGACAATCTGTACACACGCGGGCTGATACCCGGCATTACACACCTCTATATTGGTGAGGAGGCGGTGGCTGTCGGGGTCTGCAGCGTCCTGCGGGACGACGACTGGATCACCAGTACGCACCGGGGGCACGGGCACTGCCTGGCCAAGGGTGCCGATGTGGGGCGCATGTTCGCGGAACTGATGGGGCGCGCCACTGGCTACTGCGGAGGCAAGGGCGGGTCCATGCACATTGCGGACCAGGACACCGGAAACCTTGGTGCCAACGGCATCGTCGGGGGCAGTACCGCCATTGTGGCCGGGGCGGGCCTGTCCGCCAAGTTGCGCGGCACGGATGAAGTTGCCGTGGCCTTCTTCGGCGACGGGGCGCTGGGCCAAGGCCAACTGTACGAGTCGATGAACATGGCCGCGCTCTGGAAGCTGCCGGTGCTGTACGTCTGCGAGAACAACCATTACGGGGAATACACCCCCAACGACCAGACCATTGCAGGCGAGATCCTGGATCGGGCCCGGGCGTTCGGAATTCCGTCGCACGAGGTGGACGGACAGGACATTCGGGAGGTGTCGAGGGTGGCCGGGGAAGCAGTTGCGGCGGCCCGCCGGGGCGACGGCCCCTCCTTCCTGCAGTGCACCACCTATCGCTACCGGGGCCATCACGTCGGGGATGTGGATCGACCCTACCGGACCCAGGCGGAAGAGGAGGAGTGGCAGGCCACGCGCGATCCCCTGCAAAACCTGGCCGCTTGGCTGGAGACCGAGTTTGACGTGGAGTCCGAAGTGGTCGAACAGTTGGAGGCCGAGGTGCGGACAGCCGTGGACGACTCGGCGGCCAAGGCCCTGGAAGAACCGATCCCGGAAGCTTCGGAGGTGACAACTCATGTCTACGCCTAACGGTACCGTGCGCGAAATCACCTACGGCGAGGCCGTGCGCGAAGCGATTGTCGAAGAGATGCGCCGCGATCCGACCGTGTTCATGATCGGCGAGGACATCGGTGCCGCGGGCAACGTCTTCAAGATCCTGACCGGTCTGCAGACGGAGTTCGGTGCCGACCGGGTCATCGACTCACCCATCTCGGAGTCTGGAATCGCGGGCATCGGCGTGGGTGCTGCCATGACCGGCATGCGGCCGATTGTGGAGATCATGTTTGGTGACTTCACCACGTTCGTCATGGACCAGATGACGAACCAGGCTGCCAAGACCCACTACATGTCCGGGGGCAAGCTGCGCGTGCCGATGGTGCTGCGTACCACCATGGGGGCCGGCCGGGCTTCGGCCGCCCAGCATTCCCAGTCCCTGCACGCCTGGCTCAGCCATGTGCCGGGCATGAAGGTGGCCCTGCCGGCCACGCCCCGGGATGCCAAGGGCCTGCTCAAGAGCGCCATCCGGGATGACAACCCGGTTGCAATCTTTGAGGACAAGATGATGTACAGCGTGACCGGTCCTGTTGAGGAGGAAGAGTTCCTGATCCCCCTGGGACAGGCGGAGATCAAGCGGTCGGGCCGGGACATCACGATCGTGGCTACCAGCAGCATGGTGCAGGAAGCCCTGACGGCTGCCGAGCGACTGGCTGGGATCGGCTTGGAGGCCGAGGTCGTGGATCCGCGCACGATGGTTCCGCTGGACACCGACACGTTGGTCGAGAGTGCCAAGCGCACCAGCCGTG
>VXMJ01000036.1 GCA_009841145.1 Caldilineaceae bacterium SB0661_bin_34 | reverse complement strand
ACGCGGCCCACGCCGCCTGACGGCCGAGAGCGAATTACCCCAAACCCATAAGGTTCGGGGAACTGGTACTTCCAAACACCATTGCCATCAGTAGTTCGGTCCGACTGCGGAATCTGTCGGACTCTCCCACAACAAAAACCCCGACCCGCCAACACCTGTCCAAATTCCTGTTTCCGGCCATTCCTGACGGAGTGGCCGGGATGGCTTGTGGAGGTACTGCCCCCCGTTGACCAACGTTCTGTACCATGCCATGTTCGTCATTCCTGCAGACCCATGACAGGCATGCGAGTTCAATTGGCAATCCCCCTTGCCAAGACCAGCTTCCCACTCTCCCCAATGCCTGACCAGTTTGTGCACAAAGTCTTCACATCGGTCTCCAAGACTACTTGCATGGAACCCGGGGAGGCATGCCTCCCCCCAAGTTACCGCAAGGGGAATGGAGATGAACGCATACGAATCGTCAGTAGATCGCCCACGAGCCCGGCGCAAGACTGTGCTGCTCATGGCGATGACCATCTTCCTGGCCACAGCTGGAATTAGCGGCTGTATCGCAATCCAGCAACAGGAACAGGGCGAACATGGAGCCGGCGTGTCCAGCTCGACCAGCGAGAGCCGTGAAGGCTCCTCCGCTGAAAGCGGCGGCGAACACGGAGCCGGCGGCGAAAGCGGCAGCGAAGGCAGTGGAGGTTCCGAAGAAGCCTCCGGCAATCTCCTGACGCTGGACCAATCCTTCGACGCGGTGCGCCTGGGGGCCCGGCTGATCATGGCCTACCAACCCGCGGACAACACCTTTGTCGGTACGGTGGAGAACACCACCAACGGCATCCTGAACCAGGTGCGGGTGGAAATCCACCTGTCGAACGGCGTCGAACTCGGCCCCACGACCCCGGTGGACATGGCACCCGGTCAGGTGATCGATGTCGTTCTGCCGGCTTCGGGCCAGTTCGACGGCTGGGTGCCCCATACTGAAGTGGGCTCCGGAGAAGGCGGCACTGAAAGCGGTGGCGAGCACGGTGCCGGCGGCGAAAGCGGCAGCGAAGGCAGTAGAGATTCCGAAGAAGCCTCCGGCAATCTCCTGACGCTGGACCAATCCTTCGACGAGGTGCGCCTGGGGGCCCGGCTGATCATGGCCTACCAACCCGCGGACAACACCTTTGTCGGTACGGTGGAGAACACCACCAACGGCATCCTGAACCAGGTGCGGGTGGAAATCCACCTGTCGAACGGCGTCGAACTCGGCCCCACGACCCCGGTGGACATGGCACCCGGTCAGGTGATCGATGTCGTTCTGCCGGCTTCGGGCCAGTTCGACGGCTGGGTGCCCCATGCTGAAGTGGGCTCCGGGGAAGCCGGTGGCGAAAGCGGCGGTGAACACGGATCCCGTGGTGAGCATGGTTCCGGTGACCGGGGCTAGCCTCCATACCTCAACTTTCTGACTTGGGACAACGCCTATGAGAGCTCTAATTCACTGACACAGACAAACAGACAGGCCCCGTTTCCACGGGGCCTGTCTGTTTCAGGCTGCGGATGGACGGGAACCATTTCTTTCCCATTCGCCACTCACCCAGCTGGTAGGAGACAAATGCAGAGGCTTCCGCTCACAGGGGCGGGGCAACGGCTTGGTGGTCGAATGCGGACAGTGTTCTTTCGCACATGCGCAGGAAGTTGTCGACCTCAATCACCGAAGCAACGCGAATCGTCCATTCGTTGCATTCGCCTCTTGTGACAGAATGGCCTTATGACTCCAGTTTTTGCCTGTGCACCCAAGCACGAATCCCCATTCGATCAATCGGACCTCGCGACAACGGCAGGCCGCGTCCTCTTGATCTCCTGCTATGAGTCCGGTCTACAGCCCCTGAACCTGGCCCAGCCCAAGGCGGTTTTGGAACACCGCGGGTTTGCGGTCGATGTGCTGGACCTGTCCGTCCAAACCCTCGCCGAACTTCCAACCGAGCCTCCCAACGCCATTGCCGTCTCGGTGCCGATGCAGACCGCCCTGCGTCTGGCGGTGTCCGCGGTGTCCGCCCTGCGGTCACGTTGGCCGGAGATTCCGATCGCCTTCTACGGCCTGTATGCCGGCTTGAACGCCCGGTACCTGCTGGAAACGGGTACGGCCGACCATGTGCTGGCGGGGGAGTCCGAACTTGCCTTGGCGGAGTGGTGCGAACAGACAACGGGTTCGCAGGCGTGTCCGCCCACAGCAGCAGAGATTCCGCTCCGGGAGCTGTCCCTGCGGACAAGGCTGGACCTGCCCCAACCGGACCGGCATGGACTGCCCGACCTGGAACGGTACGCGCGCTTCCAGGCCGCCGACGGTTCCCTCCGCACAGCCGGGCAGGTGGCCGCCAGCCGGGGTTGCCTGCACACCTGCCGCCACTGTCCCGTGGTGCCGATCTATCGCGGACGCTTCTTCATTCGGGACCTGAAGTCTGTCACCGGTGACATTCGGCAACAAGTTGAAGCCGGCGCCGGACACATCTCGTTTGTGGATCCCGACTTCCTGAATGGACCCGGCCATGCCCTGAAGGTGACAGAGTGGCTGCACCGCACCTATCCGGAGGTCACCTTCGACTTCACAGCCAAGGTCGAACACCTGCTCGGACGTGCACGGCACCTGGCCGCACTCAAGGCCAACGGAGCCGCGTTCGTGGTCTCGGCCTTCGAGGCCGTCAGCGACGACATCCTGGAGCGGCTGGACAAGGGCCACACCGTACGGGACATGGAACGGGTCCTGCCACTGCTGGCGGAACTCGACCTGCCCGTCCATCCGACCTGGCTGCCGTTCACCCCCTGGACCTCGCGCCGGGACTACCTGGACATGCTGGATTGGATCGAGGGACACGGCCTGGTAAACGCCGTGCCGCCTGTACAGCTGGCCCTGCGCCTTCTGATCCCGCCGCACAGTCGGCTCCTGGACTCGAACCGGGAAGCACCTTGGCTGGAACAACTGGAACCGGCGGAGTTCCAGTGGCGTTGGCATCACCCGGATCCCGGGATGGATACCCTCCAGGTCCAAGTGGAACGATTGGTGGCGGACAGGCCGGACTGGTCCGGTGAACGGCTCTTTCGGCAGGTCAGGGCACTCGCCGAAGACACGGACGAGCGACCGCTGGGGCCGCAACTGCCCCCGCCGCCGCGCCTCACCGAGAACTGGTTTTGCTGAGCGGAACCCACGGCCGACCAGTTGGGTCGGACAGCACTCACCTAAGCCTTGAGCGTCCTCGATTGGAAGGATACGGAGTCTGCATCCAGCCCGTGGAACACCAAGCGTAGAACACTACCGGCGTGGGCGGCTGTAGGTGCGTCTTCATGTTCCTCGTCTGTGATTGTCACGATTCGACTGAGTATCCACAAGCTCAATACGGTCTCCGTAGCGGCGAAAGTCCGCTGTATTGAACGTTAGCAACCTGCGCGTCCCATGCGCCAGCATGGTCGCGACGATGTTGGCGTCATGGATCTGCTTGCCGCCTATGGGAATCGCGCGGCACAGCGCGATGAGGGTCTCGGTCACCACGGGCCCATCCTCAAGCACCTCAAAACTGCGGGTCAATCTGTCCACGTCATCCAGCGCGTCCTCAAGCATGATGGCAACCGACCAAGTCTGAGGCCGTGTCATGACAGATAGGTATTCCCGTACAACCTGTCGACTGATCCTCAGCGGTTCATTGCCATCGAGCGCGCGCGAGAGACACTCCCTGGCAATCTCGTGGTGAGGGGCTTGAGCGATGCGGGAGTTTACGAGGACGTTGGTGTCTATGAACATCAGAGCGAAACCCTGTCCTCGTACATGTCTTCCCGCCTGAGACTCAGTCCCTCCGGCCACACCGCGGTGGGGTGGACAGGCCAAACCTCGTCCAGCCTAGGCGTGCGAGTCGCCTCTGGGCGACTCTCTTTTCTGAGGAGCAGCGTCTCGTCATCCATATTCACCTCGGCCGTCTTCCAGCCGGCAGCTCCCCAGGCCAATGCCTGGCTATGCCCGTTGCCACCGCTCTGGTTGGACCACCAGGGCCGATGAAGACGCGCGGATGCAGGCAGCTCAAAGCCTATGATTGCCTCGATCTCACCGAAGGTGGTTCTCCACTCTTGGTCCGGAAGGCTGCAAAGATGCGTGTACAACCTTTGATACTTGCCGCGGATCGCCATTTCCCGGTACTTCTGCTCTCGATCCATCTCCATGGCAAGCCTCCATTCACTTCGACCGGTACCGAACACCATTATAGATAGATAGTTAGTTAGTTAGTTTTCAAACAAACACGGCTCCATCATCCGAGGCACTGTTGCCTTCCTGTTTGTTGGACGCGGGGATCCACCCACTGCAGACGGAACGGCGCCCTGTATCCCATCGCGTACGGTACCGATTGCTATGACAACATTCGGCACGGGGCACCCACCGCCGCCTGCAGGCCCAAATCAACGAAAGGGAAACCGCACCGGGACTGTGCAGTCCCAGCAGTCACCAACACTGCCAGCTGAACGAACCGCAACTGTTGTGCTGAAGCAGACCAGTCACCAACGTGGCATTCCAACAGTGGGGGTCAGGCCGGCTCGGTTTCCCGCACGATCGCCAGCATCTCCTCCACGGAGGTGAACTTCACCCGGGGGCGTCCCTGTTCCGCTCCGCGCGCCGTCTCCAGGGCGTCCAGCTTCTGCCAGTCCTCCCAGGTCACAACCTCCGGCTGCCGGCTCCGGATTTCCTCGTCCACTTGCTCGGGATGCGGACGCACGGGAAACAGGTGCCTGCCTTCGACCACGTCCGCCACCAGATGCGTCACGGTTTCCTTGGAATCCGGCCGGTTGGTCCCAATCACCCCGGACGGACCCCGCTTGATCCAACCCGCCACGTAGTGGCCGGCGATCTGGCGGCCGGTATCCATGTCGACAACCCGGCCCTCCTCGTTGGGGATGATGCCCCAGTCCTCCCGGAACGGCACATCCGGCAGCGGCACGCCGTAGTAGCCGACCGAACGAAAGACCAGACCGACGTCCAGCCACTCCTCGAATTCGGTGGCACTGGCCCGCAAACCGCCGCGGCCGTCGTCGACCAATTCGTTGTGCACGAGCTTCATGCGGGCAACGCGTCCTTCGTCGTCCCCCTGTATTTCCGCGGGCGAGGTCAGGAAACGAATCGTCAGCGTCCGCGACTTTGATTCATCCACCGGATGGGCGAAGGACCGGACGATGTCCAGCTTGGTGGCCAGCGTCCGGTCGTCGGACTGCTCCGCGAACTGCTCGCTGAGGGGGTCCAGTTCCACTTCCTGCGGCAGGGTCACCGTGCTGCAGTCGTCCAGCCGGCCCAGTTCCCGCGCCTCGGGCACGGTGAAGGCCGCTTGGGCCGGGCCGCGCCGGCCCAGCATGTAGATGTTCCGGACCCGGCTCTCTCGCAGGGCCTCCTCGGCATAGGGAGCCATGTCGGTTTCGGCCAGCCGCTCCGGGGTATGCGCCAGGATGCGGCAGACGTCCACCGCCACGTTGCCGATGCCGACCACCACCACGTTCTCGTTCGACAGGTCGAACGTGCGGTCGGCGTAGTCCGGATGGCCGTTGTACCAGGCCACGAACTCGGTGGCCGTGTGGCTGTTTTTCAGGTCGATGCCCGGAATGTTGAGATTGCGATCGGTTTCGGCCCCGGTGGAGTAGAGGATGGCATGGTAGAAGTCCGCCAGTTCGGGCGCCCTGATGTGCTTGCCCAGGGTGACATTGCCGTAGAACCGGAAACCGGGCCGGGCCGCCACACGGTCATACAGCTTCGTGACCGCCTTGATCTTCTGGTGGTCCGGCGCCACGCCCGCCCGCACCAGACCGAACGGCGTAGGCAACCGGTCGTACATGTCCACCTGTACCGCGCGCTGGTCCCGCAGCAGGAAGTCGGCGGCATAGAAACCGGCCGGGCCGGAACCCACCACGGCCACGCGGATGGGGTTTTCGGGGGTGCCAAGATCACTCACGGAACACAATTCCAATACAGGAGCCGGTTGGCCGCATCAATACCGGCTGCATCCATTGTACCTGTCGCCTGGCCGGCCACTCAGCGCGGCTGCGCAGGTTCGTGGCGGAGGGCGGCCACCACCCGGTCCGGGAGTCGACTGGATCGCCCTTCCAGATCCACACAGACATGCTCGGTGGCTCCGGTGCCGACCAGAACCCCACTGTGCTTGTGGTGGAGTTCATAGGCAAAACAGACCTTGCGGCTGCCGACGTTGTCCAGCACCGTGGTGATGCGCGCCACGTCGCCAAACACGAGCGGCCTGCGAATGCGGAGGCTGACTGACACGACGGACAGATGGTGGGTTCTGGCGATTTCCGTGTAGGGCAGGCCGCTGCCGTCAATCAGCGCCAGACGCCCCATCTCCAGCCACGTTACCCAGGCGGCGTGGTGTGCGACACCCATGAGATCGGTCTCCGAGAACTGCACGGCCACATCAATCTGCGCGTTGCGTGCCATGGCAAGCGTTGACGGAAACCCGGGGCGCGGCCGCCGGACCTATGGAGATGCCGGAGGAGGTTCGTGAGCGGCCACCACATCGGCCCGGCGCTGCCAGGCGGCCGACCGGTCCTCCTGGCCCCGGTTCTCCGCCTCCTGTGCCAGGGCTTGCAAGTCACTGCTCCGGAAACCGCCAGCCAGCAGGGACTGCTGCCAGCGCTGCTCGGGCGTGCGCATGGCAAAGGCGGCGCTGTCCGCGCTTTGGAACGAAAGGTCGGCCCAGCCAACGGCCGGACCGAAGGGTGCCGCGCCCAGACGCAACCGGACTTCGGTTCCCACCCAGCGCCCCAGATTCACCTGGGTCGGAATCCACCCGGCGGTCTGGCTGTTGGGCGGCAGGACTACCTCTGACACCTGGGTCCAGTCGGCCTGGCCCTCGCCCTGAACGGCAATGGTCAATTTGACCCCGGCCGGCGGGGGTGGCGCACTCTCCGGATGCACCCCGGCCAGAAACACCAGCCACGGCGCGGCGAGCGGCACGAACACCTCGATCTCAATCGGCTCCGTACTCAGGACCGCCAACAGTCTCCCTTCCCGCATCAGGATCGGATCGATTCCGTGCACCGGCAGGGGGACGGTCTGGTTGACCACATCGCAGTCCGTGGATCGGTCCAGATAGGCGCACACCCGATCGGCCGCCGGCCGCAGCAGCGTTCCCTGCTGATCCTGAACCGCCTGCCAAACCCCTTGGCCGGGATGGGTAGCCAGATGATCCATCATCTGCTCGTGGATCAGTACCCGGTCGAACTGCACCAACGGATTGCGTTCGGCTCCTGCTACCGCCGCTTCAATGGCGTGTTCCGCGGCCAGCCAATTGCCTTCCGCCATGTGCGTGACGGCCTCCATGCGGTGGGCGTGGAAATGGTTGGGACGCCAGCGCCGAGCTGCATCCAAGTGTCGGCGCACTGAATTCAGTAGCGTTGGGTCCTGCAAGCTCGGCAGGGCGTCGCTGTAGCGCGGCTCGGGCCAGACCACTGCCTCTTCCAGTTGAATCCCGGCCTGATGAATGTGCCAGGTCCAGAACGCCAGGGGCACCCCCCACCCCATCCCGGCCACGAATAAGCCGATGGTCGTGACGAGGGCCAGGCCAAACAGCCACTTGCGGCCCGGCGCGACCTCCGGTGTTTCCGCGGCGGCGAGTGCGGTTTCGGTCGTCATGCGTGGAGTGGTTGGCCTTCAACCGCGGCAGCGGCCTCCATCACCACCTCGCTGAGGGTGGGATGGGCGTGGACGGTCTGCGCGATTTCCACAGGCGTGAGCTCCATCATGTGGGCCAGGGTCAAGGACGGCAACAGCTCCGTAACCTCGGATCCAACCATGTGCACACCCAGGATTTCACCGTAGGGATCGCCGGCCAGAATCTTCACGAAACCGTTGCCGGCGCCCACGGCCCGCGCCCGGCCGTTCGGGAACAGGCTGGACATGCCCGCATTGTAGGGGATTCCGTCTGCCTTGAGTTGTGCCTCGGTCCAACCCAGGCTGGCCACCTGCGGCGAGGTGTACGTGCAGCGCGGCATGAAGCGGTACCGTTCCTCCGTAAGCGGCTCCGGTTCCTGACCGGCCATGGTCTCGGCGGCCGCCACTCCCTGGGCAATGGCGACATGGGCCAGGGGCAGACGCCCGGTGCAGTCACCGGCCGCATATATGTGGGGCACCGATGTCTGGAGCCGCTCGTTGACCTGTACGAATCCCTGGGCATCCAAGGCGATGCCCTGTTCGACCAGGTTCAGGTTCTCGGTATTGGCCCGAATTCCAACCGCCACCAACACGAGATCGGCCGGCAACCGGGTCGCATCGCCGTTGTTCCGGTCGCGCACCGACAGTTCGCCCGTCCCGGCGTCCCAGCCGTCGGCGCCGTGCCCGGTCAGCACCTTGATGCCGCGGCCCCGGAACCGCTTGGTCAGTTCGGCCGCGACATCGGCGTCCTCCTGCGGCAGCAACTGGTCCTCGAACTCGACCACGGTCACGGCCACCCCGAAGGAGTGCCACAACCAGGCGAACTCCGCCCCGATGGCGCCGCCGCCCACGATCACCGCCCGGTCGGGAAGCTCCGACAGATCCAGGGCATGCCGCGACGAAAGGATGGTCTCACCGTCGAAGGGCAGCCCCGGCAGTTCCCGGGGTCTTCCACCTGTTGCCAACAGGATGTGATCGGCTGACAGATCGGAGGCGGAACCATCCGCACCCTCAACCCTGATCGTGTGGGCATCCCGGAGCGAAGCCCGGCCGTCCACCACATCGATGCCGTTCTTGCGCATCAGGAACTGCAGGCCGCGGGCCTGCTTCGTCACAATCGTACGGCTACGGGCATGCGTGCGCCCGAAGTCCAGGACAATCTCACCGACGCCAATGCCCAGGTCGGTGGCGTTCTTAAGGCTCTCCAGCACGTCGGCTGCATGGATGAGGGCCTTGGACGGAATGCATCCCCAGTTGAGGCACACGCCCCCCAGATGCTCCCTTTCGACCAAGGTGGCCTTGAACCCCAGTTGCGATGCGCGGATGGCCGCGGCGTAGCCGCCCGGTCCACCTCCGATAACCGCGAGTTGCGTATCCCTGTTCATGGCGAAATTGTCGCAGATGGACAGCCCGTCAGGACCACTGCTGCAGGCTCGCGTGCACCGCGGTCATGAACTCGTCGGCCACGGCCCCATCCAGGAGGCGGTGGTCGAAGGACAGACTGCAGAAGGCTACAGGCCGAATCACGATGGCATCGTCGGCGTCCGGCAGAAGGTGACTGCTGCCGCGCACAACCGGCCGCTTGACTACGGCCCCAAAGCCCAGGATGGCCGCCTGGGGCTGATGGATAATCGGCGTACCGGCCACGCTGCCTCCGGCCCCATGGTTGGTAATGGTAAAGGTGCCTCCCTCCAGATCCTCGACCTTGAGTTTCCTGGTGTGGGCTTTTTCCGTTACGCCCGTCAGCGCGGCGGCCATATCCTCCAGCGACATGGTCTGGGTATTGCGAACCACGGGCACCACCAGTCCACCCGGCACGGCCACGGCCATGCCCAGGTGTACCTCCGCGAACTGCCGGATGCCGTCCGCGGTCAGGCTGGCGTTGACGGCGGGCACCTGCAGCAGCGCCTCCGTCGCGGCCTTCATCAGATAGGCCAAGAGAGTGACTCTAAGGCCGCGCTCCTCCCATGCGACCCGGTGATCGGCCCGATGGCGAACCACGGCTCCCATGTCGAACTCGTGAATTGTGGTCACGTGGGGACTGGTCCGCACACTGCGGCTCATGTGTTCCGCAATGGCGGCCCGCATGGGGGTCAGCGGTTGCGGTCCGGTGTCCAGGTCGCGCACCGCAGTACCGATGCTGCGGTCGGCGATGTGCCTTTCAATGTCCTTGCGCGTGATGCGGCCACCGCGGCCGCTTCCCTGGATGGAGTCCAGGTCCACGTTGTGTTCCGCAGCCAGTCGGGCCACCACGGGCGACAGGAAACCCGTACGGCCACCCGCTGCGCGCACCGATCTTCGCTCGGGGGCGCGTTTCGGTGCGGAAGGTTCCGGTGCCTGCACGGACCCGCCGGTCACCGGCGGGGAATCATCGGGAACCTCCTCACCGGCTTGGCCCACCCAGGCCAGAACCGTGCCGGCGGCCACAGTCTTGCCTTCCGCCACGCAAACCCTGAGCAGAACTCCGGACTCGGGACACGGCAGGTCCGTGTCGATCTTGTCCGTTGAGATGGTCAACAGACTCTCGTCGCGCTCGACAGGATCGCCTTCGGCCTTGAGCCAGGCGGCCACAGTCCCTTCGGTGACGCTCTGGCCGAACTGGGGCATGGCGAGGGAAATGGGCATCAGGAAGCCGTGCCTTCACTTGCAGGACGAAGCCGCGGCAGCCGACTGTCAGGCGACTTCATGCGGTCGGTCTCCCATCGCACATCAAACGATGATTGCATGCCATGAGTCTGACACAAATTTCACCGATGCGTTGGGTGACTACGGGATCCGAGCCGACGCGGTCCGAGACAGTCCGCCAACAGCCGCTGATGCAACCACATTCAGCCTCCCAGTTCCTCCAAGGTCAGACGTGGCGACAGCGCTCCTTTGCGCATGCCGCCTGAAATCCAGCCGTAGGTGCGTCCGGAACGCTCGCTGAAGCCGGCGTGGCGACCATCCGGTGCCAATGCAAGGAATCCGATGAACTGGCCCTGGCCGCGCGACAGGTCGTCCAGCTCCCGCAGGGCCCCGCGGCCCGCTGCCTGCAGCGTCAAACCCCCGCGCAGGCCATCCACCACGCACTTCGCCGTCAGCGTCCGCAGGCACAGTTCACCCATACCGGTGCAGGCGGCTGCCCCATAGCGATTGTCGCAATAGTTGCCGGCACCGATGATGGGCGAGTCGCCGACCCGGCCCGGATGCTTCCAGCCCAGACCCGACGTGGACACCACGCTGGCCAGATTGCCGTCCGTATCCCGAACCAGGAAGTTGACCGTGCCGGTCTCCGGAGCCTCGGGAATCTCCCGCTCGTCATCCTGCTCTGCCAGCAGGCTCAACTGGCTCGTGAGCCGGTTCACGGCCGTTAGCACCTCGTCGTCGGTCAGGGCATCGGGATCGATGCCGGCCCTGCCGAACCGCTTTCGCCACACATCCAGGCCGGCTTCATGTTCCAGGGTTTCCTCGGCCAGACCGCACGCCCGCGCCAGGCGATTGGCCCCCTCCCCGACCACCAACACATGGGGAGTCTCTTCCAACACGGCGCGAGCCAGACGGGCAGCCTGGCTGGTCCAGGTCAGGGCAGCCACGGCTCCGGCCTGGCGGGTGCGGCCGTCCATCAGGCTCGCATCCAGTTCCACGTTGCCCAGAATGCCGGGTATGCCGCCGCGACCGACCGAGTTGTCCGCCAAATCCTGCTCCACATGGGTTGCGGCCGCCACGGCTGCGTCCAGGGCACTCCGGCCCTGCCGCAGGAGTTCGATGGCCTCCTCGGCCGCGGCCAGACCGTTCTCCGAACAAACGATGACCGGTGTGGCACCTGCCATGATGCGCTCGGCTCCCTAGTCCTCCCGGTAGGCCGACGCATCCCAGTCGGCAAGCGGGTCGAATCCGTCCAGATCGAGCGCGGGACCGTAGCCGAACGGAGCCGCGACCACGCTTCCTAGTTGTATTTGTCCATCATCGATGGCAACGGCCGGTGCAGTGCCGCCGGGCCAGACGTGGTGCCGGTACAGGTCCCCGTGGTGATCCAACATCGCCTGCTGGATCGAATCGACATGCATGGACAGGCCGGTGAAGTAGTGGTGTCCGTTGCGCTCGGCATGGGGGATGCCCAGGGAAGCCAGGACGGCCAGGTCCTGCAACAGGGCAACGGGACCGACATTGGTCAGGTCCTCTCCCGACAGCACGTAGACTCGGTCAGGGTTCTCGTCGCGCAACTGCTGCAGGCGACCCAGGTTGGCCACGCTCTTGAACACGCCCTTGCAGTTCTTGTGGCTTGTGCCCTGATACCCGTTCGCGAGGGCCTGTCCCAGGCCGCCGACATCCCCGTCCGATTCGTCAATGATCACCGGTGGGTGATCTTCCCAGGTCCGCAGCACTTCGGTGGTCTCCGAATCCAGGGCGATGTCCCGATGCAGAGGCTGCTCGATGAACTCCAGGCCGCCCCGGAACGCCTGCAGGGCCGGATCCCGGGCCAGGGTCTCCCAGAACGTTCGGAACGTCCCAAAGTCCAGGTACTGCTCGTTGCCGTCCAGCGTGTAGCGGGCATCGGACCGCGAGCCGTCCAACAGGGTGGCAATCTGCCGAAGCCGATCCAGATCCTCCTCGGCTTGGCCGCCGATCTTGATCTTGAACCACCGTACCCCGTATACCCGCACGACCGCTTCCAGAGACTGGGGCAGGCCGTCGGCCAGCCTTTCCTCCTCCGGAATGTCGACTTCCGTCAGCGGATCCCCCAACCCCACGGTGTGCCGGGCCTGCAGGGTCCGCAGCGGCTGACGGGGCAGAATCCGGTCCGGTACAGCTCCGCGCAGCGAGACATGGAAATAGTCCGCCTCGAACCCGAGCCCGTCTCCCCGCAGGGCGTCGGCCAGGGTCTGGCCGCGGCTGCGGCACACCCCATCCAACAGGGCCCGTTCCACCAGGCTTGTGCCCAGATTGGCCAGCAGTCCGGGTGTCCCGCTGTTGCCGGCCTCCTCGGCCCGGGCTTCATAGACCCGGCGCCATAGCGCAAACGCCGAGGCTTGCCCGCCTGCCACCCGGGCAGCGGCAACCGCCCCTTCAATCTGGGCCAGCATGTCCCGAATGTCGTCCGCATAGGGCGAATTCGGATCCTTGGTGAACCACTTGGGCACCAAGCTTTCGGCAGCCAGGCCGCGCGCCCGACGCCCGTCCGCTTCGAGTTCAAGTTCCACGACCAGGTGTGGAACCCGGGTCATGGCTGCAATGCCGTAGCGAAACGGCATGCGCGTCCGGATGTCCCTGACCCATAGGGCGTGGTCGACGACCCTCACACTCATAGCGATACCTGCACTGTCGATTGAAAAAGGGAATGGGTAGTACTACAGGGTGTCAGCATTGCCAAGATGGCACAAGGCTCGTCGCCACCAATGGACAAACCCTGCGCTACCAACCAAGCCAAGATCTGCGGTTCCAAGTGCCGGACAATCCGTTTGCGGACCCTTGTGGAAGAAGATGACCAGTCCGTTCGACGGTCCACTCTGCCGCCAGCAGATAGTACGTGTCCTCAGCGAGGGTGTGAGCAGTTCCCAGTCGACATGGGGCTGATGACCCACTACGGTGGGGGCGTCATCGGGCTCATCGTTGTCCCCGGATTATGGAACAGAACAGGAGACCAATTTGTCTCCATCCCTGGTTCTTCAGACCGAATTGGCCGCGTATCTTTATCTGACATGAACTGCCCCCATGAAATGGTGACTACGCTGTACAACATACAAGTTGCTGAACAGTTACGGATTCCTTATCTCGGAAACTGTTCATACCATTGAACCTCACTTCGCAACTTTGCGTTTGCTCTGCGGCGCCATGCCAACACGGTCCACTCCTCCTTCGGTCCATGGTACTCATCCGACCAGCGAACCAGGCGGTTACCCAACCGTGAGTAGTAAGTCGTTCCACTGATGCGTTTTAGGTACGCACAAACCACCCTACCAGTTCGTTCGTGCATGCGAACCAGAAGCGCGGCCGGCGCGCCGTACCGGTTGCACGCTAAGCTTTCATACCTGCCGTCGGTCAGTTGCAGCGTGACTGATATCGGTATCGGCGCGAGTTTCTCTGCCTGTCCGTAGGTCGGTCCCTTCATGTTCCTGACTCCGGACTGAGCTGGACTTTGTACAAAGTCCAGCTTATCAAACACAACTGTAGGACCAAACTACCCATCCACTTGAAGGCACTCAGGCAAAGTCGGCCTCGTAGCGACGCAGCTGCCCGATTTCGTAGGGAAGGTGTTCCTGCCAGGGACTGTAGCCGATCCACTCGCCGCTCAGGCAACCGTTGTAGTCGATTTCGCGCAGGCCCTGGATCACCTCGCGGTGGTCGATGGCGCCCGTGCCCATCGGCACGTACTGGATGCGGCCCGGCTCCAGCGTGGCGTCGTGCATGTGCACATGCCGAATCCACGGTCCCAGTACCACAAGCGACTCGGCCACCGACATGCCCTCGGCCCGCACGGGATGGAGAACGTCCCAATTGGCCGCGACGGCGGGATGGTTGACGTTCGCCAGCACCGCGGCCACATGGTGGGGGTTGCACCAGGCATCGTGTGTCTCCACACAGACCGTCACCCCGGCCTGGCCGGCCTCGTCCGCCACGCGGGCCAGAGCCGCGGACAGGTTGTCGATGGCAGCATCCCGATCAATGCCGTCCGCAATCTGCCCGCCGAACACCCGCAGGACCGGCACTCCCAGATCTCCCGCGAGGGCAATTTCCCGCCGCGTTTGCGCCAGATTTTCCTCAAGGGTGGCCGGCTCCGAGTAGCGTGACGAGGAGGCAATGCAGCAGATGTCGGCCGCGCTGTCCGCCACCCGGGCGCGCACGTCCCGCCGTTGCGCCGGGCTCAGGGACGTTTCCACGCCGTGCGCGTGGTTGGCGTCCACGCGCGGCTCGATGCCGGCGTAGCCCAGGTCCGCCGCCGTATCCAGCATTGCCTGGAGTGACAGTTCGGGGCAGGAAAAGCTCATAAAGGAATAGCGCATTGGGTTTTGACCTCTGTCTGCTGATGTACGCCGCGCCATGCCCGCGGCCATCCCGGGCGGAAACCCGGTTGGAGGGGACAAGCAACTAGCTTTCGGTGCCGCCGGCGAGCGCGGCGTGGGCCTTCAGGTGTTCGGCAATCTGCGATGCAAAGCGCTGCTCGCTGTTGTCTTGGGGTGCGTACCCGATGACCTTGCGGGCATTGACAATGCTCCAGAAGGCATGCGTGTTCCCGCTGATCCCGTAGAAGATCTGAAACGGAATCCCTTGTTCGTTGCGGATGTCCCCGTGCTCGAGGCTCTTCACGAACAACTGCTGCATGTCCCGATCGCTGATATACACGGCCAGGGCGCGGTGCATGCGCCGCAGATCGCCCGGTTCCACGCGTTCAATGTCGTCCTCGCGCGGGCCGCCAATCCGGATTTGAACATTCTCCAGCGGCGTGCCGTTCATGCGGCCGCAGGCAAAGACAAAGCCGAGGTGCTCGTACACTTCCTTGGCCCAGCCGTAGTAGTTGTCCGACAGGGCCTTGTCCGCGGGATTCACGCCGTCCCAGACACCGTCGAGGATTAGCTCCTCGAAGTAGTCCGCGGCATGGTTCGAGGAAGCCATGACCACGCGGCCGACTCCCTCTTCCCAGGCTGTCTGCATGACGTTGTAGGCCATCTGGATGTTGGCCTGTTCCGCCCAGTAGTTGGCATCGGCCGAATTGTCGCCCTCCGGCGGCCGCACGAAGCCGAAGTGAACCACCCGATCGGCCCCGCGGAAATGATGCCGGTAAACATCCCGGTCGCACTCGACCAGATCGGCAATCCGGATGCCCTCCACCCGTTCGCCCTCCCGGTTGATCTCCCGCACGTCGATCAGCACCAGGTCGTAGCGCTCCCGCAGGGCGGGCAAAACCTGTCCCGCAATCTTTCCGGCCGCGCCGGTCACCACCACTCGCATCGTCCGAATCTCCTTGTGTTTGCCGTCAATCCGTCCTGCCGTGCATGCCCTCGGCGGCACGCTGGAGCAAGACGTTCAGAGGTCCGATTCAACCTCCACGGGACAGCCGGTCCGGGCCGACCGGTACATGGCGTCCAGTGTGGCCTGGACCCGAAACGAAAATTCCAGCCCGGCCGCCGGCTCGCAACCGGACCGCACGGCCCGGCAGAAATCCTCCACCACGCCGCTGTGCAGGTCGGCCGCCCGGTCGGAATGGCACTGCACCGTCTCGGACACGCACCCGGCCGCATCGTCGCTGTGCCAGAGGATATCGGCCTGGTCCCGGTTCGGCACCATGGTCAAATCCAGGCTGCCGCGGTCGCCGAACACCTGGAATTCCGCACGGCGCGGTCCTGGATGATACTCGCCCCTCTCGTAGGAAATCTGAAATCCGTCCTCGCACTCAATCCAGGCCGTGACATGGGTTTCCCCGTCGGAATCCGGAACCACGAAGTCCCGGTAGTCCGGACCCAGGCCCCACATCCGCGCGCGCACCGTGCGCGGCACAAGCGGCTCCGGCCACATGCCCAGCAGGTAGTCCAGGTCGTAGCACCCCCAGTTCATCAGTACGCCACCCCCATTCAGGCGGGACTGCAGCCGCCACGCCGGCGGCAGGATGTCAGGTCGCGGCGGAGCCGGCGTCAGTGCCCGGAAGACTGCGCCCTGCGGCGTCCCCAGCGTCCCGGCCGCCAGCACCTCGTGCACAGGCACAAAGGATCCGAGACAGCGAAACCGGGCCGCACAGCAGGCCACCACTTGGCCGCGACCGCGCCACGCCTCCAGCAACCGAACCTCGCCGGCATTCATCGCCACGGGCTTTTCGAGCAGCAGATGGCGGCCCGCCGCCAGGATCTGCCTGGACATCGGCATGCGGAAGGCGGCCGGCACGGCCATGACCACCGCCTCGACCTCCGGCAGGGCCAGCATCTCCTCCAGGTCGGCACACACCCTGGGCACCCCGTGGGCGGCTGCCAGGGCCTCGGCCCGGTCGCGCTCCAGATCCAGGACGGCCCGCGGACTGGCGCAGGGCAGTGCGGAGGCCACGCGCACGTGTTGCGTGCCGATGACGCCGCATCCCACCACGCCTATTCCAATTGGAGACGTCACGTCCGTCCCAGCCATTGGGCATGCCATGCCTCGATTTGGTCCGCTGACGGTTCGCCATCGCACACCAGAATGCGGTGTCGGCGCTGCAGGGTCCGGCCGGAGTCAAGGGGCAAGTATTCGTCGAACGCAAAGGCAAAGCTGGCCAACGGGAAGGGCTGCGTGCGCACGAACCAGCGCAACGGAAACCGAACGTTCTCCGGATGGTCCAGGAACACCAGCGTGGCCGTCCGTCCCGTATGAGCATGCGCCGCGGTGTAGGACAGCCACGGACTGCGCACCCCCATCTGCTCATCGCCGCCTTGGCCCTCGACGGTCCGCACGCTGCCGTGCAGCATGGCCAGCGGCCCGCGCCAGAAAACCCCGCCGTAGCCGGCCATGTCCCGCCCTTCGGTGGTCGGAGAACCGAACAGCAACCCGGCATCGCTCGTGTTCAGGAGTGCAATGTCGAAGTCCAGGGACCAGCTCCCCGTGTCGGGATCGGCGTCGCCGACCGTCAGGACCCGTTCCTCCGTCAGCAGGGGCTCCTCCCGATCAGGGGTGAGCCAGGCCAGGGACTGTCTCCAAGCCAGCTGTCCGTCGCCGGCAGGGACCTTGGCGATGGCCGTTTGCCGCTGCTGCCCAAGGTTGTCCAGCCGTTGGTAGCCCTCGCCGCGCACATAGGTGGGACCGCCCCAGAAGTTGAAGCCGGAAAGCCAGGGGCAGGTCATCGAGATGCCGTTGTGCCACTCGTGGTCGTAGTGCTTTTCCTCGGTCACGACCGTGCCGCCGAGCGTAGAGACGGGATGCAGATAGGGCCGACGCCCTTGTATCTCCTCCATCAGGGGCCGCGTGTTGTAGCGACAGAGTCGATGTCGGCCGTGCCAGACATCGACCAGATGATCGCCGCGTGCAGTCGCATGAAGGTCCGTCATGGCATGGATCCTCAGGTGTCGGAACGAGGAGGCCCGTGCAAACCGCACGGGGCCGGTGGGAACGATTAGGCTGCGGCCTCGTCCAGAAGTTGAAATTGCCCATTCATGAGCCGGTACCAGGGATCGCCGGGCCGGATCTCGCCCCGGTGCACCGGCCGTCCCTCCACCGCGGACTTGTAGAAGGCCGTCAGGAATTCGATGGTGCCCCGGATGTCGGCACCGCTGACCTCGGGCCGCTCGTTGCGGTCCCGGCTGTCCAGGAAGGACCCGAGCTGCGTGACATGGGACGCCGGCACGTCCGGCGGCAGGCTGCCCCACTCCTTCACCGCGTCCGCATGGGGCGATTCCTCCCAGGTGGAATAGCGCCAGTCCTGGTTGCCGTAGGTGTAGACGTTGCGTGTCATCTCGACCGTGGCGTCGGCGAAGTCCAGGCGCAGCACGCTTTCCTGGCGCGGGGAGAGGATGCTGTTGGAGAAGCTGGCCATCGCACCGTCCTCAAACCGCACGCTCGCCATAGAGACGTTCTCCACCTCGATGTCGTGGGCCAACGTGGCCATCATGGCCCGGATTTCGCGCCACTCGCCGATCAGCCACAGGGCGAAGTCCATGATGTGGATGCCGTGTACGACCGTGCAGCCGCCCACGGCCGCCTTCCAGGTGGACCGCCAGCGCACGGCGAAGTATGGATCGCCGCGGTACCAGGTGGTCAGCACATTGGCGACCAGCAGCCGGCCCATGGCCCCCTTCCGAATCAATTCCTTGAGATGACGGCCGCCGGAACCGAAGCGCCACTGAAAGACGCTGCTCGTGTAGTTGCCCGTGGCCGCCTCCCCGGCCTCGATGCGGTCCATTTCGGCCAGCGAGGCACAGAGCGGCTTTTCACACAGTACCCAGGCCCCGGCTTCCATGGCGGCCACACTCTGTTCGGCGTGGAGGCCGGGCGGGGTACAGACATGCACGATGTCCGGCTGGACGCGCGCCAGCATCGCCTCGGGGTCGGTGAAAGTCTGGGGGACGCCGTGCCGGTCGGCAAAGTCCCGGGCCCTGTCCCCATCGATGTCGACGGCGGCGACCAGTTCCACCCGATCGGCATGGGCCGCCAGGGCGCGGGCATGGGCCCTTGAGATGCCGCCGGTGCCGATGATGGCGGCCTTGTACCTTGATTCGCGCATCGGGAACACGTCAGTCCCAGTCGTCGAGGCCGACCAGGCGCCGGCCCAGGGGAGTTAAATGTGCCGGTTCGGGCTGATGTTCGTCCAGATGGCGCGGATCAGCCGGAAAGGCCCGCGGAATCCGGAAATCCATGGGTGCCCGCGTGCGCCAGGCCTGGACCAATTTCTCTCGGTGCTTCGGATCGTCCGGTTCCGCGTTGCGCATTGCAATGTACTGGGCCAGCCGGGGCTTGTCCGTCCGGTTGGGGCCGTTGCCGTGCAGCAGGGCCGTGTGCCAAATCACCAGATCCCCGGTCTCGCCCGGGATGGACCGCACTTCCAGGTCCCCAATGTCGGGGGTCCTGTCGTTGGCCCCTTCCTCCTGCGCCGCCAGAATCTTGTCCACCTGCAGATGGGAACCCGGCACACATTGGAATCCTCCCTGCTCGGCGCTCGTATCGCGGAGCAGGAGCACCCCTTGCACCATGAGCGGAATGGGCCAGGTTTGGGGCTCGAAGTCCCAGTGAATGAATCCCTCGTAGGCATGTTCTTCCCGCACCGGAGGGTTCATGTTTACCCTATCCACCACCCGCAGAAGCAGTTTCTCCGTACCAAACAACTGGCTGAAGGCTGCATGAATGCGGGGTGTCTGCCGGTTGTCCCACATGGACTGATGGTGGTACAGCTCGACCATGCCCGTCCGGGCGTGCCACGGCGGCAGGCTGTACCACGTGGAGGGATCGTCGGGATCCATTTCCAGGAACTCCCATATGGCATCCACGACGGCGTCGCACTGGGTCTTCGGCACCGCCTCCTTCAGAACGATGTAGCCGTCCCTTTCCCAGGCACTCAGTTCGGCCTGTGTGAACACACTCATGGTTCGCTTCCTGATTCGACTGCTGGTTTGGAAACGGGGATCCGCCGGCGCGCTCATGTTTGACAGCCGACGGGATGGCGGACAGCCAAGTTGGCAACACCTGCGGCAACCTCCGAATCTTACGGCAGGCAGACGCGGCCCTGCAATCCTGACAACACCGAAGGCATAGCAAGACGACTGTTCTTCCGATCAGGCTGCCGCGGCCCTGAACCGATTCAGGCTCGCCTGAAATCTGGAGCTACCCACCACCTCGCGATTGACAGTGGGTGCGGGTATGTCACCGCGCAAGACCGACAGCACGTTCTCGACCGCACCGGTGCCGTTGAGTTCGTACAGTTGATCGGTCCAGGCCAGCGTATGGGGCGTCAGGATGACGTTGTCCAGTTCAGTCAGGGGATGGGGCAAAGGCAACGGTTCCGGGTCCTGAACATCGAGACCGGCGCCGGCGATCTCGCCTTGCTGCAGTGCCTCCACCAACGCCTCCTGATCCACCACCGGACCCCGGGCGGTGTTAATCAGGTAGGCGGTGGGCTTCATCCGGGCCAACCGCTCCCGGTTCATCAGGTGGTGGGTCTCCGCGTTGAGCGGACAGTTGAGGGCTACGAAGTCCGACTCCGCCAACAGTTCGTCCAGACCCACCAGCTCGACGCCGAGTTGGGCGGCCAGCTCCGATGACACGTAGGGGTCATGGGCCAGCATCCTGGCGAAACCGAACGGTGCCAACAGGCAGAAGAGGTCGGCCCCAATGTTGCCCATGCCCACGGAACCGACCACCTTGCCCTCCAGGCCGTAGGACAGCGTGGCGTTGCGCAGGTTCCAGTCCCCGGACGCGACCACGGCTGCGCGGGGCATGAGCTGCTTGGCCAAGGCCAGCAGCAGCGTCACGATGGCTTCCGCCACCGGTCGGCGCACTCCATCCGGGGTGATTGCCAACAAACATCCGTGGCGCGTAAGCGTTGGCACGTCCAGTCGGTCGTACCCCACCCCCCACCGGCCGATGACGGCCAGTGTAGATTCCTCCGTCAAGGATGATTCGGCAAAGCGATAGGCCAGCAGCACTGCGCCGTCCAGGCCCGCGATGTCGTTGGCAGACACATACGGCCCGGCCGCGTCCTCCCCGGTGGCCTCAAACCAGCGATATTGAATATGTCCCGGGGCGGCGGCCAGCGCTCGTTCCACCGGTTCCACCACGCTCCGGCCCAAGGTATGGAAATCTGCCGAGACACCGATTGTCAGCATGGTCAGCCTGTTGAACGGGGATTGGAATATCGTCGGTTCTGCAAACCGTCTCTCCTATTGTAGAAGTCAGTGCCAACCCTCCCCATCCCACCACCGACAGGTTTTGGCTCGGAATTCCATACCCGGTGAACGATGGCACGGTGCTCGCATGGGCGTGACAGGTATCATCACCGGCTCCGGTCTGTCAGGGATATTAGTTGTTGCCTCCAGCTGGTTCGGCAACGGTTCCCAGGGCGATTGCATCCCATAAATTGGGAGGGACTGACTGCCGCCTTCCCGCGGTTGCGGTCAGGGACAAGGCCACCCTGCCGCAGGTCGTCTGAAGCGCAGGCCTGCGCACGGTGGTGACGGTCCCACCGCGGTCACAGGTCCGACCAAGGGGGCGCCGCGGTTTCGGCAAGCCTGCAGACGCCACCGGGGATGGGTGCCAACGAAAAGCCACCTTACCGGGTTCGGTTACGGACTGGCTACAGCACGGACTGGTAGTTGGTCATGGCTGCCTCGGACAGGCCAAACCACTCCTGGATGCTCATCCGGAAGGCGTTCCAGTTGCGGAAGATGGCGTTGAAATCCGGATCCCGCGCGGCAATTGCTTCGTAGATGGCAAAGGACGCGATCTCGGCGGCTTGCAGGAAATCGTCCGGGAACGGAACGATCTGGATGTCGTGTCTCTTCAGTTCCTGCAGGGCTTCCGCGTTCTTGGCATCGTACCGGGCCGTGACAACGATATTGCTGGCCAAGGCCGCCAGTTCCACGGCCGCCTGATACTCCTCGGGCAGTTCGTTCCAGGCTTCGAGATTGATCTGGAATTCGGCGTGTGCGCCCGGTTCCCACCACGCGGGATAGTAGTAATACCTGGCTACCTGGTGAAAGCCCATCTTCAGATCGTCGTAGGGTCCGATCCAATCCGTGGCGTCAATGGCGCCGGACTGAAGTGCTTGGAAAACCTCTCCGCCAGGCAGGACTTGCACCGTGGCTCCCAGCTGATCGAGTACCTGACCGCCGAGGCCGGCAATCCGTATCTTCAATCCCACAATGTCATCCAGCGAACGGATTTCGCGATTGAACCATCCCCCCATCTGGGCACCGGACGTGCCGGCTGGGAACTGGATGATGCCGAACCGATCCGCGTAGAACTCGCGCAGCAGGGCCAGACCGTCACCCTCGTAGAACCAGGCGTTGTTCTGGCGGGCCGTCAAGCCAAACGGCAGAGAGGTCCCGAACGCATTCACCGGACTCTTGCCGATGAAGTAATAGGACGCGGTCAGACCGGACTGGACGGCACCCTGTTCGACCACGTTCATGACTTCCAGGGGCGGTGCCAGTTCGCCGGCCAGGCGCGGCTCAATCCGGAATTTGCCGTTGGTCATGGCGGCGACGTGCTCGGCAAAGGTCAATGACATGTCCACGATGATGTCGGCAATAGGCGGAAAACTGGTGGCCATTTGCCACGTGAATTCCGGCAGCGATGGATCCTGTGCGGTTATTTCGGCCAGCTCCGCCGGCGTGATCGTGCAGGCGGCCGTTCCTGCCGCCGCTGAAGCCAAGGCTGCTCCGCTCAGGAATTTCCTTCGGTTCACGTTCATATTGCGCCTCCCTTACGGATGGGAGTAGGGCTCGGCTCAGCCCAGGAACCGAACCAGGACCGAGTCCAAGCCTGTTGAAGGATCGGTTCCACTCCGGATCTTAACTGTCTACGGTTTCGGACCCGACTGGGCGATTTTCTACCGCGGCCACAAGTTTGAACATCAATTATTGTCTGGGAGTTTGTCGTCGGCTCGCCCAACCGTGATGCAGGTAACCAATGGGGCTTATGCCGCGTAGTTGACGTTGTCAGTCCTTCCCAATGATTGGATGCAATCGCCCTGCAACGGTTCCCTGCCCTGTTGACAGGCCTTGGCGGGGCATGTTACTTTGGGCCAGACGCTCGTCCAGGTGCCCATCCCGGGAGAATAGGGAAGGCGGTGCAAATCCGCCGCGGTGGCGCCACTGTAAGCGGGAAACGGAGCCGAAGCCCACTGTCGGCATGCCGATGGGAAGGACCCGGCTGAATCCGCCCGCAAGCCAGGAGACCTGCCTGGACGATCAGGTGACGACTCTCCGCTCCAGAGAGGTCACTCGGCGTCCGGGCACGCGCCCGGTCCTGCGAGTCATGCCTCCGGCGGAGTAGTGCTGGAGGTTTTGTCTTTTGGATGGGCAGCACACACTGCGTTCCTTCCGCCGATTGAGCGTTGGTACCCGACTGGCCGTCGGCCTTCCGGTTCTGTCCGTGTTGGTTTTGGCGACGGGGCTGGTCTCCCTGCGTTTGGGACCGGTGCCGATCAATACCCTTGAGGTGGTTTGGGCCGCGCTGTCGACAGTGGGTCTTGACGGACCTTCCATCGACCGCACCGCGCAGCTGGTGATCGAACAAATCCGCCTGCCGCGCATCATCGTGGGAGCCGCCGTCGGCATGGCGCTCGGCCTCTCGGGCACGGCCATGCAGGGATTGTTTCGCAATCCCATGGCCGATCCCGGCATCATCGGCGTCTCCGCCGGGGGCGCCGTGGGCGCGGTTACCGCCATCGCCATTGGGCTGGTCGACCTGTTTTGGCTGGCCCTGCCCGCATTTGCCTTCATCGGCGCTGCCTTGGCCTTGTTGCTGGTCTACGGCATCGCGGCCGTGGGCGGACGCATATCGATGGCCACGCTGCTTCTGGCCGGCGTTGCCGTCAACGCCTTCCTCGGGGCCGTAATCTCCGCCATCATCTACCTGATCCCAAGCGAAGGGCCGTTGCGCGAAATCCTCTACTGGCTGGCCGGCGGACTCGACTCGCGTTCCTGGGACCATGTTCGGATCGCCCTCCCGCCCATTGCAGTCGGCGCCGCCACGCTGGCACTGACGGCGCGCGACCTCAACCTGTTGGCCTTGGGCGACGACGAGGCCCGTTCCCTGGGCGTGCGGACGGGAGCGACGCGGACCGCGCTGTTGGCCGCGTCGGCCTTGGTCACCGGCTCCGCCGTGGCAGTCAGCGGCAGCATTGCCTTCGTTGGTCTTGTCACCCCCCACGTACTGCGCCTGGTGCTGGGACCGGACCACCGCGTCCTGATGCCCATGAGCGCCCTCGGCGGCGCGCTCTTCGTCATGCTGGCGGATATGGCGGCCCGGACCGTGATCCAACCGGCCGAATTCCGCGTCGGGGTCCTGACCGCATTCGTAGGCGCCCCGTTTTTTGTTTTCCTCTTAATCAAGAACAAGCGACAGGTCTACACGCTGTAAAGCGGAGCCGTCGCAAGGAGAAGGAGATTCCATGATCCCTGAGAAACTACGAGCTTTGGGTTTGGCCGTGACCCTCGGCCTGAGTCTGATCCTGACGGCCTGCACGATACCGATTCCGTCAACCGAGGACATTCCGTCTGCCACAGGGGCCGCACCGCGGTCCGAACTGCGCGACGTGCCGGGGATCGTGGATCCCGACAACACCGGCTGGCCCCGCACGGTCGAGGGTCTGAACGGCACCACGGATATCGAAGCGTTGCCGGAGCGCATCATTACGGCTTCGGTCGGCCACGACGAAATGACAGTCGCCCTGGTACCTTTGGAGCGGCTCGTGGCCGTGGGGGCATCGTCCAAGGATCCGACCTATTCGAACGTGGCCGGGTTGCTTGCCGAAAAGCCGGAGATCTCCCGCGACCCCGAAACCATCATCGCCCAGGATCCCGACATCATCGTCACCAGCCCCTACTTCCCCGCCGAGGGTGTCGAAGCCCTCGAACGGGTGGCCATCCCGGTTGTGCAGACCGCGCTGGCACACGATGCCGAAGCTCGCCTCAACAACATTTTGCTCCTTGGCTACATCTTCGGCGAGGAGGAACGGGCCGTCGAGTTCGCAGCGGAGGTGCAACAGCGCCATGACAAACTGGTCACCGTCACCGGTGCCAAGGATGTGCGGCCGTCCGTGCTGGCGCTGTCGCGTTATTCGGACCAAATCTGGGTTGCCGGCGACGGGTCCACCGAGGGATCCATCATCGAGGCGGCGGGCGGTGTGAATGCCGCGGCCACGGCAGGTATCGCGGGTCACCAGACCATCAGCCTGGAAGGGGTGATCGTGATGGCTCCCGAGTTGATCATGATCACACAGCCCCTCGCCTACGGTGCTGAGGAATTCAGACAGGATCTGCTCAATGCAGCGGCTCTGGCGGAAGTGCCTGCGATCAACAGGGACCGCGTCCATATTGTGGACAGCAAGCTGTTCACCACGCTCTCCTACTGGAACATCCGCGGTGCCGAGGAGTTGGCCCGTATTCTCTGGCCGGACGACTTCCCGAACCCTCCGGCCGAAGGCTTTAGCCAAGCCCATTGACAGAGCGTGACTCGTCTTCCCCAACCCGAAGTTGCTGTACACGGGCTGGCCTACGCCACCGAAACCCGCACGCTGGTCCACGATGTTGACCTTTGTACGGCCAGTGGCGAGTTTGTTGGGCTGATCGGTCCCAACGGGGCCGGCAAGTCAACACTCCTGCGGATGCTCGCGCGCGTTCTGCCGCGGACTGCGGGAACCATCCGGCTGCGGGGCCGGGATCTCGACACGTTTTCGGCGCGCGAAGTGGCGACCAATCTCGCGCTGGTGCCTCAGACAGCCCCCTACACGCAGGGCTTCCATGCCGTGGAGCTGGTCCTAATGGGCCGCTACCCCCACCTCGGACGGCTTGCGGCGGAAAGCGCTGCGGACATCGACACGGCGATGGACGCGATGTGCCTAACGGAAACCGATGCCTTTACCGACCGGACTCTCGAGACCCTTTCGGGTGGCGAGCGGCAACGCGTGTTTCTGGCCCGTGCCATGGCACAGCACTCGCGCGTCCTGCTGCTCGACGAACCCACCGCGAACCTCGATATTCTGCACCAACTGAAGATCCTCAGTCTGGTGCGTCGGTTTGTCGACGAGGGCCTGACTGCAATTGCCGCCATCCACGACCTGAACATGGCCTCGCGCTACTGTGATCGGCTGGTCGCACTGTCCGAGGGTCGCATCCTGGCCCAAGGCGAACCGGTGGCGGTATTGACCCCTGCGATACTGTCCGCCACTTTCGGAATCCGAGCCGAGGTCTATGCGGATCCGGTAACCGGATCCCCGGTCGTCAGCCCCATCGGACCGGCCGACGACCAGGCGCATACCCACGAGACTATCCAAGGTGAAGAGCAACATGGATGAGAAGACCCCGTCGACAACGGACGCCTCCACCCGGGAAGCCCGGCGGCGCAACCGCCAGCACGGTTTGGTGATTGTCAACACCGGAAACGGCAAGGGCAAGACCACCGCGGCCCTGGGTGTGCTGTTTCGGGCGTGGGGGCGCGAATACCGCGTGCGCATGTTCCAGTTCATCAAAAGCAGCACGTCCAACTATGGCGAGCACAAGGCAGCGAAACGCCTGGGAATCCGCATTGAGCCCATGGGCGACGGATTCACGTGGTTGTCCAAGGACCTTGAGCGAACCGCCGCGCTGGCAGTGGAGCAGTGGGAGCGATGTCGGGAAGTGCTGCGGACCGGCACCGAGGATATCGTTGTCCTCGATGAATTCACCTATGCCATGTCCTACGGTTGGGTGCCGGTTGCCGATGTGGTGCAGGCTCTGGAAAAGAGGCCACCGGCCATGCACGTTATCGTCACCGGCCGGAATGCACCCCAGGAACTGATCGATTGCGCGGACCTGGTTACGGAGATGCAGGAAGTCAAGCACCCCTATACGGACCAGGGCATCAAGGCGCAGCCGGGAATCGAGTTCTAGCAGTGCCACGAACCTTTGAGAGGCGGAACCGCGTGTTGGGATTCCCTCATCGCCGGCTTCGCCATGCTCCGTGCCGCCAACTTACCCGTGTTCCCGACTCCCTTCGACACCTGGTGGGCCAATCTCGCTGCCGATGCCGTTGTCATCGCGTTGGCTCTGGCCCTCGATCGTGCCTTGCCCGAGCCCCCGCCCGTCCTCCATCCGGTTGTCTGGATCGGCCGTACGCTCGCTGCCCTCGAGCGCTTCGCGCCCCGCCCACCGTCCACGGCATTCGCCTACGGTGCCGTGGCTGCCGTGCTGACGGTCGCCGCCTGCGGTGCCCTTGTGTGGCTGGCCATGGCGGGACTGGCCACCCTTGGCACCGCCGCCTACATGCTCGGCGGTGCCGTGCTGTTGCGGACCAGCTTCGCAGTGCGCGGCCTCGTCACCGCCGCCGCCGACACGCAGCGTGCCCTCGAGTGCGAACGTCTGGACGAAGCGCGGGAGTGCCTCCTCAGCCTTGTCGCCCGCGAGCGCGCGTCCCTCACCCCAGCACTCGTATCCGCCGCTGCCATCGAGTCCGTAGCCGAGAACACAACCGACAGCTTCGTCTCCCCATGGGTGGCGTTCGCCATCCTCGGCGTTCCCGGTGCCCTCGCCTTCCGCGCCGTCAACACCTTGGACAGCATGTGGGGCAAGCGCGGCCGCTACGAGTACCTTGGCAAGTTCGCGGCGCGCCTCGACGATGTCGTCAACTACGTGCCGGCACGGGTGAGCGCCCTGTTGCTGCTGTTCGCCGGCGCCCTGGCGGGCAGCCCCGCCGACCGTGGCTGGAGCGTTATGCTGCGCGACCAGCACCTTACCGCGAGCCCGAATGCCGGCTGGACGATGGCGGCGATGGCCGGCCTCCTCGGTCGCCGCCTCGCCAAGTTGGGCCACTATGTCCTCGGCGCCAATTTCCCCGAGCCGAAGGCCGCCGACATCGGACGCTGCAACCGCATTGCCACCCGTACCGCTCTCCTCGGAGTTGTCGTGACGCTGTGCCTGCTGTCCCTGCGGCACTGGATCCTCGCATGACAACCGTCCACGGAGGCCTCGACGCCACGGAACTGCGTGCCTTCGGCCTGCGCCCGGGCGACGTGCTCGACTTCAGTTCCAACCTCAATCCCCTCGGAACGGCCGAGGCCGTACGTCGCGCTGCCGCCTCCGCCGACCTTGCCGCGTACCCCGATCGCAACAGCACGATCCTCCGCGATGCCCTCACCGCAAGGCTTGGTGTCGGAGCGGACCACCTGCTTGTCGGCAACGGCTCGACCGAACTGATTCACCTGCTCGCGCATGCCATCCTCCGGCCCGGCGACCGCTGCCTGCTGTTCGCACCGACGTTTGGCGAATACGAAGCGGCCGCCCTGCTTGCCGGCGCCGATGTGCACAGCATCCGCGCGCACGCGCGCGATGCCTTCCGCTGGCCCATCGACTCGGCCCTGGACAGCATCCAGGCACTGCGCCCCGACCTCACCTTCCTCTGCAACCCCAACAACCCCACTGGGGCCTACCTCGACCGCGAGACCGTCGAGCGCATCCGCCAGGCCATCGGCCGCGACGGCCTGCTTGTGCTCGATGATGCCTACGCAACCTTCCTGGACCAGCCCTGGCGGACGACACCGCTGATCGATAGCGGCAATGTCGCCATCCTGCGCTCAATGACCAAGGACCACGCGCTCGCGGGTGCACGGCTCGGCTACCTCGTTGCCTCACCCGATGTGTGTGCCGCCGGCCGCGCACTGCAGCCGGCCTGGAGTGTCAACGCCATCGCCCAGGCGGCTGGCGTTGCCGCCCTCGACAACGATGCCCACGTTGCGGCCGCGCGGGATGTCGTCCGCGACGCGAAGGCGTACCTGTGTGCCCGGCTCACCGCGATGGGTCTGTCGGTCACCCCCTCCACCGCCAACTTCCTTCTGGTCGAGGTCGGCGACGGTGCCCGCCTCCGCGCGGACCTCCTGCGTCTCGGCTTCGCCGTGCGCGACTGCACCTCGTTCGGCCTGCCCGCGCACATTCGCATCGCCGTGCGCCGTCGCGACGAGTGTGCGCGGCTCGTCGACGCCCTGCAAAAGGTCCCAGGCCGATGAGCAGTCTCGCGAACGTGGTCATGGTGCAGGGGACATCGTCCCACGCCGGCAAATCCGTGCTGGCGACCGCCCTCTGCCGTATCTTCGCGCAGGACGGCTACGCGGTTGCGCCTTTCAAGGCGCAAAACATGTCGCTCAACTCGTTCGTCACACCCGACGGCGGCGAGATCGGCCGTTCGCAGGCCGTCCAGGCAGCCGCCGCCATGGTTGAGCCGCGCGTCGAGATGAATCCTGTCCTGCTCAAGCCGGAAGCCGAGGCGCGCTCGCAGGTCGTCGTCCTGGGACGGCCGCAGGCCCGCAAGTCGGCGCGTGAGTACTACGAGCTCAAGCAGCAGCTCTGGATCCACGTGACGGAAGCGCTCGACACCCTCAGGCGCGAGTACGACGTCGTTGTCATCGAAGGCGCAGGCAGCCCCGCCGAAATCAATCTGAAGCAGCACGACATCGTCAACATGCGCGTCGCGCGCCACACCAACGCTCCTGTCCTGCTCGTTGGCGACATCGATCGCGGCGGCGTTTTCGCCCAAATCGTCGGTACGATGGTCCTGCTTGAGCCCGAAGAGCGCGCTCTCGTCATCGGACACGTCATCAACAAGTTCCGCGGCGACCCGGCCCTGCTCACATCCGGCCTGCATCTGCTTGAAGAACACACCGGCGTGCCTGCCATCGGCTTGCTGCCGTACTTCTTCGACATCCACATTCCCGAGGAGGATTCGCTTGGCCTCGAGACCGTCCTCCCGTCCGACCACGAGACTCTCGTTGACATTGCCGTCATCCGCCTTCCCCACATCGCCAACTTCGACGACTTCGACCCCCTTCGCCACGAGCCCGGCGCGCGGGTTCGCTACGTCCGCACCCTCGACGACTTCGGCCAGCCCGACCTCATTGTTCTCCCCGGCAGCAAGACGACCGTCGACGATCTCGACTGGTTACGCCGCCAGGGTCTGGCCGACCGCGTCGTCCGCGCCCGAGAGGGCGGGACGTCCGTCATCGGCATCTGCGCCGGCTTCCAGATGCTCGGCAGCGAACTGCGCGACCCCCAAGCTGTCGAGTCCTCGAAACCCTCAACACCTGGCCTTGGCCTCCTGGCCACGGACACCATGTTCCATGCCGCGAAGGTTACGCATCAGGTCACGGCCCGCGTGACACAGGCGCGCGGCCTGCTCCGCGGCTGCGGCGGCGCAACACTGACCGGCTACGAAATCCACATGGGCATGGCCGATGGCACCCCCGCCGCTGGGCCCATCGCCATCGAGACGCGCTCCGGCCAGCCCGTCGCCGCCCTCGACGGTGCCCTCGACGACGACGGCCTCACGCTCGGCACCTACCTGCATGGCCTCTTCCACAACCGCACCCTCCGCCGCTCCATCCTCGATGCCGTCGCCAACCGCAAAGGCGTCGCCCTGCCACCTCTCCGTGACGATGTCGACCCCGATACCGAGTACAACAACCTCGCCGCCTTCGTCCGCGAACACCTCGACATGGCCCACATCCGCCGCGCGATGGGTCTCCCCATCTAACCCCACCACCGCCCGTGCGCTAAACAATTTCGTATGACTCACTGTGAAGGCAGCAGCGGGGCATTAACCTGCCCGAAGGCGGCATCCACGGCCACCGTCAGTGTCCGGGGGCCGTGAAGGTGCGTCGGGACATGGCCCCGTTGACAGTGCGGGAGGTGCGCTCAATTGCCATACACTACGGTTGGGTGCAGGTCGCCGATGTGGTGGAGACACTGGTCCACCGGCCGGGCGGCCATGCATGTCATCGTCACCGGACGACATGCACTCCAGGAACTAATCAACTGTGCGGATCTGGTTACGAAGATGCAGGAAGTCATGCACCCCTAAACGGGTCTGGGGATCAAGGTGCAACCGGGAATCGAGTTCTAATACCAATCCATCATGCCTGGATTACTTGAGTGTCGGCAGGCAGCTTGGTTA
>VXMJ01000057.1 GCA_009841145.1 Caldilineaceae bacterium SB0661_bin_34 | reverse complement strand
AAGCGGGACCACGGTGGGGACGGCTCCACCCGGACTCGAGTCCGCCCACGCGGCCAACGCCGCCTGACGGCCGAGAGCGAATGACCCCAAACCCATAAGGTTTAGGGAACTGCAACATGGCTCAGCCACGGAAGAAGCGGACATCAACCCGCCAACGGGCCTTTGCAGCCGAGGTTTCCACTAGGCTGAGGCAGGCCTACCCGGAAGCGGAATGTGCGCTCCACTTCGAAACTCCGTTCCAATTGCTGGCGGCCACGATCCTGTCGGCTCAGTGTACGGATGTCAGGGTCAACATGGTGACGCCCGACCTGTTCGCCAGAATGGGAACACCGGAAGCCATGGCCCGGGCCAACCGCGACGAGATTGAAGCCTTGGTGCGCACCACCGGCTTTTTCAGGAACAAGGCCAAGAGCCTGCACCTGGCCAGCCGGATGATCGTCGAGGAATTCGACGGTCGGGTTCCCGACTCGATGGACGAACTGCTCAAACTGCCCGGTGTGGCCCGCAAGACCGCAAGCGTGGTGCTGGGTGTTGCCTACGGAAAGGCGGAAGGGGTAGTTGTGGATACCCACGTCAAACGGATTTCCAAGCTTCTGGGCCTCACGCGTGCGACCGACCCAGCCAAGGTTGAAGTCGATCTAATGTCGCGGCTGCCGGAGGAAACTTGGATCGACTTTTCCCACCGGCTGATTCTGCACGGCCGCGCGGTTTGCAAAGCCCGCAGACCCCGGTGTGGCGAGTGCCTGATGGAGGATATCTGCCCTTCTGCCAACAAGGTCTGAATCACTTTGGTGCAACGCCGCGGCGACCGGCATGGCCCGGTGAAAGTGCCGTGGAGCTGCTCACCCGCAGGATGTCTCGCGCCAGAGCGGCCAAGTCCAGGCCGATTTCACCAGCCGGTTGTTTGCCATGGAGAGACTTCAGCAACTCCTAGATCAGTTACGCCAAGGCTTCGACGGCGATTCGCTGCCGCCGCCGGCGGCCCTGGTCAACGCGATGGATCCGGTGGCCTGGACCATGCTGGGATTCGCGATCGGAGCCTTGCTGCTGGCGGTCTGGATGAGACTGCGGATTGCCAATGTGGATGGTCTCCGGCATGAAGCGGATGCGGAGCCGGCCAGTTTGCTTGCACGGCTCAAGCGGCGCCCGGCCTCGGTGCCGCCCGTTGCCATTCTGCAACGGCTGGGCAGTGAACGGGTGGAGGAACTGCTTGAGTACGGGGATCAGGTCGAGGACGCGTTTTGGCTGGGCCAGTGGACTCCCGTACGGGAGGAGCTGTTGCGCCTGATGAGTGCCCAGCATGCCTTTGCACCGGTCCAGGCCCTGGTCAACTACTATCGCTGTGCCGATCGATCTGAGGCTGCCACTCTCCGTATTCGCAGAACGGCGCTGATCCACAAGCTGGGACAGCGCCGATGGCTTCCGCCCGGCGACAACCAGGCACCGGCGCAACTGCTGGTATTCACCGACGGCGACGAACCACCTGGCGAACTGGGATTCGCCGGGCGCATCCATTGGCTCAGACCCGAACACCGGCCGCGCTTGGCGGACGGGCCGATGGTGGAGCTCGATCCGATTTCCTTCACGAGTCTCAACCAAGCCACGCTCAAAATCAGGATTTATCGCTCTCTCTTGACCGGTGCCGGCTTTCGTCTGCATTTCACGCGGGTTGGCGACGACTGGGTAGTTTCGCGTGAAGAACGGGAGTGGGCTCGCTGAACCGTCATGGAACCCTGGTTCGGCATCACGTTCCTGGATGTTCTGCGAGCATTGTTCCTGGCATCGACCTCGGTGGTTGCCATCCTGGCCTTTGCCCTGGGCGTCTATGCCCTGTACTTCAATTTCCGCTCCGCGGTTGCCCGCCGGTTCGCCTATCTGTCCTTGAGCGTCCTTGTGGTTTACGCCGTCGACGTGGCTCTGTACCGAGTCACGGACCTGGACAGTGCCGAATTCTGGCTTCGCCTGCAATGGGTCGGGATTGGGGTGTTGCCGGCCGTCTACTACCGGTTTGCGACCGGCGTGTTGCAGGCCACCAACCTGCACTCCCCCGCGCGCTCGTGGGCGGGTTGGGTACTGATGGGAACCTGTCTTGTGCTGGTGGCGCTGACCCAGTTTGGGGATTTGGTCGTACGCAATGTGACTGCCTCCGAAGCGTTCCACTTCTTCGCGCCGGGTCCCCTGTTCTGGCTGTTCGCCGGCATGTTTGCCCTTGTCTTGGCCCTTTCAGTGCGTGATCTCCTGCTTACCCGGGGCCGGAGCCTGACCCAGCGCAGCCGCCGACGCGTCCACATTCTGCTGTTGGGTTTCGCGGGTCCCGTCCTGGGATGTTTTCCGTTCCTGCTGCTCCTGGGTCCGCAACTGGGGGAATTCACCCATCTGATTTACACGGTTTCGCTGCTGGTCAACGGCACCGTATCGCTGCTGCTGACCCTGATGGTCATGGCGGTTGCGTTCTACGGCGTGCACTTGCCGGATCGGGTGGTCCGGTACCGGTTAATGCGGTACCTCATCCGGGGTCCGGCGATTGCCATTTGCGTCATCATCGCGATTCAAGTGGTCCCGCGGGTGGAATCGCTGCTCGGGATTCCGCGCGACCTGATTCTCTTCTATGTGGTCACCGCCGTGATCGTGGTTGGCCAACTAGCCGTATCGGCCACGAAACGGTTGATGGACTATGTGATCTATCGGGACGACATTCGTGAGATTTCACTGTACCGCGAACTGGAGCGGCGCCTCCTGACGCACAGCGATGTCAGGGAATTCCTGGAGAACCATTTGACGGCCGCCTGCGAGTTCCTGGGAGCCGGGCGAGGATTCGTGGCCTCTCTGGCTGCCGACAGTCTGGTTGTGGAAGCTGTTGTCGGCACCGAGATGGATCCGGAGCTGGTGATGCCGGCGGCAGCTTGGCGGGAGGTGCTCAGGATGGCGCTGGTCCATGATCAGGACCGGCACGAGGCCTTCACGGTGCCAGGAGTGGATTTCCGCATGTGGCCGCTGCGCGGGGCCGCGGGGCCGCGTCGGGAGACCATCCTCCTGGGCGTGATTGGCGTGGCCGCCGAACAGGGTCCGCTTCCGTTGGCGGCCGCCGCGGCCCGCGTGTTTGCATCGATGCGGTCCAAGATGGCCGAGGCCTTGACGGACCACCGCATCCAGGCCAATGTCATCTCCGGCCTACAGCCCATCATGTCGGAGATCGATCGCATCCAGCACCTGAGGTCTCAACTCCCCTATCCGATCGAAGCGGCCGGCCGGACATCCCCCTTGTGGACCGAGACCGAGATTCTGAACCCTGAATTCCCGGCATGGGTGCGCGACGCGCTCAGGGACTTGTGGGGCGGACCGCGCCTGAGCGGCAGTCCGCTCATGAAACTCAAGGTTGTCGCCACCTACCTGGAGCGAACCAACGGCAATGCCCAGCAGGCCCTGCGCCTGGTAATGGGCGATGCCATCGAGCGGATGCGGCCGGACGAAGGCACGGAATTGGGGCATCTGGACTCGCTGCTGTATCGAATTCTGGACATGCGGTTCATCCAGGGGCGCAAAGTGCGCGACATTGCCGGCAAGCTGGCCATGAGCGAAAGCGATCTGTATCGCAAGCAACGGATTGCCATTCGGCAGGTGGCCGGGATCATTCAGGAAATGGAGCAGTCCGAACTGGACAAGGAGGTCGAAACGGTAGGGCAAAACCGGATCGGAACATAACGAATTGGTGTTTCCGTCGTCTTAATGTCTAGGGGGGATCTGCATTGTGTCCGACCCCGGACCGCGTTGATGCGGCCCGGCCCCCTTTGTTGCATTGTTCGGCAGGAAACACATCGTGGCGTCCAGATCGCAGGCCCAGCCCCGCACGTCCCGACTTGAAGTCCGAAGATTGACACCGGAGGAAGTATTCGGCCTGGGCATTCTTTCCTTCGGTGTGGCCGCGTTTGCCAATCTGGCCTTGTCCAACGGAGTGCCCATATTGACCATCGTCACAGGTTGGCTGGGGCCCCTCGTCGGCGCGGCCTGCATCGGATCCGGCATTCTCCTGTTGTACGACGACCGACTGCCCAATTGGCGCCTTCAGGCCATGATTGGTGTGATGCTGGTGCTTGTGGCGCAGATGGCTGGCACGTTCATTTGGCAACAACCGGGTGTCGACTGGACCTTCGCGCTCGATGGCAGCAATGGCGGCGCCATTGGCAGGGCGTTCGGCAACATGCTGATGGAACGGGTGGGCCGACCCGTAGCCGGCATGATCGTGTGGGCAACATCGTTGCTGGGGCTGTACCTGTTTGTCAGGCATTCGCCGCTGATGTCGGTTCCCATCTGGATCATGGCGTGTCTGATGCATGTCCTACGCATTGGCGAGGTCCCGGCCGCGCCAATCGATCCGATCGCCGAGCCTGCCGCACCGAATCCTCCGGTTCAGGAAGAGGAGGAGAGTGGGCAGGCGGAGGGCGACCCGGCACCTGTTCGGGCTGCTGCCTCCCTGGAACCGATGGCGGCGGGAACCGGGCCGGTAATGGTGCCGGCCAAGGAGGACCTCCCCGCGGCAGACCTCCCTGCGGCGGACCGGGATCGCGGTGATTCCGGACGCGAACAGGCCGAGCGCATTCTGGAGGACCAACACACTTCGGCGATGGCTGAGGCGGATGCCGGACGGCAACGCGTCCTTCCGCCGCTGGACTTGCTGAGCAGGGCGTTGAATCCCGCACTGGAGGTGGCGGTCCAGCAGTACGCCAACCGGATCGAAAACCTATACAGCGACTACGGGCAACCAGTGGAGGTCATCAGTATCGATTCGGGTCCGGCCGTGACGCGCTTCGGGGTGAAACCGCTGCAGGTGCGGCGGGGAGATGGCTACCGGCCGGTCAGGGTCAAGGATGTGTTGGCACTGCGGGAAGACATGAAGATGGGGCTGGAGGCGGAGAGTCTCCGTTTTCAGGCTCCAGTGCCGGGTAGGAACTTCATCGGCATCGAAGTCCCCAATCAGCAGAGGCTGGTGGTTGCGTTGCGGGATGTCCTGGAGAGCCCGTCATTTGAAGGCGGCGCCCAGGGTTTGCATATCGCCATGGGGCAGGACACCTCGGGGGCCGAAGTCGTGACCGACCTGGTGGCTGCACCGCACATGCTGGTGTGCGGCGCCACCGGAACCGGCAAGTCCACATTCATGAACGCGCTGCTGGTGTCCTTGCTGATGCACCACGGGCCGGACACCCTGAACCTGATGTTGGTGGACCCGAAGCAGATCGAGTTGACACAGTTCAATGGCCTTCCCCACCTGATCGGCAAGGTGGCGACCTCTCCGGCCGAAGTGCCCGCCATGCTGCTCTGGCTGATCATGGAAATGGAAAGCCGCTATGCGGAATTCCGGCGCGTGGCCGCCCGTGACATTGCGGTCTACAACCGTCTGGCGAGGAGCAGGCGCAGTGTTGAGGCCCTGCCCTATATCGTGCTGGTCATTGATGAACTGGCCGACCTCATGCTGATTGGCGACGACACCATCGAGCAGAGAATTTGCAGACTTGCACAAAAGAGCCGGGCCACGGGTATCCACATTGTCCTCGCGACCCAGCGGCCCAGCGTTGATGTGGTGACCGGTAGCATCAAGGCCAATTTTCCGGCGCGCGTGGCCTTTGCGGTGTCGAGCAGTACGGACAGCCGTGTGGTGCTGGACGGACCGGGGGCGGAAACCCTGATGGGTAAGGGCGACATGATCTTCCAAAACCAGGGACGCAGCCGACAGCAGCGTGTGCAGGGCAGTTGGGTTGACGAAGACGACTTGAAGAAAGTGGTGGCGCACTGGCGCGACCAGGCTCACGACTTTGCCCCCGCAACCCGCGTCGAACCGTGGCGCGGGCTTTTTGGACGCGAGGTGCACTGACATGTCGGTCTCACATTTGGGTTGTCCGAGGCCATGGACCGGATGCCGATGTCCGCGATCCGCCGGCCGGTGGCCGGGATTCGGTCCCAAGGACGTTGTTCTTCCTTCTCATCCCGAGGCAAGGGCGAACCCGCCACGGCCGCCAGCCCTGCTCCGGTTCCTGTGACCACAATGTTGTTATAAGGAATTACATAACCCCGTGTGCAGGTTTTAGGCAGCGGGATGGTATGGATTTGGAAATCCAGGTCCTGGTGTCTCTAATGGGTATGGACGACACACATTGGAGGACCCATGGACCTGGACCACTTCATCATAGCCACTTTCTGCCTCGTGGACGACCTTATGGTCGCCATCCTGGGCCATCGCCGTCTTCGACGGCGGGGCCCCGCCCCGAAGCTCGCCGACAGCGAGGTGCTCACCATGGAGATTGTCGGCGAGTACCTGTCCCTGCACCAGGACAAGGCGATCTTCGACTACTTCCGGCGACACTACCCCCCCTTCTTCCCTGCCCTCAGGCAACGCCACCGCACCCCCTTCGTCCGGCAGGCGGCCAATCTGTGTCACCTCAAGGAGTGCATCTGGCAGCGGCTGCTCCCGCGGATAGGCTGCGAGCCCTGGTTGCAGCTGGTGGACAGCTTCCCCCTTCCCGTCTGTCAGTTCGCCCGAGCCTACCGCGGCCGCTGTTTCGGGGGCGAGGCGGCCTTCGGCTACGACGGGCTGTTGCGCCAGACTTTCTACGGCTTCCGTGTCCACGTCCTGGTGGCCTGGCCCGGGGTCATCGTGCGCTTCAGTCTGGCTCCGGCCGACGTCCATGAGACGGCCGTCGTGCCCGAGTTGGTCGACGGGCGCCAAGGTATCGTCGTGGGGGACCGCAACGACTGGAGCCCCTTGCTTCGAGAGACGCTGGCACCGCATGCAGCTGCAGGCCCCCTTCAAGCAAGCCCGGCAGGACCCCTGGCCCCGACGCAGTGCCCACCTCAGCCGCGTCCGGTACCGGATCGATACGGTCTTCGGTCCACGCGTGGACCGTTACCTCATCAAGCGCGTCCGGACGAGAGACCTGTGGCATCTGGGCCATCGTCTGCTCCGAAAAGTGCTCAGCCACACCCTCGCGTTTCTGCTGAACCAGGGTCGGGGCCACCCTCCCCTACAACTCTCGAAGTTGGTCACCTGATATGAAACCTGCACACGGGGTTAATTCCCTTGTTATACTCCCTTCCCAAGCCAACGCCGTGTTGGACGGGAATCGGGGCGGGTAGCTCAGCTGGTTAGAGCATTTCGTTTACACCGAAGAGGTCGGGGGTTCGAGTCCCTCTCCGCCCACAGCGTTTCCATCTGTCCGGGATGGAGTTTGCATCCGGATCCGGATGCCGTTGACCAGTGCAAGGGGACAATGGTTCTGGACTGCCAGTTCAAGGGTTTCCGGTGGGAACATGCATGTAGGTCGCACCGGTCGCTGCCTCTCCCAGACGGCAGGCGCGGGGAGGACCATCGAATACTGCGGTTCTCCCGGCCCGTCCTGTTCGCGGTGGAGCAGCCCTGTCACCGCACACCGGAATCGCCTGCACGCCATTAATGCTTTTGGGGTTGGGATGGATTCCCGACGATTTGCCCGCGGTGGTTGGCGGGCCGGTACCAACGATCACCGCTTTGCATGAACACGGCCCGGGAACTGAGACGCCTGCCGGCCCTTCATCGGTTGCTGGACACTGAGGCGGCGGCCGGTTTGGCGGACGAATACGGTCAGGCCGCCGTGGCGGCCGGTGCCCGGACAGTGCTGGCAGCGGTTCGCACGGACACGCTGGAACGGGGTGAATCGGTTCCGGATGCGGTCGGTCTTGCCGACCGGCTGGCGGAGTGGGTGCAAGCCAACCTGACACCCACGCTGATTCCGGTGGTGAACGCCACCGGAGTGATTCTGCACACCAATCTGGGCAGGGCTCCACTCAGTCGCGACGCGTTGTCCGCCATGCAGCGGGTGGGCTTGGGATACAGCAACCTGGAGTTCGACCTCGCCACCGGCGCGCGTTCCGATCGCTACCGTCACTCGCGGAGAATGCTGGCCTACCTGACAGGTGCCGAAGATGCCGTGGTGGTCAACAACAATGCAGCGGCCTTGATGTTGATTCTGGCAGCACATTGCAAAGGCCGCGAAGTGGTGATCAGCCGCGGTCAGATGGTGGAAGTCGGCGGCGGGTTCCGCATCCCCGACATCCTGGAGCAGAGCGGAGCACACCTGCGGGAGGTGGGTACAACCAACCGCACCTATGTGTCCGACTACCTGGAGGCCCTCAGCGACCGAACCGCCGCGGTGCTGGTGGTCCACGCCAGCAACTTCCATCAAGTCGGATACACGGTGCAACCGGAACTTGCCGACGTCGTCAATGCCGTATGGGACACCGCACGGGGTGCCGCAAGGCCCTTGGTGGTCCATGATTTGGGAAGTGGCCTCCTGATGCCGGTCGGCGGTTGCCTGGAGGCGGAGCATACAGTGACCGGCAGCGTAGCGGCCGGGGCGGATCTGGTTGCCTTCAGTGGTGACAAACTGCTGGGGGGCCCCCAGGCCGGAGCCGTTGTGGGTTCCGCCGCCGCCGTAGCCCCTTTGTTGCGCCATCCCCTTTTGCGTGCGCTCCGAGTCGACAAGCTGATACTGGCTGCGTTGAGCGCTACCTTGGAGCCGTATGTTCGGGGAGAGGCTACCACGGCGATTCCAGCGTTATCCATGGCGTCCAAGTCCGCGTCTGAGCTCAAAACACGGGCCGCAGCCCTGTGCCGCACACTGTTGGACCATGGGGTGCCGGTGGCTACAGTGGACCTGGACGGGGCTGCCGGTGGCGGCAGCATGCCCGGTACCTCCATTCCAAGTGTCGGGATCGCCGTGCACGTTGATTGCCCCGATATGTGGTCCGCGTCCCTGAGAGCCGGGAAGCCGCCGGTAGTGACCGTCATTCGACACGGGCAACTGGTACTAGACCTGCGCACGGTCTTTCCCGACCAGGATCAGGTTCTGGTACAGGCTCTGTTGGCAGTGCATGGCCGGTATGCATGACTGCCCGTAGGGAAACGGTTTTCCTGAAGCTGGGCGGCTCCCTGTTGACGGACAAGACCGCGCGGGAGGTCCTGCGGGCCAACCGAGTGGAGTCGATCTGCGCACAGATCGCGACGGTCCTGGATGAAAGGCCGGAACTGAAATTGGTTTTGGGAATTGGATCGGGTAGCTTTGGCCACTTCCCGGCATTCCAGTACGGCCTGGCCCAAGGGGCGGATCACCCCGATGCATGGATGGGGGCGGCCATCACGGCCGACAGTGCGGCGCGGCTGGTGCGCCACGTGACTGGTTGCCTAATCAAGGTTGGTGTCAAGGCCTGGAGCTGTCAACCGGGTAGTGCCTGGATGGCCCGGGAACGCCGGGTGCATGGTGGCCCCGCCGACGTGTTGGCGCGTGCGTTGACCAGTGACTTGGTGCCCGTGGTCCACGGCGATGTGATGCTCGACCTTGAACAGCGCGTGTGCATAGCCAGCACAGAGGAGATTTTCCGCTTTCTGGCACCAAGTCTCCGGCCCAACCGGATTCTGCTGGCCGGCGAGGTTCCGGGGATCATGTCCGGCCCTGCGGAACAGTGGCGGGAGACCAAACCTATTCCCCGACTACAACCGGCTCGGAGCGGAGACCTTCCCCTAGTCCCGGGTGCAAGCAGGGGCGTGGATGTAACAGGCGGCATGCGTACCAAGCTGCAGCTGTGCCTGGAGATGGTTGAGGCATGTCCGGAAGCGTACGTGCACATCTTCGATGGGCGTCCGTTGGGTGCGGTACAGGCAGTCCTGACGGATCCGGACCTGCAGGTGGGAACGCGCGTGGTGGGACTGGACCAATTCCGGTAGTTGCATAACTGGCGGGCCAAACCCGCCGTCCGCCGGGATTGCGCGTCGCTATAATTTGGGTGATCGGACTCCTGCATCGAGGGAACTGATCGGGCACTTCCGCCTTAGGCTTGACAGTGGATCAGGGCCATGATTTTGCGGCTCGTTGGCTTCTTCGCCATTCTTGGCTTTCTGATTTTTATTCACGAGCTGGGCCACTACCTGGCTGCCCGGCTGGCGGGGGTCAAGGTGGAGGAGTTTGGCATGGGCTACCCTCCCCGCCTGGCCAAACTGTTCCGCTTCCAGGGTACGGACTTTACCCTCAACTGGATTCCCTACGGCGGTTTCGCGCGCCTCAAGGGCACGGATGACGGTGATCGTGCTCCCGATGCCTTCGATGCCGCCTCGCCCCTGAACCGGGCCTTCATTTTGCTGGCGGGGGTCGGCATGAATCTTGTGGTCGCGATCGTCTGCTTTGCCGTGACCTACCGGGCCGGCGTCCCGGTGTCAGCCGGCCTGCCGGAGCTGACGGAAATCGGCCGGGGGTCCGTTGCGGAAACCCTGTCCCTGGAGGAAGGTGACATCGTGCTCACCGTGGACGGTGCCGCGGCCAGTGTGCCGATGTTGACGGAGTGGGTGGGCATCAATGGCTTGCGCAGTGCTCCGATCGGTTCGATGGAGGCGACCGGCCAAGTGACTGTGATGAACAATGGAGCGCTGAAGCAACTGCCCCTGACCGGAGACATCGACCTCAAGGATCTCTTGGACGGATCCCGATACCGACCGGTGCTCAGCACGATGATTACGGCGGTGGAGGATGCAAGTCCCGCCGAGGGATCCGGATTGGAGGTCGGCGACCGCATCTATTCGCTGGCGGCGGAGCCGGTTTCGCTGTTCGGCAACTCTCTGATTGAACGGACCCAGGCTCATGCGGGGCGCGAAGTGTCAATTGAGGTCCTGCGTGGCGGAACCGAATGGGTGTCCACACGCATAATACCGAGGATGGATCCTCCCGATGGCCAGGGCCCCTTGGGGATCACGGTGTCGACGACATCGCGGATTGGCTACGTCCGATCGGTACGGGCGGCCCTCTTGGGATTGACGGATACACTCGGTTATGTGTGGGCCACGCTGAGACTTCCCGCCGAAATGATCCGGGACCGGGAATCCGATGTGTCCGGCAGCCTGGTCGGACCGGTTGGTATCGCCTCCATGGTGGGGGATGCGATCGAAGCCACAACTCGGACCGGGCTCTGGCTGCCGGTCCTGAGGTTGACGGGTGCTCTGAGCGCAGCATTGGCCGTGGTCAACCTGTTGCCGCTTCCGGCCCTGGACGGCGGCCGCCTGCTGTTCGTCGTGATCGAAGTGGTTCGGCGCAGACCGGTGCATCCCGAACGGGCTCGGGTTGTCCACTTTGTGGGCATGGCGCTGCTTCTGGTGCTGATGGTGGCCTTGACGGTTCAGGATGTGACGGATCCGCAGCAGCCCATCGACTGGTATGGACTCCTCGGCAACTGAATCCGGCGTCTACGGACGGAACACGGGAAGCATTGCGACGCGGGCCGGGCGGAACCGGCCCGCTGCCGGAAATGCAGCGGGCCGCTATGCGGTGCAAAGAAGCCATCCCTGTGGTTGGTGCGGGGCCGGTAACTTTGCATCCGCGGTCAAATGCCGGGTGTGCGGCACGTCCCTGAGGTTCGTGACGCGCCGCGTTCGATGTCCGGGTTGCAGGCACACCCAATCAACTGCACTGGTCGTATGCACCAGCTGCGGAACCGAGATTCGCCCCCGACCGTTGCAATTGCCGTGGCTGATACCCTTGCTGGGAGCGGCGGCAGTACTGTTGATCCTATTGAATTCCTAGATGTTGGCCCAGCCGCGCCGGCAATGAAACCATGGCAGGCTCCATCTACACAGTCCAGGAACTCATGTACGCCCTGGTGACCGAGCTGGAGTGTCCGACGTGGGAGGAACTGCATTGCCTGGACGACTTGCAGGCGGACGAGCAGGCCGAGCTTTCGGAGTTTTGGAGCCTGGTGCCCCAGGCGCGGCGCCTCAGGGTGGCCGTTGCCTGTCAGGAGTTGGCGCAGGACCATTCGGCCTTTCGCGGCGGGGCCCTGTTTAGATTCCTGGCGGACGACGCGGATCCCCAAGTCCGAACCGCGGCCATGGTTGGTCTGGGGCTAGATCCCGACCTTGCCAGCTTGGAGGTGCTGCTGGCCCGGGCCGAGGTCGAAACCGACGACTGGGTCCGTCTTGCCGCAGCCGAAACCTTGGGCCGGTTTCTGCTGGCAGGTGAACTCAAATCTTGGCCCAAAGGGATGCAGACTGCCGCGGCCGCGAGGTTGATGGACTGGTCGGCGGAGGATGCGTCCGAATTGGTCGCGGTAACTCTCGCCAATCTGGGTTTTTGCGGCTTGGAGGAAGTACGCGCAACTCTGGCTGCCAACCTGCTGTCGGATTGGGAAGTGCGACGGGAGGCCGCGTTGGTAGGCATTGCCAACAGCACCGACCGCAGTTGGGAACCGGTGGTTCTCGGCATCTGGCGTGAGGATCCGGATCTCGACGTCCGAGCCGCGGCCCTGTGCGCGGCCGGACGGCTGGGACTGCAAGGATTCCTGGACATATGCCTGAACGTGGTGGAATTCGAGGAAGAGCCCAAGTTGCGCCTCGGTGCCATCGCGGCCCTGGGTGATCTGGGCGGCGCTGTCGCGTGGCGCGCTCTGGCCTATGCCGGCGGATCGACAGACGAGGAGCAGCGGCTGGCGGTGGAGAAGGCCCTGGAACGCTTGGAATCGGATACCGATCCGTCCGGGAGCGTCTTCAGTTGAGGGCCGAAGTCATGGCCTTGTTGGGGGCCGGTGCCACACAGGAGAGTTCGGTCTGATGCCCGTTTCCGCCGATCGGACTCGGGGAGATGCCGCGCGGCGCCGGCTGGATCGGCATCCTCCAATGCTTGCCACACATACCGCGGACACCGAAGTGCAGTGGGCCGGGCGGCGGGCGGATCCCATCCGCTTTGCGTGGACTGTGATTCTGGTCTCCTTCGCCTGCTTCTGCCTCCTGGCCGTCTTGATCACAGCCGTGTCCGTATTCACTTACCGCAACGCCACCATGCGGGGCGAACTGTTGTTGCAGTCCACGATTGGCACGGTGTATCTGCACAACGGCGGGCGTGCGGATGCCGTCGCGGTAACCTCTCCTGTATCCGAAATCAACCGCGGCAGCCGCCTGGTGACTCAACGGGAGGCAACCCAGGGAGTGTTGGGTCTGTTTCGTTCCCGGACCACGGGCGGCATGCTCAATTCGGTCCAGATTTCATCGGACACCATCCTCGACATCCTCAAGGTCGAACGGCCGCTGTTTCCGGGCAATGGGGCCGACCATCTGGTGGATCTGGTTCTGCCCAAGGGCCAGATCCGGGTTGTAACGCTGATGCCGGAAGGCCAGTCGATCCGAATGCAGGTCAAGACGCCGCATGGGTCGGTCCAACTGCACGAAGGTGTGTTTCGTCTGTCGGTGGGAAACCGGCAGACGGAAGTGGTCACCATCAACGGGGAAGTGGCAGGCCACAGCCGGAACGGAGCGACCTTCCGGTTAGGGGAAGGCCAGCGGCTAACTTTCGAGCACAATCGCATTTCGGAGCCGGTTCCGGACATCGGATCCGAAATCCTGACCGATAGGCGCTTTGAGGCGCCGGTCGACGAGAACTGGTCCCATGCCGTGGTGGCCAGCGACATTCCGCCTCCGACCATGGAGCGTGTGCAGGAGGATGGCCGCTGGGTGATTCGCTTTCACCGTGCCGTTGGCGACAATGCCCACAATCAGTTCGAGTTGCGCCAATCCGTTGATCGGAATGTCAGTCTGCATGAGAGTCTGTATCTCCGCCTTACGGTGCGCATCGACTACCAGTCCCTCCCGGGCGCCGGCGTGCTGAGCTCCGAATTTCCGGTGCGTGTCGAGATTGGCTACACGGATATATACGGGCAGGAACGGACCTGGGGGCACGGCTTCTACTACCGCGAGCCGATCGCCGGATTTTGGATCGAAAACGGGGAACAAATCCCGCAAAGTACTTGGTTTGCCTATGAGTCCCCGGATCTCTTCAATCTGCTGGCCCTTAATCCACCCGAAACGATTACCTATGTCCGCATTCATGCGAGCGGACACGACTATACCAGCTATGTCGGGGAGGTGAGCCTGACGGCCCACTAGCCAACTGCGTGGGTCGGCTCCCTGAGGCAGATTCCAGCGCATCCCGTCAACCAACAGGATGAGACTTCGCGATCGGTACTCGCTGTCAGCCCTCCGCAGCTGCCGGTTGCACTACGCGCGACGTCCCCAGGAACAGTTCGTTGGGGGTCGCATCCCGAATGATCGGCCCGATATGATCCGCGTCCACCCAATGGGTTCGTGTCCAGTGGACCGGATGGTACAGGCCGAACACCCAGGTCAGTTCCGCGTTGGGTTCCACATGCGCGGGAACCGATACAGTAATTCGTTCCTGCCGTTCCTCGCCGATGGGCCACTGCGTAGTCGGCCAAAGGCCGCCTCCGGGAAACGAGTCGAACTGCGCCACAATGTTGCCGTCCCGGTCGCGCAGATGCAGGAACAGGGCCCAGTCGAACTGCGGCTGCTCGATTGCTGCCAGTTGCAAGTGGACCCGGACTGATTTCCCGGGAGTCACCGTGGACGGCAGAGCAACAGCGGACAGCTGCATGCTGGAATGGTCGTCTGCCGGACCGGTCCAGTCACTGTGGACTTCCCAGCCCGCATCCGCGTAGCGCAGGGACTCGGGTGGCACAAAGGCCGGATCAATGATCCAGGATGGTGTGGCGGTACTGAGAAGGAACAATCCGGCCGGAACAATCACCAGAATTTTGCGGACCCCGGCGGGCCAGAGGCCTGCACCTAAGCCGACCGCCAGTGCCAGCACTGGGATCGCGGGAAACAAGTACCGTCCCTGCGCCGCCGGTGCCACCAACATGAACCTCAGCCAGGCAACCAGCAGGATTCCAAGCCAGGAGAAGGCCAGCATGCCCCGCATGAATTGGGCATCGTGAAAGAGGTACTGTTCGGGGTCAAGGCGGCGTGCCCATCGCAGAATCCACAGCAGAAAGCCAGCCACCGCGACCAGGGTCAGGATCCCAAGGACTGTGTAAACAACCTTCGGATATGGGAGTGTCAGCCCACCGAAGACACCCCAGAAGCTGCGAAACATGAACGGGAGTTCACGGATGAAGCCAGAAATCGTCAGAGTCTCCCGGCGCAAGTCAATGTTGGCTTCCCAAATGTTCCAAGCCAGCGGATCACGGTACATCAACAGGTTGCGTATGTACCACCACCCGGACACCATCGCGGCGGGGACCGCCATCCGCCAACCCGTGTCGAAGACGAACCTGCCGTCGCCGCGCCTCCAGGCAATCCAAGTCAAGGCCAACAGAACCACGGCTGTCAACCCCAGACCACTCAGCTTGGCTCCAAGCGCGATGCCGAGCCAGGCCCCCAGCGACCATCCCTGATGTACCGCGCCCCGCCGATCCTGGGGGTAGAACGGAGCATCCCCAAAACGCATCCATTCCGCCAGGCGCCAGATAAGCACGGCTGCCGCGGCGACTATCAGGTTGTCGTTGTTGGCGGAGGCCCCGATGAACACAAACTGCGGCACGAACGCGAGCACAGCTGTGGCCGGCAAGGCCAGGGAGGGGGCAAGAAACAACCGGACGAAACGGTAGGTTGCCCACAGGGTGATACAACACAGAAGGATGGACCACAGGCGCAGGATGTGTAGGGCCAGGAATGTGCCTGACCATGGCCAACCGTCGTCGCCGTGCGCTAGGAAGTAGTTCCGGTTCTCCGTGGCCGTTTCCTGACCCAGACGGGCATACGGATTGATGCGGTCGGCCAAAACCGGGAAGTCCGACATGTCGATCCACCCCGTAAGGATCGCGCCTGCGATGTAGTAGAGGGGGGCCTGGGTGCCCTGTTGTTGCCAGAGACCCGGCGTGTTCGGTTCCGAACGCGGCAGGTCGTACCAGGTCACGATATGCTGGACAAACGCGAGGTGCTGAAACTCGTCGGGGGTTTCAAAGGCGGGCACTACGACGCTGAAGTACGCGGCCAGCAGCGCGAAGAGCAACAGGAGGCCGGCAATCCAGAGTCGTTCACGACCCTCGGGCCAAGGCTTCGGGCCGGTGGCGTGCATGGCGTGCGACAGAAACTGCGCGCCGCGGGTTTCCCGGGCAAGGCTTCGGTCGTCAGACCGTCGTCGGGCTACGCTTGGCTGGTGACCACCAGAACAGGAAGTAGAGCAGGGTCAGCCCAAAGCGCAGCCAAACGTCGCGAATGCGGAACGTGGAATCGCCGTTGGCTCTCGGGAATTCATGACTGGGTACTTCGCACAGACGGTATCCGCAACGGATCGTCTTGATGATCATCTCCTGCTCGATGGTGTGGATGTCCTCCGTCAGGCCCAGGTCCAGGGCCACCGAGCGCCGAATGGCCCTGAAGCCGTTCTGGCAGTCGGTCATGCGAACCCCTTGACTGTAGTTGATGACCAGCGTAATGACCTGGCTGCCAAACAGGCGGATGGACTGCTTGACGGTGGCGTGCAGTTCATCACTGCCGCCAATCATGCGGGAGCCCGATACATGGTCGGCCTCATTGCGCACGATGGAGCCGATTAGGCGGGGGATTTCGGTGGGGTCGTGGGAGCCGTCCGCATCCATCAGGACGACGATTTCGTTGCGCGCCGCCAGCAGACCCTGGCGCACGGCTGCGCCCTTGCCCATGCCGTTGTCGCGCAGGACGGTCGCCCCGGCGGCGGTGGCCACCTGCTCCGTCCCGTCCGTGCTGTTCCCGTCAACCACCAGTACCTCATCGGCCATTTGCCGGGCGACGTGCAGAATCGGCAGCAAGGAATCCGCTTCGTTGAGCGTAGGGATTACCACGGTGAAGGGAGGCAGGGTCGTGGAACCGTCTTCGGTGTCGCGGACCGGGCTGTAGTTGTCGAGATACCACCGGGGGATAACGGCCATGTCGAGTAAACCGGATGCAGGGGTTCAGTTTGGGCGGCTAAGCCCGTAGGCAGCAGAGGACGGATATCGGGAGTCCGTGCGACCTGCACCACAGTTCGCGATGGGTCGGCTGATAGGGTTGCAATCGACAAGCCAGGGACCTGTCGGGCGGCTGGAAGTCCGGGGACTGTTCCACGAGCCAACCTGTCCAAGCCATGAATTCCGGTACATCGCTCCTTACGTGCAAAAGGCTTCCCGGTGCCATATGTTCGGCCAGCATGGACAGGAACGGCGGAGACATCAGCCTTCGATGCTGGTGCCTGCGTTTCCACCACGGATCGGGGAACAGCACGTGCACCGCCGCCAGGGATCGCCTTGTGCAGAGCCTCGGCAAGGCGAATCGTACATCGTCATCGCAGAACCAAACATTGGCCAGTTTCTGCCTGGCGACCCGAATCAGTGCGCGTCGGACGGCTGCGGTCAAGACTTCCACTCCCAGAAAGAGGGTGTCCGGTTCGTGGCGGGCCCGGTTCAGGATGAAGTCGGCTCGGGCGGGTCCGATTTCCAGCTCGATGGCTCGGGCAGCTCCCCGGCTCTCCAGAAATTGAGCGGCGGCTTTCGATTCCGGTGTGTCAAGCATCAGGGAACGGATGAACCGCTGACCCTCGGCCCATACGGGCTCAAGCGAATCGGATGGCCTTAGGCGCGGATCACCGCCCAGCAGGCCTTTGCCGCGTTGCCAATCCCGCAGGATGCGTCGATGGTCTTCCGCGGTCAGGGGTTCCCACGGGAAGTCCATGCGGCCTTGGCTGAACGGCGTGTTCCCGGTGTTCACCGAGGATTGCCGGACTGAACCGTCAGTGTCCACCGGCGGTGTTCAGAATACGGTGGATTTCCTCCTGCACCACATCCACGCTTGCCGGCAACTCCCGTAGGGGGTTGACCAGCGTGCTTTCCACTTCCTCCAGGCCTGCGAAGTGATAGTCCGTCTTGAACTTGGTGAACTTCAGGCCATGGGCCGTGCTTACAACCACGGCGCGGTCGTGTTCCCGGATTTGATTCTGCTCCACGAGCTGCATTACGGCGGCCAGGGCAACTCCGGTGTGGGGACAGGTGTACATGCCGGACCGATCCGCCAGGGCCGCGGCATTGGCCAGTTCGTGTTCGGTTACCGACACCACCAGGCCATCGGATTCCCGGATCGCCTTCACGGCCTTGTCGTAGCTGACCGGATTGCCAATCTGGATGGCCGAGGCCAGCGTGGACTTGGCGGTCACGGGTTCGTATCCCACAAATCCGTTCAGGAAGTTCCGGTACAGCGGATTTGCCTTCTCCGCCTGGGCCGCCACCAAACGCGGCATCCCATTGATTACACCCAATGTTCGCATCAGTTGGAAACCTTTGTACACGGCACTGATGTTGCCTAGGTTGCCCGCAGGCACGATTACCCAGTCGGGCACCTCCCATTCGAACTGCTGGACAATCTCCATGGCCACGGTCTGTTGTCCTTCGATCCGCAAGCTGTTCATCGAGTTGGCCAGGTAAATGGACCGGTCGGCGGTGACGGCCTGCACCACCTGCATGCAACCGTCGAAGTCCGTGTCCAGGGCCAGGACGTGGGCGCCGTTGGCAATCGGCTGAATGAGCTGGGCAGGACTGATTTTGCCCAAGGGCAGAAAGATGATGGCGGGAATGCCGGCGGCGGCGGCGTAGGCGGCCAAAGCCGCACTCGTGTCTCCGGTACTGGCGCAGGCCACGGCTCGGATGTCACTGCCTCCGCGTTGGACGATGCGGTTGACCACGCTTACCAGGACCGTCATGCCAAGATCCTTGAAGCTGCCCGTGTGGCTGTTACCGCACATCTTGACCCACAGATCCTCCAACCCCAGATGCCGGCCCAGGGCATGGGCCCGAAACAGGTTGGTGTTGCCTTCGTACATGCTGACGATGTGATTGTCGGCCAGATCCGGCATTACCCACTCGCGGTAGCGCCATACACCGCTGCCTACGGGGTAGGTGCTGGATCCGTTGCGGCCGTCCAACAGGGTTTTCCACTCCCGGCCGGAACGGCTGGCCAGCCGTTGCAGATCGTGTTGAACTTCAAGCAGCCCATCGCAAGCCGGGCACCGGTACACGACCTCGTCGACGGGGTACGCGGCCGTGTTCCCGCAGCGATTGAAACAACGCAGGGCGCTATGTTGGGTATCGTTTGCGAACATCGTCCAGCATTCTGCCAGTTGTCGGTAGCTGGCGGCACAAGCCCCTTGCAATCGGGCCCGAATTGCCTACCTCCCCTAGAGGGGGGATCCTGTCAGGAGCGGTGTGGATGGGACGGCGCGCTCACCATGCCCCGTGCCGCTCACTGAGCGGCGGGGACTGGACGAATGCCCAGAAACACCTGTTTGCCGTTGAGGATCCGAAGGATTTCCTTTGGGGTCCACTGACTGCGGCGGGATGCCCCGGACTGCTCGAATATGCCGCTTAGTTCGATGGGCGACAAGGGTCTGTTGTCGTTGGACAGAAAGACCCTGAAACATGCAGCCGTCAGGGGCAGCGTGTCGTCAATGAAATCCGGTTGATGGGTGCAGTTGATCCGCAGGCACTCCGTCAGGGCATCCACCCGGCGGACCTCGCCGGTTTCCGCGTCCACCCAGTCGACCTCCTCCGTGTCCACATGGGTGCGAAACCGCTGTTGGCATTCGTCGCACAACTGCTGGTACAGGTGAAAGCGGTAGTCGAGGCTGCTGTTGGCCCACCACTCGTGGTCGATGTGGAACTCCGTGTCCTCACCCGGACCAAAGCGGTGGGATGCGTGGACGCGGGTTGACTGTTCTGACATCTTGCGGACGTATCTCCCTGAGGTCTCGGTCGGTGCCTTTCGTTGTGTGGGGTCAGTTGGTCAGTCCGAATTCACGGGGGTCGGACAGGCTGCGCAGGCGCGAATTGGAGGTCAGGGCGTGGATCACCAGACCGGGCGCATAGCGTTGGATAGCATTGACGACGCTGTACACGGTACTGGCGTGGACGGTGCTGTCCGGTTTCTTGAGGAGCTCCATCGCGACCTCCTCCACCAGGTTGAATATGGAATTGCCGCTCTCGCGATTTCGGAAATGGGTTCTGTACTCGGCAAGTTTCTCCTCGTCCGTACAGGCAACGGCCTGATGCAAGTCCAGTTCGCAGCCGATGGTCATGATGGACTTGGTCCGGTCAATTTCAAGCCTGAGTGGCGCCGTTTCGCCGGGGGCCCCGTCCAGCAGGGGATCCTCAACCGCGTTCAGGGTCCAGAACCACTCCTGTTTTGGCCGACGCGTATTGAAGTTGAGGGTTATCGTCCCGTCCGAACGACGCTCGACATACAGGTTGGCACCGGCCGGGATGTTGTGGCTCAGGTAGTACTCCTCCAACCCGCAAATATAGCGGCCTTCGGGAACATACCAGCATTCCATCACCCCTCCGTGCACCGGATCACGCATCTCGATCCGGGTCTTGAAGTCCGGATCAAGATCCAGGAGCTCCTCCATGGGGCCGGTGACGGGCAATGTGCCGTGCAGCCTGTGGGGGTACAGGAGCACCAAATGAACCTGTCCCAGCGTGTCGAGTTGCGGCTGACGCTCCGACCACTCGTCCGCCAGGTTCGCCTCCAGGCTGAGCAGGTCGTTGGTGAAAGTCGAATAGACGTAGTTGACCCTGACCGGCTGGAGCGGCATGGGTACGGAACGGGCCGCCGCGGGAAGGCCGCTGGATCGGTGCCAACAGGCAACGCCACCAGCCATGACTTCCTCGAACCGGGGGTCCTGTGACAGTCCAATGTCGAGGCTCAGTTGCAGGAGTTCCGGGCTGAGTTCGTCGGCCTTCAAATCGAGGACGCCAAGGATTTCCGAGGACAAGACAGGTCGTTCCTCGTCGTAAATCTTGGCTTCCGCCATGTTCAGGCTGAATTCGTCCACTTCGACAAGCTGGTCGCGCAACAGCCATCCACCGTTCCATTCGATGAATTCTTCGGATCTCGGGCCCGCTTCCAGGGCATACCGAAGTGCATCCTCAATCTCTTCCTCGTGCTGTTCGAAGATTTCTTCCGAGGTGAGCATGCCCGCCGCACTGAAGTCCTCCTCGCCCAGGTCGTTGAGCGGATGCTTGGTTCTGAGCTGTGCGGCAAATTCACAGATTTCCTCGGGGTCGGACATCAGAACCTCAAGTACGGAGAACTTGCCGTGTTCGGGGTTGTAGCCGTTCCGAATGTCCATGACCATGCCCGTGCGGTAGTCCATGGCCGTGAACACAAGGGTTTGGTCCTTGGCGAATTTCTTGCCGGGCTGGTACATGGTGCCCAACTTCAGCATTTTTTCGATCTGGCTGTTTTCGCGGGCCTGATAGTGTTCAATCAGGCGGATGGCAAGCTTCTCGAATGGTGCAGGGGTGCCTAGTTGGCCGGTTGCCAGTTGCTCGTACAGAAAGTCAAGATCCCCGTCGGTGGCCGTAAACTCGGATGTCCAGAAGTGGGGGTCCAACGTCTTGCGCAGCATCAATCAGGAACTCCGAGTCGGCAGGGCGGAATCACGGGGGAATCACAAGCTCGCTTAACAAAGCGTCGACCTGCCGCGGCAGGCCGGTGCAACTGATAATTATACCATTGGATAGACTTGATTCCAGCACCAACCGAAATGCTTTACGCCGTTTCCGTCGCCCGGATGTCGGCCCTGAACCGCGCGCAATAACGGGAACGTTGCGGCACCTGCTGCCGGGACAACCGGTCCGGAACGCCTGTAACTCAAGCCACCTGGCCCTGTACGATTGGGCAGCCTTTCGTTCATAATGTCATCCGGTGGTCCAAGTCGACTTGCAGGGAGTTGTTGACATCAAGACCTTGGCGATGATCCTGGCCGGAGGTGCCGGGACCCGGTTGATGTCCCTGACGGAGCAACGAGCCAAGCCCGCGGTTCCTTTCGCGGGCAAGTTTCGCATCATTGATTTCACACTCAGCAACTGCGTACATTCCGGCATTTCCACGGTCGGGGTCTTGACCCAGTATCAGCCGCACAGCCTTCAGGACCACTTGGGCATCGGCAAACCGTGGGATCTGGACCGCGCGCAGGGCGGAATCCGTGTTCTCCAGCCCTATACCGCACCGGACGCTCAGGCCTGGTATACGGGTACTGCCGACGCCATCCTGCGCAACCTATTTTTTATTGAGGATCATGATCCGGATGCTGTCCTCATCCTGTCGGGCGATCACATCTACAAGATGGACTATATGCCCATGCTGGAGCAGCATCGGCGCACCGAGGCCGACCTGACGGTCGCCGTCATGCCGGTGCCGCTGGAGGAAACGCCTCGGTTCGGCATTATGGAGACCGATGACGACAACCGGGTGGTGGAATTCCACGAAAAGCCGCCCGGTATGGACAAGGGCAACTTGGCCTCGATGGGGATTTACATCTTTTCGACGAACCGGTTGGTGCAACGTTTGCGGGAGGGCACGGACGAGGATCCCCGCGACGATTTCGGCCAGCATGTCATTCCGGCCATGATCGAATGCAACGATCGGGTATATGCCTTCAACTTCGATGGCTACTGGGTGGACGTGGGTACGTTGGACTCCTACTGGTCCACGAATCTGGACCTGCTGAAACCGGATCCGCCACTGGACATGTACACGCGGGAATGGCCCGTCCTGACCCGGTCCACCGAACACCCGCCGGCCAAGGTGTCGGCCCAGGCCCAGATTTCACGGTCGCTGGTCTGCAACGGGTCGGTGATCAAGGGCAAAGTCCACGACTCGGTACTGAGCCCCGGGGTTCAGGTGAGCGTGGGCGCCGAGGTCGTCCGCAGTGTGCTCATGAGCGACACGTGGATTGGACCCGGGGTACGCATTGAGAACGCGATCCTCGACAAGTCGGTTGTGGTCGCTGCCGGTGCTCGCATCGGTATGTCCGGTGACTGCGATCCCAACCAGGTTCATCCGGACCGGCTCCACACCGGACTAACCGTGGTGGGCAAGGGAGCTTTCATTCCCGATCACTGCGTCATCGGCGGCAACGTTCACATTGCAGCGGATGCCGACGCGTCGCACTTTCCGCCGGACGGGGTCGTGGCGGACGGCTCCACCATCGGTTGAAGGACGGCAAGGTTATGAAGTCAGCTGCCTCAGACCGTATCCTGTCCCTCATCATGGCGGGGGGCGCCAGCGAAACCCTGGGCGCGCTCACGGAGGCCAGGGCCGAGCCGGCCCTGCACATCGGCGGCAAGTTCCGGCTGATCGACTTTCCGCTGAGCAATCTCACCAACAGCGAGTTGTACAACATTGGGGTTCTGACCCAGTACATGCCCCGTTCCCTGAACGACCACATCGGCGTGGGCAAACCCTGGGATCTGGATCGCGCCACCGGCGGCATGCGCCTGCTGCAACCCTACATGGGGGGAATGTGGGGTGGCTGGCAGAGCGGTAACGCCGATGCGGTGCGGCGCAATCTCGACTTCATCCGCAATCAGGGCGCTACGGACGTATTGATCCTGGCGGGAGATCACATGTACCTGATGGACTACCGTCCCATGCTGCGGCAGCACATGGAACGGGGCAGCGAAGCCACTGTGGGGACACGCCACATCACGTCGCCGCACGATGCCTTTCGCTACGGGATGCTGGTGTCGGACCAGGAGCAGCGACTGCTGGCTTTTGAGGAAAAGCCGGGCCGCAGCCGCCGTTCCATGTCAAGTATGGGCATCTACGTTTTTGACGTGGACGCTCTAGCTGACGCCCTGATTTCGCATCCGGAACTGAACGACTTCGGCCGTGACGTGATTCCGTGGTTCCTGGAACGGAAAGCCCGGATTCACATCTACGAGTACAAGGGCTACTGGGCGGATGTGGGCACGGTCCAGGCCTACTGGGAAGCCAACATGGGACTGATTGCCGACGAGCCGGCGCTGAACCTGTACAACCGCCAATGGGTCGTGCGGACCCGCAGCGAAACTCAGGCGGCCGCACGCATCGAACCGGATTCCGACGTGTCCGACAGCCTTGTGTCCAATGGCTGCCGGGTGGGCGGAACGGTAAGGCACAGTGTGCTGTCACCCGGGGTGGTGGTCGAGGCCGGAGCCCGCGTGACCAATTCCGTGGTCTTGCGGAACGTGCACATTGGCGCCGACGCCGTGGTGGACCGGTGCGTCATCGACGACGACACCGTGATCGGCGCGGGTGCCTTGGTCGGGTACGGAGAGGACGAGGCTCCAAACCGACAACTGCCCGACGTGCTCAACACGGGCCTGACATTGATTGGTCTTGATTCCCATGTGCCGTCCGGCTACAGAATTGGACGCAACGTCCAGGTTCACTCTCGAACTGGTGCAGATGCGTTTCCATCCGAGGGAGAAGTGGCGTCCGGTGACATCATCGGTCAGGATCCCCGTCGCAGGGGCGAACCGACAGGGGATTGACCTCCGTGTGTGGTTGGCCTCGTCCGCGGAACAGCGCGCCTGTGGTCCAATGCATGGGGAGAGGATGACAGCCGCAACCGTTGGCGGGTCTAGCGAAGGGAGCCGGTTCCCCGATTGTGCTTCCTTGAGGATGTTGGTTTCGGACATGCGTTCACAACCGGTGACCCGGTGCCTGTGTCGCAAGGTTGGAGTGCCGGTCGGTTTCGCCGGTCCGGCAACTGCAACTCGATTTTCCCAAATGGGGTGCGGATGGGGCTGTCGCCCCGCCCACGCCGCGACTTGAAGGACACCTATGCCTACAGCTGACATTGGATTGATTGGTCTCGCTGTGATGGGTCAGAACCTGGTCCTGAACATGGCGCGCAACGGGTACCGCGTGGCGGTCTACAACCGAACCACTGCGCGCATGACGGAGTTCGTGAACACCCATGCGAGTGTTTCCGTTGCGGGGTGGGAAACACTCCCCGAGTTCGTGGCCGATCTAAAACCGCCCCGCAAAGTCATGGTGATGGTGCAGGCCGGCGGTGCCGTGGACGCGGTGATTGGAGAGCTTGTTCCATTGCTGGATCAAGGGGACTTGATCATTGACGGCGGCAACAGCCATTACACCGACTCCGAGCGGCGCAGCCGAGAGGTGGCTGCCGCCGGCTTGGAGTTCATGGGAATAGGCGTCAGCGGTGGCGAGGAAGGCGCCTTGTGGGGACCGTCCATCATGCCCGGCGGATCGAGGGAATCGTGGGCTGGAGTCGAGCCAATACTGACCGCGATCAGCGCCAAGGCCGAGCAGGACGGCAAACCCTGTGTCGCCTACATTGGACCGAGGGGAGCCGGGCACTACGTCAAGATGGTCCACAACGCCATCGAATACGGAGATATGCAGCTGATCGCGGAGGCCTATCAGATTCTCCGCGACTTGGGAGGGTTGGACAACCGGGAGCTGGCTGCCATATTCAGCCAGTGGAACTCCGCGGAGCTGGACAGCTTTCTGATTGACATAACAGCCACCATTTTCGAAACCCGCGACGAGGAGACCGGCAACGATCTGGTGGACATGGTCCTGGACAAAGCGGCACAGAAGGGCACGGGCAAGTGGGCCAGCCAGGACGCCCTGGACTTGGGGGCGCCGATCCCGACCATCAACGCGGCGGTGGTGGGCCGCATCGTGTCGAGTTTCAAGGACCAGCGGGTAGTGGCATCAAAGATTTTACCTGGGCCTGCCGGATCTCCGAGAGACATGGATCGGGCAGCTTTGGTGGAAGGAGTGCGCGCCGCTCTCTATGCCGCCAAAATCAGCGCCTATGCACAGGGCATGGCACTGCTGGGTCTGGCCAGCGACGAATACGGTTACGCACTGAACCTGGGGGAGGTCGCCCGCATCTGGCGTGGCGGCTGCATTATTCGCGCCGGTTTTCTGGATCGCATTACCGAGGCCTACGAGCGTGATCCGCACCTGCCCAACTTGATGCTGGACGGGGAATTCCGGGCTGCCTTGGCACAGCGTCTGCCGGCTTGGCGCACCATGGTGGCGGAGGCGGTCAAGGCCGGCATTCCCGTGCCAGGGCTGTCGGCCAGTCTCGCCTACTACGACTCCTACCGGAGCGCACGGTTGCCCGCCAATCTCATTCAGGCCCAGCGGGACCTGTTCGGGGCCCATACCTACGAGCGCACCGATCGGCCCGGAACCTTTCATTCAACATGGTCGTAAGCCCATGTTCACCCAGGCCCACCCGACCACCAGTCCCGTGCCGACAACGTCCCCGGCACGATTCTGGCTCGCGGCCACGCTTCTGACGCTGGTTCTCGGTTCGGTATGGATCTGGGTGTCGGCACCCGGTCGCACATCGGCGGTACTGGAAGATTCGGCCGGTCCGTTCATCGGCCATGCAGCACCGCCAATTCAACTGGTGTCACTGGAGGATCCAACCGTTGCGAATGTTGTCAACGGGGTGGAGGTGCCCGTGGTCCTCAACTTCTGGGCGTCCTGGTGCAACCCGTGCCGCCGTGAGATCCCGGAACTGGTGGAAGCCACCCAGCGCTTTGGGCAAGAAGTGCGTGTGGTGGGGATTGTGATGCCATCCGACGCGGAAGGGGCCAGGACCATGGCGGCCGAGTTCGGCATCAACTACGAACTCACCGTGGACGCGGCGGGAGGTCGGGGACACGCGGACTACGACGTGCGCAGCATCCCAACCACCTACTTCATAGACCGCAGTGGTGTCATCAGAGCCAAGGTGACGGGGGAAATGAGCGCCGCGGTCCTGACAGAGGGCATCTCGCGTATCCTGAATTGACAGCCCTTAGGCCAGGACGATTACATCAAAATTGGGTGGAGCAACGCCGTGTGGGTGGGCACGTGACCACAATGGGGCGCCGGAGTTGGGCTGTCTCAACGGACGCGGAATGACCGCGCAGATCGGCATGGTTCCCTGAACAGGGACAGCGACCAGTAGGGGCCAGCACCGCGTCTGGGGCGGTCGTGCCTTTGTGGGCACAATCCTCTGCATGACCACCGTGACTGCCACCCGCCATAATCCCCACCATCTGCAATCCCGGTGAGAAGGAAAGTGTTACACTGCGTCCTGGTTGCGACAAACAGGAAAGAAAACTCGGCTAGCCGTGGATCCTCTGAAGGGCTTGCAAACCCCCGGTGATGTCGCGGCTCCATCGACATGATCGGACTTCGTTGGGGCGGAAAGGCTTGAAATATGCCCCCCAAACCGTTGAATTGAGCTTCCCAAAGGCCGCATCAGGCCTTTGGGCCCTGTCTCTGGGGTTCTGCCCCAGACTTCGTTGGGCGTACACAAGTCCGCGCCCTCCCAACTATCCAACAACTTTGTTGCTGGTTCATCCCCCCTAAACTTCTCGGCTCTGACCGCGAGTAGTGCCATCTGGCCAGTCTGATCTGGGTCACATACGAGCGTTGCTGTGGCGATCGGGTCACGGCCGATGTCCGTTGCTTCATTCTCAACCTACTTCCCAAGGTCAAGCACCTATTCCAGGTGGTGCGCTGGCGCCGGGCATCGAATACGACCACCACAGGGTCTTGGATATCGCCTTTGGTGAGGACGACAACCGCACCCGCGCGGGCCACGCGCCCGCCCATAACCTACTGCCGCAGGATCGGTCCCTCTCCAAGTGGGTATCGCAAACAATCGGTTGGCAGCAGCCTGGAACAAGGACTACCTTTGTTGGCCGGTTGGCCTCAAGCCCAATCCAATTTGGAAGCAATTGCCCTGTACCTCAAGCTGCTTTTGCCCCTTGTCGGTGCATCAATCCAAGAGTCAGTAACAGGACCCACGCCATCCATAGTTCGGGTAACGCGTAGCTGGCATCCACCATGCCGTGCGCTATTCCGGCTGTGCAGGCGCCAAGCGCGGCCACGGCCATCGGCTGAGGCCGCGCGGACGACAGCTGCCGCAGAAGTCCCAGCACGGACACCCACGCCAAAGCCAAACCGATCAGGAGTCCCGGCAGGCCCAGGCGCGTCAACAGGTCCAAGACAACATTATGCGGATGATTCAGGCTGGGTTCGTTCCAGACTTCAGGTGTCACGTAGACGCCTCGGTACCGGTAAAGAAAGTTGTCGGGGCCTACGCCCAACCACCAATGGTCCGCAAACATGGCCAGCGAACTGCGCCAAAGGTGGACGCGAACCAGAGCGGGGAAGCTTTCCCGCCAGTTCAGAACACCTGACATTCGCGGCGTGTCGAGAAACGGTGCCAACGCAGCCAGTCCCGCCACCGCGGTTCCCGCCAGGATCCAGATCAACCACTTGGCCTTCGGCCAGCGCTGTCGCGTGGCGATAGCAGCTAGCAGGACCGCCAGACCTCCCGCTGGCAGTCCCAGGAACAGAGCTCCCTTGCTAAAGGTGAGCAGAACCGTGCCTGCGGTCAGGGCCGCGAACAAGCCCCAAGCCAATCGTTGTTTCCACGACTCCGCAAACCCCAGTAGGACCAGGGCCACTAGCACGCATCGTTCCAGGTACAGCGCAAGGTTGTTGGGCGAGCCGAACAGCCCCCGCGCCCGCCTGACACCCTCAACTTCCGTCACCTGAATGCCCTGGGTCCAGGCGACGATGCTGAACAACGAAATCGCGACGGACCCCGTCATCCACAGGGCAATGAGGACTTGGGCTGCGCGCTCGGGCTCTGGTGTGTGGTGAAGGAGCAGGAGCAGCGACGCAAGGAACACCCCGCCGGCAAGGAACACGGTTCGCCACTCCCGGATCGCCTGCGGCAGATAGTCCGCGGCCAAGGCCGAAACCAGGGCAAGACCAATCGCCAGGAACAGCAACCGGGCAACCCATCTCATGTGTTGCCGAAACGGATACTCCTGGGCCCTCGACTCGAAGACCAGAACATGGGCCAGAGTCACGGCGAAACCACCCCAAGCGCCGATTTCGACCAGATTCAGGGCAAGGCCCGGTGCCAACGGCAAGGGATGGAGGTGGAAGGGAAGACCGGCCAGCGTCAGTCCCAGCCACAGAACCGGCTGCCTCGTTCCCAGCAGACCCAACAGGCCGAGCCCCGGCAACGTTAGCCACCAGAAGTCGCTTATCGTGCCGGCTGCGATAGCTGTGGCAGCCACTGCGGCAACCGCTCCCTGAACCGTCGGGGACGTAGGAAGCGCCTTTGTCAAGACTGTCTTGATACCCAGGTCCGCCAGTGTTGCCGCGGACTTCCGCCACGCGGGAGCCAAGGGTCTCCAGGGTGCAAGTGTCCAGCAGGCCAAACCCAACAGGGCCAAGGCCCCCCCTGGCCATGTCGGCCACCCCTGAACAGGGCCCGGATCGGAGGCCGCACCCGACAGGAAATCCTGCAATTGAAACGTTTCACCCACCCAGGGAGCCTGCCAAATGGTCAGGGATGCGGTGTGAACTCCGGGATGGGCACTCCGATGTGCCAATATCCATTCGGTTTCGGGTCGCATCCGCGGGTGCTCCCAGGGCGAGATCAACGGTATGGTGCCCAGAAGAGACTCTGAATCCAGGAACCGGCGCAGTTCGCTGGCAGGCTCTTGGTCAACGATCAGGCGCAGCTGTGCCGGCACGTCCGCCCTGTCCAGGGCCAGCCACAGTTCCGTTCCTTCCCAGGTGAAATCAACTTCCAGTACGTTGTCCGGCCGACACGGCGGACTTGTCGGGGCAGTACCCGGTTCGGACGAACGGCAGATCGTGCCGGTCAGCGCAGGACCAGCGGCCGACACCGCGATTCCGGGGACCAGAGTACCTGCGGTCGTATCCAATTGATTTACGGGCAGGTCGAATGTGACCGCACGGGAGCTCGACCACGCCAGCCAAATCAGGCCGACCAACAGACATGCCGCTCCGATTGCCGTAGTAACGCCAGTCCGCGTCTTGGGGCGGGTAAACACGTCGTCCGAACGGCTTCGGAGTCAGGGGCGGGGTTGTAAAGGCCAAGCCTGCGTTCGTGTCGACAAGCTTGGTCGAAGGTGGAATCGGTCGCAACCGTCGCAACCGACCGAATTGAAAAGACGTCGACGTCAGTCGAGGCTGCGCAGCACCGCAAGAACCTTGCCCTGAATCTCCACCTGTGATGCGTGGCGTCGGACGGGTTGGTGCATGTGGTTGGGACTGGACGGCTGAAGCCGCACAAAATCCCCTTCTCGGTAAAACTGCTTCAGGGTCATGGCGTTGTCGTCCGCGATCCAGGCAGCCACCAAGTCTCCGTTGCGTACCGATCCTTCCTGGGGCGGGGACATGACGACAATGTCGTTGTCGAGAATCCCGGAGTCGATCATGGAATCGCCCTGGACGCGCAAGGCGTAAACATTGGCGCGGTATCCAATCATCTCCTGGGATACATGGACATGTTCGTCCGCGGTAAGCCAGGTCCGGGTTTCTCCCACATCCACCGGATTGCTGGCGACAATATTGCCCAGCACCGGTACCATCTGGTGGTTCTGCCGATCCGTTTCCTCGATATCAAACCCCTTTTCCTCTGCCTTGGAGTAGTTGAGTTTGATGGCGCGGCTGGCATGCCGTTCCCTTGAAATGAGACCGTGCTCAACCAACTTGCCAAGGTTATAGTTGACCACGGAGGAGCTGGGCACGCCGATTGCGTCGCAAATTTCCCGGATGGACGGGGGGTATTGTCTTTGCGCAATGTATTCGTGAATGAACTGGAACATCTTGCGTTGGCGATCTGTCAGTTCACGCAGTTTGTACTTTCCGCGTTTACCTGTGCGTGGCATTGCTATGCTCCTGATCGGAATCTGTGCAGTTTGCAACAACTTTGATTATACGACAACAACCGCATATTCCTAACAGAGTTTCAAACTTTCGATCAACCCGGCGACAGACCGATAACCTGCCGAGGGGCAGGCACGCAACGGTGCAATTGCTCTGCCGCCGCCGCGAACGACCTTCAATTTGCCGATCGCAACGGCAGGATCCACATCGGTTCCATACCGACGGCAAACCGATTTCGGAAATCCAGCCGACCCGTATGAGAACAAATTTCGTAGACAGTCATACAGCCTGTGGCAAGGCCGGCGCAAAACAGGAACCGATCGTCGGACGAAATGCCGAAGGCGCGGGGGATTTCCTCAGTTGACTGCCAACCCAGCTGCCGGAGGTTACCGGATTGCCGATCAACCCCAAACAAGGCCAGGCTGTTGTGTCCGCGGTTGCTGACATACAGGAACCGGGCATCGTTCGTGAGCCGAATTTGGGCACAGGTGTTGGCCAATCCCCATGGATGGGGCAGCGTTGAAACGGAACCAAGGCAAGGGCCCAGTCGTCCGTCGGCGGTCAGGCGCCGGTGCCCCACTGTGGAGCTGTGTTCGTTGGAGACGAAGAGGCTTGAGCTGTCCGGATAAACCTCGAAGTGACGCGGCCCTGCCGGCCCGATCCACGGATCGGACTCCGCTGTGACCTTGCCGTATGCCCTTAGTGCCCCGGTGTGCCGGTCAAGTTCGAACTCGTGAATTGCGTTTTCCTCGCCGGTATGCGCGACCAGGAGACGACCGGTTGCACCGATTTCCCTGATGCAATGGGCTTTCGGACCGGTGGCGGCAGTCCAAACCGGCATCGTGGACAGGCCTTTGCCCGCCTGCGTGGAATGGACCGAGACACATCCGGCTCCGTAATAGGCGGCCAGGAGCCATTTCCCTCGGCTGTCCAAGTCCAGATAACAGGGATCGGAGTCCAACTGAACGGTTTGCACCGGATCAGACGTGGCCCAGGTATCTCCCGCCAACTTCCATGTTGCCAGTTGGCAGGAGCCCCTAAGGCCACCGTACAGAGTGGAGCCGTCCCGGGACTGGACCAAGGGACCGGGACGGGAGTGGGCGAGCAGGCGGGTTACCCGAAGCAGGCGGCCTTCTTCCGGCACATAGTCCAGGATGTCGACGCAATCCTCACCGGACAGCGAGACCGCGATGCGGATTTCCGGGCCGGCCACGCCGCGCTCCGTGTGGTTGTCCCTGCCGGTTCGCCAGACGCGAATCAGCCGTCCGGCTTCAGCGTTAGGGAACCGATTACGGAGTCGTCCGGGGCACCCATGATGTTGTATCCACCGTCCACGTGCATGACCTCGCCCGTGATGCCGGTGGACAGGTCGGAGACCAGGAACCGGGCCGCATTGCCGATGTCAGTCTGAGTTACCGTACCCCCAGGGGCAACGTGGCCGATGTAGTCCAGGCTCTTGCGGAACCCGGCAATGCCGGAGGCCGAGAGCGTCCGGATGGGACCTGCCGAAATGGCGTTGACCCTGATGTTGTCCTGCCCCAGGTCCCAAGCCAGGTAGCGAACGGAAGCTTCCAGGGCGGCCTTGGCCACTCCCATTACGTTGTAGTTGGGGGTGACCTTCTCGGAACCGAAGTAGGTCATGGCGATGATGCTGCCGCCGTTTGGCATCAGGGCGGCCACGTGCCTCGACATCGCGATTAGGCTGTAGCAACTGACATCGAGCGCGACTTGGAACCCTTCCCTGGACGTGTCCTGGAAGCGTCCGCTCAGGTCCTCGCGCGGTGCATAGGCAATGCAGTGGGCCAGGAAGTCGATTGTCCCGAACGTTGCCTTGGCCTGCTCGAAGGTTCGGGTCAGGGCCGCCTCGTCGGTCACGTCGCACTCTTCGATGAATCGGCTGTCGACGCTCTCGGCCAGGGGCCGCACGCGGCGTTCGAGTCTGTCGTTGGCGTAGGTGAAGCCCAACTCGGCTCCCTGGGCATGCAGGGCCTGTGCGATCCCCCAGGCAATGGAGTTCTTGTTCGCAACGCCGAATATCAGGCCTTGCTTTCCTTCTAGCGACATGTGTGACCTTCTTCGACTGGGATTTTGCTTATGAGGGGGAGCATTCAAGACTGTGTCCGAGGCTCCGAACCCGCAATTCGGACAGACCTGCTTCAGCCGGTCCCCGGTTCTTTCGCCGTCGGATGGGCAAGACGCAGGAACCTTGTCTTTCCTGCCTGCAGCACCTGTTCCTGACCAGGGTGGGGATGTACCTTCAGCATGGGATTCGACACGGTTTCACCGTTGAGGCGTACGCCGCCCTGGGCCACCAGGCGGCGGCCCTCACCCCTGCTCTTGACCAGGGAGGCGTCCGCCAGCAGGTCCAGGACCGACATCGGTTCCGACACGTTGACAACAGGTGCCGAACTGGGTGCGTCACCACCATGCATGCGGGCTGCGTCGGTGGCAGCCTGCTCGGCCAGGTCATCGCCGTGGAAAGTACTGACAATTTCCTTCGCCAAGTCCCGCTTGACACCCGCGATGTCGTTCTTCTCCCTGTGTTGGGCCGCGTCCAGGGTGGCCTGATCCCATCGTGTGGCGAGATCGCAGTAGAGGGGGACCACCTCGTCGGGAAGGTTCAGGACCTTGGTAAACATCAGGCCCGGGTCGTCATCGATGTTGATTGTGTTGCCGGAGGACTTGCTCATACGGAGGATCCCGTCCGTGCCTGGAAGGATGGGATAGGTCAGCACGGTCTGGGGTTTCATGCCTCGTGCTTCCATCAGCTTGCGTCCCGCCATGAGGTTGAACAACTGGTCGGTACCACCGATTTGGACATCGGTTTCGAGGGCAACGGCATCCTGGGCCTGCATCAATGCATAGAAGAATTCGTGCAGCCAGATGGCGTCGCCGCGTTCCTGGCGCTGCCGGAAATTGTGTCTGGCCAGAAACTGCTGGACCGTGAACAGGCTGGCGATGTCAATCACATCGCCAAAGGTCAGCTTCTCAAGCCAGCGGTGGTTGTAGTCGATGATGGTGGTGTCGCGATCCAGAATGCGAAAGGCCTGGGTCGCAAACGTTTCCGCCTTGTCCAGGGCTTCCGCCAGGGTCTGCTGGGCGCGCGCCGAATCCTGGTGGCTAGGGTCTCCGATGGTTCCGGTGAACGATCCGATCAGGAACACGACCTGGTGGCCGAGTTCCTGAAACTGACGCAGTTTGCGCATTGGGATCGTGTGACCAAGGTGAAGGTCCGACCGCGACGGATCGAATCCACAGTAGACGCGTAGGGGTTTGCCCGAGTCTCTGGAGGCGGCCAAGCGATCCCGGAGCTCTGTCTCCATGTTGTCGCGTGTCCGGGGATCACCACAGTCCACGCCGCGCATGAGAATAGCCAGCTGTTCGTTAACCGGCCGGAATCTGTTCAAGTCGGGTTCGTTCTGCACGTCTGAATTGTTCGATGGAAGTTGACGTCCGCCCATTATAGACAGGAAGCCGCAGGCCGACCTTCCCCTACCGGATCTTGCTCCTCGATTCCGCATGTCCACGCAGGCAACATTCAGGTTCCGCATGTCCACGGCCAGGGACATGCTTCCTTGGCTGCATGGAGACGGTCGGGAAACAGGTACCGCTGTGAGTTCCCGCCGCATGATCGGAACCCCGCAACGACGGAACGCGATCCACCCGTGCGCCTTCGGTTCGCTTCGTTATTGGCGGTGCAGGATGTATTCTGCGATCCGCGGACGCGAGGAACGGTTTCGTCCCGCACAACAAAGACGGAACAAGGATCACTGGAATAATGGCATTCACGGTCAGGGATTGCTGGACAGGCAATATGCCCGGTGCAAACGGTACTTCAAGTCATGGCCTGGATGAGGTGCGGGAAGCCACCGGGGCCATCAAGGCCGTTCTGCTCGACATGGATGGAGTGGTGTATCGCGGTGAGACCATCCTTGACGGAGTCTTGGATTTCCTTGCCTGGTCGGAGGGCATGGGGATTCGCCTCCTGTATGTAACCAACAACGCTACCAAGACGCCCTCCATGTTCGTCGACAAGTTGGCGGCCATGGGCATTGAGGCGCTGCCTGACCAAATCATCACCAGCGCCGAAGCCACCGCTGGCTGGATGGCGCGCAATGTTCAGCCTGGCAGCAAGGTACAGATTGTGGGGGGACCCGGTGTCTGGAACGCGATGATCACGCGGGGATTCCAGCCGGCCAATTCGCCTCAGGCTGCCGACTTCGTGGTGGTCGGCATGGACTTCAACCTGGATTACCGCAAGTGTGCTGAGGCAACTCTGGCAATCGCGGCGGGAGCCGACTTCATTGCCACGAATGTTGACTCCACGTTTCCGTCCGAAGAGGGCAACATCCCCGGTGCCGGTGCCATCGTGTCGCTCTTGAAGACGGCCTCGGGCGTGGAGCCAACCGTCATCGGCAAACCGAGTCCGGGCATGTTTGAGGAGGCCATGGCCAGGCTGGCGCTGCAGCCTCACGAATGCCTGATGGTGGGTGACCGCTACGAAACGGATATTGAGGGCGCCCAGAAACTCGGCATCTGGACCCTGGGCATCGGGACTGGGGTGACATCCGTGGAGGAGTTCCTGGGCAAGGACCAACCACCGAACTTCGTGGTGCAGGACATGGAGGAGTTCCTGGACCTTTTCCGCGGATCGAATCTACTGGGATGCCGCCGAGCCGGTCCACATTGAACCGGTCCGACAGGCCCGTCCGGCCTGCAGCGCCGGTGGCAAGCCCACCGGCCGGTGCGCTTCCTCTCTGATATGATCCATCTCCGGCGGTCTTTCGCCATTTGGGTTGCAGGCTGACCAAACTCTGTAACCAGTCAACTCGTATACCTGCAGGATTTTCTCGGAAACCAATTTTATGCGCAGACTCATCAAAATCCTACTCTTCCTGGCGATTGCCTATTTGGTGGTCAAATACGCCCGGAAGCTGCTGGAACCGGCGGACATGTCGGCCGCCAACATCCCGGAGCAGGATGTCGAGCCCTACGATGAAGCACCGTTGGGGGGCGAGGTGAGTCCCGATCTGCTGGAAATTCTGGTGTGCCCGGAGGACAAGGGCAGCCTTGAACTGGTGGACGAGGGGCGGTTTCTGTTGAACCCCCGCAACGGCTATCGATATCCGATCCGATCCGGCGTACCAGTGATGCTGATCGACGAGGGTCGCAAGTACCGGGAAAGTCCCGCGGACACTGCGGAACCCTCCTGAGCAAGTCGGCGGGTCGCACCGCCGGACAGGCCGGTCCACACTTTGGGCCGAGGACACAGTAGGAAATCAGGAATGTTGTACCCCCAATCCAACCGTTTTCGATGTTCCTTGCCCTTGGACGGCTTTTGGTCGTTCCAAGTTGACCCCGACGGGAATGGTGAACGGGAGGAGTGGTGGAACGGCCTGCCGGCCGGCCGGCAGATTGCAGTCCCTGGCAGTTGGAACGAACTGTTCCCTGAGCACCGCGACTACCTTGGGGATGCCTGGCATGTCACGGAGTTCGATGCCTTTGCTCCCGGTCCCGGCTCGGTGTTGAGCCTGCGTTTCGATTCTGTCAACTACAGCGCGCGGGTGTGGCTCAACGGGACCGAAGTCGGATCCCATGATGGCGGCCATCTGCCGTTCGAGTTCGACATTTCGGATTTGGCGAGGGACGGACGCAACCGGCTGGCCGTGCTGGTCAACAACAATCTCAGGCCGGACCGCGTGCCCCCGGGCAATGCGTCGGATTCGCCCTTCTCGTCGATGATGTCGTCGTTCCCTCCGACCAGCTTCGATTTCTTTCCCTACGGGGGCATCCACCGACCGGTGTGGGTTTCGATGCTGGACGCGGTGCACATCGTCTCCGCGAGCGTTGAGACGGGCTTCGATCGCAGCAACGGCCTGACCGGATACCTCAATCTGCGGACCGCAGTAGCTGGCAGTGCAGCCGCGCGGCTGGTTTGCCAGGTGCTCGACGCCGACGGCCGGCCGGTGGCCGAGGAAACATGCGACGTGAAGGACGGGACAGCGGAATGCAGGTTTGAGTTGCCCGGAGTCCGCCTGTGGTCCCCTGCCGATCCGCACCTGTACACGGTTGCCATGGAACTCCGGGATGACGAGGGCAAAGCCCGCGACGCCTACAGTCTGGAAACGGGTGTGCGGACCGTCGAGGTGCGGGACAGTCGGATTTTGCTCAACGGTGAGCCGATTCATCTGAAGGGTTTTGGCAAGCACGAGGACTTCCCCGTGCACGGCCGGGCCCTGAACCTGCCCCTGATCGTGAAGGACGGGGAACTGTTCAGGTGGATTGGTGCCAACTCCTATCGCACATCCCACTACCCGTACGCGGAGGAAGCGCTTCGGTACGCGGACCGGGCCGGCCTGCTAGTCATAGACGAAATCCCGGCAGTCGGGCTGATGTTTGGGGACAACGGTGACCGGATCGCCGGCTGGCTTGAGGTTTGCAAGGGCCAGTTGCGCGACCTGATTCGACGCGACCTGAACCATCCCAGTGTCATCATGTGGAGCGTGGCCAACGAACCGATGACCGCCGACTTCATGGCCCGGTTCCGGGGTGCAGACGCCAATTCGGCCTTTGTGGATGCCGGGACCGATTTCTTCGCTGCCCTAGTGGACGCGGGCAGGGAACTGGACCGCAGCCGGCCGTTCTCACTGGCCGGTGTGATGGGAGGTCCGGTCGAATGGCTGGAACTCTGCGATGCCGTGATGATCAACCGGTATTGGGGCTGGTATCGACTGGGCGGTCAAATCGAGCAGGCGCGGGCCGGGATGGAAGAGGAATTGGATGCCCTGCACGAGCGGCTGGCAAAACCCATCATCATCGCCGAGTTCGGGGCGGACACGATCGCAGGCCATCACAGTGAGCCGGCGGAGATGTTCTCCGAGGAGTACCAGGTTGACGTGCTGAGGATGACGCTCGATGTCGCGGCGGAGCGACCGTGGATTGCGGGTTTGCACGTCTGGAACTTCGCCGACTTCAAGACAGGACAAGGGGTGATGCGACCGGCATCGCTCAACCACAAGGGGGTGTTCACCCGTGAACGCCGACCCAAGATGGCCGCCCACTTCCTGCGATCCCGATGGCGGGAGGATGCTGCTGCGTAGGGCCTTGCTGGTCGCTTGGCGGACCGGCGGCTTGGATATGCTTGACTGGAGGCAGGTCGGCGGGATCCGGCATCCTTCCCGGGAACGGCTTACCTGACCACATCAGGCCATTTGGAGGACACTTGCAAACCCTTCGGCCGCAAGTGTCCATGGGCCGGGTCGGGCGGTATAATCGGAGGTGCAACTGCCGCGTACGCCGTGCCCGTAAATCCAAACCCATCTTGATGTTCCAACGGGAGGAATCCATGCCCAGGAATGTGACGTTGTTTACCGGCCAGTGGGCCGACCTGCCACTGTCCGAACTCGCCGCCAAGACCAGCGAATGGGGATTCGACGGCCTGGAACTGGCCTGTTGGGGCGATCACTTCGAAGTGGACAAGGCCCTGTCGTCCGATTCCTATGTTCGCGAGAAGCGTGACCTGCTGGAAAGCCACAATCTGGGTTGTTGGTCCATATCGAACCATTTGGTGGGCCAGGCCGTGGCCGATCCGATTGATGCCCGGCATCAAGCAATTCTGGATCCCCGCCTTTGGGGAGACGGCGATCCCGAAGGGGTGCGCCAACGGGCCGCCCAGGAGATGAAGGACACGGCGTCCGCGGCCAAGCTGTTCGGTGTGGATGTTGTCAACGGCTTCACCGGTAGTCCGATCTGGCACAAGCTCTACTTTTTCCCGCCCACCTCGTCGGACGAGATTGATGCCGGCTACGCGGAATTTGGGCAGCGGTGGACTCCGATCTTGGATCACTTCCAGGCCCAGGGCGTGAAGTTCGGGCTGGAGGTGCATCCAACGGAAATCGCCTACGACATCATCACGTTCGGCCGCGCGCTCGAGGCCGTGGACGGGCATCCAGCGTTCGGCATCAACTTCGATCCCAGCCATCTGGTACACCAGTTCCTGGATCCGGTGGAACTCATCAACGCCTTCCCGGACCGCATTTTCCATGCTCATGTCAAGGACAGCAAGCTTCAATTGACCGGACGCAACAGCATCTTGTCCAGCCACCTGGACTTCGGCGATCACCGGAGGGGTTGGGACTTCGTGTCGCCGGGCCACGGCGATGTCGAATGGGACCCGATCATTCGCGCCCTCAACCGTCTCGGTTATGACGGCCCGCTCTCCATCGAGTGGGAAGACAGCGGCATGGATCGGGAGTTCGGTGCCCGGGAATCCCTGGCCGAGGTGCGCAGGTTCGACTTCCCCTCGTCGGACATCGTGTTCGACGAAGCCTTTGCCGACTGAGCCAGAACCCCAGCCGGGGTGTGTCAATCCTTACCAACCATTCCAAGGAACCCCATAGCCATGAGTGACGGAAGCGGCTTTACCGCCATGGCCGGTGCACGAGCCACCGGCGAAGCACCCGAGATCGGAATCGGCATGCTGGGCTACGCCTTCATGGGCAAGGCCCATTCCAATGCCATGCTCAAGATTCCGCACATGATGTATCCGCCACCGGCCGTTCCGGTGTTGGAGGCCATTTGCGGACGCGACCAAGCAGCGACCGCTGAGGCCGCCCGACGGTTCGGCTACCGAAACACCTACAGTTCGTGGGAGGAGATGCTCCGCAACGACAATGTTCAGGTGTTGGACAACGGGGGGCCGAACAACGTTCACGCCGCCCCGTCCATCGCCGCCGCAGAAGCCGGCAAGCACATCATCTGCGAAAAGCCTCTGGCCCGCACCGCAGAGGAAGCCAAGACCATGCTGGATGCCGTCAACAAGGCCGGTGTCAAGGGTTTGGTGGCGTACAACTACCGTTTCGTGCCTGCCATTCGGCAAATCCGCCTCCTCATTGATCAGGGCCTGCTGGGGCAGGTCTACCACTTCCGCGCGGTGTACCTGCAGGAGTGGATCATGCCCCACTACAACCTGCCGATGATCTGGCGTCTGCAAAAGGACGTGGCAGGCAGCGGAGCCCTTGGGGACCTGGGCGCCCACATAATCGACCTAGGCCGCTACCTGGTCGGCGATGTCAAGAGCGTGTCCGGCATGACCCGAACCTTCATTGAGGAGCGACCATGGGACGACGGCACCATGGGCAAGGTGGATGTGGACGATGCCTTCGCGGCGCTTCTGGAGTTCGAGAACGGTGCCTTGGGTACCGTGGAAGCCACGAGGTTCGCCGGGGGCCGCAAAAACGGCCAGCGCATTGAGATCAATGCCGAAAAGGGTTCGGTGGTCTTCAACCTGGAGCGCCTCAACGAACTGCAGATTTTCTGGAACGACGGAGACCCGAATACCAGCGGCTTCACCAACGTTCTTGTGTCCGAGCCCACCCATCCTTGGTGGGAGAACTGGTGGCCGCAAGGACACATCATCGGGTGGGAGCACACGTTCGTGCACGAAATCACCCATCTGCTGGACTGCATTGTGAACGACCGGGATGTGGCTCCGATCGGAGCGGACTTCGAGGACGGCTACCGGAATGCGGTCATCTGCGATGCCATTCTGAAGTCGGCCGAGACCCGGCGGCAGGTGGACTGCGTCTACTAGGCCGCCCGCGGCGGTCGGCAACGGTCGCGGATCAGTTGCATTGTGAGAACGGCCAGGCTTCGGTCTGGCCGGCTTTTTGAAGGAGGCGTACAGCAGAACATGAGCAACCAGTACATTCCCCGGGCGGAGGACAAGTTCACTTTTGGTTTGTGGACTGTGGGCAACATCGGCCGCGATCCGTTCGGCGATCCGGTCCGCGGGGTGGTGACACCGGTCGAAATCGTCCACATGCTGGCCGAGGTTGGTGCTTGGGGCGTCAACTTCCACGACAACGACCTGGTGCCCATCGATGCCACGGCCGCCGAACGGGACCGCATCGTGCGGGACTTCCGCAAGGCCATGGACGATACCGGGATTGTAGTGCCCATGGCCACCACCAACCTGTTCACGCATCCGGTGTTTCGGGACGGCGCCTTTACCAGCAGCGATCCTGAAGTGCGAGCCTATGCGCTGCAAAAAACCATGGCGGCCATCGACCTTGGTGTCGAACTGGGTGCGGAAACCTACGTGTTCTGGGGCGGTCGCGAAGGGACGGAAACCGATGTGGGCAAGTGTGCGGTCGATTCGGGACGGCACTTCCGCTATGCCATCAACTACCTGTGCGACTACGTGATCGACCAGGGATACAACCTGCGTTTTGCACTGGAACCCAAGCCGAACGAGCCGCGCGGCGACATCTACCTGCCCACGGTGGGGTCGATGCTCGGGTTCATCGCAACCCTGGAACATCCGGAGATGGTCGGAGTCAACCCGGAAATGGCCCACGAACAGATGGCGGGGCTCAATTTCATGCACGCCATTGCACAGGCCTGGGAAGCCGACAAGCTGTTCCACATTGATCTCAACGATCAGAACATGGACCGGTACGATCAGGACTTCAGGTTCGGCTCCCACAGCATCAAGCAGGCGTTCAATGTGGTTCACTTCCTCGAGTCCGTTGGGTATGACAACCCGCGCCACTTTGATGCCCATGCCTATCGTTCCAGCGATCTCGATGATGTCAAGGAATTTGCGCGGGGCTGCATGCATACCTACCTGATCCTGAAGGACAAGAGCCGGCAGTTTGCGGCGGACAGCGAGATTCAGGCATTGATCGCGGAGTGCACCGCGGACGACGGTTCGATGTCCATGTGGCTTGAGGGCGGGTACGATTCCGGCCGCAACCGCGAACTCCGCCGACACACCTTCGACCGGGATGCGTTGGGTGCCCGAAGCAAGCCGTACGAACGGCTGGACCAGTTGTTGATTGACCTGCTGCTCGGCGTGCGCTGAAACGCGCCGCGGTTGGGACGGCAATGCTGGGTAATCCCTAAGGATCTCTCCCCCCATGGATGTGTCCGCTGCCGCGCACCCGCGTGGCAAATCCGCAGGTTTGGACCAGGCCCGCCGCAATCGGCGGGCCTGTTTTTTGTACGAAAATATTGCGTTTGGAGGGTGGCTTTGGTATACCTCCCGCTCTGTTGCGCGGCGGGACGCCCGTTTCCCGCAGGTTTGGGAGCCTGGTTTGCAGGATTGATGATGTCGGTTACTTCAGTCGGAGTTGGCGGGGCCGGAACCGAAAGGTTGCTGCGTGCCAACGACTTTGACCTCAAGCAGACGGTGCACTCCCATCGCGTCGTAGCCTTGTGGCGCTTGATCACGGGATATCGACTCGCATACGGCATCGCGATCCTGAGTTTGGGCTTGGCGGCCTTGGCACGGGCCGCCAGCCAGTTTCTGCTGCGAGACTTCGTGGACCATGGCCTGATGGGCAATGGCGACTGGCCGCTTCCTGCCTATGCAGGCGGGTTCGTGTTGTTGGGGGTGGCGACCGGTGCATGCAGTTTCGGCGCAGGTCGCTTGGCGGCGCAGGCCGCAGAGGGTGCCTGTTTCCGCATTCGCAGCTACCTCTACGACCACATGCAGGCCCTTTCGTTCCTGTTCCACGACAACAACGCGACCGGGGATCTGCTCCAACGGGCCACGTCCGATGTGGAGGCCGTACGCAAGCTGTTTGCCAATACCCTGTTGGGCATCGGGCGTACCTGCCTTCTGATTGCCGTGTTCATGACCGGAATGATTCTGTTGGATACGCGCCTGGCCCTGTGGTCCACCGTCACCGTCCCATTTATCCTGGCGGCGTCGTTCCGGTTTTACCCCTTGATCAGCAGCAGGTATGACCTGGCCCAGCAGCAGGAGGCCCGTCTCTCTACTCGTCTGCAGGAAAACCTCAGTGGCATTCGGGTCGTGCGCGCCTTTGTGCGTCAGGACTACGAAATCCAGATGACCGAACGGGACAATCATGGGCTTAAGGACCAGGGTCTGAAGCTCACCAACCTGCATGCGTTGTTCTGGTCCGGGACCGACCTGTTAGTGGCCGCCCAGATGGTGCTGTCGGTGTACCTGGGTGCACGCGCGGTGCTGGCCGGAGAGTTGACGCTTGGCTCCTATCTTGCGATCGTTGCCTTGCTGGGCCAGTTCATGTGGCCTGTGCGCAACCTGGGGCAGGTGATTACCAGGGTGTCCACCGGTTGGGTGTCCTATACCCGCATCATGGCCGTGGTGCGCCAGGAACGCGAGGCGGCTGGTGAACAAACCAGCCTGCCACCACCGTCGGGCATTGAGGGCGAGATTCGCTTTGAGCGCGTGGGGTTTGCTTACGACGCAACAGCCAAGGTCGACGACTTGGGACCCGACACCGTCGCCCAGTCCCCCGCGGTGCTTGAAGATGTATCGTTCACGGCCCGGCCCGGTCAAGTCGTTGCACTGCTGGGATCCACGGGTTCCGGCAAGTCGACACTCGTATCGCTGATCCCGCGGTTCTATGAGTTCACACAGGGCCGCATCACGATCGACGGACATGATCTGAAAACGTTGCCGCGCGATTGGCTGCGGAGGCACATCGGCATCGTCCAACAGGATCCCTTTCTCTTCTCCACTACCATTCGCCGCAACATGCTCATGGGGGTTCGGGGTGAAATCGATGATGAAACCCTTTACGCCGCGGCGCGGGTTGCGCACATCCACGATGTGGTCCAGGAGTTTCCGGACGGGTACGAAACCATCGTGGGGGAAAAGGGCGTCACTCTGTCGGGCGGGCAGAAACAGCGCGTGACGATCGCCCGCACGCTACTCAAGAATCCGCGCATCCTCATCTTGGACGATGCCCTTTCGTCGGTGGATGTTTCGACGGAAGGGCACATCAGGGCTGCCCTGAAGGTGTTGATGAAGGATCGGACCACCTTCATCATTGGCCATCGCATCCAGTCGATCATGCATGCGGATCAGATCCTGGTGCTGGACAAGGGACGCATAGTCCAACACGGGCGCCATCATGATCTCAAGGACCGGGACGGCCTGTACCGGGATGTGTTCCGCATCCAGTCCGATATTGAAAGCGAATTGCAGGACGAGTTGCGGCAGGCGACCGTGGCGGCCGAGCCGCTTCCGCACGCCGGGATAAACGGAGCCGGTGTGCCCGGCCCGGTCGGTATCAATGGGCGAACGACATGACCGAACAGTACTTCGAGGAAGAGGAGTTCGAAACCGCGTTCGACGGCCGGACGCTGGTCCAACTACTGCGGCTTAAACTCCGCCATAAGCGTTGGGTGGCGGTCTACCTGGTGTCCACACTGGCGATTTCGGTGCAGGAGGCCTATCTCACCTTCCTCACCAAACGGATTGTGGACGAAGGGCTGGTGGCAGGAGATTGGCCGCATGTCGTGGGGTTGATCGTGCACTACGGAGTGGTGTTTGCGGTGTTCAGCATCCCGGTTGTGGGATTCATTCTGGGAGCCGGGTACCTCGGGGAGTTTATCCGGTACGACCTGTGTCGCGACATGTTCGCCAGATTGCAACAGCTGTCGCTGTCCTACTTCGACAGAACCCCGGTAGGGTGGCTCATGGCACGCCTGACCTCCGATACCAAGCGCATCGGCGAAATGATCTCCTGGGGCTTCATGGATCTTTGTTGGGGCCTGTCCAGCATTTTCGTATCCCTGGGCTTCATGGTGGCCATCAGCTGGAAGCTGGGCCTGATCATGGCCGGGGTCATTCCGATTCTGTTCTTCGTCGCGCTGCGGTTTCAGACGCGCATCATACGCGCGTACCGGCATGTCCGCAGCACTAACAGCCGTCTGACCGGCGAGTACAACGAGATGCTGACGGGGGTCAGGGTGGTCAAGTCCCTGGCGCGCGAACGACTGAATTCGGATCGATTCAACGAAATCAACCTGGAGATGTTCGGATCCAGTTTCCGCGCCGCGTTCCTGTCCGCGTTGTTCCTGCCTGCCGTCCAGCTTGTGGCAGCCCTGGCCGTTGGCACCATCATCGGGTACGGCGGATGGCAGTTTCAGCTCGGCGACATCACCATCGGAGGGATTCAGGCCTTCATTGCCTATATCGCGTTCATGCTGATGCCGATCGAGGAGATGTCAAAGGTATTTGCCGACATGCAGCAGGCCATGGCTTGCGGTGAGCGGGTCTTCAGCTTGCTTGGGGCCAAGCCGGAAATCGTCGACACACCTGACGCCGCCAATGCGACATCGATGCGGGGAGACATTGAGTTCAGCCATGTGGATTTCGCCTACGACAGCGATGTGCCGGTGTTCAACGACTTGTGCCTGACCATCGGGAATGGCGAAACGGTTGCCCTGGTGGGACCGACCGGGGCCGGCAAGTCAACACTGGTCAACCTGATTTGCCGATTCTACGAGCCGCAGCGCGGCCGGATTTCGATTGGCGGCTGGGATGTGGCCACGCTGTCACAACGCTCGGTCCAGTCCCGTGTCGGGATGGTGCTTCAGGTGCCGCACCTATTCTCAGGAACGATCCAGGAAAACATCCGCTATGGCCGTCTGGATGCAAGCGACGAGGAAGTCCTGGCCGCTTCGCGTTTGGCCGGCTCACATGCCTTCATTTCCACGCTTCCAGATGCATATCAGAGTGTTGTGGGGGAAGAAGGTGTCAAGCTCAGCGTCGGCCAACGGCAGTTGGTGAGTATCGCCCGGGCCATTCTGGCACAGCCAGACATCTTCATCATGGATGAAGCAACAAGTTCGGTCGACACCCTTACCGAGGCGCTCATCCAACAAGGCATGAATGAAGTCCTGCGCGACCGCACCAGTCTGGTGATAGCACACCGACTGTCTACGATCCGTCAGGCGGATCGGATTCTGGTGGTACGTGGTGGTGGGATCGAGGAGATGGGCACGCACAGTGAGTTGCTGGCGGCCGGGGGCTACTACCACCATCTGTACACAAGCCAGTTCCGGGAGGAAAAGGGGCGGGCCCTCGATCCATTCCACAACAGTCGGTCGGTGGTGGCTTCGGCATAAGTGGTGTGTCCCAATGTTCAACTGCGGACCGGACCGATTGTTACGTCGGTGGCGGGTCTTCCGTTAGGATTACCCGTGCAAGTTGGTGAACTGGAGCTTGAACAAGCCGCCTGTTGCGTTGCCCCTTGTGGCAACCTGATGATGAAGAGGAGGGCCAATGCCATCAAGGGGTTCGCTGTGAACCCACCGTCACAGCATGCGCGGCTTGGATGTGCCAAGCCGGTAGCGGATGTTCCGCTACTATCACACGGCAGGAAGGTTTCCTGCCGCGGGCACATGACCTTGACCATGCTCATGCATCGCAATCGATCGAACGACGGACGCACGGTAGCGGGTCGTCAGGTTCGCCGGTTAACCGCAAGGGGAGCGCAAGGCATGGGGTTGTCTGTCGCCGGTTTCGACCCGGCCGCGGTGGGGACTGCTCCACCCGGACTCGAGTTGCAAGGGACCGCAAGCCCTTATCAACCGAGAGCGAATTACCTGAAAACCAACAAGTTTTAAGGAACAGTCAGTGCATGTATCAATCGCTCAATCCCAACATGCTTGGGCACCGCCTTGGATTCGCGGAATCCTGTGCCGCAGCTCGGAAACATGGTTTTAAAGGTGTGGACATCGCAGGCTCCGAGCTGAAGGAGCTGGGTGCGTCCCAGGTGCAGGACATCCTCGAGAGCCACGATCTGGTGCCCGGAATCGTCATGCTGCCGATCCGGTACACAGGCCCCGAGGCGATCCTGGTAGGGGACTTGACCGGGGATTTCGCGGACATGGCCGATGCGGCCTACGCTGCAGGCTACACCCGCACGACGACGGTTGTCATGCCGGGCAGCAATGACAGGGACTTCAAGACCAACTGGGACTTTCACGTGGCGCGGCTTGGTTCGGTCGCCGTAGCCTTGGAGTTCCATGGACTGAGACTGGGCCTGGAATTCATTGGTCCCCGCACCCTGAGGGATACGTTCCGCCATCCGTTCCTGCACACCATGGACTCGGTGCTGGGACTGGCCGCAGCCCTCGACTGTGCGAATGTTGGTCTGCTGGTTGACCTGTTTCACCTTTACACGTCGCACACACCACTGGAGGACATTGGCGGCCTTACAAACAGGGACATCGTTCTCGTGCACTTGAACGACGGACAGGCCGGCCTTGGGCCGGATGAACAACTGGACCTGGTCAGGGATTTGCCGGGCGCGAACGGAATTACCGACTGTGCCGGATTGCTGAGGCAACTGAAGTCCATTGACTATGACGGTCCCTGCTCGGTGGAGCCCTTCCTGCAACGCCTGCGGGACGCGACGGCCGACGAAGCAATTGCCGAGACCAGCACGGCCTTGGGTGCCTGCTGGACGGAGGCGGGGCTTTAAGCTCGACCCACCGAGATGGTCCAGAGTGTTGCCGATCCGGTCGGTTCCAGATGCTGCCCCTTGTGTAGGCCATCCGGGAATCAAAAAGGTGGGCTGGAGCCCACCTTTTTTCGATGTCCGGATCGGGTTCAGCTTTGATTGTCGAGATAGTTCACGACATCGCCCACTGACTGTAACGCCTGTGCTTCTTCGTCGCTGATCTCGCTTTCGAACTCTTCCTCGAAAGCCATGATTAGTTCGACCAGGTCCAGACTGTCGGCATTCAGGTCGTCCCTGAAGTTGGAATCCATCTGAATCTCATCGGAATTGACATCCAGATGATCAACGATGATTTCCTTGACCCGGTCAAGTGTAGAGCTCATCGGTCAGTCTCCCAGCTTCAGCGGCGTTGTAGGGCATCCTTGGGCTCGTCCGAGTCCAAGGGGAAAGAACAAAGCATGCGGGATACCTGATTTCAGGTCCCTGCACAGTGCCGAATCCTATAGGAGCGCCGGAGCCGGAGTCAACAATAACCGAGGGCTTGGTGCCCACACGGACGGGGTTGGTCAACGCGCGCGGCAACACCGCTGGCCGGGCCCTGCAACCATTCGTCCGGCCTGGATTGCCGATGGACAAACCCGATGAGTTCCCAGAACCGGAAAGACGATCACATCCGCATCAATCTCGCCGAAGACGTGGAATCGGAACGGGTGCACAACGGATTCGAACGGTATCGGATTCGACACTGCCCCTTGCCGGAAGGCAATCTCGAACGCGTGGACACTGGGACCCGTTTCCTGGGACGGCGTTTGACACTGCCTTTGTTGATCAGCTCCATGACCGGTGGTACGGATACCGCCAGCCGGGTAAACCGGAACCTGGCCGAGGCGGCACAGCACCGGCGCGTTGCGATGGGAGTTGGCAGCCAGCGAATCATGGTGGAGGAACACCAAGTCGCTCGCAACTGGAGGGCATTGCGGCGCGCTGCGCCGGATGTGCCACTGCTGGCCAATCTGGGATTGGTACAACTGAACAAGGGATTCGGACTGGCAGAATGCATTCAGGTGGTGGAGGTGATCGAGGCCGAGGCCCTGATCCTCCACCTCAACGTCCTGCAGGAGTGCGTGCAGCCCGAAGGCGACACCGACTGGACGGGCCTTCTGGCGAAACTCGAACAGGTATGTCGGGAGTTGCCGGTGCCCGTGATAGTGAAGGAAGTCGGGTGGGGCATCGATGGCCGAACCGCCCAACGCCTGCTTGAGGCAGGCGTCGCCGGCATCGATGTGGCCGGAGCCGGTGGTACATCCTGGAGCGAGGTTGAAATGCACCGGGCCGTGACGCGGCGACAACAAAGGATTGCAGGTGCATTCCGGCATTGGGGCACTCCGACCGCCGAATGTCTGCAGGAAGTCGGTGCCATCGTCGGCGACCGTTCCGCAGGATTGGACAGGCCGATCGTGATTGCGTCCGGCGGGGTGCGTTCGCCGTTGGATATTCTAAAGTCCTTGGCCTTGGGTGCGGATCTGGCGGGCGTGGCCGGGCCGCTCCTGCGCAAGGCGGTGGAGTCCGCGGAGGCTGTCGTCGAGGAACTGGAGATATGGGGCTCGGTACTGCGCATAGCCATGTTCTGCAGTGGATGCTTCGCCGTGTCGGATGTGGACCGGCGGATTGTGGTTCCCGCCGAACCGCCATTCATTGGATAGCGGATTTCGCCTTTGGTGGTCTGTCAATCCTGGTTGGCGGAAAGCCCGGCGCCATCGGGGTTCCGGGGCAACATTGACGGTACAGGGTGGCCGCGGTTCCGGAAACAAAGGCGACAGTCATGGTTCAACACCCGATGTCCTTTCCTGCCGGAACTTGGGAAGCGACAAGACATTGCTCCCGATTGGAGCGCGGTCATCGAGGGGAGAACTCCCAATCATCGACGGCCCAACCATAGACATCGAAGAGTGCAAAGGGACGAAAATGGCAAACACCACTCTCGAAGCATTGCTCGCTGACTGGCGCATCATGGTGGAAACCTCATTGCGGGAACACCTCGCGAGCCCGGAACCCGTCCTGGACCCGTACATGGGCATGATGCATTACCACATGGGTTGGGTGGACAGGGAGTTCCGGCCGATTGCTCGTTCCGTTGGCAAACGTTCAAGGCCCTTGCTCCTTCTGTTGGCGTGCAGGACCTTGGGACTTGACGCGGAGAAGGCTCTGCCGGCAGCGGTCAGTGTGGAACTCCTGCACGCTTATTCCCTGTTGCACGACGACATCGAGGATGGGGACGAATACAGACGGCACTCCCCGACTGTCTGGAAGATTTGGGGAATACCCCAGGCCATCAACGTGGGAGATGGCCTGTTTGGCTGTACATTCCGAGCCATGGCCGAGTTGCATGGCACCGGATTCGGATCGGATACCGTGGCTGTTGCCATGTCCATGCTGATTGACACCAGCATCGCCCTGACGGAGGGCCAGTTTCTGGACATTGACTTCGAACAGCGTACCCGCCTGTCGCTGGATGACTACACGCGCATGGTTCAGGGCAAGACCGCAGCCCTGTTCGGAACCTGCCTGGCGTGCGGCGCGCATCTCAGCACCAACGATGGGCCGATGCGCGAGCGTTTCAGGCAACTGGGTGAACAGACCGGAATCGCTTATCAAATGCTTGATGACATAAATGGTATCTGGGCTGATGAAGACGACACCGGCAAGGCACCCCATCAAGATATCCGACGCCGCAAGAAATCGTTTCCGATCGCGCTTGCGTTCGCCGATCGGGATATTGGCGAACGCATGGTCGCGTTGTACAGCAGGGACATGACGGCCGAGAACGTGGAGGCAACCCTGGTGCTACTGGCCGCGGCCGGTATCAAGGAACGATGTCTGCACTTGTACGGACGCCAACTGGATGCGATCCGCCAGACTCAGGAAGAGATTGAACACGCGCTTCACTTGGAAGGCAGGCCCGTTGACCTGCTAGAGGAATTCATCGGCAGACTGTTGTCCGTGCCCGACTTGAGGTGAGGACATACCGGTATAGGCGAAGCACCCGGGTTGTCGCGTCCACCGGATGGCTCAGGCGTGTTTCCACCTGCGCTCGGTTATGGCGGTTGTTTGCTTGGTTCAATGTCAGGATTGGCACCCCCCGAAGCCATCTGGCAGTCGTCCGAAGAGGAATTTTAGTGCTAGCCGCACGGCAACAAGCCAACTCGCCGGGTGCAAGTTGGCCGAACATCAAAAAGGGCTGGCATTGCCAGCCCTTTGGACTTGATTGACGAGAGGCGGGGTTCAGCGCACGCCGGCCATTTCCTGGAGCATGCGCCAGTTGGCAAGACGGTCGGCCTGGGAATCCATCAACGTTTCCGACGGGTTTCCCTCGCGGTCGAACTGCTTGGCGAATCGACCCTCCGAACGGGCGAAGGTGATGAAGTCAATCGTCTCGCCGGTCTTCGGAACGGTGTACCAATCCTCCTTGGCCGCGGGGTTGCCCTGCAGGCTCAACCGCTCCTTGATGGTGTCGCCCTTGCGCGGGTCGTAGACGAACACAGGGAATGCCCGGCTTTCAACCGCTAGCTTGGCTTGGTGGCGAGCCATGTCGTCGGCCACGCCGTGTTCCGGCTGACACGTCGTAAAGGTGTTCACGATGGCCGGACCATCAAAGGATGCCGCGTCCAGGATGCACTTGTAGAAATGGTTGGGAATGGAGGCGACCGTCTGCGACACATAGGTATTTGGATGCATCATGGCAATGCGGCCAATCTCCTTGCGCATTTCCGTCTTGCCGGGCTTCTCCTTGCCGTAGGAGTACATCTTGGAGTCCTGTCCCGTGTAGGACCCGGTGCTGGTCTGGCCTCCGGTGTTGGAGTAGACCTGCGTGTCCAGGATCAGGACCTTGATGTTCATGCCGCTGGCCAACATCCGGCTCAGCGACTGGAAGCCGATATCTAGCATGGCCCCGTCGCCGCCCATGACCCAGAGCTGTTTGTCCTCCCATCCCTGCTGATCCCACTTCATGCGAATGCCCATGGCGAAGGCGGGACCGTTTTCGAAGAGCGAATTGCTCCACGGAACGATATAGGGGTTGTAGGGATAGGTGCTGCCATAGACCGTGTTGCAGCCGGTGCTGGCGGCAATGCCGATGTTGTCGGCACCATACACGTATCCCAAGGCCGCCAGCCACATCCGGATGACAGTGGCCTCGCCGCAACCGGCACAGGATCCCGCACCGCCCACGTAGAGCATACTCTGCTCCGCCAGCATCATGTCGACGGCAATGCGGTCGTTGATGAATTCGTCCGGCGTCGCGGGCAGCGAGCGGAAGAAGTTGATGCTCTTCTCGTAGATCGGGACCGTCTTGTCTTCCTTCTGGATCATTTTCAGGGCGTTGTAGCCCAGATCCGCGCAAGCTTCAACACATTCGGCGCAGCCCTTGCACTTGGTGGGATCGATGAAGATGCCGAACTTGCCCGGCTCCTTTTTGCGTTTCTGGGGAACCTTGAAGAACTTGTTGGTTTCGGCGAACTGGTTGGCCATGAAGCCCCGTTCGGCCTCGTCGGTCAATTCGGCCAAGGCGTTGTCCAGGACATCCACCTTCACAACTTTGCCGAGGATGGCCGTGTCGGGGCATTGGTTGACGCAGCTCATGCAACCGGTGCAGTTGCCCTCAATGTACTCGGGGATCTCGGGGGCGATGTAGCTAAAGTCGCGGGCCGCGCCCGTACCGGCCGGAATTACGGAACGGGCCACGCCGACATCCGCCGGAAGACGCAACTCCCCGGTGCCGTCGTTGTAGCCTTGGACGATGCGATCGAAGAAATCGTTGACGTCCACAATCGTGGCGTCAAGGCCTTCGCCGGAACCGTTCTTGGTTTTGCTAATGGAGGCAACGTCGATTTCGTTGGTGGTTACCATGAAAACTCCCTGACGCCGGGCGCCGGGTGGCAGTGGCGGCGGTCTGTCAACAGCAGCCTAGACGAACAATTCAATTTGGGCGGTGGGATCGAACTTGGGAGCCGTGACCTCAAGGGCCTTGGTCTCCGCGGATAGTTCGATAACCGAGTCGTAGCCGCGCTTGACGGCCTTGAGGTTGGCCTGGACAACCGCTTCGCCCCGCTTGCCGAAGTATTTGCGCAATGCGCTCTCAGCCCTTTCCATTACCTGCGGGTAGGTCAGATCGGCCTCCTCGGAAAATGGGGTCACCTTCAAGAAAATGCCGAGCAGCACAATTCCCTGCATGCGCACGGACAAGTCCGGAATGGGCGCTTCTTCACGGGCAATCAGGGCGGCGTCCGCCGCGAACACACGAATGCCCAAGTCGCGTATCTTGGCCTGTGAATCAGGTGGAATGTCCGCCCAAATCTCAACTGGATCCGTCTTCGAGGTCTGGACAAAGATGGCCCCGCCCTCCAGGATGCCACTCAGCGGATTGCCGGACACAAAGGCGTTGATGTCGTTCATGGGAACGAAATCGACGTGGTTGAGCTCGCAGTGCGTCAGGATCTGGTCGTTCGCCACCGTCAGGTAGTAGGTGGTGGGCAGACCCTTCTTCTCGGACCCGTACTTCGGATAGGCCTGTACCTTCTTGTTGAAGACGTCGCCGGCGATGGTGGCAATCACCTTGTTGGTGGTCACGGAGCCGAAGCCGCCGACGGAGTGGCCGCGCATCGAAAAGGCCCCCGGAGGCCGCAAGTCCGGATCGTGCTCCGGCGGTAGGGTCAAGTCGTGGTCCACACCCAGGACAAAGAAGCGCTGGTGCCCTTCGAGCATGTTGCGGACGGTGGCTGCAAAGTCGGCCGGTCGCACATCGCGGCTGCCCAAACCCGCGATTCCGCAGAAGATCTGTGGGATCCGCGAAATCTGCGGGAAGTCGGGGTGTCCCATCATGGCGTCGCTGAACGCCGCCTTGATGTCGTTGGCCAGTGGATTGTTGGGGGCCAGCGCGTCGTCCATGCGTTCAATGATGCTGAAGGCCTTGAGGCCGGCCAGGGCCTCGACCAGTTGACGGCCGGGGAATGGCCGGTAGCAGGTGACGTGCACGATGCCCAGCTTGATGCCGAATGTCTCGCGCAGGTAGTCGATGCTGGCGCGGGCGGTCTCGATGTAGCAGCCGATGCCTACGATGGCGTAGTCGGCGTCTTCCATCCGGTACTGTTCGATCACGTCGTACGGCCGACCGGTGAGTGCGGAGTACTCCGCGAACACGTCGTCGATGATGCCGGGCAGACGGTCGTAGTAGTTGCGCTGGGCCACGATGCCCTTCATGTAGCTGTCCTGGTTCTGGACAACCCCGGTCATGATGGGGTTCATGGGATCGAAGAGGTTGGGTATCTTGTCCCCCGGAGGCCCCACAAACTCCTCCAGCAGTTCGGACTCGGGCAACAGAACGTCTTCCACCGTGTGGGTGGTCAAGAAACCGTCCTGCACGTTCATGATGGGGGTAAAGCCGTCTTCGGCGATACGACGGCTCATCACCGCCAGGTCGCCGGCATCCTGTGCGTTTTTGGCAAAGAGGATGCCCCAGCCGCAGTCCGCCACGCACATCACATCATCATGCCCGGCATGCACGTTTAGGCCCTGGCGTGTGATGGCCCGCGAACCGATGTGGAACACCACGGGCAGGCGCTTGCCGCTGATGGTGTAGAGCACCTCCTTCATTAGGACCAGGCCCTGGCCCGAGGTGAAGTTGCTGACGCGCCCTCCCGCCACGGCAAAGCCCTCGCAGGCGGTGGCCGCGCTGTGTTCGGATTCGGGTTCCAGGAACTTTAGGGGCTGGCCCCACAGGTTGCGGGCACCGTTGGCCACGGACGCGCCATAGCCGCCGCCCATGGTCGTGGTCGGGGTAATCGGATAGGCGCAGGCTCCCTGCGTGATTTGGGTTTCAACCCACGTGACCGTCCCGGAACCATCAGAGGTGGTCTGAATGCCGGGGAAACGCGGTTTGGGCTCCGCACCGTTCAGGTTTCCGCTGTCATGGGATCGCCCGTTGGCCGACAGATGGCCGTTGCTGGAAATCTTTCGCATAGCCATTGCTGCGTTTACCCCTTGTTACTACTCCGACAACGAACGCGCGCGGGTGCGCGTCACGGCACCAATCCGGCCCGATTCAATCCTTGAATCCAGGCTGCTCAGCCATGTTTGATGATAACACAACAATCAGTGCCGTCTTGGGCAAAATCCGTGGTCGAAACAGCGACCAAATATCAGCCTTGGGAAGCGCACCGGATGTTGGAGGTATGCCGATCATCCAAAAACCGTCGAACTGTCTGGACCACTTCCTGTTTTGTCATCGGCGAGGTTTCTATGACAAGGTCCGCATGCGCTAGGGCATGGGCCAACCTCGCCAACTCCTCCCGGTGGCCGGCCTCCGTATACCGCCCCCACGGGCGTCTGGACAACTGGGTTCCTAGGTCCGCATGCAGGTATATCAGAATGTCGGGAGGATGCAGTCTTCGCCACATATCCTTGACATAACTGTGTTCCTGGCCGGTGCATCGGGCACGCATGCCCAACTGCTCCAGGGTCGCTACCAAGGTGGACTTCCCGGCCGCGCTGACCCCTACAACCTTGATGAGCGGATGCTGCATCCCAACTCCAGTCTTCCGGCCCCCAGCCGGATCGGTTCCTATCCCAAGGGAAAACTGACTGTCATATGCCGCGCGTCGTCTCGTTCGCTACGGCCCAGGACCTTCACGACCAGCACCGTCAGGTCGTCCCGGGCTCGGCCTTCCTCAAGGATCAGGGCGGTGTCGAGCAGCAGTTGGGCGAGACGGTCCGCCGGCAGTCTGCCGTCAGGATCCGCTTCACAGACCAAGGCCGGCAGATTCATGCGGTCCTGCGGATGGCGGCCGGCTTCCCACACCCCGTCCGAGGCCGCCACCACCATGCTGCCGGCCTCGATCGGCAGCTCGGTGATGTCGGGCCGCGTATTGCGGTGTATGCCAATGGCCTGACTGTGTGCCTGCAGCAGACCCTGACTGTGGGTAGTCCGGAACCAAGCTGGGCAGTGGCAGTTGCGGGAGACGACAAGCGTCCAGGAGTCCATGTCGATGCTGACGATTTGCAATTCGGCACTCACCTGGCCCCGTCGATACGTGCGAAGGTAGTCGTGTGCCGCCCGCGCCGTGGCTCCGTCGCGCACGCCTTCGGCCAACAGGGAGATGGCCTTGCGCACCACGAGGTTGCTAATGTTCTTTGCACTGCGTCCGCTGCGCTGGCCGTCGGCCAAGACCGCGCTCAAACCGCCGTGCGGCCTTTCGACCACCTCGACCGTGTCCCCGCTTTCGCGCGTGGCGTACTTCGGGATTTTGGAGACTGCTAGCTGGACGACGGGAGCTGGGGCCACAGCGGAGTATCGATTCAGGGAAGGATGTTGGAGTCGCTCTCCACGCCGGGCGGGGACGGCTCCATGGCCACCGGACGATTGCGGAAAATGTCCTGCGACATGAATTGGGCCGGGTTGCAGAACCCGCCCCAGCCATCGGGTCTGCGATACGGCAGAATCCGTATGCCAAAGTGTAGGTGGGGTCCCGTACTGGCACCCGTGTTGCCCGAAAGTCCCAGGGTGGCGCCACGCCCGACGGTCTGCCCGACACTGACCGAGAACTCGCTCATGTGCGCGTACACCGATTCCCCCCAGTCATGTTCCATGAGAACGAACTTGCCGAAACCGCCCACACCGAAATCGGTTCGGGTGATCTTGCCGGCATCGGTCGCCAGCAACGGTGTGCCTACCGGCAAGGCGAAGTCAAGGCCGTTGTGGCCCCGCATGGGGACCCCGCCGTAGGTAAATCGACTGTAGAACTGCGGGTTGGTGCCCCAGCCCTGGGACATCGGGAAACGGCCCGGAAACGGAGTGGCGATGTCGATGTGGTCGGCCAGGAAGTCGTAAGCCAGCAGGCGCAGTCCGCTCTGCGAACCTTCGGCAACCCAGCCCGACGGCTGGTTCGAAGGCGGGATAACCATGTCCGTCCACCACCAGCGGAGATTGTCCCTGATTTCCGGCCCGCCATTGACGAGCAGGGTGCTGCGGGACGGCGCACGTCCGATGATGTCCGAATCCGGCTTGCCGACCTGGCCGGGAGTCCTGCGCATCCGCAGGACGTCCGATTGGATGTTCATGACGCGGTCACCGTTGGCGAAGGTCCGACGTTCCCGGGCGCTGGGCGCACGGCGCGGGACGGGAGGACTGACCTCGGGCAGCGGATTGGTTCCCATCTGCGGCGTGCCGTCAGGTGCACTCTGGGCCACCCATCCCCACATCCGGTCCTGTTCATCCGTGGCCACTGCCAGCAGCCACCAAGCGATTCCGCCCACCCCCTGTGGATGGCCCAGGACCGTACACAACGTGTTGCGGGACACTTCACCAAGTACATCGTAGCCCGCATCCCCGTCCAGCCCCGGGGTGCGTCGCATCGGGCTTGCGGCAATCACCCAGATGCTGTCGCCAGGCTGGAGCGCTTGCCTGTCCCGACCGGGTAGGTTCGGGGCAGTGTCCTGAAGGAGGTCGTAGCCGGTCGACGTCATGTCCGAGACCCATCCGCGCAGCACGGGCTCAACCGCCGGATGAGTGACCACCTGCCACCACACCAGTCTGTCTTCCATGCGCGGGCCGCTTTCCACGGTCAACGACATGCCGGGAGCCAGTTGCATGACGATGTCGTCGATTGCCTGGTTGGAGGTCCCGGGCAAACGGCGCAGGAGGGCATTGCGCCATACCCAAACGGTGTCGCCAACGGCAAACCTGGGTTCGGGGATGGCCGGGGTTCCGGGCACGGCGATGACCTGCAGGTTGCGCTTGTTGCGGTCGGTTTCCTCTCGAAGCCACCCTGTCGAGTCGCTGCCTTCCGGCCAGGCCGCGCGCACGCGCCACCAGATACTGTCCTCTACGTACAAGGGGCCTTCCTGCACGAGACCCGGAGTCCCTGTGGGGACGGTGCCCAACAGGTCGTCCGCCTCCTTGGCCCGGGTGCCTGGCGTGCGCCGCAGTTCGGTGGGTCGCTGGACAAGGAAGTAGGTACCTGGTGCCATGGCGTCCGTGTCCGGGATTGGCACCGGATCGAACGGGGCCGCCAAGTCCGGGGCGCCGGATACCCTGGCGATGAACGGCTGCGCATCCACGCCGGCTTGTGCCAGCCAGCCGTCAACCTGGGTGCGGTCGGACACCGTGACCGTGACGCGCCACCAAATCAGCCGGTCCACCTGTTCGGGTCCGTCGACAATCAGGCACTGCTGGCCCGACGGAAGCTTCGTCACGATGGCGTCCGGGGGCGAACCCACGAATCCGGGCACGGCCCGCAGGTTGATGTCGCCGATGGTCCTAATTACATTGCCGGGGGACAGGCTGGCGGAGGCATCGGGCTGTTCGGGGTTGAGCAGGGGAGCCTTTTGTGGATCCCATGCATATTGCTGGTTGAGGGCCGCGGCGGTGTCCGCCAAGACAGCCGCGGATGTGGAGAGTTGCCAGCGGCCGCCGGGACTGGCCGCCCACCGGAACAGGGCGGCACAACGGATTTGCTGGTGCCCCGGACCTTCGTTCCAACCGTTGATTTCGCGGTAGACCGCCTGCACCCATCCGTTTTGCCGTGGGCTCCAGGATTGGAATTGGTCCGCCTCCACAATGTATACGGGCAGTTGGCGCATGTGGTACGGAATTCCGCGCATAAAGTCGCGGTAGGCCCTGAAGCCGCTGCGGCGGCGTGGCGAGCGTTCGGGAATCCAAGCATCGGCGGTAACGTCGGCGGGATCGTCCGTGACCGTGAAGGCATGCAGCGCAATGCCATCGCAACCCTGGGGTCCCAGCCGGTTCAGGATGTCGCTGAAATAGGTGATCCAGTCACCGCTCTCGTTGCCCGCATAGCGGGTGTGGGTGTTCCATGGAGTAACGGCCCCCGTAATGACGAGTGCATCCGGGTCGGCTTGGTGGATGGCCTCCCTGCACTGCCTGAAACAGGCGACATAGCGATCCGGGTGCATGGCTTCACCGACGGTGGCCAGGTTGGTCGCGGTCCCATCAGGATGGAGTGCGTCAAAGCGCTCGGGCAGGGCCCGCAGCACGGCCTGTACCTGTGCCGGGTCCTTCACGTCCTTGAGCAGGGATATCCGGGCGCGTGCGTCGGCGCCAGGGCGCGCGACCCAATTGTTGAACTCGTTCCCAATCACCCAGTGACTGCAGCCACGGGAGACCTTAACGAACCGGCCGCATCGCCGGGCGAATTTCAGGTGGTTGTCGACCGCCGGAAGCGTGCCGTCCGGATTGAAACCCAATTGCAGTTTGACAATGACGCCATAGCCGCGTTCCGACCAGGCACTGTAGTCCACACCGGAACGGTCGGCGTCGTCCATGCCGATGAATTCGTTGAACACCACCCAGCCGTGTACGTCGGCCTCTTCGAAGAGATGCTCGCCGCCCGCGTCGTGCAGACCGTAGATATTCAGTGGTTCGTTGGGTACGGGAGGCATGGTGACGGAGTGCGGCACGAGTGAGTCGGATGGACCAAGGCGCGGGCCGCCGTTAGCGAATTCTTGGCGTCAGTCAGCGACAACGGGGTTGTTCTGTCGGCGCTCGTCCAGCTCGGCCAGCAGTGCACGATGGCGATCACGCGTGATCGGGTATTTGCGAATGACGAAGATGCCAATCGCCACCAACAATGTTGGCAGCACACCGGACAAGAGCCGCAGGGCAGTCACCACCGACTGGGGCTGCTCGATGCCGGTGCCGTACGTGGCCTCGATGAAGCCGGCCTGTGCAAGGATGAGATTGGCGACGAATACTGCCACGGCACCTCCCAACTTGCGGAAAAAGACCATGTAGGCTGTGAACAGCCCTTCGCTGCGGTTACCGGTTTGCAGTTCGTCGTACTCGAGAACATCGGGCAGCATGGCCCACGGAATGGTGATGCCGGCTGCGTATGTGAATCCCAGCCAGACGCAAAAATAGAGAAACGTGTCGGCGGCTCCCTGTGGATACAGGGCGTATGCCGGCAGCGTAGCAATCCAAAGGAAGCCGCAGAATATATATGCCTTGAGCTTGCCCAGTTTCCTGACCAGCAGGTTGACCAGGGGCAGAGCCAGCAGGGACGAACCCAGCAGCACCGCCGGCAACAGTGCCTCCAGGAGCGGTGTCGCCCTCAAAACAATCTGCAAGTACCAGACAAACGTGGCGATGACAACCTCAAGTCCGGTCAGTGCGAAGAAATAGGCGCTCGACAGCAGGGTGAAGGGACGATTGCGGTAGGCGGTTCTGAGTCCCTCCGTCACGCTGATAGGAACTTCGGATACTACATTGGCCGGTTCCTTGACCGTGATGAAGTTGAGGACTGGCGCCACTAGCAGGGATGCACCGAACAGCCACCCGGCCAACATGTAGCCGCGGAAAACGTTGGACTCCCCGCCCAGCATGCCCAGCCAGTCTTCCGCCAAAGTTTTGAACAGGGCCGCGATGACGAGGGCGCCCAGGATAAAGAAGGCGTTGCGCCAAACGCTGAGGTCAATCCGTTCTTCGTAGTCACTGGACAATTCCGCCACCAGGGCCGTGTGGGGCACCGAAAACACGGTGATGGCGGTGTCGAGCACCACGGAAATCACGACAAACCAAGCGAACAGGCTCCACTGATTGTCGAAGGGTTTTGTCCACAACAGGGCGAACAGCACCATCATGGGCACGGCGGCCGCCAGCATCAGGGGACGGCGGCGTCCCCATCGGGTCTGCAACCGGTCGCTGATGAGTCCCACCAGCGGATCGTTGATCGCGTCCCAAATGCGGCCAATCATCAGGATCACGCCCACAATTCCCGGCTTGAGGCCGACTACGGTCACCAGAAAGTAGTTCAGGATCAGGGAGCGGCTGGTTGAGGTGATGGCCGGAATCCACTCTCCTGAACCGTATATCAGTTTGAAGAGCCTCGACATGCGGCGGTTCGGGGCCATGTGGGGATCCTGCACGGGTGTGGAAGGTGTAGGCGGTGCACAGGCTGCCCTGTACACCGCAACTTGGGTTCTTGGGTTCTCGTCGGCCGTCAGTTGCCCGAGGGCTTGGATGGTGACAGCTTCAGCAAGGCCAGCAAGTCCGGCGGTTCGCCCTCCACGCGTACGAAGACCTTCCCCAGGCGGGTTTCGTCTCCCCTCTCCGGAACTCTGTCGATCGCGTTCATGATCATCCCGCTTATGGTTTCCGCCTCGCCTTTGGTCTCTCCCAGTGCTTCCGCGAAATCCTCGGGGAGTTCGTTCACTGGAACGTCGAGCCGGGCCACCACGGTGGTCCGGGACCGGACCTCGAGCCGGGGTGCCTCCCGAACGCGGCTTGCCTCGAGGTCTGATTCATCTTCGATTTCACCGAAGATTTCCTCCATCAGGTCTTCCAGGGTCACCAATCCCGCCGTTCCTTGGAATTCGTCCTGCACCACCGCCATGTAGGCTCCCCGCGACTGGAACAGCTTCAGCATTTGGGGCAACGGTGTGGAGCCTGGGACCACCAAGGCACCTGTCTCCTGGTCCTGATCCCCGTCCGGCACCCTGGTGATGATATCGACGAGACGAAACTCGGCGCTGCGGTCCAGCCGCGCCAGCTGCTTGAAGTGGAGTATCCCCTTGATGTCGTCCAGGTTGCTTCCGTAGATGGGATAGCGGGACTGGCCGGCTTCCCGTATTACCTCGATCACATCCGCGTAGGTTGCATCCTCCTGGATGCCCACAACCCGCGTGCGGGGAGTCATCACTTCGTTGACGGTGCGGTCGTCGAAGTTCCCAATCCGTTCCAGGTAGCCGAACTCGTCCTCCTCGATGTGGTCGGCGTGGTAGCTCTCCTCAATCAGGATCTGGATCTCCTCCTTGGAATAGGCTAGCCCGTCGTCCTGGTCCACGGGCACGGGTGATCTGGTGATGAGAAAGTCGGCTGCACGATTCAGCTGGCGCGCCATGGGTTTCAGAAGCATTTCGCAGACCCGCATCGTGCCGGCCACCGCCAGCACCACCGATTCCGGCATCTGGACGGCAATGGTCTGCGGAACCATTTCGCCCACGACGACATGCAGGAACGACAGACTGCCAACGGCGATGACCAGCGCGGCCGTGGTGGCTGCGTGCTCCGACAGCCACGGCAGGTGCAGAACCTCATGCAACCAGTGCGCCACGCGCTCCTCGGCATATATGCCCAGGCCCATACTGGCCAACGTGATCCCTATCTGGGCCGTGGCGATGAAGTCGTTGCGGCGTTCCTTGTCCCGCAGGATGGTCAGGATGTAGGCGGCCTGCCGGTGTCCAGCCTCCTCCCTGCTCTCGATGCGTGGGTAGGGGGCCAGCATCACGGAAAATTCCGCCGCGACGAAGAAACCGTTGGCCGCCACGAACAAGGCAATCAGCACGATCGGAACCAGTGCTTCCATCACAGGGCTCCGTGTTCGAAACCCGGGCCGGCGGGATCCGACTGCAGTTGCAGTGCCAGCCTGACCGTCTCCTCGGTGGCGTTCACAAAATAGCCGTCGGCCGCACCGGGGCCTGCCCGGCGAAGGCCCCGGTGCGGGATGCCCTCCATGGGGGCCGGCGCATCCGGAGATGGTTCAAGCGGGAGTGCGTCGGTGTCCAGGCTGCCGTCCCCACTCCCGAACGCGGCCGCGAGCAATGTTGCATCCACCGACGCTTCGATAAACAGCACGTCGTTGTTAACGAACCGGAAGGGCGGCGGCTCCTCCTCGTCGAACTCGTCGTGTATATCCCCGACGACGGCTTCCACCAGCTGTTCCAACGTAATGATCCCGGCGGTCGCGCCCAAATCATCCCGAACCACGGCCAGATGCACCTTGTTATGCAACATGTCCGCCAGAGCATCGTCCACCTTGACATCCTCCGCGAAGGCGGGAAAGGGTCCCGGATCGTCGTCCGGTCGCGGAGCCGGACTGCACATGAGGTCTCGCAGGTGGACGGTACGGGTCAGGTTGTCCAGGGAGCCATCAAAGACCGGCATGCGGGAATAGGGGGAGTTCGCCAGAAGATCCTGCTGCAGGTCCGGCGTTGTCCACTCGGGGGCCGCGAAAATGTGTTCCCGCACCACCATCTTGGCCAAGACCGGTTCCTTGTCGATGTTGAGTGTACGGTCGATGGCGCCACCTTCGTCCCAGTCGAACTGGCCCTGTGCCTGACTCTCCCTGGATATCCGCCGGATTTCCTGGTCGGTCAACACCAGGCCGTGCTGGTGCGTAACCTTGACCCGGATTAGGAACAGGATCGCGCGATTGAACAGGTTGAAGATCCACAGGAACGGCTTGAACAGGAAATGGTAGGCCCGCAGGTAGGTCACGGTGACCATGGCCAGCCGCTCTGGGATGCGGATGCCCAGGTTCTTGGGTACCAGTTCGCCCAGGAACACCTCGCTTATCGACAGGACCACGAGTGTCGATCCGACCGCCAGCGAGGTGGCGGTGGCCGCATTCAGGCCGAGTTGCAACAGGAGTGGCTCAATGCGGGGCGCGACGCCGGCTTGCCCCACAAACCCCAGCAAGACAGTGCAAATCGTGATGCTGATTTGGCAGCTCGAAATGTAGGCGCTGAGCTGACTGGGATTGTGAATGATGCCGCCCACCTTGTCGGCGAGGACATTGCCGTCATCCTGCAGCTGTTGGATTCGGGAACGCCGCGAACCTGCCAGGGAGATTTCAGCTGCGACGCAAAAGGCAATCAACAGGACAATCGCGACAATCGAACCCAGGATCGCGATCAGTCCCATGAACTAGCTTGTGCCATTGCAGGTCCGACGTTGCGGTCGGGAGGTGTCTGGTCCTTGGACAGGATCGGTTGCACTTCAATGGTACAGCAAACCATCAAGGAACTCCCGCGCTTCGGTGGGCGAGGTGACGCGGCCCATCACCTGGGCCTCGACGAGGAGGGTCAGCAATCGTCCGACTTTCGGGCCCGGCGCCAGGGCATACCAGGTCAGGAGATCCCGCCCCGTTGCCAGCGGCCGCACTGGTCCAAATTGACCAAGTCCCCACAGATGATTGACGGCATGCTGGATTGCCGTCAGGCGGGAGTGCGCCCCGGCTCCGATTGCCCTGGCCAACGGCGCTGCGATTGCGCATGCATCCTGCAACGCAGGCAGGCCAAGGTGCCAGCCGGTCTTCTCCATCAAACGGTGGCACTCAATCACCGTCGGCTCCCGGGCATGGCGATGATTGGGCGGATGTACCCACCGTCTCCACACATGGTCGAGGGCCGCGCCGACAGAACCCAGCCACCGCTGCTCCGTAGTGGCAAAGGCGCATCGTCTACCCCAGCGCTTCATGCCGGCACCTGGACTGGCCGCAGTCGTGTCCGGGAGGATCAGCCAAAGGAGGGCGGCCAAGACCCACCAGTCACCGCGCAGGCGCCCTGGACCCAGATACCCGCGAGCCATCTGCTGAAGGTCGATCACCGCATCGATGTCCGGTTCCATAGGATTCGGGTTCCGTTCGCCCTGGCTCCGGTCCGATTTCGTTGATCTTGTCCACGCCTGCAAACGAGAAAGCCAGCGCACATCGTTCTCGGACAGGATGAACGTTCCGCCTTCCCTGTCGGCAACCAGTGGCCAGAGGTTCAGCTCGTTCAGGTCGTGTGCGACATCACGAATGGACGAGGCGGAACTGGTTACCAGCTTCCACACTTCCGGCCCTATCCGTTCTCGCGCAGCCTGTCCAGCGAGGTGGCCATGTTGCCCTATGAACAACCGCAATTCCGCCGACAGCTTCAGCCCGAGGTCGTGGGATAGCCGGACGCCTCTGAGCATGCGCAAGGGATCGGACAACAGGTTGCGTTCGGAAACGGGGACTACCGTGCGTTGGGCAAGATCAACCCGTCCCCCGAAGGGATCGACCAGCGTGCCGGTTACATGCGTGCCGACAACCGACTTGACCTGGACCGCCATGGCATTCACACGAAAGTCGCGCTGTCCAAGATCGGTTTCAATGCAGCCGCCTCCCAAGACGACCAAATCGATTGTTCCAACCGGCTCCTGCTCGGATGGCGGGCGTGATGCCAATCGCCAGATCTGCCTGCGGGGATCCAGGCAAAAGATGTGCCAGCCGTCGGGGATCCAGCGTTGGTTCTCCAATGGGCTCGATCGCGGTACGGCCAAGTCAAGGTCGTGCCCGGGCGCAATTCCGAGGAGGCGGTCGCGGACCATGCCACCCACAATCCAAACCGGAGGCCCCCATGCCTCCAGGAACCGGTCCAGAACCCGGGACTGCTCGGGGCGGAGCGTCAGATGGATTTCACAGGCATTGAGAGGCGTCATGGCAGGCTTCGCCCGGACATCGATTGCATTTGACACACTCCGTCATGCTCCCCGGAAACTGCCTGTCGAGGTGGAAGTGGGGCAGGATGGCTTCCGGTTTGCGATCGAAACTGGCAAACTGCACCGGCTGGTGCAGTTCTGCGATTCCCGGTGGTCTGAGCCATTATGCAGGCAAGTGCGAGTACATTCATCCAAGCCAGCCGAAATCGAGCATGGTCGGTTTTCACGGATACGTCTGCCTGGCCGGCGTGGTACGACGGCATCCGGCACGCGGCGTGGGTGGAGGGGAAGCCGTGGGCGGATGGTTCCATGCTGAGGCTTGACAGCAGATGGGGAGTGCTACTGGCCTGTGTGCGGCTGGCGGCGGAGCCGAGCATGGCGGTAATTGAGGTGCGGATATGGTCTTCAACCGCCGTGCTTGTCTTTGAGGTCGAGGATTCGGTTGGGGGGTGTCAGGCGAAGGTTAGGGAAACCTGGCATGGCCCTGCCGCCTGGCTCGGACCGATCACCCATCCAGCCAGAACGGAAAAACTGACACGGGCCATGGCCGCGTTTCGGCACTGTGCGGAGGCCCTGTGAGCACGTCTGCAAACTCGCTCCGCGACGGCCAGTGGCCGGAGTACAACCGGGACGCCTTGGCCGTTTGGCAACGGATCGCCGAATGTTGGGATGCCTACATGGGCGACCGCGGCAACGATTTTCACAACGTTCTGGTTCGGCCCGTTGCCATGGAATTGCTGGAGCCGGTTCGCGGCCGCAAGATCCTGGAGTTGGGATGCGGCGCGGGTCTGTACACCCGCGACCTGCGACGGGCGGGAGCGGACGTTGTTGCCACGGACGGAGCGGAATCGTTTGTAAACATTGCCTCCCGACGCAATCCCGGTTGTGAGGTCCTACGTCTGGATGTCACCAGCGAAGAGGGCTGGGCGGAATTGCATCGGCGCCACACATGGTTCGACGCAGTGGTCTGCAACATGTTGTTCATGGACGTGGCCGTCGTGGATCTGATGTGCCGACAAGTGGCATCAATGTTGCGTTCTGGAGGAGTCTGGGTGATTTCCCAACAGCATCCCTGTTTTATCACTCCCGACGCGGAACTCGTAGCTGCACAAGGCATCACCGGGCAACGGAATAGTGTCATGGTCCACCGCTACTTGAATGTGGAGCCATACAGGGCCCACGGGATCCCCACGCAACCAGAAACCCACTACTACTTCCATCGGTCCCTACAGGCCATAGTAGGCCACCTCACGGCCGCGGGTCTGGTTATCAATGGCTTGGTGGAGCCGTCCTTCCCGCCGACCGAAGAATCGTTCCGGCCCCTGTCGTACGGGTCGATGCCGGATATCCCTCCGGTCCTGTTCTTGCGTGCTCTGAAACCGTAGGTCGGCCCGGCATGGACCGACCGTGCTATTCTGGCCGCAGGCCGAACCGACAGGTTATGCCGAGTTCGGATGCCCAGAACTCATCGCTACACATCGGGGAACAAACCATGGATCTGAACCTCAAGGGCCGGGCCGCGGTTGTGGCGGCCGCCAGTGCCGGATTGGGCTTCGCGTCAGCTTTGACCCTAGCGCAGGAAGGCTGCCGCGTCGCCATCTGCGCCCGCAACGAAGACCGCCTGCAGGCTGCTGCGGAGCGGATACGGGAGGAAACCGGTTCCGAGGTACTGGCCTTGGTGGCGGACATGTCCGACGCAGAGGCTCCAGGCGCCTTCATCCAGGCGGCCGCCGATCGGTTCGGCGGCCTCGATATTGTGGTAGCCAACGCCGGGGGGCCGCCTAGCGGGGAGTTCGCGGACAAGACCGACACCGAGTGGGCTTTGGCGCTGCAACTGAACCTCATGAGTGCCGTCAGACTCTTCCGGTCCGCCCTGCCGCATGTCACCGCCAGTGATCAGGGCCGCCTGGTGGCCATCACCAGCGTTAGCGCCAAGCACCCGATGGAAAGCATGGTGTTGAGCAATGCCACGCGTACCGGAGTTCATGGCGTGATCAAGACCCTGAGCATGGAACTGGCTGTGACCGGAACGACTGTGAATGCCGTGTGCCCGGGTGTGACCAAGACGGATCGGCTTGATGAACTGGCCCAACAGGCTGCCGACCAGAAGGGAATCACCGTGGAGGAGGCGTTTGCCGAACGGGCAGCCACGGTGCCGCTGGGACGTCTGGGGGATCCCATGGAGTTTGGCGCGGCGGTCACATTTCTGTGCAGCAAGCAGGCAGGCTTCATCACCGGTATCGGCCTGGCCGCGGACGGAGGCTTTATGGGAGCCCTTCCCTGATTCGAATTCGATGCCCTGTGTCCCCGAGCCATCGCGGGTCGGCCGCGTTGGCCGCGGGGCAGGCGGATTGACCATTTGATGGCGATGCGGTTTCCAGATGGACGGCTACGATGAAGGAAAGGGTCCTGTCGTTCAACCAGGTTACGGCAGCCTACTTTGACGAACCCGTCCTGGAGGACGTGACCCTGGCTGTATACAGCCAGGAGACTGTCGGCGTCGTGGGACGCAATGGTTCGGGCAAGAGCACGTTGCTCAAGTGTCTTACGGGGATTCACGGTGCCGATGCCGGCAGTGTGGTCCGCGACCGCCCGGTCCGGTTCGGCTATCTGCCTCAGGAAGCCGAGTTGCCTCGGTCCGCGACGGTATTGGAGGCGATGCAGGGCGCCCTCCCGGAGTTGGACCGGGTGGAGGCGGAACTCCAAGAAGTCGAGGCCAGCATGGGACTGGAGGAGGTGTATGGGGATCCGGCCAGATTGGAGGCGGCCATCGCCCGCCAGGACACCCTGGTTGCCCGGTATGCCGAACTGGGCGGTCCCAGTTTCCAACGAACTATCGAAGCGACCCTGAGGCAGGTCGGCTTGGCGGAGGATAGCTTCGGTCTGCGGGTCTCCGACCTAAGCGGAGGCCAAAAGAAGCTGTTGGCCCTGGCGCGCATTCTGGTCGGACGGCCCGATTTCCTGGTGCTGGATGAGCCCGACAATCATCTTGACCTGCGCGGCAAACAGTTGTTGGAACGGATAATCGGTGCCTTTGGCGGTGGCGTAGCGATTGTGTCCCACGATCGCTACCTGCTGGATCTGATCGTCGATTCCATCATTGAACTGGAACGACGCAAGGTGTTCGCCTGGCCGGGCAACTATTCGGAGTATGTGATCCAGAAGGAGATTGCGGTTGCCAGTCAGGCCCGTCACTATCAGGCACAACAAAAGGAAATCAAACGGCTGGAGGCATCGGCCAAGCGCCTTTTGACCTGGGGCGCCGTCTTCGACAATCCCAAGTTCATCACCCGCGGCAAGAGCATTCTCAAGCGCATCGACCGCATTGACCGCATTGATGCACCGGTCACCGACTCCGAAACCATGGACCTGGCCCTGCAGTACCGGAGGGGAAGCGAGAAGGTCTTGGAGTTGACCAATGTCTCCTTCACCTTTCCCGATACGGGTGTCCGGCTGTTCGACCGCGCGGATCTTCTGGTCTGGAAGGGAGAACGGGTGGCCATCGTGGGCCCCAACGGCGCGGGCAAGTCTCTGTTGCTCAACTTGATCCGCGGCCAACTGCAGCCCACTGGCGGCACGATTAAGCTGGGACCCAGCCTGAAGCTGGGTTTCTACGACCAGGAACACGGCAACCTCGACTACCAGCTAAACTTGGTTGACACGGTACGCCGCGACCACTCCATGACCGAGGCCACCGCCGTTTCCTTCCTGCGGAAATTCCAGTTCGGCTACCGCCAGTGCCTGGATCCCGTGGGGGCGTTGTCGGGCGGCGAGCGGAGTCGGTTGCAGATGGCCCTGATGATGCTTCAGCAACCCAACTTCCTGATCCTGGACGAACCGACCAACAACCTGGACATCCAGTCGGCTGAAATCCTGGAGGAGGTCCTGCTGGGATTCGGCGGTGCCATCCTGATGGTGTCGCATGACCGCTACTTCCTGGATCGCCTGGCAGACCGGGTCGTGGTCCTGCAGAACGGTGCCCTGAGGGAGTTCCGAGGCACGTTCGGCGACTACCTCACCAATCTGGCAACAAGCCGGAAACGAAACCCCGGCCCGCGCCGGCAGTCGGTCAGAACATCCTGACCAGGGTGCCCAGCGAGGCTGTCAGAGGGTGTTACAAGGTTCAATTTGTGCTAGGCGACGGAGCATGAGGCCAGTCATGGCAGTGTGGGATCCAGGCTTCGGTGGTTCCCAGACGTTGTTCGTGGTCCTTGCCCAGGTGCCGATGCCGTCCCAGCTAGGCAAAGGTGCGCTCCACGGCCCAGCGCCGGGGCAGGAGCTGGAAGTCGGTGCCGGGTTCCGAGGGGCGGACGGTTTCCAGGTACCAGGGTAATGCCGTCTGCCCCCAGTCCCCGAGCGGTTTGACGGTGCGGGAGGCCTTATCTTGCCTCTACTAACAGTCGAAGAACTTTCGATCCAGTTCGGGGGTATCTTGGCGTTGGACGGGGTCGGTTTCTCTGTGGACGAAGCGGAGATTGTGTCGATCATCGGTCCCAACGGCGCGGGGAAGACGACGGTGTTCAACTGCCTCACCCGCGTTTACGATCCCATGAAGGGTTCCATTCGGTTCATGGGCCGGGATCTGCTCAAAATGCGGCCACACCAGGTTGTTGCCAACGGCGTGGCGCGCACCTTTCAGAATTTGGAACTGTTTTCCTCGATGTCCGTGTTGGATAACCTGCTGGTGGGTCAACACTCGAAAATACGGTACAGTGCTCTGGATGCGTTTTTCCGCCTTCCCAGGCAAATGCGCGAGGAGCGGAAGGCTCGTTCGCGGGCAGAAGACACTTTGGAGCTGATGGAGCTGACGCAGGTCCGGGACATACCCGTCCACGCACTGTCTTACGACTTAAAAAAGCGTGTGGAGATAGCCAGGGCCCTGGTTTCCCGGCCCAAGCTGGCCCTGCTTGACGAGCCTGCGGGCGGCCTGACCCACGAACAAGTGGACTCCATAGCCCGCATTGTCCGGGGAATCCGAGACGAGTTGGGAGTTGCGGTATTGCTGGTGGAGCACCGCATGGGATTGGTGATGGACATCTCCGACAGGGTGTGCGTACTCGATTTCGGTAGAAAGATTGCCGACGGGACACCGACCGAAGTGCGTCGTGATCCTGCGGTAATCCAGACGTATCTTGGTGCGCCGCATGTTGACGCTTAAGGACATTCACGTCTCTTATGGCCAAGCGCCCGCCTTGCACGGAGTCTCGTTGGAAGTGCCGGAAGGCCACATCGTGACTCTTCTCGGAGCCAACGGGTCCGGAAAGAGCACCACCATTCACGCGGTGGCGGGTCTTTTGCCGATCCAGGCCGGATCCATCGATTTTGAAGGTCGGGAGATTGCCGGGTTGTCCACCGAGACCATCGTGAGGTTGGGCATATGCGCGACGCTTGAGGGACGCCAATTGTTCGGCGAGATGACGGTGTTGGAGAACCTGCGCCTGGGTGCGTACACCCAAGGGGAGGGCAAGGGTTTCGATGAACAGCTGGAGAGGGTGCTCACCTACTTTCCCGCCCTGAGCGAGAGGCTTGAATTGTCGTCTTACCTGCTGAGTGGCGGCGAGCAACAGATGCTGGCCATCGGGCGGGCGTTGATGGCGCGGCCCCGGCTGTTGCTCATGGACGAACCTTCGTTGGGCTTGGCACCGCTTCTGGCCCAAGAAATGTTTGCCGGAATCATGAGCTTGAGTAAAGCGGAGGGCATATCGGTGTTGCTGGCCGAACAGGCTGCCGACTTGGCGGTGGGAATTTCCGGGTATGGCTACGTGTTGGAAGTAGGCAAGGTGGTGCTGGGAGACACCGCCCGAAATTTACTGGACAACGAAGAGGTGCGCAGCGCTTACCTGGGCCACTGAGCGTAGCTGGAGCCGCGGAAATGCAATGGACCTCTTTCTGCAACAGCTGATCGGCGGCATCGCCAGCGGAAGCATGTTCGCTATCCTGGCTCTCGGCATAGTGTTGATCTACCGATCCACCGGCACCCTCAACTTTGCCCAAGGGCAAATGGCCATGTTCTCGATGTTCGTCGCTTGGTCGGCGATGAGCACAGGCATGGGCTTCTGGCCGGCGGTCTTGCTGACCCTGTTGTCCGCGCTGGCGATGGGGGCCTTGGTCGAGTGGTTGATCGTGAGGCGGGTAGAAGGAACATCCGACCTCAACTCCCTTATTGTGGCGATGGGGTTGTTCCTCATTTTCGACGGGTTGGCCTTATATATTTGGGGACCGTTGCCCAAGAGTTTCGGCCCCTTCAGCTTCTTTAGCGGAGGCGCGTCTTGCGTTGGCGGGGTGTGCATCGGGCGTTTGAACCTGGGTATCCTGGTGGTTTCCATCGTGACTACGGCCTTGTTGTATCTGCTGTTCCAATGCACCAGGTTTGGTCTGGCGTTGCGGGCAACGGCCCTAAACCGGCTGGCCAGCCGGTTGGTGGGCATCCCGGTGGGTCGTATGTTGAGCACAGGTTGGGGTTTGGGCACCGCCGTGGGTGCCATAGCCGGAATACTGGCGGCCCAAAGCCTGGGGCTGGACATCCGGACGATGTTTTTTGTTGTGCTGTTCGCCTTGGCGGCGGCGGTGCTGGGCGGTTTGGACAGCCCTGTCGGAGCTGTGGTCGGAGGGTTGATCATCGGTGTTGTGAAGAATTTGGCTGGCACCTATACACCTTCCAGCGTAGGCAGCATCGACTTGGCCGTGGCCTTCGCAGTGATTGTGCTGGTGCTGATGGTGCGGCCCAATGGCATTTTCGGGCGACCCGTCCGGATGCGCGTGTAGCCGGTGCAAGTCCTCCCACCCGGACCTAAGCCGATAGGGTTACTGCTGCTTGGCGTGTTCCTGGTGGCGTTTCCCTTCCTTCACGAGTGGCCTTTCTTCAGAATGTTCCTAAGTGAATTCCGAACCTTCAACGCCACCATGTTTGCCGTTTGGCTGCTCGTTCTGCTTGGTATGAACCTGCTGACCGGATATAGCGGACAGGTCTCGTTCGGACACGCGGCGCTGGTCCTGGCCAGCGCGTACCTGACGGCGGTGCTCTCCCAACAATACGGCTTCCCTTTGTGGGGTGCCATCGGCTTGTCGGGGGCGGCGACCGCCCTCGTGGGGTGGGTGACGATAGGCATCCCCGCAGTGCGCTTGAGAGGACCTTACCTGGCCATTGCCACGTTTGGTTTGATGTTGGCATTTCCCCAAATCCTCAAATTGAATGTGCTGACCCAGTGGACCCAAGGGGCGTTGGGCATTAGGGGAGGCGTGGTGGGACCTCCCGGCTTTCTGGGGGGCGTACTGGACGGTCGGGCGTGGATGTATTACGTCGCGATGTCCGTGGCGGTGGCCATGACGGTCTTGTTCGTGAACCTTACGCGGAGCCGCACGGGTCGGGCGTTCGTAGCCTTGCGGGACAGCGAGGTGGGAGCGGAGCAGATGGGAGTCGACGTGCCAAGGTACAAGGCGTTGGCCTTCGGCGTCAGTTCGCTGTATGCGGGCATTGGGGGAGGGCTTTTCTTTGCCGTACAGGGATTCGTCTCTCCCGACAGCCTCGGTCTCATAGACTCGATATTCTTCTTGGTGGCGATAGTGATTGGAGGCCTGGGCAGTGTGCTTGGTTCCATAGTCGCAGCGTTGTTTTTGACCTTCCAGTCTGAAGCCATCAGCGCTTTGGCCGGATTCGTGCCGGGGACCAACAACCTGCGGAACGTTTTCTACGGGGCATCCCTGATCGCGGTAATCGTTCTTTTTCCCAAGGGTATCGCGGGATTTTTCCAAAGGCCTCTGTGGCCCAAACTCCGAGAATGGAATCTTGGAAGCCTCTGGTCGTCCCGATCATGACACCGCGTGTTTGCCTGTGTGCGGGTTTGCGCTGTTGTCGTTCGACATCCAAGCAAGCCTACGGCCCTCCAAAGCAACAACCCGAAGTGTGGTATAAGGCCGCATCCAAACCCGTTCAACGGAATGCAAAGCACAATAGGAGTGACAACATGACTCTCTCGGGAAAAGCTTGGACATGGGTTGTTGCCGGATTGCTCGCGGCGATGTTCCTGGGAGCCGCATGCGTGGAGGGTGTCGGAGAATTTCCGGCGCCTGTCGAGGAGGCGCCGGTACCCGGGGTTACGGACGATGAGGTGGTGTTGGGAACTCACTCCTCCCTTACCGGGCCCGTCGCCGTGTATTCCCAAATCGCTTTAGCCATCAACGCTTACTTCGAATACGTGAACGAGACCAAGGGGGGAGTCAACGGCAGGACAATCAAGTTTCTGATCGAAGACGACGGCTACTCGCCTCCCAAGACGGTCGACCTGGTCCGCAAGCTGGTGGAGGAAGACCGAATCTTCGCCTTGGTCAACGGATTTGGAACGCCTACCCACTTGCAGGTTGTGGACTATCTTCAGGAAAACGGAGTACCCGACCTGTTCGTGGCGACCGGAGCGACCGAGTGGGTGAAGGACCCGGAGGCCAGACCCATGGTCTTTGGTTCCATCCCCAACTATGTGGGCGAGGGGATAATCTTGGGGCAGCATATCGCCGAGACCTACCCCGGGTTAAAGTTGGGCTTGATGAGCCAGAACGACGATTTCGGCGCGGACGGAATGACCGGCATCAGACGGGGAGTGGGCGATGCCCTGGACATTGTGGGTGAAGAAACTCACGAAGTCCTGGATGTGGATCTGGCTTCCCAGGTGGACCGCCTCCACGCGGCGGGAGTCGACGTGATTGCCATCTGGGCCACGCCCCAACATTTCGCGACCGCGATCAAACACGCGCGTCTGAACCTGAATTGGGACGTACCCTTTGTTTTGAGTTTGGTTAGTGCCAACGAATTAACTGTGCTTCTGGCCGGCCCGGAAGTCATCGAAGGCACCGTGTCCCTGGGATACCTCAAATCGGCCTTTGAAATCGACGACCCCAACGTCGCCAAACACCATAAATTGGTCCAGGACTACATGGGGGCGGAGAACGGCAACACCTTGACCCTGTACGGCCAGTACGTCGGAGAGTTGGTAGAGGAGACCTTGAGAAAGGCTGGTCGGGACCTTACCCGCGAGGGTCTGATCGAAGCCGCGGAGTCAATCACCGAATTTTGGTGCTCCATTTGCCTTGGGCCCGTCAACACCAGCCCCACCGACCACGATCCCGTGCAAGGGGGTTTCCTGGTACGAGCCGAAGGGGGTAGGTGGGTGAGATTTGGCGACCTCGTCACCTACGAGGGTGTTCTACCGGGCGACATGATGGTCGAGGACTTGGCGAGGTAACCGGGTTTTGCCTTGTGGGAGCCTGCATTCGATTGCCGCCGGTTTACGGCCTGGGAATCCTCCTCGCATGCAGGGGCAAAACCTCCTCGATCTCCTATGGTTGGACCCCGACGCACCGTGGCCGGATCCCGTCCCACCCTAACCCGATACCGTCGCATCCCCGACCCTCAGGCTGCTCGGACAGGGATACCGGAACAGTTTCCGCCTAATGCCCGCTCCATGACCATGACCGAGGCCACTGCCGTTTCCTTCCTGTGGAAATTCCAGTTCGACACCATCGGGTTCCGCAGCGTTTGGCCAGCTGTTACGAGAATCGAAATAGCTGGCCAAACGTTGCTTCTGCGTCACGGCAGGATGTTGGCGGACGACTATCTGACCAGAAATTCGGCAACTAGGGTGCCTGGAGAACGATCGTGAAACTATCCTTCAATCTGGTTGCCACGGTGCGCCGCGACCACTCCATGACCGAGGCCACCGCCAGTGCCTGGATCCCGTGGGGGCGTTGTCGGGTGACGAACGGAGCCGGTTGCAGATGGCCCTGATGATGCTTCAGCAACCCAACTTCCTGGTCTTGGACGAACCGACCAACAACCTGGATATCCCGTCGGCCGAAATCCTGGAGGAGGTCCTGTTGGGATTCGCCGGCGCCATCCTGGTGGTGTCGCACAACACTTCCTGAACCGCCTGGCAAACCGGGTCGTGGTCCTGCAGAACGGCGCCCTGCGGGAGTTCCCAGGTACGTTCGGCGACTACCTCACCAATCTGGCAACAAGCCGGAAACGAAACCCCGGCCCGCGCCGGCAGCCGGTCAGAACATCCTGACCAGAGTGCCCAAGGCATCCGTCAGAACGCGAACGGCATCGAGATACCCTTCGATTTCGATGTGCTCCTCCGGGGTGTGGTCCAGTTCAGAGTCGCCGGGGCCGTAGGCGAACATGGGACAGCCCCAGGCCGGGCCGACCACGTTCATGTCGCAGGTGCCGGTCTTAACCAGGAAGCGGGGTGGTTCGCCGGTGACCCGCCGAATGGCGCCCCGCAGGCAGGTGGACAGGTGATTGCGCCGCGGGGTGAGCCAGGCGGGTTCAAATCCGCTCAGGTCGAGGCGGGCTTCGACGATCGGTCCGGCGCAGGCAAACTCGATCGGGATGTCCGCATCGATGCGCGTTGGCATGGGCTCCCGGACCGGTCCGATCTGCTCTTCGCACCAGCGGCGCAGGTTCTGCACAAAGTGCAACGCGTCGAAACCCACCGGCAGGCGAATCCCAATCAGGGTGCTGACATGGTTTTGACCGTTCCGCCAAAGTTCGGTGTTGATTTCGCGCAGGCTGGGGGACGTTGCTTCAAACACCTGGGACTCCGGCTGTTCTCCGGCTTCCACCAAATGCTTTACATAAAGCCAAAATGCCACCGCCAACTCCGCGATTTCCGTACCCGGGCCGGCGGTGTGCGCCGTGGGCTGCCAGGCTTGGAAGCGCAGTAGGATGCGGCCCTTGTAGCCACGCGCAATGCCCGTGGTGCCGGTCGGTTCCCCGATCAGGCAGTAGTCCGGAATCGGGAGGATGAGGCCGTTGTGGCGGTCCCTGATGCAGCGGGCGCCCTTGGACGTGGCGGCTTCCTCTTCCACCGCGCCCACCACCACCACCTGGCAGTCCTCGGGCAATGTCTGCTTCAGGTTTGCGGCCGCGACGGTGAAGGTGGCCAGCGGTCCCTTGGCATCCACTGTGCCCCTGCCGTACAGAACCTGTTTCCCGCCGACAACCTTGAGTTCCACCGGAATGTGTCCAGGCACTGTGTCGATGTGGCCCAGCAGCATCACGGTGCGCGGAGCATCGGCCCGGCCCATGCGTCCTACGGCGTTGTTGGCGGAGTCCACCTCGGCATGGTTGTAGCCGAGGTCGCGCATCTGCGCGGTCAGCCATTGGCTGGCGGCTAGTTCGTCGCCGCTGACCGACGGGATTTCGACCAGATTGCGCAGCAGACGGCAGGCTGCGCGGTCCGAGACCGGCAAGGACATCTCGCTTCAGACGGCCTTCAGGCGTCCGATGAGATGGGAAAATCGACGGTACTGCTCGTCGGTGATGTAGTTGCGTCCGGATTGAATGGCGGAGTCCAGTTCCCTATGAAAGGGGGATTGTGGGGCATCCTCCAACAGTTCCACTGCCCTGACAAGGGCGAGTCGCACGGCGCGAATGTTGGCCTCCATGTGTCCGAGTACCACCTCCACGGTAACCGTAGCCTCCTCGTCGAAGATGTCCTGATCCGTGATGTGGGCCATGACCGCGAAGCTCATCTCGGCCTCGCGGGCGAGTTGCGCTTCGGGTGATGTGGTCATGCCGATGACATCCGTGCCCCAACTGGCAAAGGTCCGGCTTTCGAACTTCGTGCTGAAGCGTGGACCCTCGATCGTGATCATGTTGCCGCCTGCGATGGCGTCGGCTCCCGTGTCCACCAGGGCCTGGTGGCAGACTTTGCTGAGGGATGGGCAAAACGGGTCGGCCAGGCTGATGTGGCACACAATATTCTCGGTCCCGACCTCCGGGTCGTTGAAGAACGACAGGTTCCGCAACCGCGTGTGGTCGTACAGTTGGTCCGGCACCATGATCTGCTCGGCCTTGTATCGCCGTTGCAGACTGCCGCAGGCGTTGACGCTGATGAGGTACTCGACCCCCAACTGCTTGAAGCCGTAGATGTTGGCCCTGAAATTCAGGCGCGAGGGCGAGATGGTGTGTCCGCGGCCGTGCCGGGCCAGAAACGCCACCCTTTGCCCATGGATGTTTCCGACCAGGTACGGGCCGGAAGGAGCACCGAAGGGGGTTTCGAGAGTCAGTGCCCGCACGTCTGTAAGGGCTTCCATGTCATAGACGCCGCTGCCGCCCAGGACACCGATGCGAATCGGTTCGTTCATTGAATTGCCTTTGTCATTGGTTTTTTTGAATCGGGAATGTCCTGCCAGCGCGGTGCCTGGCTGTCACGCTCGGACAGGATGGGATCGGTGCAGGTCCACGGGACTGCGAGATCCGGATCGTTCCAGAGTACGCTGAACTCGTCGGTTCCCGTGTAGTACCGGTTGACCAGGTACGTCAGAATCGCCCCGCGGGGACTGTGGAAGCCGTGAGCCACGCCGGGCGGAATGAACAATCCCCAGCCCTCCTGCGCGTTCAGGCGCAGGACTTCGGCCCGGAGGAAGGTTTCCGAATCGGCCCTCAAGTCGACCAGGCCAACTTCGATTTCACCTTGGACCACCTGCCAATAGTCGAACTGGAGAAAGTGATAGTGCAAGCCGCGCAGTACTCCCGGACGACTGTCCGAGCGATTCCCCTGCAGTTGGGACATGTCGAAACCCGGGTACCACTCCGAACGCCATGTTTCGGCGAAACGCCCCCGGGCATCCTCGAACCACCGCGGCACCCTGATTGCGATGTCGGCAATTCCGGTTGCCGGCGCGCGGGATGGGGAATCCATCGCTCAGGCTCCTGGCGAACCGGGACGGACGCAGCCCAGGAATCGATTGACCTCGTTCTCCCGCAGCCTCGACGCCGAGCGGTTGACGATGATGACCACCCTGCTGTCCAACACGTGCTGCAATTCCACCAGTCCGTTGGCCTGCAGGGTGCGGCCGGTCTCCACCAAGTCGACGATCAGGTCCGAAAGACCCGTCAGGGGTGCCAGTTCCACGGATCCGTTGAGCTTGATCACCTCTGCATTGATGCCCTGGGACACAAACCAGTCGGACGCGAGGCGCGTGTACTTGGTGGCCACCCGCAGGTGGTCCTTCAGATGCAGGTCCACGTCGCGCCACGCCGGCGGTCCCGCCAGGGAAATCCGGCAGATGCCGATGGGGAGCGTAAAGGGTTCCAGTACGTCCACCCCTTCTTCACGCAGCGTGTCCAAGCCCGAGAACCCGATGTCCGCGCCCCCGTGCACCACGAAGGTTGGAACGTCGGTGGGTTTGGATTGAATGTATTCCTGAGTACCGTCTGCGGTGCGCAGTGTCAGTTGCCGGGAGGCCGAGAAGTCCGGCACGTCCAGGCCTCCGGCCCGCAGGTGCCGCGCCACGTCGTCGGCCAGGCGTCCCTTGGGCAGGGATATGCGCAGGGGCCGCCTGCAGGTTGCGTCAGACATCGTCCCCTGCCATCCTCGTGGTGGATTGCTCGGGGACGGACAACTCGGTCCGCTGCAGGCCCTCAAGCAGTTGCTCGAACCTTGACAAGTCCATTGGCCCGACATACTCCGGCAGGGCGCATGCCAGCACATGGAAAAACTGTGTTTGGTCGCACCAGTCCGCTACGACTCTGGCTTCCAGACTGCGTCCCATGTCCAGAATCCCTGATTCGGAAAGCGGATCGGTGTGCACGACGATGTCGAGTCCCTGTTGGCGCAGCTTGCCAATCGACTCCAGTGCAACCCCGGATTTGGTCTGTCCCACCAGACAGAGCGGAGGCTTGGGGCTCAGGGCTTGTGGAGCTTGGTTTGCATGCACAGCCCGGACCAGGCGGTCAAGGTGCAGGATCCCTCCGACCGCCGGACGACTGCGCCCGAATTTGCCTATCAACCCGTCATATCGCCCGCCGCTGCCGGCCACGGCAGCCGAATCGGGCAACAGGAATTCGAATGTCGTTCCGGTGTAGTACTCAAGGTTCCGATACTCGGCGAGATCCAGGGTGACTCGTTCCAGGATGCCGTATGCATCCAGCAGTTCGGTCAGTTCCCTCAGGTTGCGCAGCGCGGACTCCATGCGTCGATTGAGGCAAAACCCCGCGGCCCGTTCCAACAACCCGGCCACATCCGCGCCCTGCAGCGTAAGCAGGTTTTCCAGTGTGGCCCGTTGCCTCGGACTCGGGCGGCAGGACTCGACAAACCGGGCCAGGGCGTGTTCGCTTTTGCGGTGCATCGCCCACCGCAACTGTCGGGCATCGGACGGCTGCGGGCCAAGGGCGTCCAACAATCCACCATAGTAGTCCGCGTGGCCGACCACAATCCTGAAATCCGACAGGTTGCATGCGTTGAGGCCGGCTGCCATGCATGCCAGGATTTCGGCGTCGGCCATGGCGTCGGCGGATCCGACCAACTCAATTCCGGCCTGCCGAAACTCCTGCTGATACTCCAAACCCGAGGTTTCCTCGTGCCGAAACACGCTGCCGGCATAGCAAAACCGGAAAGGGCCCTCCATCCCGGCCAGGCGCGTGCCCACCAGGCGGGCTACGGCTGCGGTCATGTCGGGGCGCAGAATTAGCGTGCGGCCTTCCATGTCCAGGAAGCGGTACAGGCGATCGTGGGTGGCGGCGTGTGTGCGGGTCGTCAGCATGTCGCCGAATTCGAACATCGGCAAAATGACGGTGTTGTAGCCCCAAGTCCGAAACGTCCGGTTGACCGCAGTTTCCAACTGCTGCCGCAGACGGGCATCCTGCCAAAGGTATTCGCGCACGCCCAGCGGCAGGTGCCGCCGATTTGTGGCTTCCGGTCGCCGGGCACCACCGGCCGGAAGCGTGTTCTCGGTGTTCATCTACCGCGTGCGGCTACGCCCCTTCCGAAGGGGCGCGTCCCGCCCTGAGCTGGTTGATGTGTTCACGGGGCGTGAACGACGCCGCCCGTTCTTCGGCCGCCTTGACCTGATTGACTTCCCCCGGGGTTAGGCCGCCGATGCTGTCCAGCACCGCGAGCTGGGAAACGACCCGCTTGGTGTCGGGATGGCGGCACTCCGGACAGGCCGGACTGTTCCCGGCGGAAGCCGCCGCCATCGTTTTCCAAAGGTGCGCGAACCGAATGGAACAGGCTGGGCAGGTGTACTCGTAGACGGGCATGGGAGTGGACGGACCTGAGAGCCGAACATGGAGGTCGTACCTTCTTCGGGGCGTTATTGTATGGTGCAGGCAACCGATCAGGAAACCGCGGGCACTTGGTCGCGGCACAATTCGAGGGCTGTCGCATGTGTGGACGCTTTGGCCTCATCCCCAAGCAGGCCTCCTTCCAACTGCAATTCGCGGTGGATTTGCCCCAGGGCATCGTGCCGCGGTTCAACATTGCTCCGACCCAGGCTGTGGCCATCGTCCGCCGCAACCCTGTCTCGGAGGACAGGGAATTGACGTTTGCACACTGGGGTCTGATTCCGGGGTGGTCCAAGGACACCTCCTGGGCTGCGCGCCTCATCAATGCGCGCAGTGAAACCGCGGCCGAGAAACCATCTTTCCGGTCTGCGTTCAAGCGGAGGCGATGCCTGATTCCGGCAACGTTTTTCTACGAGTGGACACGGGAGCGGGGCGGCAGGCAACCATACCGCTTTGCAATGGCCGACGGCAGTTACGTTGCCATGGCCGGGCTTTGGGAACACTGGCAAAGTCCCGACGGCCATGAGATCGAGTCCTGCACCATCCTGACCACCGAAGCCAACGAGTTCATGCAAACCTACCACCACCGCATGCCCGTGATCCTGCCCCCAAGGCAGTACGACATGTGGCTGATGGCCGACGAATGGGCGGTACCGGGGTTGCGGGATCTCTGTCAGGCTTGCCCTGACGACGCGCTTGATGTCCAACCAGCCAGCAGATTGGTGAACGACGCCGGCAACGAAGGCCCCCACCTGCTGGATGCGGAGTAACGGCCACCGGTGTGCCGGCCCGGGAAGTCAACGGCCGTCCCGACCCAAGCCGGATCGCACCGTTACCGTAAAGGGTAGAAGACGGGCAGCAGGAACGTGCACAGACCCCAGACCAGTACCTGTAGCGGCAGGCCCAGACGGGCGTAGTCCAGATAGCGGTATCTGCCTGGTCGTTGGACGATCGTGTTGGTTTGATAGCCGATGGGTGTGCTGAAACTGGAGCTGGCACCGAAACAGACCGCCATCAGCAGGGGCCGGGAAGCAATGCCCATCGTGCCTGCCATCTGCAGGGCGATGGGTACCAGCAGGACGGCCACCGCGGCGTTGGAGATGAAGGCGGACAGGACGGAGGCGACCATGAACAGGATCGACACGGTCAGGTAGACGTTGTCCTGCATGGCATTGCTGGCCATCAGGGTATCGGCAATGCGCTGGGAAAGACCGGAGGTCTGCATGCCCTGGCCCAGCGGTATGGTTCCGGCAATCAGCATCAGGGTCTTGGTGTCCAGCGCGGCGAAGGCCTGTTCGGTCGTGAGGCATCCCGTAATCACCATGATGCAGGCCCCGATCAAGGCCAGGATCGCAATTGGAATCTCCGTCAGCGCGCCGCCCAGGACCACGAGTGCCATGACGGCGATGGCCAGGTACTTGCGATCCAACGAAGTTGGCAGTTTCGGATCGTCCTCCGTATAGAGAAGCCCATACCGGTCGCGCACGCGGTTCAGTTCGGTTCGCGGTCCCGTCAGCAACAAGGCGTCGCCACTGACCAGTTCGGTGTTGGCCGTAACGCGGTCCGTGGGACCGGAGCCGCTTTTCAGGATCCCTGCGATCATGACCGTGAAGTTGCGCAGGCTTTCGACTTCCAGCAAGGTGCGTCCAATCAGTGCCGAGCGGGAAAGGATCACGGCCTGGAGCGTTTCTTCCGGCTCCGACGATGGGGATTGCCGGTGTTGGCGGGTTACCCGAGCCAGGCTTGGTTCGAGTTCATACCTGTCGCGGATGGCCGCCAAGCCGTGTGCCGATCCCTTCATGTGAACCAAGTCGTGAGCCTGGAACTCCTGGCCGGGCTCGAGGCTGTGCGGCTCGTCGGTCCCGCCTTTGCTCAGGGCGAGCAACCGGACCTCCGCATTCTCGTCGGTTGGTTCCGGATCTCCCTCCAGGCGTCGTACCCGGGACACCCGGCGCTGCATGCTCTGGGACACTTTGAGATTGGCGAACGACTCGACGACTCGACGTCCCACCAGGGCCGAGCTGGGCGGAATCAGCATCTGGCTGACAAATGCATGGGCAGGCATGTCCTGATCACCCTCAGCGGCATCGCGATCCGGAAGCAACCTGTCTCCCAGGGCAATGATGAACAATACGCCGCCGACAATGGCGACGACACCCATGGGAGCAAACGTGAACATGCGGAACGACGGCTCGCCATTGACGATCTGCAGTTCATTGACCAGGATGTTCGTGCTGGTTCCAATCAGTGTCATGGTGCCGCCCAGAATGGAGAAGTAGCTGAGCGGGATCAGGATCTTGGATACGCTCAGCCGGTTCCGCAGGCAGAGGGACACGATTACCGGCACCATCATCACCACTACTGGCGTGTTGTTGACGAACGCGCTGAGCAGTGGCACGGTGGCGGCCAGGACCAGGAGCAGGCGCACGGAACTCCCTTTGACCACCCGCCCCAGAAATACACTGACAAGCTCCAGGGCACCGGTGCGCACCATGCCTTCGCTCAGTACGAACATGGCGGCAATGGTGACCGTGGCCAGGTTGGCGAAGCCGGCCACCGCCTCCGCCGGAGTCAGGATCCGGGTCAAAGCCAAGCCCACCATGATTAGGATCGACGTGAGTTCCCACGAAACCCGGGCCGTGATGAAGAGATAGGTCGCCACCGCCAATATGGCGGAGAACCAGATCTCGGAGGGGATGTTCGGGATTACCACAGGCAGCACCCGCCCGCAGGTGGAACTGCTGGTTGGCCGGTTGCGAAGGCCGGCGCAAACCGGTGTTAGGAGCTGCGCCGGAGCGAAGAGCGGGTGAACGGACTCGAACCGTCGACATTCAGCTTGGGAAGCTGACGTTCTACCACTGAACTACACCCGCCGGCAGGGAAACCACTGTCCTTGGCGGGAATCATACGCCAAGGCGAAACGCGCACAAACTCCGCTACGAGGTGCTACTCGTCGATGATGTTGCCTTCGGCATCCCGCGTATGGATGACGCGATTGGGATCCAGAAGCCACTGCACCAGCCGATCGATTTCCTCTTCCGTCATGCGGCTGGCAAAGTCGTCGGGCATGGCGTCGTCGTAGCCCTCCACGCGGAATGCATCGGGGGACACGATGCTTTCCTTGAGGTAGGCGGCCGGATCGGCAGCCGCTTCCGGACGGTAGGTTCCCAGCTCGTGGATGGTCCCGAAGTTGGGGCCGCTTTCGCCCATGGACGACGGAGCCTGCGGTTCATCCAATTTGTGACAGCCGCTGCATGCCAGGGCTCCGAACAGGTAGTCCGGATCCCGGTCGCCCATGGGCAAAACCGAAGTGACTGCCAATTGGACCGGCGTCCACTCTGCATCCGCGCTGATTCCGATGTTCTGGAACTCGGGCGGCTTGGCCACGTCCAGGAACGGCTGGAACGGATCCTCGGAGGCGGTCTGCTGCAGCGCCGTCTCCTCGAAATTCATCACATAAGCCACCACGTCAACCACCTGATCGCCGCGCAGGGGACCGCCAAACTGGGAACTCCACGGGACCATGCGGTTGGCCCACTGGGAGTTGTCCTTGCTGGGCCTGCCTGCGGCCACCGTCAGGTAGACGTAGTTGGATAAGGTCATCACCCCGTCCTGGCCCACATCCCCCAAGCGGCGGGTAAAGAAGTAGCGGCTGTTCAGGGCCGGTGCGACGCCCTGCAGGCCCTGGCCTTGCTGTCCGTGGCAGGTGGCGCAGTTGTTGGCGAAGATGACGGCGCCGTTTTCGATTCCACGGCCTTCCCAATTCTTCGTCTGGATCTCCATGCGGGTTTCCTCGGTTTGGGCGGTCAGGCCCACGCAGACCACGATCACGAACGATGAAACCAGCCCCCAGATCAGTTTGGAGCCGAAACTGCGGACGTAAAGGGAGCGCATCAAACAGTTCTTGGGTTTGAAACGGGCTTGCGATGCCGGATGGCCCGGATGGCTTAGCCGCCGTTCTGCATTTCAAGGAATTCAGGAACGCCGAATTTCTTGCGGCCGTACTGTTCCCAGTAGTAGGAGTCCTTGTGCAGCCAGTAGTCCTGCTTGAAGTACTCCTCGGTTCCCGCGTTGCTGATCCACGTGATCTCCCAACGCAGGAGCTTCAAGTTTGCCTGGTCCTGAGTTACCGTCAACAGGCCCCAGGGATCATTGAAATCGGGCGCCTTTTCCTCCCAGACCTCAAGCAAGTGGACAAATTCGTCCAACAACTTGGCAAACTCCGCGTCGTCCGTGGTGATGAGTTCCCTGGTGTCGTAGGTACCGAGCGGAATGTGTTTGTAGCCGATTTTCCGGGATATGCCGACCTTCTCTTCGGGCATCAGTTTCTCGACAACCTCCAGGGCAGGAGCACCCTGAACCGCATAGGCCGGCGTGCCCATCCAGCTCAGGATGATCATGAGAACGCCGGCCACAATACCTGAGATGGTGGCGACCCGGCGGTCGGCCCCCCGGCGGCTGGGGTTCCGGTCCAGGTATGGGATGGCCATGAGCATCACCAGCAGGACCCCGGGAATGATGACGCCGGCCCACATCTTGTCGGCGATCTTCAGCAGGCCCTGCAGCCAGTAGAAGTACCACGGCGCAACCGTATGGAACGGTGTCTGCTGCGGATTGGCAATGTGTTCCAGTGGCGCTTGGAAGAGGAAGACCGTGACCGCGGTGATGATGGCGGTCACCGCCAGGAGGAACGTGCCTTCGTCCAACAGGACTTCGGGCAGGTAGTAGACCCGGCGGTTGGCCGGGACCCGGTTGGCCGTATCTTCACCAACTTCCTCCTCCTGCGCCGGAAGGCTGATGCCGTAGAGAACGACCTTGTAGTAGTGGACAAAGAAGAACAGAATCAAAAGCAGGGGAAGGAACAGTACGTGCAACAGGTAGAACCGCAACAGTCCGCTGGCCCCGATGTCCGGAGCGCCGCGTGCCAAGAGGTTGATGATCTCGCCCACAAACACGGGCGGCACGGCTTCGGCCATCGAGGTGCCGATGGTGACGGCCCAGAACGCCAGCTGATCCCAGGGCAGCAAGTAGCCGGAGAAGCTGAGGAACAGGGTGATGACCAACAGTAGCACACCCGTCAGCCATGTGAACTCCCGGGGCGGCTTGTAGCTGCCCGTCAAGTAGGTCCGCACCATGTGCAGTGTCACGATGCCCACCATCAGTTCCGCGCCGATGCGGTGCAGGTCGCGCATCAGCTGCCCGAACGGAACGTTGTTCAGCAATCGGATCATGTCCACGTACGCCCGTTCGGGGGTCGGGGCGTACCAAATCATGAGGATGATTCCGGTGATCGTTTCAAACAGGAACAGGTAGGTCGAAAGCAGGCCTAGGCGGTACGTGTGCGTGAAGCGCGTGACGCTTTCGTGGTAGTAGGAAGGCTTGATGTGTAGCAGGAAGGCATCGGCATGCGGCGTGAGCCGCGTGTTGGGGCGTCCCGGGGCATCCCCGCGCAACATCGCCCGGAACTCGCGGGTCGAAATGCCGGCTGTCAGGTAGACGAAGATGCCGTCCAGCGAGGACAGCAATGCGAGGAACCAGGGTTTCTTTTGGGGTGCCGGACTTTGAACTGACATCGAACTACGGAATGGCTGGTCCCTGAATTCTGCTGCCCGTCTTGACCACGATTTCGGTGCCTTCGGTAGGCGTGCCCGGGGGCTGGATACCGCCATCCGCGCTTTGGGTGGAAGCCACGACGCTGCCGTCTTGCGTTACTTCAATCACAAACTGGTCCAGGCTGCGGGGCGCGGGTCCTTCGATATAGACCCCTTCGCGCGTGAATTTGGAACCATGGCAAGGGCATTCGAAGCGCTTGTTGGCGTCAACCCACTTGAAGAGACAGCCCAAGTGCGTGCATACCATGTAAAGGGCACGCGGGCCCTCGTCGGTGTTGACCAGCCAGAACTTCCCGATCGGGTCGCTTTGCGGCGCCGCTTCCAACGACGGCAAGCCGGACGAGGAACCGAGCAGGAAGTCGCCGCCGAATTCGCCTGCCTTGAACCGCGGGTACATGAGCAGGCCGGTGGCGACCAAACTCTGGGCGGTGACGACACCCACGGCCGCGGTCCAGGAATAGGCGAGGAACTCCCTTCGGTTTACGGTCCGGACCTGGCTCTGGAAGTAGGTGGGTTCCGCCACTTCCGGCTCGGGCGGCGCGGCGGGAGCGGCCGGACTGGGTTGCGGCCTGGCCGGGGTTGCCGCAGGAGCCGCGGGTTCGGGTGACGGGGTAGTCGCCGCCGGGGCTGTATCAGCCTGAGAGACGGGCGGTTCGGGGGCTTCTGCGTCAATCGAGGGCGCCGTTTCCGTTTCCGCCGCAACGGAAGCTTCCGTTGCAGGCGGGTCGGTGCGTGCCTCCGGTTCCGGAACCGATGGAGCTTCGGTGGCAGATGGGGCCGGTGCCGCGTCTGTGGCCTCCGGATCAAACGGAATGCCCAGCCTTTCGGCGGCTCTTCGCTTGGCTTCCAGGATGTGCGCCTGGCCGGCGGATGAGAGTTCAGCCACGGGATTGACTACGCGTTGGAACCATCCTGGCCATCTAAGGCAGGATGCGGACGATCGGGGCGATGACTGGAGTCAGGGAAGAAGGCAGGGGGCGATAGCGGAAACACGAGCAGCAATCAACAAACTGTGGGGGTCGGCTCACCAACAGTCAGCAACGGCGGAAAGGCTAAAAAATCTACGTGCTTGTGGCCCCGGTAACGGCGCGGATTGTAGCACAGCAGTCGGTTGCCGGGCTGGATCGCACAGGGTTGGAAAATGCGGATTCATCAGCGGTATGGATCCTTGAATCAGGTCCCCAAAGCGAGCAGGCGTGTCCGCGTCTGTTCGATTTCAGAGGTCAAACCGTTGACCTTGTCCCGTTCCCGTTGAACCACTTCCGAAGGAGCCTTGGCGACAAAGCCGGGATTGTCCAGCATGCGAACGGCGTGTCCGCGTCTGGCCTCGAGGGATTCGAGGTCCTTGGCCAACCGCGTGCGCTCTGCCGGAATGTCGAGAATTCCGGCCAGGGGCAAATGAATGGTTACCGGTCCCGAGGTTGCGGTGGCCGTTTGTGATTGGGCCGGGGTTTCGGTTTGGATTTGCAGCGACCCCGCATCCAGCCTGGCCAGCGAGCACAGGATGTCACGGTTCCGGGTGAGGAGTTCGGAATCCTTCTGCGACACGAGCCATGCATCCAAGCGTCGGCCGGGGTCCAGGCGGTACTCCGACCTGAGATTGCGGACGGTGCGGACGATGTCCTGGATCAGGGCGTAGTCGCGCCCGGATCCGGGCTGCACACGTTCCGCATCCGGCCACCGGGCCATCATGAGGGTTGCGGCACGCTCGGGAATACCGGGCAGTTGCTTCCAAACCGCTTCCGTTAGGAACGGCAGGTAGGGATGCAACAGCCGGAGGATTCGTTCCAGACTCCAGGCGATGGTGCGACGGGTTTCGGCCACCGTGTCCACTTGACCGCTCTGGAGATACACCTTGGCCGACTCCAGGTACCAGTCGCAGAATTCGTGCCAAACGAAATTATGGAGAATGGCTCCGGCCTCGCCAATCTGCCAGCTGTCGATCAAGCGCGTGACATCCGCCGTGACGGCTTGGCACCGATCATGGATCCACTGGTTGGCCAGACAGGTCAGCCGCTCCCGATCCACCGCGTACGCTGTTTGGAATCGGTTGGCGGGTTCGGTCAAGGCGAGGTCCACGCCGTCCAGGTGCATCGATGCGAACCGGGCGGCGTTCCAAAGCTTGTTCCCGAAGTTCCGGTTGCTTTGCAGGCGTTGGGTACTCAATTGCACGTCGTTGCCCGGCGTGATCCCGGTCAACAGCGAGTACCGCAGCGCGTCGGCACCGTATTCGGCAATGAGGTCGAGGGGATCGACGGCGTTGCCAAGCGACTTGCTCATCTTCTCGCCACTCTCGGCACGCACCAGGCCGTGCAGGTAGACCGTGTGGAAGGGAATGCGCCCGGTGAACTTGAGCCCCATCATGATCATGCGGGCCACCCAGAAGAAGATGATGTCGTAACCGGTCTCCAGCACCGTGGTCGGATACCAGTCCCGCATGTCTTGGGTGTCTTCCGGCCAACCCAGGATGCTGAAGGGCCACAGGCCACTGCTGTACCACGTGTCCAGGACATCCGGGTCCTGACGCAGGTTTATATCGCGTCCGTAGTGTGCCCGCGCCTGCATACGGGCTTCGTCTTCGTCCATGGCGCAGAACTCGTGATCGTCCGGGCCGTACCAGACAGGTATGCGATGTCCCCACCACAGCTGTCTGGAAATGCACCAGTCGCGAATGTTGTCGAGCCAGTTGTGGAACACGGCCTCGAACCGTTCGGGCACGATCCGGATCTCGCCGCTGCGCACCGCATCCGACGCGGCGGCAGCCATGTCCTGCATGGACACGAACCATTGCAGACTCAGTCTGGGCTCGATGATTTCGCCCGAACGCTGGGATCTGGGCACCCTCTGCAGGTGCTGTACCGTGCCGATTGCCAGCCCCTCCTGTTCCAGTGCCTCCCAGACATGCCTGCGTCCCGTCTCACGATCCAGACCCGCGAACCTGCCGGCGTTCTCGTTGAGGTTGCCATGCCTGTCCAGGACCGTCACGGTCGAAAGATCGTGGCGCGAGCCGATCTCGTAATCGGTATGGTCATGGCCGGGGGTGATTTTGAGGGCTCCGGTCCCGAAATCCTTGTCCACGGCTTCGTCGGCGATCACCGGGATGCGCCGGTTCATGACCGGCACCACGGCGTGGCGGCCAATGAACCGGCGGTAGCGGTCGTCGTCCGGGTGCACGGCCACACCGGTATCCCCCAGGATCGTCTCCGGCCTTGTGGTGGAGACGGGAATGAACTCGTCACCGTCTTCCAGGGGATAGCGAAACGTGTAGAGGGTTCCCGTCTCTTCGCTGTACTCAACTTCAAGGTCCGACACCGCCGTCTGAAGGCGGGGCGACCAGTTCACCAAGTAGTGCTTGCGGTAGATCAGACCTTCACGGTACAACTGGACGAACGATGACCGCACCGCGCGGGAGAGGCCGGGATCCAACGTAAACCGCTCCCGTTTCCAGTCGCATGCGATGCCCATGCGTCGTTGTTGGCTCGAGATACGTTGGTGATACTCGTCCTTCCAGGCCCAGACCTCCTGTTCGAAGGCTTCCCTGCCCAAATCCGACCGACTGGTGCCTTGCGCCTCCAGATGTCTCTCCACAACGCTTTGTGTGGCGATGCCCGCGTGATCGGTTCCCGGCACCCAGAGTGTGGGATGGCCCTGCATGCGTCGGTACCGCACCAGGAAGTCCTCAACCGCGTCCATGATGGCGTGGCCGAGGTGCAGCGCGCCGGTCACGTTGGGCGGCGGCATGGCGATCACGAAGGGGTCCTTTTCGGGGTCCGCCTGACCCAGGGCGACCTGGGTCTCGGGCCGGAAATATCCAGCCTCTTCCCACGCCCGATACAGGGCTTCCTCGTGTTGGGACGGGTTCCAGGCCTGGCTTACGTTGCTGGGCATCGCCGTGAGTCCGTTGTTGTGGGCAACAAAAAAGACCGCTCGTACAAGGACGAAGCGGTCTCCGCGGTACCACCTTGATTCGGCACCCGTTGCAACCGGCGCCGCTCTCTTGCGCAGCTGTAACGGGCTGACCCGAAGCAGGCTGTCCGCCGATTCACCTGCCCTGGCTTCCCGGTGACTTCACTGCCTACTGCCAGCGGAGGGCTTTCAGCCTTGCGGCCCTCTTCTCTGCAGCTGCGTTGGGCAGGTACTGGTCCGGTGCGATCCAGTTCTCTGCTGAACTGCTTTCAGTATAGGCAGGCTGCCGGGCAGCGGTCAAGCCGGACTGTTCCTTGTGTTGGCTGCCGGCCGAAGTCTGCAACGGGCAGGAAGCTTGAACCGTCTGTGCGGGGCTGCGATGTGGCCGAGGTACCGGGGTAGACTGGTAAGTGTCCACCGGTTGGTTTCAGGTGCCGATCAACGGCTTGGATCTGCCCAAGGTCCTTAGCGACTACAGCCTGCGGGTAGGATCAAGGCCGCTTCCCTTCCCACCATGCATTCGGTGCCATAGCCATGAGCCAAATCCGCCGCGTGGAGATCCACCCATTCACATTTCAGGTTGCCGGTCTGTCCCTTGGAGTTCACGATGCCCAGGGCGTCGGCAACATGGTTGCCGACCGGGACGGCTCGTTGCCGGTTCGGCGCTTCGCGGTGCGCATTCTCTGCGACGAAGGGTTGAGCGGGGAGTATGTAACGCATTGGGTGGGTACCGAATCCACACTCGGGCAGATGCGGATGCTGGCACCCTTGCTGCTGGGCCGGAATCCCCTGCAGCGGGAACTGATTTACGAGGAGTTGAAGCGAGAGGCACGCGCCTACGACCATATGGGACACGGGTCCTTCGATCTGGCCCTCTGGGATCTGGCCGGCAAGGCACACGGAGTTTCCGTCTCAGCCATGCTCGGAGGGTTTCGCTCTCGGTTGCCGACCTATGCCAGCACCTATCACGGTCAGCGCGAACCGGGTGGCCTCGACAGCATTGAAGCCTATGTCGACTACGCCCGCGAATGCCGGGCAGCAGGTTTTCGGGGCTTCAAAATCCATGGCTGGCACGAAGGCGACGCCCGCGAGGAGGCCGAGAACGCCTTGGCCGTGCGTGCGGCCGTGGGCAATGACTGGAGGCTGATGCTGGATCCGGCCTGCCAGCTGCGTACCTGGATGGATGCCCTGTACGTCGGCCAGGCCTGCGACGAGGCCGGATTTTTCTGGTACGAGGATCCCTACCGCGACAGCGGAACCTCGGCGCGCAGCCATCGCCGGCTGCGTGAACGGCTGCGGACACCGCTGCTCGTGGGCGAACATGTGCGCGGCATCGAACTGAAGGCGAACTTTCTGCTGGACGGTGCGTGCGACATGGTGCATGTCGATCCCGAATACGACATGGGCATTACCGGAGCCTTGAAAATCGCACACGTGTGCCAGGCGCTCGGGTTCGACCTGCAACTGCACGCGTGCGGGCCTGGTCACCGGGCGCTGATGTCAGCGCTGCCGAACACGCACATGTACGAGATGGCACTCATCGGTCCGGACATGCCGAATTGCGTTCCTCCGATATATGCCTGCGGCTATCTGGATCACCCAGAGGCGTTGGACGAGGATGGCTGCGTCCCGGTGCCGCAGGGACCGGGCCTGGGTGTTGTCTACGACTGGGACTTCATCGCCGCGCACGCGGGGGACATCACAATCGCGGAACGCTGACGGCTTCCGGATCGGCTGCGCGCACGGTGTGACTGTCCTGCATGCCAATCGAACGACCGCCGCGCATGGGGTGTTCGGACTGCACAAATCGCTTGACACCGCCTTCGCCCAGGATCAGGGAGTGGGTTTTCGCGAGCCGACCCGTAAAGGTCACACCGCGTATCAGTTCGCCGTCGGTAATTCCGGTGGCCGCGAAGTAGATGTCGTTGGTCTTGACCAGGTCGTCAAGCGCCTGGATGGTCTGCAGGTCGTGTCCCTCGTCCAGGACCATCCTGCGCTCTTCCTCGTCGCGCGGAGCCAGCCGGGTCACCATGGCCCCGCCCATGGCCTTGACGCCGGCGGCTGCCAGGAGGCCCTCCACCGCCCCGCCCACGCCCATGAGCACATCCACCCGGCTGTCCGGATTGCCCGCCAGCAAGGCACCGGCGATGTCGCCGTCAATGCGGATTTGGGCTCTGGCCCCCGCCAGACGGATCTGAGATACCAGGTTGGTGTGGCGGGGTCTGTCGAGTACCCAGACCACCAAATCGCTGATGTCCTTGTCCAGTTCGCGTGCCACCAAGGCCAGGACCCATCCGGGCGGCGCGTCCAGACACTCCGGTACCAGGGCCTTTGCCACCCTGCGATCCACTACGATTTTCTGCATGTTGAGGGCCGAGCGGGGCAGCCACATCTGGTCCCGGGGCGTGGCGCAAATCACGGAGACGGCACCGGGTCTGCCCTGTGCCAGAAGGTTTGCGCCATCGACCGCGGCGTAGACCACGTCCATCTCCGGCCCGGAACCCGTTCCAACCCACAAATCCGGATTGTCCGGATTCTGGACCTCCCGCTCACGGTGCCCGTGGCCAATAACATACCCTTGGCACGGTAGCCAGCCAAGTTCTTTGAGCAGGCTTGTAGAGGCCTCTTCGTCCGCCTGTTGGGGCAGCCCCAAACCGACATACCGACCTGCGGCCAGCGCTGCGGCTTCCGTAGCCCGCGCCAGCTCGAATCCCATGAAGACGTAGGGGTAGGGTTCCGGATGTTCCGGTATCTCATGGTTTGGCCAAGCCGGACGGCTGTTGGGAATCGTCATGTGTATACGCTTATGGCGGTCATGAAGGAGGCGTCGATCCAGGCGGACATGCCCCCTTCGACCACCTTGACATTGCTGAAACCGGACTCCATCAACACGTAGGCGATGATGCGCGAGCGACGGGTGGAACGGGAGATCACCACCACCTCGCGGTCGGGCGTCACATCCAGGTCCTCCACGCTAAAGGTCGAGTAGGCCATGTGCCTCGCCACCTGAATGTGGCCGCGGTCCCACTCCATCTCCTCCCGCACGTCAATGAGTTCAAAGTCCAGGGGCCGCCGCGTGCATCGGCCCTCCAACTCCTCCACGTGGATCAGGGGTACATACGGCAACGAAGTCATGCCTTGGACCTTGTCCTGGAAGGGGATGGAGATTTTGGGCAGGTTCTGACATTCGCGGAACACACGCAGGGGGCAGTCGTATATGCACACTTTGGGGTTCAGCACACGATGGAACAGGTAGTCGATGGCGTTTTCGTCGTGCAGGAAGTGATCCGGGCCGACCAAGTCCATGAAACCCGAAGAGGTGAACAGGCGCCGGGCGATGTCCGTCATCTTGAAGAAATAGACATCCCCTCCCTGGCCCCGGATTTCATTTACATAATTCTCCAGCATGTGGACACCGCTGATATCGACCCTCACCATGTTCTGCAGGTTCAGCAGAACGTAGTACTGGCGTCCGGCATCCGCCAGCCGATTTCTCAGCAGGTACTCCACATGGTTCGCAGCCCCGAAGTACAAATCGCCTTCGATGGCGATGATGTCCAGTTGGGGACAGACCGGGTCCTTGTTGGGGTTCCGTTCGCGGAGGTGCTTGAACTTCGCGTCCGGGACCAGTGGGACCACGCGGGGTCGGCTGGTCTTGTAGACGTACACGAGCAGCGAGGCGGTGATGCCGATGGCCACTGCTTCGACTAGGGAGAAGACGAACACCGAACCCCAGGTAACGAGCATGATGAAGGTTTCCGATTTGCTCGTACGCAGGATCTGAAGAGCGTGGGGCAGGTTGATGAGGGTGATGGCGGTGGCAATCACGAACCCTGCCAGCACCGGCTTGGCCAGGTAGCGGATGGCCCAACCAAGGGTAAGCACGGCCACCAGTACAAACACGCCAGACAAAAGGGTCGTCATGGGGGTTTTTCCGCCGGCGTTGAGATTCACCCTGCTGCGGGTGAAGGAGCCGGATGCGCAATATCCGGACAGGAATCCGACGAGAATGTTGGCAACTCCCTGCCCGACGATTTCTTGGTTGTTGTCCAGGTGTTGGCCGGTCTGGCTCGCGATCGAACGGGCAATCGTGAGGGCCTCGATCAAGCCGATCAGGGCAATGGCCGAGGCGCCCGGGATCAACTTGGCGACCAACTGGAAATCCGTCAGGGGCAGATTGGCGACAGGGGGCAGAACGGCCGGCACTGGCGCAATCACGCTTACACCGCGGTGAGCCAGGCCGAACGAGGCCACCAGCACCGACATAAGGAACACGGACAGGAAGAGCGACGGCAACCGAGGATGGAGCTGCGGTAGCGCGAAAATCAGGATTACCGTGCCCAAACCCAGGGCCAGGCTGACGAAGTGCAGGCTCTCCCACGTCTGCCCGAGGGTGCGCGCGGCATCGATGAACGTGAACGTCCGTTCCACGTCCAGCCCCAGCAAACCGCTTAGTTGGAACGTGATGATCAGCAGGCCGGCACCAGCTGTAAAGCCGACCATGACCGCGTCGGAAATGAAATTAATGATGAATCCGGCCCGCAACAACCCCAAGGCCAGCCGCATGACACCGATGAGCACGGTGAGGAGTCCCGCGATCAGGAGGAACTCGATCGGATCACTGCTGGTCGCGACGGAACTCACAATCATGAGGACCAGCAACGACTCTGCGTTGGTCGGACCCGTGTGGAGGTGATTGCTGGAACCCCACAATGCGGCGGCGATCGGGGCAACGATCGCCGTGTAAAGGCCGACTTCGGGCGGCAGGCCGGCAATCAGGGCGTAGGCAATCGACTGCGGGATCAGGATGATGCCGGTCGTAATGCCCGCCATCAGATCGGCGGGAAAGTCGTCTGGGTTGTAATCCCTAAAAAATCGAACAGGCCGCAACAGGGTCTGGAGGGACGCCTCAACCGGTCTCGATATGGTTTGCAGGACTTCAGCCTGCACAGACATGGGAGGGGCCTCCGCAGGCGAAGTCCGGATAATTCGAGCGGGCCAGACCGTCGGCCCTACGGGTCCGGTCCGGCGTTCGTAGGCGGGGGCGTCTCACAGAGACGCATGCGCGATGGTTCGTCAGCTTGGGGTGTCCGTCAACGGGCTGTCGGCATAAGCCGCAGCCCCACATGGATTCCGTCCCGGTATCCTCAACGGGCTCCGCAAGCCTGTAGGCAGGCTTGCATGTGGCCCTTGGCCTCTGCGGCAATCACGCAGCATTCGGCAACGCCATATTCCCTGGCGCCAATCACCTCCAGGTTCAAGGGGCCGTCGTAGCCGTGTTCGTGCAGTACGCGAATGTAGCCCAGAAGATCGATGTCGCCACGGCCGTTGGCTTGGTTTTGCGGATCGCCGGGTCCTTCCTGACGCCCCCGGCAGTCCCTGATGTGAACGTGCTTTACCCGTTGGATTACGGCCGCGATGGCCTCGACGGGATTCTCGTTCGCGCGGTGGATGTGGCTGGGGTCCATGTCGATGCCGAAAGCCTGACTGGAGATTGCTTCCATGACTTTCAGGGTAGTGGGCGTGTTGTACACGGCGTTGCCCACATGGGCCTTAACGCAGAGGATTACACCGTAGTGCTCGGCACGGTCCGTCAGGCGTCCCAGTGCCTCGATGGACTGCTGTAGGCTCTCCTCATTGTCGGCTTCGCCGCCCGGGCCGCAGTTGACGATGGGTACGCCAATCTCGGCGGCGGCCTGCATGGCCTTCTCCATCACCTCGGGCTCCTGACTCGGCTGCTCCATCGCTAGCAGGGGCAATTCGTAGGTCCGGGACAGGTTTCGGATGTCCTCGGCCTGGTCCTGCCATCGATCTAGGTCCAAGTGGTCGGCCATTGCGGGGATGGCGGCCAGCTCAATGCCGTCATAGCCGGCGCACTGGGCGTACTTGAAGGCGGTCTCCAGGTCGTGGCCCCCAAATAGGACCGAATTGATGCCAAGCTGCATGTGGGCTCCTTAGGCGAAAGTTTGGACTTGGAAGTAGGCTAGACGGACACCACCTTTCCGGTGTGCCAGGACTCAATCGCGCCTTCAATGATGGTTTGAACTCGCAGGGCGTCCTCCCCCGAGGCATCGATGTCTTCGGGTGCCGCGCCGGCCTTGTTCTGCTCGATCCAGCGTGCGAGCCTCGAGTCGAAGGTCTCCGGAAACGCCATCATGCCGCCCAGGTAGGCGTAGGACTCGGTTTCCATGCTGTGGCGCGGGTAGAACTCCAGATGCTGGCAGGCTTCGCGCAGGACGAAGCGGCCGGCGGAGCCCACAACCTCGAGGGTCTCCAGCCCAAAGCTGCCCCCCGCATCATAGCTGCCGGTCAGGTGCCCGATGACGCCGTTCCGGAAGAGCAGGTTGACCTGCACGTTGGACCAGATGGCACGGCCCTTTCCCTTCTTGAAGAACGCCTGCACCTTCTCGACATCGCCGGCGAAGTAGCGCATCACGTCCAGGGAGTGCGGATGCAGCGCCCGCATGTGGAAATGCTCCGACGTCTCGTTGGGGTTGTTGATCCACATCGTCATGTTGATGATGTTGAGTTCCCCGAGGCGGCCGGCATCCACCCACTCCTTGGCCCGTATGGCGGCAGGCGTGAACCGATGGTTCAGGTTGATGCCGTATCGCAGGTTGCGTTCCTGGGCCAGGGCCACCATCTCCCGCGCCTTGGGCAGCTCGTTGGAAATCGGCTTCTCCCCCAGCACCGGAATGCCGGCCCCGAGCAGGGCCATGGTCGGTTCGTAGTGGTCGCCGCCGTTTTCCTTGCCCGCGGTGCAGACGCTGGCCATGTCCACGTGGATATCGCTCGCGAGCAGATCCGAGATGGATGTGAAGTGGGGTACGCCGAATCGTTCGCCACCGGCGACGGCAGCGGCTTCGACGACGTCCACCACCGCCACGAGCTCCGTGTCCGGGTGGGCCTGGTAGATGCGCGAGTGGTTTTGGCCGATGTTCCCGATACCGACCACGGCAACGTTGAGCATGGGGAAGGTCCTTTGGACTGTCGACCCGGTTGGGTCCGGATCTTAATGTGGATAGACGCGCGGAAAATATTCGCCCTGCAACAAGTCGCCGTCGTTGACGGTGACATAGGGCTTCATGATGTGTTCGCCGCTGGCAACGTATGTGGTTTCCTGGGTCATGTAGTGGAGGGCAATGGCCCGCCGCGGCCGGCCGCTGGTGTTGGCGTGGCTGCCGTGCCAGGTCAGGGAATGGTGGTAGTGGACCTCGCCGGCCTGGACCGGACACCGCCGGACTTCAATGTCATGACCATCGAAGGTGGACGGCATCGCCTCATAGTTTTCCAATGTATTGAGGAAGTCGATGTTGTCGCCCCATTTGTGGGATCCGGGCACCATGCTCATGCAGCCGTTGTCGATTCCCGCATCGTCCAGCGCAATCCAGGCCGTGACTTCCGTCATGGGCGCAATGATGGGCCACAGCGGCGCGTCCTGGTGCCACATGTTGACTCCGCCCTTCTGCGGTGGCTTGTATTGGATTTGGTCGTGCCAGATCCGCAACTCGGTGGCATCGGTCAGCTGTGCCAGTCCCTGCGTCACGTCCCGGTGGAAAATCAGCTCGCGGAAGGATTCCGAACTGATCCAGATGTCCACGATTTGCCACACCGGTTCCTCGTCGTTCACATTGAGGTTGCGGCAGCTGACGGGTTGCCGGACTTCGGGGTTTTCGCTGTCCTCGATAGTCCGCATCACCTCAGCGTTGAGGCGGTCGACAGTCTCCTGGGACAGGACCTTGCCGGCGTTCAGGAAGCCGTCGCGGTGGAACTGATCGATTTGCTGTTGGCTCAACATGGGTGCCTTGCTCCTCCTCTGGTCTCGTTCAAGGGCATTGATGGGTGGCCGGCTGTGGTCCGACCGGGCCTGTCAATCCTCGCTCTCTCCCGCCTGCAGGCGCTGGCCCTGCATGGGATCCCCAATATGCAGGGTGTCGTAGGCCTCCTGCGACGAACGGAAGTATTCAATGTCCATGTTCCCATGCCAGTGCGGCTGGTTCTGCACGGGGTTGGGCAGACCGGTCTCGGCCTCCCGCTTGGCGATCCAGGCCTGGATCCGACCTTCGAAATAGTCGCACAGTTCGGGATTTTCCGGCGCGATGTTGTGGTCTTCCCCCGGATCCACACTCAGATCATACAGCTCGATTTCGGGTTTGAAGTGGAAATCCGGCTCCAGGGCATGCATGTACTTGAATTGCGGAGTCCGCCAGCCGTGCTTGCGCATCCAGGTGCATTCGGTGATGTAAATCCCGGTTTCGAAGGTGTCCATCTCCCCGTCGACCAGCTTGCGCAGACTGCGTCCGTCCAGATCCTGGTCGGTCTCCTCCCCGAGATAGTCGAGGATGGTCGGGACTAGGTCCTTGTGCTGGTTGTAGCCGGCCAGGCGCAGGCCTGCCGGGACTCGGCCGGGGAACCGCATCAGCAGCGGCACGTGCAGTACGTTGTCGTAGATGCCGTGGTGGTCGAACCAGCACTCGTGGTCGTAGAGGGTCTCGCCATGATCCCCGTTGATCACCACCAGCGTGTTGTTGTCCAGCCCCAGGGCGGTGATCGATTCGAGCAGCGTGGCGATGCAGGCGTCCATGTACGCAATCGCGCCGTCGTACTGCGCGATCACGTAGTCCTTGTCGGTGACACCGGGCGGCATCCACATGCGGAAGAAGTCCCTGAAGGGCTTGAACGCCATCACCGGATCCATGGAGCGGTTGCCGGGGTCCAGTTCATTGCCGTGGTAGAACGCCCGTTCGTATGGTGCCGGCGGCAGGTAGGGGGCATGCGGATCCATGTGCCGGAGGAAGAGAAAGAAGGGCCTGTCGCCCGCCGCCAAGCGTTCCAGCTCGGGTACCGCAACCTCGTTCAGTTTCTGGGCCTTGGGACTGCGTCCCGTGGCCCAGCTGCCCCAGGCCGCATAGTCCAGGTAGGTGTCGAAGCCACGCGAACTGGGGTTGCCCGTGAACCCGACACACGTGGTGTCGTATCCAACGGCCCGCAGCATTTCCGGCAAGGTCTTGATGTCCGATCGCAGACCTCCGCGGTGGCGCAGGGCCACAACCTGCGTTCCGAACGTGTCGCGGCCGGTCAGCATCGAACCGTAGGCCGATGTGGTTGGAATGTGGGCGCTGATGGTGTTCTCGAACAAGGCGCCGCTGTCCGCGAACTTGTCCAGATGGGGGGTTGTCAGGCGTTCGTAGCCGTAGCAGCTCATGTGGTCGGCACGAATGGAATCGATGCCCATCAGGATCAGGTTGGGACGTGACTGCGCTGCGGCCATGGAAACCTCGCGGGACGGGTTGCAGGGGACGGGAACGATCGGGCTGCGGGAACCGGGCCCGGCACGGAAATTGTAGGTTACCGGACGAAGGTGCGGGAAACGATGGTTGGGTTTCGCCTCCGGCAGTCAGGCCGCCGGGAACCCCGAGCTGCCCGTTTGCCAAGTGGCGATGCACGCTGCCTGGTGGTCCGGTTCCGTTGCGCGCGGGGGCTGCATCGCTTGCGGTCCTCACGTACCTGGTCTCGCCAACCGGTACGCTCAAAGCCAGCGGTCGAACCAATCGGCGGCGGCCCCTGCGTTGTAGGCGTGCCCGGTCTCGAATTCGGACATGCTGATCCGATCCGAAGCCTCCAGGAGTTCGTAGACCTTCCTGGTTCGTGCGAATTCCGCGCGGGATGCGTCGATCGGGAATATCGGATCCATGATTCCCTGAATACACCGGAGCGGTCTCGGGGCAATCAAGGCGGCCAAGTCTCCCATGTCAAGCCGGCCGGCGGACCCGGGCACATAGTTGCATTCGCAGTGTCGGATATCCATGATCGACTCCTTGAAGCTGCAGAAGTAGCATCCCGGTACGGCCACCGCGAGCCGCTCGTCGATGGCTGCCAGCCAGAGTGTGGTCGTGCCGCCGCCAGAGTTGCCGGTTATGCCGATGTCGCCGGACACCGGGTTCTCCATGGTGGCCAGGAAGTCCAGTGCGACTTTGCCGTCAAGGCACCGTTCCCCAACCATGGTGCGCCCCAACATCTGGTAGAAGAACGACTGGTGCCGACACGAGTTGGGAATGTCCTGCACAGGGGTTCCGCTTTGCCGTTCGCCGAAACCCCGCTGTTCCACCGAACACACCAGATAGCCGGCTTCGGCCAACAGTTGGGCGTAGTTTCCGTCGCGTCCCTCGGCCTCACTCTGCTCCTCTTTCGACGGGTAGTTTCCCAGAATGGTCTGGACGGACGGGTTGTGTCCGTGGAAGACCAGCAGTGTGCCCCGGGGATTGGACGCGGTTGGCCGCAACAAGTACAGGGGTATGTCCGGAGCCGAGTCGGTCTCGACCAGCCACTTTTCTTCTTCGATGAGGCCCCGATCCCGCTTGTGCAACAGAAACCTGGACGTGATGCGGGGAGTTGGCACATCCGCGATGCCCAGCATCGCCTTCGCTTGACGCCGCGTTGCGACTTGCCACGCCAACAGGGAGCGGGGATCATCGGCGGTGCAGGCCAGGTCGGCAGCCCGTCCGGCGTAAAGAGTCTCCAAAGAATTATCCAACCGAAATCGGGTTTGGGAATCTGGCATGGTGCACTCTGTCTTTGGTTGCGGGATCGAGGTCTGGTCCCTGAGCAATCGCTCAATGTTAGACGGCCTGGGGAACCGCCTGATGTCGGGGACGGCCGGGACCATTCCCTCCCCGCGCGGCCGAATCGCCGTCGGCGAAGGTTGGGAAGTGGTGCGGACGGGTCAAGGCCGCGATCATCCTATGCTGCGCATCAGCCTCCACGTGCCATGTTTCCCGTCTTGGGGTTGTTCGTCCACTTGTTCCAGGTCGGTGACAAACTGTTCGTCGAACAACGCATCCAGCTCCCCCTTGAGGAAGAACCTGCGCTGTTCCAGGTCGAGTGGCGCCGGCGAAAGCCGCTGAAAGCAGAACAGGTGATACCAGGCTCCGGGTTTCAGCACGCGTGCCAGTTCAAGGACATACGCACGTCGCTGGTCCGGTTCCAGAGTGTGCAGGCAGCCGACATCGAGCACATAGCTGGCTTCCGACGTTCGGCATGGCCATGTGGACGCGTCCGCGACGGCAGCTCCCGTCCGCAAACCGGAAGCCCGAGCCTCCCGGTGCCGATGCAGACCCTTAATCAGGGCGACCAGACTCAAGTCGAAGCCGATGGCACGGACGCCCTGTTGGGCCAGGAACTCCAGGTTGGTCTGTGTGCCGCAACCTACATCCACGGCCAAGGCGTCTGGGGGAAAGTGGTCGCTGTGTGCTTCCCAGAACGCAACGACTTCGGGTGGTGTGATGCCGGTGTCCCAAGGCGTACTGCCGTGGGTGTACCGCCCGTTCCAATAGGCTGTTTCCTCGTTCATGACCGGTTCCGGGGTTGCACAACCTCGTACGGGGTGGGGGGGTGACTGCTTTCCTCTTCCACATTGGCAACGTACTGATAAACGGGCAACAACGGGCCTCGTTGTTCGCCACCCCTTTCGTTGTAGTCGCAGTGCAGGAGCCATACACAATCGCGGGTGCGCCGTGCCAGGCCCGTCACGAAGCGATGCAGGAGCATCCTGCTGACCAGGGTTTCCTCGCCGTCCCGCCACGGGCCGCCATGCGTGCGTGTGGGGGACAGCACCCACGGATGAGCCAGCTGCCCGCGCAGGCGTTGCCCCCAGAGTTCGCTGCCAATGTCTAGCCATATCTGGTGTCGCCATGACCGGTACCGCATCAGTAGGGATGTCACAGGTGCCAGGAAGACGGCGTCTCCGGGCGGATCCTCGTCCGGGACATAGGGATCGCCCAGCAACCCCTCTTCCACGAGATCCGTGAACAGCGCGGCGGCCCCGTTCTCCGGGTCGGTTGCCAAGTCTGTATGGATTCCGTGTTTCAGTACGAGTTCCCTGAACACGGCAGCCGAACGTGCCAAATGCGCGGCTACTCGCATATCCTCCGGATTACGGTCGAATCCATACTGGGGTTTGCTCAGCACTTCGTGGATCAGACGGGCGAGAAATCCGTGCAGTGAAAATGTACTTTCCTCGCTTCGGTAGGCAACCAACCAATTCCTTAGTGCGTCCCAGTCCCGGCCACGGGTTGTGCCGATTTGCTCGCCTATCTCGGCGGGCAAGTGAATGAATCCCGTTTCATCGGACTCCCAGTGGGGGAGCCAGGCCCTGGCTAAGTGGTGCGCCTGTAGACCGGCCAGACCCTTGATGGACTTCATCAATGCAACGCGGAGATCAAGCTCTCCGGGTCCACTCGCGGCGAGTCCGGGATAGGCGATCCGGGCGAGACACAACAATGCTCTCGTGGCTGGTTCTTCGTGCAGGGCGCGGCTGGGACGGTGCGAGTACAGGTTGGCACCGGCATCGGCAAGGTGCTGTTTCAGGGTCACCCTCATTTGATTGGTGACGATCGGGGCCACCAAGGCGATGGCGCCGGGCTCAACGCCGCCTGCAATCAGACTCGCCGCGAGATCCGCTGCCCCGGCGAGCATGTCAATGTTGTGTTGGTGGCTGGAGTGGACCAATCGTCCGCCATGCGGTCCCTTCGCCCTGCCACCCGTTGAACGCAATTCGATCCGCCCATCCACGTCCCAGTCGATGACTTCGGATAGGGCAGGATCCCGGTCTCTGTTCGCTGCGTTGAGCCCTTCGGCCAGAAGGGATTGGATCGGATTGGCCGGATTGGCGGTCCGCACGCGCAGATCGCACAGTGCGGCAATGTCGCTGCAGCCTTCGGGGTATCCACCATCGAAGTACCTGACACCGGCATCCTCGTCCGCCGTGATGAGGAGTGATTCCAAATGGGGCGCCAGTGTTCGAATAAGCGCGTGGGTGTTATAGGTCTGTTCCTCTAAATTCTCGACCAGCAAGTGGCGACAGGTGGGTAACACGCAGCTTTGCAGGAGGTCTTCACGTTCAATAACCCGGTAAAACAGGCTGATCAGCAGGCTTTCGTCGATCAGGCCGTGTGCCAGGCAGAACCGCCGGAAGTCTGCCAGGAGGTCCGCGACATTGGTCAGGGATGCCGCAACTCCTTCCCGGTAGGGTCCGGGTTGAAGACCGTCAATCAGGCGGTTCTGCGCCTCCTGGAACGTCAGCCTGTACATTGCGGACGCCCGCAGGATTTCAATCGCCTCCCGTACCACCCTCCGTTCCCGGCGGCTGTACTTGGCTGCCGCCCCCGCAAGCCTGCCCTCTTGGAACAGGGACTTCACACGGGGGATGAGGATGTATTGCACATGCTCCCGGGTGATGGGGACAGGTTCGGCCAGCGGCGTTGCAAAGCCGGCTTCCGCCGCCAGTTCAGGCCAAGCCAGGGTCACCGCGGTGCTGGCCAGGCGATGGGGCGTCAGTATCCGCGGCTGGTTGGCGGTCCGGTTGGCGAATGGGCACCACCGTCTGCGGAACTCGGGCCGCGACAGGTTGGTCGGCAGGAGGACCACTGTCCTGAAGCCCTCAGCCGGAAAGGTTTGTTGCAGCCAGGCCAACCTGTGCAGGGACAAGGAGGTCTTGCCGGTGCCGTACGGACCCTGCACATAGAGCTTCAGTGGTGATCTGGCCTTGGCCGCCGCCTTATCGGCCAGGATCGGCAATCCGGTCACTGCCAGCCTCTCCCCGGAAACGCGCAACTTGCGGGGCCGAATTGGAGGGCCCCGTCAACAAGGATCCCAAGTGGCGTCGCACCAGCCGCTGCGGTACCGGTGCGCGGGCAACCCGGCGATGCCGCTGTCAGTGCACTTGGAAGAACTCGATGCTCTCCCCGCTGGGACCGTTGAAGAAGGCGATTGTTACGGTCATGTCGCCAAGTTCAACCGTCTTGGGTTCCACGGTCACTTCGTAACCGGCGGACCGTACGTGTTCGATGCTGGACTTGGTGTCCGACGTGGCCAACGCGAAATGGAAGATGGGATCGTTGGCCGCATCGGTACCGGGCGCCGGGGTGTCCGCAGTGGGCTCAAACAGTTCCATGAAACTGCCATCGCCCATGTCGAGAAGCCAAACTCTCCGTTCCGGAGTGCCGAACTGAGCGGACACCGGCATGCCCAGCACATCCCGGTACAGCCTCAGCGAGGCCTCCCAGTCACGGGTTTGAAGGGCGATGTGGTGGCAGCCGCCACCGGCGATGACTTGGTTTGCGGTACCCAGGGGCATCTGGTCTGATTCCTGTGAACATAATGGCGACGACAGGTCCCACCAGGTTGTCTACAAGCCGAACAGGTATTGGCTGTGGACGGTGGGACACCAAAACTTCTCTATGTAGTCGATGACCAGACCGGTGCCTGCATCGTGGCTGACATAGGGAGGACAGGCCGGATTGTACATGCTGTCGGTGAGGTCCCGGACTAGGGCCACAGGCACATTCCAGCGGACCATCTGTTTGATGCCGAAGGTTCGGTTGAGAATGCACATGTTAGTGTGGACACCCAGGATGAACAGCCGACGGATTCCGGTGTGTTGCATCCAGCTCCAGATTTCCGGTCCGTTGTCGGATACCACATCCCGGTCCTGATCGATGGTCAGGGCCGGGTGTTGGCGAGTCCAAACGGCAGTCGGCGTGTCCTCGCCCGAATCGGAACCACCGTCCTGGTCGTTGATCGGCAGGGGCGGATCTTCACGGACCGAATCTGCCGGTGGGGGAATCAGCGGCAACTCGGCAATTCGTTTCCGCGCCGGGGAGTCTGCGTAGAACGCCAACGTGTCCGAAGGCGCATGGACAATGTGGAAGCCGCGACTGCGTGTACGGTGCAGGAGGTCTTCCATCCGCGGCAGCAGGGCCGCCAAGCGCAGGTTCGCACCTTTCGACCAGTGCCGATCCCATACGTCGCAGACCAGAATTGCGCTGTGGGCCGGTTCGATTTCGGTTTCCCTGACATCCCTGACCCACTCCGACAGTCCTTGGGAATTGGTCCGGAGTGACTGGGATTGAAGGTTGATGCGCATGTTGCAGGAGATTGTATGTTCAGGCCATGGTGACCAACATGTCCCGCGTGACTTCCTGCGTCAGCGGCTGGCCAGCCGCGTACAGGTGCAGCTGTTCGACAATCAGGGCTCCCTGTCGCTTGCGGGCCTGTTCGCTCTTGCCCGCCAAGTGCGGGGTCAGCACCAAATTGGGCAGCCCGCGCAAACGGCTGGCGACAGCCAGGGGTTCGCTGTCGAAGACATCGAGTGCGGCCTGGAAACGGTTCGTCTTCAGGGCTTCGTAGAGGGCATCGGCATTCACGGCATGGGAACGGGCCGTGTTGATGAACAGGGCCCCGTCCTGAATCATGGCCAGATGCTCCTTGGAGATCATGTGGTAGGTCTCCGGCGTGGTCGGAGCCTGGACCGTGATGACGGGACAGGTGGACATCAGGTTCTCCAGTGACACCCGGGTCACCTTCAGTTCGGCAGCCCGTTCCGGGGACAGGTACGGATCGTAGACCACAATGTCCGCGGAGAACCCGTGTAGGAGCTTGATGACGTTGCGGCCGGTGTGACCGGCTCCGATGACCCCGACCCGGGTCCCCCCCAGCTCGAAGCCCAACTCCGATGATTGGGGCCACTGTTCTCCCGCATGCATGCGACTGCTGATGTTGTGCACGTCTCGGCGGCACATCAGCATCAGCAGGATTGTCATCTCGGCCACGGCCGGCGCGATTGCGGCTGCGGCATGGACAACCTTGATTCCTCTGTTCCAGACCGGATCGGGAAGTAGACGCTTGATGGTACCGGCGGAATGGGCCACCAACTTCAGATTCGGACAGGCATCCACCACATTTTGGGAGAACGGAGGTGTCCCCCAGCCAGTGATCGCGACCTCGCAATCCCGGATCAAGGCGATCAACTCGTCCTCCGAAAGGCGCTCGTCCTCCTCCTGGTAGCGCAACGCGGCCAGTGAAGCCAGATCCTGCTGGCTCCCTTCTCCGAACAAGGCGTTGAAAAGGGATGGACTGACTGCCACCGCAGCCGTTAGTGGATGCCGGGTCATGGACAGGGAACCGGATGGAGGGATGGGCCGCATTCTAGCGCAGGAGCCGCGTGTCCGCGTCGCCATGGCCGAGACTGCATCGGTGGGCACCGGATGCTCTGTGGCACACTGGCGCGCCGGCCGGAGGCCGACACGGGAATGGCGGGACGCAGGGTTGCCGGTCCCTGCCGTTCAGGGAGCATCTTACCAGCACAACATATCGGTACTGAAGGGCATTCTGTGGATATGAAGATCCATCGGGCGGCCGCGTTCGCGGCCAAGATTGGGGTGCACAAGAACACGGTCAAGGCCTGGAGCCTGAAGGGCAAGCTGCCGGACCGCCGCACGCCGGCCGGCCACCGCTACTACACGGAGGCGGACGTGGAGCGGTACTTCGGCGTGGAGCGTGCCTCCGAAGCCGGGCGCACCGTGGTCTACTGCCGCGTGTCCAACCGGGCGCAAGGGGACGAGCTGCGGTCGCAACAGCAGGCGATGGAGACGTTCTGCCTGGGGGCGGGCCTGGCGGTGGACGCGTGGCGGACCGAAATCGGGGACGGCCTGGACTTCCGGCGGCCCGTGTTCCGTGCGTTGATGGAACGGATCGGGAAGCGCGAACCGGGCCTCCTGCTGGTGGCCCACGAGGACCGTCTCTGCCGGTTCGGGTTTGACTGGTTCGCGTACTTTGCCGAGAGCCACGGCTGCGAGATCCGGGTGGTCAACCAGCCCAGTCTGTCCCCGCAGGCGGAGTGGGTCGAAGGTTTGATGTTGGTGATGCGAACCTTTTCCGGTCGCCTGCCCAGCCTGCGCCGGTACCGGAAGCAAATCAGGGATGCCGCCGTCGATGGCTGAGAAGGTCACGCGCGTACTTCACAGCCAGGGGCTGAACGCGGCCAAGTACGAACAGCTATCCGACATGGCCGCGCTGTGCGGCCAGGTGCGCGCGGATGCCTGGCGACGGTGCAGCGGAGTGGCCACGGTCCTTCAATCCCCCTACGAGATCCGCGATGCCTGGATGGTGGAGGGCTGTGACTGGCACGGGCTGCCGGCGCGTCTGGGCAAGGCCACGCTGGCCGATGCCCTGGGGGACATCGCGGCGGCGCGGGAGGCTTCCAAGGTGCCGGTCAAGAAGGTCATCCGGCACCGCACGCGGGGCGACAAGGCCGAACGCGAGCGTCTGTACAGCCTGCTGAAGCAAAACCGCTGGACCGAGGACCCGTTCCTGCACCGGCAGATGCGGAAGCAGTGGCGGGGCGGCCGGTCCCATGTGACGAATCAGATCGTGGCCGACGCCGGCTCCTACACCACCAAGGTCTGGCACGACCGGGCCTGGGTGTACCTCCAGGGTTTGGAACGCGGCCAACGCATTGCCATTCCGCTCAAGGGCACACACCTGCCCTCCGGCACCCTCCGCATCCTCCTGCGGGACAACGAGCAGGTGGAAGTCCACTATGCGGTGGACGAGACCCGGGTGTGCAGCACGCGTCCCTGCGGGGAGGCCACGGTCGGGGTGGACAAGGGCTACACCGAAGCCTACACGGACAGCGACGGGACGCGCCACGGCGAGGGTCTGGGCGACCTGTTGTCCGCCGAGAGCGACCACCGCAAGGTCAAGGGAACGCGGCGCAATCACCTCCGGGACACCGAGCAGAAGCACCGGGCCAAGGGCAACCACCGCAAGGCCGACACCATCCGGAAGAACAATCTCGGCAACCAAAAGAGGAACCGGCGGCGGACCCTGCACCACAGGCAGGTGCGCGACCACCTCTGCCAGGCCGCCCACACCGTCGTGGACAAGGCCGGCACGATCGCCTGCGAGGACCTGTCCGCACACATGAAGTCCGCTCCGTACCGCCACAGGGACACCAACCGCCGTTTGAGCGGCTGGGTCAAGGGCGTGATGGCGGACACCCTCACCTCGATATCTCGGCGCAGAGGTTCTGCGTTGGCATTGGTCAATCCGGCCTACACATCGCAAATCGACTCCCGCACGGGCCTGTTGCAGGGCCATCGTCGCTGGGACCGGTTTTACTGTCTTGACGGGGTTGTGCTGGACGCGGACGTCAATGCCGCCTGCAACATTCTGGCGAGGCTGTACGACGAGGAGATCACGTTGTACATGCCCTACAGGGACGTGCGCGCCCTGCTCGCGGAACGAACCAGGACTACGGTGGGGACTGCTCCACCCGGACTCGAGTTGCGGGGGCTTGCAACGCCGTCCCCATCAACCGAGAGCGAATTACCCGAACCGGTACCGAAATGTACTTGGTAAAGGAACAGTAGCCGAACCATCCATACAAGCCAGGAGTACATCCGTGCCGTTTTTCGACTCCGACAACCGCCCGGCGCTGACACCGTTCGGCGACCAGGGTCCTGCGCTCCGGACGTTCTGGGGCGACAACATCATGATTTCACTCGTGGACATGCAGGCCGGCTCGGTGGTGCCCGTCCACAGCCACCCGCAGGAACAGGCGGGCTACGTCGTTTCCGGAACCCTGGAATTCACCATGCAGGGCGAAACCACAACGGTAGGTCCCGGAGGTGTGTTTTTCGTCCCCGGCAACGTGGAGCACAGCGTGGTTGTCAAGGGGACGGAAACCGCTAGGGTGGTGGATATTTTCAGTCCGATCAGGGAAGACTACAAGTACTGACAGGTGGTGGTACCGTGTTGTCTCTATCCTTGCGCTTCCGTGCCAAACTATGAAAATTACGGACGTCAAGCCCCTGCTGGCAGCCGGTGCGAGCCGGATATATGTGTTTGTCAAAGTCGAGACGGATCAGCCCGGTTTGGTTGGATGGGGCGAAGCCTCCCTTGAAGGCAAGCCGCGTGCCGTGGCGGGTTGCCTCCGGGATTTCGCATCCATGATTCAAGGCGAGGACCCTCTGCGCACGGAGTTCCTTTGGCAACTGATGTATCGCAGCGGCTTTTGGAGACAGGGAGTGATTGGCCTGTCGGCGCTGTCCGGCATCGACCAGGCGCTTTGGGACATCAAGGGCAAGGAGTTTGGGCGGCCGGTGTACGAGTTGCTGGGGGGCAGGGTTCGAGACCGAGTCCGGGCCTATACCCACTTTGGTGGCGACACCGCGGAATCGGCGGCAGAATCGGCGGTGTCCAAAAAGGACGCGGGGTGGTCCGCTATCAAGACCGTACCGGTTCCGATCACCGGCATCGTGGAGGGTATCCCGAAGGTGAAACAGGCTGCTGCGTCCCTCAATGAAGTTAGGCAGGCGGTGGGCGATGAAGTCGACATCCTATTGGACTTGCACGGCCGCCTGACCCCGCAAATGGCTGTCCGCTATGGTCGTGCATTCGAAGAGGCGTCGCCGTTTTTCCTCGAGGAACCCTGCCAGGCCGAAAATCCCAAGGCCATGGCGGCCGTGCGCGAAAAGCTGGATACTCCGATCGCCACCGGTGAACGATTGTTCACACGCTGGGGTTTCCGGGAAATTCTTGATGTTGATGCCGCCAGCATTCTGCAGCCGGATTGTTGTCACGCAGGCGGCATCACGGAACTGATGAAAATTGCATCGATGGCGGATGTCCACTATGCCGGCATCGCCCCCCACAATCCCTACGGTCCGGTGTCAACGGCGGCGTGTGTCCACGCAGACTTCGCTATGCCGAACTTCGTGATCCAAGAAATGATCGACCCGGCTGACAATCCGGATGTCTACGAACTGGTTGTCGATCCGCTGCCGGTGTCGGACGGCTGGATCGAGCCCCCGACCCGACCGGGACTCGGAGTTGAAGTCGACGAACAGGCCGTAGCCCGTTGCGCACCCGATTTCGATAGTGGAACGGCCGGTGGTCTGACGCGCCGGGTGTACGGCGCATTCCACTCGGACGGAGGGGTGGCAGACTCGTAGCGTCGGGCATTCGCCGCCCGGCTGCGACACAGGATGGACGCAGTTACCTGCCAGGCCCCGAGTTCGTTCCGTACAAGTTCTTGCCCCCCTCCGAACCTTGACCGCTATGCGTTCCCTGCTCGACCTGTCTCGCGATGACTTGGTGGGGTTGCTGGCCGAATGGGGATACCCGGCCTACCGGGCCAGGCAGATCTACAGTTGGGTGTATGGACAGTATGTTGAAGCCAGCGAGCAGATGGCCAACCTGCCGGAACCGCTGCGACGGCAACTGGCGGATTGGGGGTCCGTTTGGCCACTGGAGATCGCGGACAGTCGCCTGTCTAAGTCGGGCGATACCCTCAAGGTACTGTTCCGGCTTGCCGACGGTGCCACGATCGAGGCGGTCCTGATGCTCTACGATCGGCGGCGAACCCTGTGTATCAGCAGCCAGGCCGGCTGTGCCATGGGCTGTACATTTTGCGCCACGGGCCTAGATGGCCTGACCCGCAATCTAACGGCAGGCGAAATCGTGGGGCAGGTCCTGGCCTTGTCGGGTCTGCTGGCACAGCGCCGGGATTTGGCAACGGATCGCGCGCGGGCCGACGGTTCGCGGGTCACCAATGTTGTCTTCATGGGCATGGGCGAACCCCTGCACAACTACGGTCCGGTGCGGGATGCAATCGGCATGCTGACATCCCCCGAGGCATACGGACTGGGTGCACGCAACATAACCGTCAGCACGATCGGCGTGGTGCCGGCCATGCGCAGGCTGGCCGGCGAAGGGCTCCAGCTAAGGCTGGCCGTCAGCCTCCACGCTCCCCATGACCACCTGCGTACCCAATTGGTGCCGCCGGGCAGGCGATGGCCCATCCGCGACATCATGGCAGCGGCGGACGAATACGTCGAACGAATTGGACGCCGGGTCACATACGAATATGTGATGCTCGATGGCGTAAACGATACCCTTGAACTTGGCCGACAACTTGGGCGGGTGCTACGGGGACGGCGCTGCCACGTCAATCTGATTCCGTTCAACCCGATACCCGGACAGCCCTACCGGCCCACTCCGGATGGGCGGGTTCGGGCGTTCGCCGCGCAAGTGGAGGCGAGTGGGGTACCGGTCAGCGTCCGGGTGCGCCGCGGTGTCGAGATGGACGCCGGCTGCGGCCAACTCAGCACCAGGTTCAAGTTGGAATCTGCACCCGTTGCGCTGCAAGCCGGGGACAGTGTCGCCTAACGACTCAGGGACTTGATGCAGGAGGTACACAGTCGCTTGGTCACCTTGCGGCCGGCCTCGATCACCTTGATCTTTTGAATGTTGGGGTGCCACTGCCTTCGGGTTGCCTTGTTCGACCAGGGTCTGTTGTTGCCGTACAGGGGGCCTTTGGCACAGTTGTCGCACTTTGGCATTGTTGCTTCCTCTCGACAGTCCCGATCGTGTTTCCTTCCGTGTGGGCGCCGCGTGGACGCCTGGGAGGCAAGCAGACAGTCTACTCCAACTCGCCCGATTGGGTGGAGGTTTGATCCAACGACGGTAGTGGCAGGGGTTTGCAGTACGGCGTCGAGGCTTCCGGGTTGAACCAGATCCGTTGGTGGCGGAGGTCGGCTCGCGCCCGACCGGCCGCGAGAGTGCCGGCAGGGATCTGTGGGCCCAATCCGCGATTTTCGAACCCGGAGCCTTACCGGGACAACCCCACACCGGGGCCCAACCGGTTCGAATGTCTATAATTTGCACCGAGGGCACGGTGTCCACCGTCCGGCTTGGTGGGCCTTGCCTGTTCGGCGCAAATTCAGCGATACCCCCGTGCAATCCCAGACAGGACCCGTATCCCGCGACGTGGCCGTCCGCATGCTTGGTATGGCCACCGCTTGGGTGGCGCGGCACCGGGAGCAGCTGAACCGCGAGAACGTGTTTCCGGTTCCCGACGGAGATACCGGAACTAACCTGACACTGACATTGCAGGCGGTCGTAGAGGCTGCCGGCAGTTCGGGCCCGGACGACGCCCGGGCCATATGGGCCCGAGCAGCGCAAGCTGCCTTGGCCGGATCGAGGGGCAATTCTGGTGTCATCCTCAGCCAGTTCATGGCTGGCTTTGCCGCAGAGGTGACATCAGCCGGCCGGCTGGATGCCTCCGTGTTGCCAAAGGCGTTCGCGGCGGGAGCCGGAAAGTCGCAGTCCGCCGTGGCCGAACCGCGGGAAGGTACGGTGTTGACCGTGGCTCGGGATGTTGCGGAGCACGTGGCCCGGCTGCCCGTGTCGGTCGGCTTCGACGCCATGTTGTCCGCGGCGTGTGAGGAAGCCAGGGATTCGGTTCAACGTACCCCGGAACTCCTGCCTGTCCTGAAGGAGGCAGGAGTCGTGGACGCAGGTGGATGGGGTTTGGCACTTTACCTGGAAGGTCTGCTTAAGGGTTTTAGGGGCGTGCAGGTTTCCGAATTCGACCCGCCGGCCGAATCCATAGCACCGTTGCCTGTCGGTTATGCCAAGGGCGAAGTTCCGGCTGTCGAACACGGCTTCGATATCCAGTTCCTGGCACACCATCCGGTCAATCCCGTGGACCAAATGCGCGCCGAACTGCAAGCCATGGGCGAGTACGGATTAGTCGAAGGCAACGAGGAACTGGTCAAGGTGCACGTGCATGCGCGCGATCCGGGCACAGTGTTGTCATGGGGCTGTGCCAGTGCTTTCATTACGGATGTCGTGGTCGAGAATCTGGATGCTCAGGCCGCGGCCATGGCGAAGGACCGGGCATCCACACAGGACCAAGGGACAGTACAGGTGCTTCAACCAGCCCGATCCGATGAACTGGCCTTGGTCGCGGTTGCGGCTGGTCCGGGGTTCGCGGAATTGTTCGAGTCGCTGGGAGCCAATTGCTTGATTCAATGCAACGATACCTACAACCCCTCGGTGGGACAGTTTCAGGATGCAATCCGGACAGCCGGAGGCAGCCACGTGCTCGTGCTGCCCAACCACAGCAATGCCCTGCCGGCAGCACAGGCTGCCGTAGCTGGTTTACCACCCGCCTCGGCGACCGTGATTGGTACTCCCTTTGTGTTGTCCGGCGTGGCCGCGATGTACAGGTTCGAACCAAGCGGGGGACCCCGGAATGCGGTTGTGGGCGGAATGCAGGAAGCAGCCAATGCGTCCGTGTACGGCTCTGTTGCCAAGTCCGTGCGCAATTCCGGTTCGGAGCGTGGACCGGTGTTGGAAGGACAGTTCGTAGCGCTCGCTGGCGGCGAAACCGTGTTGGGAGGATGGTCCCGGGTTGAGGACGCAGTGGACTTTCTCCTGAGGGAATATCTTCAGCCTCAGTTTGCAGCGATTCAGCAAGGGCAGGCGGAGTTCCTGACCGCGTACCGGGGAGCCGACGCCGGGCCTGACCAGGATGCGGCCGTGGAGGCGCTGGTTGCCGCTGCCACTTCACTTGACCTGGAGTGGGTGGACACCCGCCAACGGAACCACATGTACTTGTTTGCGATCGAGTAGCAGGCGTCCTTGACCTTCGTCGAACATCTTCATGCAAGACACCGCGATCGTCACGGATAGCTACGCCTTTCTTCGGACGGGTCTGCCGGTGTTTACCATTCCCCATCGGATCCGCCTGCTTGGGCAGGAAGTGGAGGATACGGAACTCACGGCGGACGCTATGTTCGACCGGCTGGTCCGTTCTGGACCGTGCACGTCCGCCTCCATGCCGGAAGTGGTGCCACCGAAGCCCGATACGGTGCGGGCAACCCTTGAGTTGGCGGCCCGCGAGAGCCGGAGCATCGTCGCGATTCACAGTAGTGGCATGGTGAGTCCCATCCATCAGGCGGTGGTGAGCGCGAGCAGGGACTTGGCGGGGGTGTCCGTACGTGTCATCGACTCGCGCAGTGTTTCCTTGGGGCTGGGGTTCCTCGTTGAGACGGCGGTGGTGGCCGCCGCCGCGGGCTCGGACATGAATTGGATTACCCGGGAGGTGGCTGGCACTGTTCCCAGGTTGTTTGCCACCTTCTTCGCGGAAAGCCTCCATTATCTCGAGAGAAGCACCGGCCTCACAGCCTCTTTGAGCCGCCTGGGATCGCTGTTGGGGATCAAGCCCCTGTTGACGATGGAGGAAGGCAGACTGATCCCCATTGAGAAAGTTTGTAGCCGGGAGCAGTTGACCAACACGTTGTGCGCCCATGTCCTGGAGTACACGCAGATCGAGCAGATCGGCATCATGCACCATGCCTATTCCGACGTGGCGACCAGTCTGCGAGAACGCCTTCCCCAGGAAATCCCGGGGATCAGTGTGGTGGACCTGCCGTATCCGCCTGGATTGGCGGCCCAATTGGGCCCCAATGTGGTCGGTGCGGTGGTGGTGGAGCGATGCTTGTGACTGTGAACGGGCCGAATCAGGCTGGCATGGCGCTCCTGGCGCGTCTGCAGCTGGTCCTCGATCTGGAAGAAGCACAGGGTTTTGCCAATCGCAGTACCCCCTGGGGTATGCGAAAGTTGGGGATCAGCTGGGCCCACGCGGCCCAGACGACCGATTTGGCCACGGATGCCATCGAGACGGTCGCAGAGTTGTTGGGACTGTATGACGACTGTGAGCATTTGCGGCCGTCGCTGCTTCGGCACCTGCGCGGCTGGTGCGAGGGCTCGAACCAAAGCGGGGCGGACTTGGACGCGGAGGAGGAGGAGCTACACGCGGCCATGAACGATCGACATGCCGGACAGGACCTGGTTAAAACCGATGCCGGACTGGATGATCCGGTCACTGCTGTCCGAGGAGTAGGACCGGCGATGGCCGAAAGGCTGGCACAACTTAATGTCCACACCTTGGGGGATCTTCTGTTTTTTTTCCCGAGGCGGTATCAGATGTTCGACAACCTGCAATTGAGCGAACTGGAACCCGGACGCGCGGTGTCCGTGATGGGACGCGTTGTGACCGGCAGCAAGGCTCGTTTCCGTTACGGCAAGTATGTGGGCAAGACGGGCATCCGGGCGCGGATTGCGGATGGTTCTGGGGAAGTCGAGCTGATTTGGTGGAATCAGTGGGTCTTCAATGCAGTTGATGAAGGGGCGCTCTACCACATTTACGGCCAAGTCGAGAAGCGGGGCACGCGGTGCTTTATCAACAATCCCCAGATGCAACCGATTGACGGCCGAACCGTTCGACAGAATCTGGATCTTGCCGCCCGCGGGCACATGCCCCGCCACACTTGCTTTCCCATTTATCGGCTGGCGGCGGGCCTGACCAACAGTTTTATGCGCAAACTGGTTGGCGGCCTCCTGGATGCGCGGTTGCACCAGCAGCTCAACGATCCCTTGTCAGGGGACTTGCGACAGCGTTACGACCTTCCTTCCCTATGGATGACGCTCAAGATGCTCCACCAACCTGCGGAGGAGGAGGAGTGGATCAGGGCGCGCCGGCGGATGGCGTTCCAGGAACTGTATGGGTTGCACGACCGCATCCGGGCCGGCCGCAGGGCGTGGCTCGATCGGCAGGCACCGCGCATGCCGGCACCACCGACGTTCATCGCCGAGTACGCCGCGTCGCTGCCGTTTCAGCTCACGAAAGAGCAGCAACGAGCAGTGATTGAGATCTTGGATGATTTGGACGACGATGTTCCGACCCGCCGCATGGTACGCGGTGAAGCCGGCAGCGGCAAGACCGCCGTCGTTGCCGCTGCCATGATTTTGACTGCGGACCTGGGGTTCCAGGCTGTGATGATTGCGCCCACACAGTTGCTGGCGCGCCAACATCGGAACACGCTTGATGCCCTAGTCAAGGGCATCAAGGGCGATCGGGCATTGGATCCGGTCCAAGTGGACTTACTGGCGGGATCCCAGACCCAGGCGGAGCAGTCCGACGTCCGTACGCGGCTGGCCAACGGCCAGAGCCGCATCGTGGTTGGCACTACGGCCTTGGTGCAGGCACAGGTGCGGTTCCACCGTCTTGGATTGCTGGTGATCGACGAGGAACACCGATTCGGCGTAAACCAACGGGAAAGCGTTTCCGACGAGTTGCGTGGCGCGGCTGGGAGCCTTACACCACACGTGATATCGATGTCGGCCACACCGATTCCGCGCTCGCTCAACCGGATACTGACTGGCTTCTCCGATGTCACCGAAATTCGAAGCCGGCCGGCCGGCCGGTTTCCCATCCGGACCCTGCTCCGCAGACCGGAGGATCGCCGGCAGGTGCACCGTCACCTGAGGCGGCAAGTTGCGGAAGGCCGACAGGCCTGCATTGTCTATCCCCGCATCGACGCGGACCGGCACGAGGCGTCGGTGGGTGCGGTGGAAACGGAGTTCGAGTGGCTGGTCCGCGACGTGTTCCCCGACCTACGGTTGGCCAAGCTCCATGGGCGCATGGACCAGCCCGAAGCGGACGCGGCGATGGAAGGATTCCGCCAGGGGTCCATAGACGTGTTGGTAGCCACAACGGTTATCGAAGTCGGCATCGATGTACCCAATGCAACGTTGATGCTCATCGAAAACGCCGAGCACTACGGGTTGGCCCAACTGCACCAGTTGCGCAGTCGGGTCGGGCGGGGAAGCCACCCCGGGACCTGCGTACTGTTCTGTAGCACGGACGATCAGGAGTCCCGGGAACGGCTGGAAATCCTGACGTCGTTGGACAATGGTTTCGAAATCGCCGAATACGACTTGAAGCAGCGGGGGCCGGGGGAACTCATGGGTACACGGCAGACTGGCCTGCCGGACTTGGACAGGGCTGCTTGGATCGACAACCAGGTTGTGGAATGGATAGCGCGCGAATTTCCGGAACCGGACAAATCCGATTCATCCGCACAACCTGCAATACCCTTCTAGCCGCGAGCGTGCGCCGCCGGCAGTTGACAGCGTAGTTCCGACCCCGGCAAACACCTGGCCCGTTCGCCGGGCCTAACGACCGGCTCCCGGAGATCAACGTTCCCGTTGGCTCGGTCGGGCAGTGGAACGTAAGTCCGGAACCCCAGTGGCGACGAGGCCGGTTGTCCGATCCTTGTCGGGCCGTGTCCATGACCGATGAAGCCGGCCTGCCCAGGGGGCCGGGACGTGCGGCTGTCCTTGTCCCGAGTTCCGCCCCGTCAGCAAACGTGCTCTGCAGGATTGCCGGGTTGCCTGTGGTCAATCCGGGCTGCAGGGGATGAGCCGCACCGGACGGCTAACCGTACACTTCGGGGTTGGCGCAATGCGGGAGCCGCCTGCCTTCCAAACCGGCAAGAAGGTTGGCGGCCGCAATCTCGGACATGCGCGCCCGAGTGGTCACGCTCGCGCTGGCAATGTGCGGCACAACAATGATGTTGTCGAGTTCCAACAGCGGACTGTCGAGCGGAAGCGGTTCGGGCTCCGTGACATCAAGGGCCGCGTAGAGGATGTCTCCCGATTTCAGGGCCGCATGCAGATCGTCGGGATTCACGAGCGGACCGCGGGCGGTGTTGATCAGGACGGCCGTGGACTTCATTCTGGCGAAGGCCGCGGCATCGAACAGATGCGTGGTTTCCGGTGTGAGCGGTGTGTGAACGGACACAAAGTCCGATTCGGCAAGGAGTGTATCCAGGTCCACCTTGCGGGCACCCATTGCGACCGCCACCGGATCATCCGCCGCCACCCAATCGTCGGCAAAGAGGATGTCCATGTCGAAACCCGAGGCGCGGCGGGCCATGCCCTTGCCAATCCGCCCAAATCCGACAATACCCAGGGTTGCATCCGTGATGTCCTGACCCAGGAGCAACGAGGGTCCCCAGGTCTGCCACTTGCCTTCCAGCACATAGCGGGATCCTTCCGTGACCCGCCTGGCCGCGGCCATCAGCAAGGTGAAGGCGAAATCCGCGGTGGTATCCGTGAGAACATCCGGGGTGTGTCCGACGGGGACATTCCGGGCTGTCGCGGTGTCCGTGTCCACGTTGTCGAAGCCGACCGCGTAGTTGCTGACCACTTTCAACTGCGGACCCGCGGCATCCATGACCTCCTGGTCAATCGGCGTGGTCAGCAGGGACAGAATGCCGTCGCACCCCCTTACCCCTTCCAGGACGGTCTCCCTGGGTGGCGGCAAATCCTCCGGCCAGACCGTCGCGTCCACGGCGTCCCGCACCGTCTGCATGCCCGGTTCAGGGATGATGCGCGTCACGAATACCTTGGCCTTGCTCATGCTGTCGTCTCCTGGCGGAAGGTGGAAGGGCGGATGCGGGGACCCACCGTCAACGTTGCTCCAAGGGCACGAATGCCCGCTCGTCCGGCCCGCGGTAGATCTGCTTCGGACGCGCGATTTTCTGTGCCGGATCCTCCAGCTGCTCCTGCCAGTGGGCCAGCCATCCCGCGGCGCGCGCGATGCCAAACAGGACGGTGTAATAGTCCGCCGGAATGCCCAGGGCCTGGTAGATGATGCCGCTGTAGAAGTCAACGTTCGGATAAAGGCGCCGGACTTGGAAGTACTCCATGCCCAACGCTGTCTGCTCCAGGGCAAGGGCCAGGTCGATCTTGGGATTGGCGCCCGTGACTTCGAAGACGCTGTAGGCCAGTGTTTTGATCAACGTTGCCCGCGGGTCCATGTTTTTGTACACCCGGTGGCCAAACCCCATCAGCAGGGCCTCCCGGTTGATCACGCGCTGCAAAAAGCCCTCCACGTGGTCTGCGGACTCGATTTCCTCGAGCATGCGCAACACCGCCTCGTTGGCGCCGCCGTGCAACGGGCCATACAGGGCGGCCACGGCGCCGGCCATGCTGCTGTAGGGATCGGCATGGGACGATCCGATGGAACGCATGGCGGTGGTCGAACAGTTCTGCTCATGGTCGGCGTGCAGGATGAACAAGCAGTTCATGGCGGCCCGGATGGCCGGGACTTCCTCGGCGGTTTCAAGGCCGAAGTTTCGGACCATCCGCAGAAAGTTGCCGATATAGCCGTCGTCCGCCTTGGGTTCCTCGGCCTCGATGCCCTGGCCATGGCAATAGATGTGCGCGGCCACCACGGGCAGCTGCCCAAGCAGCCGATACACTTGCCGCCGCCGGACATCGCTGTCCAGAACCTCCTTGGCCTCGGGATACAGCGTACCCATGGCACCCAGGGCGCTGATCAGGATGCCCATCGGATGCGCATCGCGCGGAAAGGAGCGAATCAGGTCGACGATGAACGGGTCCAACGTCGCGTGTGCCTGGATTTCCTCCCGCCACCGAGCCGCGGCAGCGGTGGAAGGCAATTCCCCGTTGTTGAGGAGAAACGCCACTTCCAGGTAGTTGGATTCAACCGCCAGGACTTCGATCGGATAGCCGCGATACAACAGTTTCCCGGCCATGCCGTCGATCATTGTGATGCTGCTGATCGCCGGAGCCGTGTTCTGGTAGCCCGGGTCGTAGGACACCAGTCCCGCCCCGTCTTGCGCCACCCGTAGTTTCTGGAGGGACTTGGCCGGGATGGCACCGTCGATGACGGGCATCTCCACCTGCGTGCGGTTGTGGCTGTCGGTCAGGATTACGGATTGCGACATCAAATCAGCTCCCGATCAAATTTCGGTGCGGGATCGGCGGTGGTACGGCTCAGTTGACTACAAAGGAGGACAGCTTCCCGCTGAGGTGTTGAGGCACGCGCCCCACCAAATGCGTCCCGTCGGTGTCGTAGGACTCCGATTCAACCCGTCCGTAGCGATGAATCAGTGAAACCACATCGCCTCGGGCGTAGGGTACGTGTAGTGTGACCGGCTCCATTTGCGAAGCGAGCACTTCAACCAGCGTGTCAAGCAGGGAGGCCACGCCGGTTCCGTGTGCCGCGCTGACCGGTGCGACAGCCTGATAGGTCTCCCGGCATCCGGTGGGCAGTCGGGTCAGCGGGTCCTGGCCTGTTGCCAAAAGGTCGGTTTTGTTGGGTACCAGAATCATCGGGGTACGCCCCGCACCCAGCGAATCCAACAGTTCCTCAACGACGTTGATGTGTTCCTCCAGGTTGGGATGCGTCGCATCCACCACGTGCAACAGGAGGTCGGCCTCGTTGACGCTTTCCAGGGTGGCCCGAAAGGCCGCGACCAAAGAGGTGGGCAGTTTCTGGATGAAACCCACCGTGTCGGTTACGAAGGCTTCCTGGCCCTTGGGCAGCTTCAACTTGCGCGTAATCGGATCCAACGTGGCAAACAGCAGGTCGTCGGCGTATACCGAGGCGTCAGTCAACCGGTTCAGCAGCGTGCTCTTGCCCGCATTGGTGTAGCCGACCAGGCCCAGCCGCGGGGTTGCATCCTGGGTGCGGCGGGCACTGGTGCGCAACCGATGAGCCTTGATGGTCTCCAGTTCGGTGTTGAGTCTGGCAATCCTGGACGTAATCTGTCGCCGGTCCAGCTCCAACTGGGTTTCGCCCGGACCCCGCAGGCCAACTCCTCCTCCCGGTCCTCCGGCGCCACCGCCGGCCTGTCGGGCCAGGTGGGTCCAAGCCCTGGTCAGGCGCGGGAGCCTGTACTGGTATTGGGCCAGTTCAACCTGCACGATGCCCTCGCGCGTACGCGCGTGCTTGGCGAAGATGTCCAGAATGAGCGCGGTTCTGTCAATCACCTTGACGTTTTCGGACACCGCTGTTTCCAGGACACGCTGCTGTCGGGGCGACAGCTCCGCGTCAAAAACGACGACGCCGACGCCGGTGTCCGCAACTACTTCGGCCAATTCGGCGACCTTGCCTTCGCCAACCAGGGAGGCGGGGTTCGGAGTTTGCATACGCTGGCTCAGGCGCGCGACTACGTCGATGCCGGCCGTGTCGGACAGCAACTCCAGTTCGGCCAGTGAATCCTCCAGTGGCAGCGCTCCGGGTTCCGACCGGAGTTCGACGCCGACCACAACAGCCCGTTCCCGTTGCGGTTCGGAGACGATGAGTCCCTGCTCATCCCGCAGGGGACTGTCCGACCCATCGCGGGCCACGCGGCTGAAGTCGTCAACCTGTGTAATGGAGGATGTATTGCGCGGCGCAGCCATGGCTTCGGCTTGAGGCATGCCTTCTGTGCAACGGTCAGGGTCGCAGCAACAGGCCGGGCAGGCGAGTCACTGTTCCCGGAGGGACTCCTGATTATAGACAGTGCGCGCACATTGGGTTAAACAAAGTCGGGTTGGACACGATGGCCACGGGAGCGCGGAGCCAACCGGACGCATGGCGGTGCCGCGAGCTTTCTGTGCCGCCGTCATCGTTCGGTTTTGCATCGAACCGGCCAGGAAACACCGGGCATCCATAGCCACGGCAGTCGCGGATTGGCCCTGTGCTGGCGATACACAGGCGGGCGGGTATGCCCTGCACGGCTTCGGGCATGCGGCAGCGATTGGGACCGGGCAACCGGGCTGGTTTTCGGCGCCGCTTTCACCAGACCCTTGCCACCGGAAAGCACTGGAACCGTTGGGTTTGGGCAAAGCCGTCCCAGATGCGGGCCATCTGTTCCACCGTCTCTGCAGGCCGTCCGTCCATTGAGAAACCGCGCCGTTCACCGCGGACGACCTTTCTGGGCTCCCACCCGGTGGTGCGGCAGTACTCGTAGTAGTCCTTGAAGGAGTTGTATTCGACATGGATCTTGAAGTTGCCCGGGAGCCGGCTCATGGGCGACATCGGATCGATGGTGTGACAGGGATTGAGCATGCGCAGCAGTCGGGCCGGGTAGGCCTTGCCCACCGCCCTGGCCAGTCGGATTGTCTCCCGGAATGTCAGCACGGTTTCGCCGGGCAGGTTGAGGCTGAAATACACAAAGATCGGTATTTGGTACTGCTCTAGGTTGCCCAGCATCCGCAGGAACCGTTCGTTGGAGTAGTGCTTGCCGTTCAGATTGCGTACTTCCTCGTTGCCCGACAGGGGTGAAATGGCCACCTCAGTGTGCTCCAGGTCCGCCGTCTCCCCCAGCAACCGAATGAATTCCTGCGACGGGAGCTGGAAAAACTCATTGTAGATGCCAATGCGAATGCCCCGAGTCTGCAACTCGCCGAAGAACGTTCGCCACCATCGGGCCGGAAAGGTGGCCGGATCCAGTGACAGGGAGACCTGCTTGTAGCCTGAAGCAGCAAGTCGCTCCACGTCGTCAACGACATTCACCGGATCCCGCATAACGTAGCCGGACCGTGCGGCCAGTTCGGTGTGGGCCTCCTTGGAGCCGCCGCAGTAGATGCAGTTGAAGGCGCAGCCGCGCCCGATGGTCAGCCAGTGGCCCTTCCGCTCCGTCCTGTGGGCATCGATGCGACCACCGCCCGTGTATTGCAGGGCACCATAGCTTTCGTTGTGCGCAAGCCAGTCAAGGCCGACAAAGTCAAGCGAGTCCAACATCGGCGCATCGGCTGTGTAAAACTCCGTACTGTTGCGAACGCGGCCGCCTTCCCTCCAAGTTAGGTTCGGCACCCCCGCCGGATCCCATACGGCATCGCCGCAAATCTGGTCGACCAGGGTGGCGAGGGGAACTTCGGCATCGCCGCGAATGATGAAATCGAATTCCGGATGGGTGGCGAGGATTTCCTCGGCAAAGTATGTTGCAGTCAAACCGCCGGCCACGATCTTGGCGTCCGGAAGCAACCGGCGCACGTGTCGGGCAACATCGACGGCCCCGAAGCAGTGTTCGTACCAGTGCAGGTCAATCATGACTAGGGAGGGCGGCTCGACTTCCTGCAGCCAGCGTTCCAGCCGGAAACCGGCGTCCAGCATGCGTTCCAGCGGCAGGTTTAGACCCTGCAGGGACCATCCTTGGCTGCGCAATAGATTGGCCATTCCGATCACGCCGACCGGAATGATCGGATAGAAGGGGCTGGCCCGGTACTTTCCGTACTCGGCTTCCACTTCCTGTTTGGCCGGATGGATGTAGAGGATGTCCATGCCTGCCGATTATATGGGACTTATAGGCCGGACTTGACAGCCGGCCCATCTCGTTCACGGGTCGTTGGGGTCCCTGACGGGATCGCCCCTCGCCGTGCAGCCGCCCCTGTCCCACGGGCCGAAACGGGCACGCACGGAAGCCCCGCCCGCACCAAGATGTTGATTGCCGCATTGTGATCGGCGTTGGCACGGAACCCGCAGGCCCCGCACGCGAACACCGCCTGCGACGGCCGGTTGTCCCTGTGCACATGGCTGCACCGGCTGCACGTCTGCGACGTGTAGGCCGGAGCCACCTTACGCAGTTCGCCGGCCTTGTACTCCAGCTTGCGCTCCAACGAACCCCAGCCACTGGCCAGGATGCTGCGGTTGAGCCCCAACTTCTGCTTCACTTTCCGGCCAGGGATGTCCGGGAGCGGATGGGTGACGCGCCGCGGCGAATCGCGCGCCCCGGGGCGCGCGTGGGTCAGAACAAGTGCGAATTTCGGAGTTCGGGTGCAGGTCCCGGTCCGTTGATGAGTATGTCCTGGACCGAGGGACCACGGGCAAGGCGATGCGACACTTCCCCGACGTCGGCCTCGTTGCAGAGCACGTGGAGGTTCGGACCCGCGTCAACGGTGAAGTAGACCTCCAGCCCCTCCTGTAACCGCCAGTCCCGAATTTGTCGCATCAATGCAACGGACCGTGCGCTCAAGAACAACAGGGGAGGTTCCGACGAAACCATGACCGCGTGCATCAGCATGGCATCGCGTTCGCTGATTGCGCCCAGGGTCTTGAGGTCGCGGGCGTGGATCGCCGCCCGCGCTGCATTCAGATGCGACTGTACCTGGCGTACGCGTTCCTTCTGGAGGGGACTGGTGGCAGCCAGTCGGTGGCCGTCATGGCTGCTCACCGATTTGGGCCCGGCATCAAGCACGGCCACAACGTCGTACAGTGGCCAATGGTCCGGACCGGCCACCTGGCATGCAACGCTCGTGGAGTCGTCGCCCGCGGACCACTCCACAAACCCTCCCTGGAAACTGCGGCAGGCGGAGCCACTGGCCCGTCGTGCCAACCGCGCCTGGTGCAGTTGGTCCGGGACATCGTGCCGGCCGCCGGCGGCCAGTGCCTGGCAGGCTGCTACGGTCAAGGCGCAAAACCCACTGGCCGAGGAGGCAATGCCCGCGCTGGCAGGGAAGCTGTTGCGGCTTTCCACCCGCGCAGGCCAATTGACGCCCATGGCGGTGCGAATCCGATCCAGGTGGCTAACGGTGCGCCGATAGACGGATCCCGACTGTTCCTTGCCGTCGATGACCACGATGTCGGCCTCCCAGGCGGGAGTCCCATTCGTCCATGCCACGGTGGTGGTGGCATGCGCATGGCTCAGGGTCATGCTGAGGGACCCGTTGGCCGGCAGGTTCAGGTTTGCATCAACCACGCCCCAGTACTTGACGAAGGCAATGTTGGCGTACGCGCGGCAGGTGGCCTTGCATCGGTACAAGTTCGGCCTCGGGGTTGCAACAATGTTGGCCGAACGTCAGGCCGAGCCGCCCGGTGCAGGGAGCGGCATCAGGTTCAGCCGCCAAACCGAATGGCGGGCACGCCCTTGATGCCCGGCCGGCAGGAAAACAGATTTCCGCTCATGGGGGCGGCTGCCAGTTCGTCGTTGGACATCTGCTGGGCTGCACTCGTGATGTACAGCGTGCCCAGGTCGTCGTCTCCGAAGGCGCAGGCCGTAATGTTGCGTGCGGGCAGGTCGATGGTGTCGAGGATCGCTCCCGATTGGGCATGAACCCGACAAACCTTGCCGCCTCCGTAGAAGGCCACCCAAAGATGTCCTTCCTCGTCGATGGTCATGCCATCCGGCAACCCGAAGTCCGGCTCGACCTCCAAGAGGGTTTGTTCACCGGAAATGTCGCCGGACTCCGGGTCGAAGTTCCAGGTTCGAACCTTGTAGGACATGGAGTCTATGTAGTACATCGTGGACTGATCGGCACTCCAGACGATGCCGTTGGATATGCCGATGCCGCCCAGAATCTTGGTGACGTTGAAGTCCGTGTCGATGCGATAGAGGCTTCCCTGATCGGTGGGATTGTCGTAGGCCATCGTCCCTGCCCACAGCCTGCCCGCGGGATCGCATTTGCCGTCGTTGAATCGGTTGCCCGGCAGGTTGGCCTCCGGGTCGTTGTGGACGGTTATCCGGCCGGTCTCGAGTTCGAGTGAACCGATGCCGTCCCAGAGGGCCAGGAGCACATGGGTCTCGGTCCATGGCACCACGGTGCCCACATGGTGGCCCGTGTCCCAGGTTCGGTTGCTGCCGTTCGCGGGGTCAAACGCGTACAACTCGCTGGACAGGACGTCAATCCACCACAGCACCCTCTTATCCGAGTCCCAGATCGGGCCTTCCCCAACCAGTGCATTAAGGCCCACGCGTACTTCCGGAACGATGCTCATTCTGATCGGGCTCCATCGGCTACAGCCGCAAACAGCCAATTGGCCGATCCATCGCAACGGATCGGCAACGGCAAACGGGATCGAAATTGGTCACGTATTATATGGGTGTGTGCGGTTTGGTCGCCCCTGTTGCCCAAGAACGGCACTCGGACGGGACCTGCCGCATCCCCTGCCCCTTTGCCAACAGGTGTCCGTCGTGTCCAGCCAACCCAATGTCCTGTTGATTTGCACCGACCACTGGCCTGCCCGGTTGATGGGCGAGGCTGGACACCCGGTGGCCAGGACTCCGACATTGGATACCCTGGCGCGCAATGGGGTCCGGTTCACCAATGCCTACAGTGAATGTCCGGTTTGCATACCGGCGCGCCGCACGCTGATGACGGGCATGTCCACCCGCGCCCACGGCGACCGCGAGTTCAAGGTGTTGGAACCAATGCCGGCCTTCCCGACTCTGGCCCAAACCTTCCGCGACAACGGCTACCAGGCCCAGGCCGTGGGCAAGCTCCATGTGTACCCGCAGCGGGATCGGATCGGCTTCGACGATGTGATGCTGGTGGAGGAGGGCCGTCCCATATTGGGCGCGGTCGACGACTACGACCTCTGGCTGGCGGAGCAGGGACAGGCCGGCCTGGGCTACGCCCACGGCATGAGCAACAACGAGTACACTTTCAGACCGTGGCACCTACCCGAATCCCACCACACCACGAACTGGATTACCCGGACGATGTGCCGTCAGATCAAGCGGCGCGATCCAACCAGGCCGGCCTTCTGGTATCTGTCCTACGTGCATCCCCATCCGCCGTTGGTGCCCCTCCAGGCATATCTGGATCTGTACCGGGACCTGGACATGGACGATGCGTGCACGGGGGACTGGAGCGGCGATCCAGACAGCCTGCCCTACCTCCTGAGGGTGATCCGATCCAAGTGGCAGCACATGCCTCCGGGCGAGATTGCACGTATCCGCAGGGCGTTTTATGCCCTGTGCACGCACATCGACCACCAGATGCGCCTTGTGGTCGGCACTCTGCGCGAAGAACGTTTGCTGGACAACACGATCATCATGTTCACCTCCGACCACGGCGACATGCTGGGCGACCATGGCTTGTGGGCCAAGCGCGTGTACTACGAAGCCTCGGCGAATGTGCCCTTGCTGGTTCAGGGCACGCGCGAACAGGCCGCCGCAACCGCCGGCACGGTGTCCGACCGATTGGTGGGTTGGCAGGATGTCATGCCGACGCTGCTGGACATGGCCGGGTTGGAGGTCCCCGACCACGTGGAAGGCCGGTCCATGTTCGGTTCCGAATGCCGCAGCCATCTGTACGGAGAATGTGGCGAGGGACCCAAGTCGAGCCGCATGATCCGACAGGGTTCGCTGAAGCTGATCTACTACCCCTGGGGCCACCGGCGCCAGTTGTTCGATGTGGATGCCGATCCTGCCGAGCAACGGGACCTGGCTTCTCTCTCCGCCCATGCCAACGACCTGGAACGGTTGACGAAGCTCCTTGTCGCCGAGCTGTACGGACCGGATCTCGATTGGGTGGTGGACGGGGAACTCGTGGGCATGCCCGAGCCGGATTTCGCGGCTGCTCCCAACAGGGACCTGTCCGGGCAGCGGGGCATTCATTGGCCGTTGCCGCCGCGCGATGCGAGCGGCGACCGCATTGGCATGCCGTAGCACGCCTGACGGTCCTCAATTCACCCTTCCGACGGACTGATCCAGGAGCCTGGACGCGGTAGCGCGATTGCTCGGTTGGCCTGCTGGACTCAAGTAGTTGGGCACAGCCGGAATCTCCGAGTTTGGCCAGCCGGCGCGCGGGTGAACGCGTATATGGTCCAAACCTGATTGGTGGTTTGCTTCGGCATGGTATTCGGTGGCTTTGGATCGGGCGGCCTTCACTTCAAACATGCCGCGAACCGGATTCATCCAGGATGGAGCCTTGCATCATCGATACCCGGCGATACAGAGGTGATTGACCGCCGCGGCACCTGATCCGCAGCTTCTACAAGGGAGTGAAATTGCCCATGAAAATCACGTCCATTGACACGTTTCTGATGCATGCCGGTGTTCCGGAAAGCGGCGGATGGAGTGCCCGCAACTGGTTGTTTGTCCGGGTTCATACCGACGAAGGTCTCTACGGTGTCGGTGAGAGCAGTGGTTGGCCCCGGGTAGTGGAAACGGCCATCCGGGATCTGACTCCGCTGGTCGTTGGCCAAGATCCGTTCCACATCGAGTCCATCGTCCAGCAGCTGCAGGTGGCGATGATGGGACACGGCATGACCGGGGTGGTGGGTGCCGGTGCCATCGCGGGGATTGAGATGGCGTTGTGGGATGTCAAGGGCAAGGCGCTGGGCACACCGGTTTGGAACCTTCTCGGCGGGAAGGTGCATGACACATTGCGCCTCTACACCCATGCCCATACCCCGGACCAGTGTCTGCGCTACATGGAAAGGGGATTTGACGCATTCAAGACGGGCGGAGTCACCGAACCTCTGGGGAAAATCCGAACATTGCGCGACGAGCTCCCGGATGAAATCGACCTGATGGCGGACGTGCATGGACCGCCCTGGTTGACGGTGCCGGATGCCATTCGACTGGGCAAGGCACTGGAGGAGTTCGACCTCCTGTTCTATGAGGATCCGGTGGCGCCGGATATCCCCGGTGCCATCGCGGAAGTGGCGAGGAATGTGAATCTGCCCATCGCGGCGGGCGAGAGGCATGCCTGGACCTGGGGCGTTCAGCAGCTCATCGAAGACCACATCATCGACGTTGTACAGCCGGATACAGGCCGTGCCGGTGGGCTAAACGCGATGCGCAAGATTGCTGCGTTGGCCGAAACCCACTTTGTAACGTTCGCCCCGCACGACGGATCGCTTGGCCCGGTGGCCGAAATGGCGGCAGTGCACTTGTGCGCAACACTGCCCAACTTCCTGATTTTGGAACACTTGGAGGACGATGTGCCGCAGCGGTACGAGGTGATGGAGCCCCAACCGGAGATTCAGGCGGGCCACATCGTGGTTCCGGACCGGCCCGGGCTGGGAATCGATATTGTTCCGGAGGCCATTACCCACTATCCGTCCTCCGGCAACATCTCCTCTCCACGCACCCGTCACTACGTTCGGCCTCGCGCCAACCGCGCGAGATGGCTGTCCGCCTCGCCGGAACATGCGGATTTCAACTGATCCGGGTTGTCCGAAGGCGTTGGCGGGATAGGCCCGGTCATGGTGTTTGCCCCGGTTATGCAGGGGCCGGGCCGGCAAGCCGTTCAGGCCCGGAACTTGGCGATCAACGGCCGGAGGCTAGTTGCATCCAACGCCCACGGTCCATGGGTATTCGGATCGGACGGCCCAACCTCCGGGTTATGATTCGGTGCCCGGAACGCGTTCCGGACAACTTCCCCGTTCCCCAAAACAAAGGCATCACCGCGCCATGGGCTTCCCTGTCTACGACTTCCGCAATCCGGAACACATCACCAACATGCTGGTCACCCCCCAGATCAGGTCACGGTTCCTGAGGATGGAACCGGGCACCGAGGCACAGGGACACACGCACGATCTGGGACACGAGATCTTTCTGATCCTCTCCGGGCGGTGCGAGTTCACAATCGACGGCGAAACCGAGGTGCTGGGTCCCGGCCAGCTCTGTGTGGCCTTGGTGGACCAGTGGCACCAAGTCAGGGTGGTCGGCGACGAGCCCATGATCATGTATCTGTCGGTCACGCCGCATGTCCAGCCCACCCATACGTTTTGGAACGAGGACGGCACGCGTCAGCCTTCGCGGTTCGCGCCCAGTTCCAGCTACGATGTCGAAGTGGACGAATCCGTAGACGAGAAGGAACTGCTGGCCCGGCTGGCGAACGCCAGCGGCACCGTTGCGGAGGCCGCTAGGCAGGCCTCCGAGGTGATTGATGAGACGGCGGCGTTTGCAGCCGGCACGCGCGAAACGATCTGGGAGGCTTTGCGCGAGTTGCACACCCGGTTGGCGCGCCTGGACGATGTCTGGAACGAGTTGGCACCGCGCGCCAACGACTAATTCGGCGGGTCCGAGACCCTAGCCAGGCCTGGAGGCCAATCCCCATGGACAACGTACGCATTGGAATTGTGGGCTGCGGCGCCATTGCCCAGGTCCACCACGCGCCCAATCTCAAGGAGCTTTGGCACCTCTACGACCTCAATTCGGTATGCGACGTTTCCGCCCGGGCGGCGGCCCATGTCGCCGCCCGCTTTGACGTTCCCGCCCACTTTACCGACTATGCTGCGTTCCTGGCTTCGGACATCGAGGCGGTGGTGTTTTGCCAAACCGATCCCAAGACGGACTACGTGCTGCAGGCGCTGGATGCCGGCAAGCACGTTTTCGTGGAGAAGCCGGTCTGCTTCAACCTGGACGAAATCTCGGCCATGGTGTCGGCCCAGGAACGGGCCGGAGTGGTCGGCCAGGCCGGTTACATGAAGGTTTACGACCCGGCGTTTGAAGTGGTGGCTGCGGAAGCCGCGGACATGGACGTGCGATTCGTACAAATCCATCACCTGCACCCGACCAACGATCTGCATTTGGCCCAGTTCGATGTCCAGCGTTTCGACGATGTGCCGGCCGCCGTCATCCAAGAGACCGTTGCCGCGCGCCGGGCCGCCTTGGTCCACGCTCTTGGTACCGCTCCTCCGGACGGTGTGGCAAGGGCTTTTTTCCTGCTGTCCGGAAGCATGATCCACGACCTTTACGGTTTGCGCCACATCATGGGCGTGCCGACCAGAATCCACAATGTGGACATCTGGCAAGAGGGACGGGCGGTGACCTTCCAGGTGGAGTATGCGAACGGGGCCCGGTGCAACGGCACCTGGATCGATCTGCCGGATCTGTGGGACTTCAAGGAGACCCTGGAAGTGTGTGCCGACGACAAGCGCGTCACGCTCAAGTACCCCACGGGCTTTTCGCGGGGCCAGTTGTCCGAAGTGACGGTGCAGGAGATTGACGCCAACGGCACGATGGTGGCGCGGACCCCCGCCATCGACTGGGCCAGCGCCTTCATCCGCGAGATGCAGGCATTTCACGGCTGCATCAGGGAAGGCCGGGAGTGCCGCACACCCCTGTCCGAGGTGCATCACGATGTCGGCCTGATCATCAACTTGATTAAGTCCCACTTGGGGAACGGTTGAGCCGGACACCTTGAATTCGTCCAACGGAGGTGTGCGCATGCCGTTGCTGGAGCAGGTTCGCATCGCGACCGGAACCGTCGAATCCGCCGCACTGCCGACAGGCCTGCAGTTGGACCCGCACCTGGGACTGGCCTGTGTTCCGGGACTCTCGGGCCAAGTGGTCCACAATGCCCGCGATTCCGAAAAGGGCCTGTTCGAATCCAGGGGCGCGCGCATGCCCAACGGGGACTACCTGCTGATGTTTCCGGACGGCAACCACTATGGCCGGACCCACGAAAAGGACAACGACATGCTGGCCTACCGATCCCGGGATCGGGGACGCACTTGGGAAGGGCCGCAGCTGGCGTTTGACATAAACTACAGCCAGCACGGGTTCATTCCCTTGTATCCGGCCGGCTCCGAACGGGTGTACGCGTTTGGAACGCAGCCGATTCCGGGCATGTGGACACGGGAACGCGGCCTGCAGGAGAATGCGCCCATCGGATTCCGCTACTCCGACGATCACGGCCATGCTTGGTCCGAGGTCAGACTCATACGCCCGGTGAACGATCCCGGGTTCCGCGGCATGTCCGTCATGCGCATGACGGAGACTGCGCGCGGCACCTGGCTGGTGGGGAGCCACGAGGGCGACTGGAGCTACAAACCGCTCATCACCAGGCAGTATGTTCTGCGGTCCGAGGATCGCGGCGATACCTGGGATTTGTTGCCGGGTGTGCGGCATGGAGGTTGGCATGCACCGCCCATGGGCCGCATGGACGAGGGCCGCCCGTTGGCTGCCGAAGGCGACGAGGTGTATTTGCTGGCCCGTACCCCCACAGGTCATCTCTGGGACCTGCGCAGCCGGGATGATGGAAGGACCTGGTCCGATCCCAAGCCAACGTCCATGGTGCATCCGGATGCACCGCCCATGCTGTTCCCCCTGTCCGACGGTGGAACCTGGGTCAGCATCCATCACAATGTCCACACCCAAGGTCAATATGTGGGTCTGGCCGGCATGATGGATGGGATGTACGATCGGGGACAGCTGTGGGCGTCCCTGTCAACGGATTGGGGCCGGTTCTGGAGCGAGCCCGGGTTTCTGTGCACCATGGCCCGGCAAACCGACCTGGGTTCACCGTTTCGCAACTACCAGTGTTCCTACGTCGATGGGTTTGCCGACGAAGGGGTATTGAATCTGTTCATGTCCCAGTCCTGGCAACGCGTCCTGCACATGCAAATCCGGGAATCCGAACTGAACGACCTGCCCACAAAACGCGATCTGGAGGTCTGAGGTGCCCGCCATGGATACACAATTCGATTTCGAGCGCGATGGCTGCCTGCTGGTCCGGAATGCCGTACCATCTGCGGATCTGGATCCGTTGATTGCGCATATCGAGGAAGCCATCGACGAATACGCCCAAAGCCTGCGGGCCAAGGGCGAAATCAGTGATATTCACGAGGATCTGCCGTTCCCGGACCGTCTGGTCGCCCTGAACCGAGGCACCGAGGAGCGGTTGCGCAGCTGGAACAACATCGCGATGGGGGAGGGACTGTACAACGTCATCTGCCACCCCGGTATTACCCGTGCGCTGTTGCCGATCCTGGGTCCTGGCTTTGGCTTCAACGGCGACTACCATGTGCGGCCCAAGCTTCCCAACAGTTCGTACACCGCGTTTCCCTGGCACCAGGACAGCCAGTATTACGGCGCGGACAGCCAGCATGCCCTGATCGTCACGGTCTGGATTCCACTGGTCGATGTTGATGAGCGGAATGGTTGTCTGCAGGTCATGCCGGGCAGTCAAACCTGGGGCCTTCTGCACGGCAAGCGCGGCGCGGACATGAACATGCGCACCAACCGCGACATCGACTCCATGGGCACGGCCGTGCCCCTGCCCATGCGCAAGGGCGACATCTTCCTCTTTTCGAACCTGACCTTCCACAAGAGCACCCTCAATCTCACGGACGCCGTACGGTGGAGCATCGATATCCGGTATTCGCGCACCTTGGACGAGCACGAACTGTCGGAACAGGTTGTAGCTAGCGAGATGTTCATGCAGAACAAGCTGGCTCCCAATCGCGCCCGGATTCCCCTGGCCGGGGAGGCCAGGCGCCCAACCTGGGACGAGTGGCGCGCGGAACTTGTGGCGAAGGGCAGCGGTTTGACCAAATCGGTGGCGACGGCCTTCGCGTGACTCCCAAGCCGGCTCCCAGCCGGGAAACCAGACATGTTGATCAGCTCCCCTTAGGAAAGGTGCCCATGCACATTCATCCCCGCTCCGTGGCCCACAAGGTGTTTGACATCTGGCGCAGCCCGGGACGGTTTACCAAGAACCCCGATGTCGTCGAAACGCCGTCCGGCGCGTTCCTCCTGATTTATTCGGACACCGACGCCCACTGGTCCCAAACTGACCAAGTCATCACGATCCTGGCCAGCGAGGACCGCGGCCAGACCTGGAACAAGCGCGCCGAGGTGGACCGGGCGGTGATGGCAGCCGGCGACCACCGCCTGGTCACGCCGCGCCTCAGCCAATTGGCGGACGGCCGCCTGGCGGCCATTTGCGATCACGACGATCATTCCTTCTTCCACGAGGACCAACCCACCGGCAACTGGATTTGGTGGAGTGAGGACGAGGGCCATACATGGAGCAGGCCTCAGGAGCCCTCCATCCTGGGCTTCGAGCCGGATCGAATCCTGGATCTCCCGGATGGAACCCTCGGGGTCGGAACACATGTGATGTTTGGCGAGACACAGGAGCTGGGTGAAATCCTGACGGTGTCCGGGGATGGTGGAAACACCTGGCAACGACGCGCCGTAGTGGCCCATGACGGGCACTACCGCTATTGCGAGGGCGGCATCGTCATCATGGACGGGGGCCGGTTGCTGGCCTGCATCCTGCGGGAGAACCACCATGCCGGCACCCCCAGTTTTGTGTCCTTTTCGGAGGACAACGGCCACAGCTGGTCCCAGCCGGCCATGTGTCCCTTCGCCCTGGATCGACCCTATGGCAAGCAGCTTCCGGACGGACGGGTGTTCGTGACGGGGCGCCACATGAACGGACCGCTGGGAACCTATGGCTGGTGCGGCGACTTGAAGTCCGAACTCGGTTACCAAATTGGAGGGCCCAGACGCAAGTACCAGGCGCAATTGGTGGGCGGCGAACTGGAAATTCGGAACCTGCCCGGCCATGAGGCCCGTTACTGCCTGTTGCCGCCCGAGAATGCCTTCAGCGAGGTGAGGTTCGCTGCCCGCGTGCGGGTTGAGGGCGGCCCGTCCACGCCGAATTCGTTCATGTCGATATCCCAGCTGGGAGTTGTCCTTCAGATCGGTCCCAACGGCATTCGGACACGTCCGGGGCACGACTTCATGCACCCGGTCGACATGACCCGGTCCCGGGATCTTGAGCTCCACCACCGCCGCGGCTGGCTGCAGGTCAAGGTGGATGGCGAGACGGTCATCAACATGTGCATCTTCAGGGAACCCAAACCGGTGGGCAATGCCATCCGCTCGGGCGACCTGTCGGGGTACACGGCCTGGGGCCAGGCCGATGTGGGCGGGCGCAGTTGGTGGTCCCGGGTGTCCTGCTCCATTCGCAATCGAACGTTGGACGACTTCGATTGGTCGTGGGAGGCATCATCCGGCCTGTTGCCGGATCACTACCAGCGGGAACGGATGATTCAGATTCACGGCAACCATCCGGACCAGAAGCCGGGTCCCGACCACGGCTACTCGTCCTGGCTGCTGCTGGACGACGGCAGGATTTACTTCACCGACTACACCAACTACGGCGACACCGGCGGCAATTCACATCTTGTGGCCGCCTACATTGAGCCGGAGGACATTGCCTGAGTCCGGTCTGGCCGACGCTGATACAACGCAGGGGTGCGCGTCGGTCAACGGGCTCAGGCATGGGTTCGGCTACCGGCGAATGGTCTGCTTCGCCTCGGAGACCCCGATGGCTGTCAAGGGACTGTACGGGTACGCGGCCGTGAAGTGGGCACGTGTGGTCCGCCAAGCCTGTTGGGCACCGTCGCACAGGGACCGCGGTGCGGTTCGATCACCTGGTATCCGGTGTTTCGGCCAGACCGTCATGTGCCGGCACCATTGCCGTCGTTGAAGCCGACCAGTTGCCGGGACAAGGTGGTCAAGTCGGGCGCAACCAGGTCCGCAGCGATTGTTGGTGACACCTCTTCGAACTTCGGCGGAGCGACCGGGCCGAATTCCAGAGGCCGGTGAATCCACCCCGTGGCCATGCCGGTGGCGGCCGCAGCCCGCAGATCTCCGACATGGGCCGCCACCATCATGATTTCGGCCGAATTCAGATCCAGCAACCTGGCCGCTGTCCGGTAGACGGACGGATCAGGCTTGTACTTCCCAGCCAGTTCACTGGACAGAACGCAGTCCCATCGCCAGCCGTTGGTGCGCGCCAAACCGATCAGCAGCGACACATTGCCGTTGGACAGCGGTGCAAGCAGATGGTTCCGGCGCAGCAGGTCCAAACCCGCGCCGACATCGGGCCAAGCCGGAAGCCGATGCCAAACCTTGTTGAGTTTTTGTTTCTCGGCTTCCGTCAGCGTTTCCAAACCATAACCGGCCAACAATTCGTCCAGGATGGCCCGGTGGATGCCATCAATGGTTTGCCAGGACGCTCGTCCGTCGTTGACGGCTGCCATGGCAGGGCCGTAACCCGCACGCCAGTCCAAGGCGAACTGGCTCCAATCTTGTTCGGATCCAACGCTGCGGCCGGCCAGTTCCCCGGCCTGGCGCACACCCGTGTGCCAATCCACCAGGGTGCCGAAGACATCGAACACCAGCGCCTTGATCACGATGCTTCGGGTTCCGTCCGGGTCGCGGGGTTACAAGTCCTGCCAGGTTTCGCCCCAGCGCTCCCGGTAGTATTCCCTGAGCGGCACATCCTCGTCGGTGGGCAGGTAGAAACCCAGATGGCTTGACTTGTGACCGAGCAACTGGCGGCCGATCGGCGAACACTTGTCAAGAATCTCCCGCGGCATGGTTTCGTAGTCGATCGGCCGCAGGATGCGGTAGCCGTAGCCGTAGTACAGCGCGACCCTGTCCTGGTTGGAATGGTTCGGTGCCGACGCATGCCAGGTTGGCTGACCGAAGATGACGGCATCCCCCGCTGCAACCTTTAGTTCCATGCCTCCGACCGGGTCTCCCCCGTTGAGGAACGACGGACCGCCGTCCATCCGGTTGGAACCCGGTACCACCATCAAGGCACCCATGTTGCTCTCTTTCAGATCGCGCAGGAAGTACCCCACCTTGAGCGTGGCCAGAGCCCTGCGACCATAGAAGCCGATGCCCGGTTTGCCGCCGTCGGGATGCCAGCCGATGGCCCTTCGTTCAGGATCCGGCGGCACCATGATTAGATGCGAGGTGAAGAGCTGGAGGTTGAAGTGCTGCAGGAAGCGGACTGCCTTCGGGAACGTGGTCGGGCATTCCAACAGGTCAAGAAAAGCGTCGTGCTTGTCCACCACCGGGCGAATATTGAGACCATAGGTGTCGCTCCGGTGTTTCGACTGCTCGAGGTCCCCCTTCAACTCCATGATGACGTTGAGGAGGTGGTCGACCTGGTTGGTGTCGAGGGCGTTTCGGACCACGATGAATCCGTTCCGGTTGAAAGAGTCGATCTGCTCCTGGGTCACCTCCTCGCCGGCCTCGAACTCGAAGTCCAAACGCGTCTTCAGTTCGCTTTCCATGGGAATGTCCCTCCGTTTCTGCCTGTTTGGTCCTCCGGATGCCGCAGCGGCTCCACAGCTCGGGCGTATCGTACGGGTGTCTAGAGTCCCTGTACCACTCCGTTCCGCAGGATGCCGATCGAGCTGATTTCAACTTCCATGCTGTCTCCCGGCTTGAGGAACACCGCAGGTTCCCGGGCGGCGCCGACTCCGCCGGGTGTCCCCGTCGAGATTATGTCTCCGGGGTCGAGTGTAATGACACGGGCGATGTCGGAAATCAGGTCCTCCACACGGAACAGCAGGTGCTTGGTGTTGGAGGACTGCATGGTTTCGCCGTTTAGCCTTAGTTTAATGTCGAGACTGTGTGGGTCGGGTACGTCGTCGCTGGTGACGACTACCGGACCAATCGGGGCAAAGGTGTCCGGCGACTTGCCCATGACCCACTGCGAGGTCCGCTGTTGCAGGTCCCTGGCGCTCACATCGTTGAGGCAGGTGTAACCGCCGACATAGTCGAGCGCGTCCTCCTTGGATACGTTGCGTGCAGTCTTGCCGATGACGACGGCGAATTCCGCTTCGTAGTCGACCTTGGTCGAATAGGTCGGGAGATGGACATCGGCCTCGGGACCGACAATCGTATTGGCATACTTGGCAAAGACGACTGGAAACTCGGGCGTTTCGGAGTTGGTTTCCTCTATGTGATCCTTGTAGTTGATCCCAATGCACAGGATCTTGCCGGGATCGGGAATCGGTGGGCCGATGTCCACTCCGCTTTGGTTCAGAACGTTTTCGGGCGCAATCCCGGCGGCCGCGGCCTTGACCCGCTCCATTGCATCCGGTCCCGCGGCGAAGAGGTCCTTGATGGTGGTCGGGATTTCGGCATCGGCCTTGCACACGTCGGCGATCGATCCGTCGTCCTGCAGGACCCCGAGCCGACTTTCACCGCCATCCGAAAACGAGAGGAGTTTCATTGCATGCTCCTGAATGCCTGTCCGGCACATTGGTCAGAGGAAACTTGGCCGAATCTTACCCCAGCCGGATGCCGGACCCTGACCGCGTCAGGTATGCCGCAGGGTGCCAACTGTCTGTCCCAACCCACGAACGTTCCCGGACCTTGGACTAGCCGGTTTGGAGGTCCTGTTTGACCTGTAGGCGTGTGTTTCGGGCAACTTTCTCCGTGATGCATACTGCGCCGGGCAGGAACCCGTCCGCAAGCAAGGAGCACTCCCCCATGGCCTCGATGTTGGAAATCCCACCGGGAATGAAGATTGCGGCACAGATGTCGCCCGAACCGTCGGAGGAGGACCTGGCGTTTGTACGGCAGATGGGTGTGGACTACGTCGTGCTCTGGACAACCGGAGAAAATGCCCACTACGACTACTATGCGTCCCGCCGTCGCCTGTTTGAGAATCACGGCCTGAAGATTTACGGGTTTGGCAACTCGGATGTCCACAACCAGGATGCCATCGTGCTCAACTTGGAGAACCGGGATGCCAAGGTTGCCGAGTACAAAAATCATTTGCGCGCCTTGGGCAAGGCTGGAATCCCGTATACCACCTATGCACACATGGCAAACGGCATCTGGAGCACGGAGCGGGAACTGACCCGTGGGGGCGCGGACGCCCGTGGGTTCAATCTGGCGACGGCGACATCGGGTCGTTGGCAGGACCAGAGATTTCAACTGCCGTTTTCGCATGGTCGGCGGTACACCGCCGACGAAATCTGGAGCAACTACGCATCATTTGTTGCGGAAGTGGCGCCGGTGGCGGAAAGTGAAGGGGTGCGCATTGGCATCCATCCGGACGATCCCCCCCAGCCGGAACTGGCTGGGGTACCCCGATGCATTTTTTCCAGCCATGAAGGCTACGATCGGGCTTTGCAGGTGGCGGACAGCCCCAACGTGGGGATCTGTTTCTGCATCGGCTGCTGGTTGGAAGGCGGCAGTCTGATGGGAAAGGGCGTGGAGGAGTCCATCCTGGACTTCGGTGGCCGCAGCAAGATTTTCAAGGTGCACTTCCGGAATGTGGATGCCCCGTTGCCCCACTTCGTGGAAACGTTTGTCGACGACGGGTACTTCGACATGTACAAGGCCATGAAGGCACTTCAAAAGGTTGGGTTCGACGGCGTGCTCATTCCCGACCACATTCCCAACATGGCCGGCCATCCGCGGGTCGGCACGGCCTATACCATTGGTTACATGAAGGCCTTGGTCCGGCGCGCGGAGGAGGAGGTGCGGCCATAGACGGGGCACGCAGATCCGAAACCGGATCATGTCTCCGGGTCCGTGCGACCTCCGGGTCGGTTCGCCGGACTGTGGTTCCAGCCGCGCAACAGGATGTTGACACATGATTGAAATGAGGTTGGCTGCCGACAAGGCGATCCAGTGCATCGAAAGGCCGGTGCCGGCGGCAAGGGGGGACTGGGTTCTGGTGAAGTTGCTGAGTGTCCCCATGTGCAACGAGTACCATGGTTACGCCGAAGGCAAGGCCGCCGGCGTATTGGGGCACGAGGCTGCCGGAGTCGTGGAGGACCCCGCCGCATCGGGCCGCTTCAAGGCGGGGGATCGAGTGGCGGTCATGCCTCAGCTTCCTTGCGGACACTGCCGCATCTGCCTGGAAGGCGAGTACATCCATTGCCGGCAACAGCGAGCGGCGGAGGCCGAATTGGAAGGCGATGCCGCTGTCGGTACGTTTGCCCAGTACATGCTCAAACCTGCCGACCAGCTGGTGCCTGTGCCTGATGGCATGCCATTGGACCACGCGGCCATGGCCTGCTGCGGCTTGGGACCTTCCTTCGGGGCGCTTGAGCGAGCGCAGGTGGATGGCGATACCGCAGTCCTCGTCTCCGGCCTGGGGCCGGTGGGGTTGGGTGCCGTCATCAACGGCAGGCATCGCAAATCGCTGGTTGTGGCCAGCGATCCCAATCCCTGGCGGAGGCAACTGGCTTTGGATCTGGGCGCGGACCATGTCGTTGATCCGAGTCGCGACGGGGCCTTGGCGGAAGTCATGGATTTGACCGGTGGGCGCGGGGTCGATGTCGCCGTCGAATGTTCCGGCACGGTGCCCGGACAGGAGTTTTGCATTGAGGCTGCCGCAGTCAAGGGCCGGGTGGCAGTGGTCGGCTCGTCCAAGGGGCACGCATCGGTTCATCTCGGCGGGACCATCCTTTTCAAGGGCCTTACCATCATCGGATCCTGGCACTACAACCGGGCCGGGACGCATCGCCTGCTCGAGCAGATTGGCTTGGTCGGCGACTCCATCGAACGCATGATCACCCACAGATTTGCGCTGACGAACCTCAAGGAAGCCTGGGAACTGCAATGCACCGGCCAATGCGGGAAAGTAGTGTTGCAACCTTGGTAGACCATGGACTTGGCGCCACAGGCACGGAACTCGTATGAAGCAGCCGGATTCTTCTCCCGTCGCGTCGTCCCTGATTGATTTGACGGGGCTTTCCGTACTAATCACCGGAGGAGCCGGTGCCATCGGGCGCGTGATGGTCCGGGTATTGTCGGAACACGGCGCGCAGGTTCGTGTGGTGGACATTGAACCGGAGGACAAAATCAAGGCGGCCCTGGACAGTGCCGGCGTTGTTGAAGAGGACGTTGACTGTTCACAGATCGACTGCACGTCGGAAACCGAGGTGAACGCGTTCTTCGCTGAACTAGCCCGCACGGAACAGATGCCACATGTTGTCTGTTGTCATGCCGGATTGGTACGTCCGGGACCCATCGAAACCTTTGGCACGAAGGACTTCAAGGAAACACTCGACCTGAATCTCGGATCCGCGTTCCTGGTGTCCCGGGCAGCTGTCGAACAGTGGCTGGCGATGGACATGAACGGCCACCTGATCTACACCACCTCATGGGTTCAGGACGTGCCGTGGCCCGAGATAACTGCGTATACCACCAGCAAGTCGGCTTTGCGCACCCTCATGCGGGGATATGCCCGGGAACTGGCCGACCGGGGCATTCGTGCCAATGCCGTAGCGCCCGGCATCGTCGGCGTGGGCATGGCCAAACGACAATGGGATACCGAGCCGTCCTACCGGGCCAGGGCCCGCAAGGCCATTCCCCTGGGTAAGATGCAGACCCCGGAGTCGGTAGCCCATGCCTTCCTGTTTCTGTGTTCTCCCATGGCTGCCTACATGACCGGTTCGGTGTTGTTGGTCGATGGCGGATGTAGCCTCTATCCTATGGATTGAACCGGAATTGCCTGCCGCTTGACAATTTGGTTGCTTGACATTCCTACTTGGTGGGATGCCTAACCAGTACAACCTTCATGCGAAAGGAGAATGCCGTGCTTTCGGACAGTCAGGTACAGCACTTCAGGGACTACGGCTATACGGTCGCGCCTGGCCTTTTCGACGAGCGCGAGGTGGCGGCCTTGCTGAGCGAACTCGAGCGCTTCAAGCGGGAGGGACTTGGCCGCAACGTTTCAACCGATCCCGATGCCAAGGTCAACTACCAAATTATTCCGCTTAACGACAAGAGCAACCTGATACGGGCCTTACCGTTTGCGCCCAAGGTGGTTGCGTGCATTTCCGCCCTGATTGGTGATCCGTTCGTGCGCCACCTTGATCAGATTTTCCTGAAGCCTCCCGGTCTCGGTAGCGGTACCGACTGGCATCAGGACAATGCCTACTTCAGACTGCAGGATCCGACCAGGGGAACGGCCATGTGGATCGCGCTCCATGATGCCAACATTCAAAACGGCACGCTCCATGTGATTCCGAACAGCCACCGGATGGTGTTCGACCACACGCGCGATCCCGATTCGGACCATCACATTCACATTAAGGGCATGGAAGGCGAAGAGGTGCCCTGCGAAGTGTCGGCAGGCGGCGCGGTGTTTTTCAACTACGGGACAGCCCATGCCACCAAGAAGAACAATTCGGACCGCGAGCGCGCGGGGTTGGCCTTTCACTTTTTCAACACGGACTACGGAGAAGGCGTGCGTATGGGCGGGGAAGGCATCGAAGTTGCCGTGACCGGCGCCGCCGCCACCGGGGGTTTGAAGGAGTATGGAGTTACGGTTGCCGGAACCTGGGATCACGAGGTCGATCTGCACTCATAGCGATTTGGCTCGCATCGGATTCCGATGCGGTGGCTTCCAGACTCGTCGCTGACTGTCCCAAGGTGGGCACGGCCACCGGCACCTACGCGTTGAACCCAGAGGCTTCCACGTGACCTGAGCCGCAACCACCAAGTTGGGCCGGACACGACCAGGTGCTGTGCGTCCTCGCAAGACAGCCTGTTGGGTTGCCAGCGGGGGGCGGATTGCAGGTTCCCTGAGCCCAACCCTTTGGCGCCTGCGTCCGACTCTGGCTATAATCCGGGGGTCCCGCGTGCTGTGCGCTGGTTCGACGAAGGTTCGACCCGGTCACCGCATGCATTTTTTTTGTCCATTTCCATGGCTTTGCCAAGGAGAGCACGCCCGTGTCGAACGACAACCTGCCGAGCTACACCAATCCTGAGACCGTGGTCCTCCACTCCGGCTATCGTTCGGATCCGGTAACCGGTGCGGTGGCCGTGCCGATCTATCAGACCACGTCCTATCAGTTCAACGACACTCAGCATGCCGAGAACCTGTTTGCCCTGAAGGAATTGGGCAACATCTACACGCGCATCATGAATCCGACCTGCGATGTCCTGGAAAAGCGCGTGGCGGCCATGGACGGTGGCGTTGGGGCTCTGGCCCTCTCGTCCGGCCAGGCCGCGTCGACCTTTGCGATTCAGAACATCGCCCAGGCCGGGGACAACGTGGTCAGTTCCACGGACCTGTACGGCGGAACCTGGAATCTCTTTGCCAACACGCTGAAGACGGCAGGCATTGAGGTGCGGTTCGTCGATCCGGCGGATCCCGAGGCCTTCCGGCGCGCTTCGGACGACAAGACCCAAGCCTATTACGCCGAGTCCCTGCCGAACCCCAAGCTCCAGGCTTTTCCCATCGCGGAAGTGGCTGCAATCGGTGAGGAACTGGGCATCCCACTGATCGTGGACAACACCGCCTGCCCGGTGATTTGCCGTCCGTTCGACCACGGTGCCCACATTATCGTCTACTCCAGCACCAAGTACATTGGGGGCCACGGCACGTCCATCGGCGGCGTGCTGGTCGACAGCGGAACGTTCGACTGGGAAAAGCACCAGGACCGTTTCCCTCTCCTGTCCGAGCCGGATCCCAGCTACCACGGCGCGGTTTGGATCGAGGCGGTCAAGCCCCTGGGCCCGATTGCCTATATCCTCAAGGCCCGCGTCACCCTGTTGCGGGACCTCGGTTCATGCATGAGCCCGTTCAATGCCTTCCTCTTCCTGCAAGGGCTCGAGAGCCTGCCCCTGCGCATGGAGCGCCATTGCGAAAACGCGGCCAAGGTGGCCGACTACCTGACGGGCCGCGAAGGCATCACCAAGGTCATCTACCCGTCCTTCTTCGAAGGCGAGGAGCGCCGTCGCGCAGATACCTACATGACCGGGGGCCTCGGTGCCCTGGTCGGGTTTGAACTGACCGGGGGCCGTGATGCCGGACGTCGGTTCATCGACAGCCTGAAGATGATCTACCACGTGGCCAACATCGGCGATGCCCGCACGCTGGCGATCCACCCGGCGACCACAACCCACAGCCAGCTGTCAGTCGAGGAGCAGGCCGCCACCGGAGTCAACGAGAACTACGTGCGTCTGTCGATCGGCATTGAACACATCGATGACATTATTGCGGACTTGGATCAGGCCTTGACCGCGGCCATGTAGCTTCCCGGGTACTTGAGCCCGTGACCTGATCCCAGGCGCGTTCGATTCGACAACGTCAATCGATGGGGGCAGCGTCCGCTGCCCTGGAGCGGAAGCAACAAGCCCGGAGCGAACGCTCCGGGCTTTTCGTCTTGCGGGGTTTGGCACGGGCACTGTGGACACCTCGCGGAGAGTGCTCCGGCCTTCTCCCGGACTACTCCTTCTTGAGGACCAACATACCGGTTGCAGTCTCTTCCACCCGGCGGCCCTCGGGCAGTTCGTCAACCGCCTTTTCGGGACGCACGTCCCGCGAGAAGAAGTAGAGCTTCGTTACCTTGCCCGTCTTCGTGGCACGCTCGTTGGCGTGAAGGTAGTAGGTAACACCCTTCTTGTTCTTGTGCGAATATGCCATTGCAGTCTCCCAAATGCAGTTGGTCTCCAGCCAGGAGGGTCTTGGAGTCAGGGCCTTCATTGTAACTCGTACACCGACTCAAGCCGACGCACAGGCGGTGCTGGTTGTCCCAACACGGCCCGACCGGCCGTTGAGGTCGACCGGGCCGTGAGGATGTCGGGATGCCGTTGTTGGCTGTTCTCCGCGGCCCAGGCATCGAGTTGCCGTTGCACTTCGTCAATGAAGACCTGTGCACCGGCGTCGTTCAGTTTCTGGGAGACCTCCGCGGCATTGTCGGCATAGCTGTCCCCCCCATTCAATGGGCTTCACGAACTCATCCCAGACGGCCACGACCTGGGCGATTTCGGTTTCGATCAGAGTGCGATCGGCGCCGAAACCAAGGATCCGCGAGGGTTACGCCGTATGGTTCATGACTTTGGTGGCCTCCCAGGCACCCACCCGCTTGCGGGCCCGGTAGTAGGCACTGGGTTGCCGAACATCCAGTCGGTGTTGGAGTTGTAGGGGCTGGTGTCCGCCATAACTCCTTCGGAGTAGGCCAATCACCAGATTGGCCTCGTCGGCCCGGACCCAGTGCTCGCCTTCAACGCCCCTCGACAAAAGGTTGTGCAGTTCCACGTTGGTGTTGAATTCCTTGAGGACCTGCATGGCCTTTTCCGGGCTGGCCGATGCATGGAACGGTACATCCGGTGAATGATCAGGCTTGATCCGGACGATATTCGTCGTGGTACAGGAAACAGGCGCTCTGTTGGGAGGCCTTGGTGGCTGCGGTCACGAAGGGGGGCCGTTGATGGTGGCAGATGTCCATGGCATGTGGACAACGAGCCTCGAAGACACAGGCCTGTTCGGAGAAGACAAACTCGGACGCGTCGACCGCATACTCGCTTCGCTCCTCCTGCCACCGGTGGTGCGGGTTGTGGCTGGGGACCGAGTCGATCAGCAACTGGGTATAGGGATGCGACGGATGGAGCACCACCTGGTCCATGTCGCCGTATTCGATCATCCGACCCCGGCACATGACCATGATGCGGCCGCCCAGGTAGTACGCGGTAGCCAGATTGTGCGTGATGAAGATGGAGGAAATACCCTGATCCCTGAAGTCGAGGAGAATGTTGAGGAACAGGGCCCTAAGCGCGGCGTCGATCATGGAGATGGGCTCGTCGGCCACGATGAGCTTCGGCTTCATCATGTAGACGCGGGCCAGCATCACGCGCTGTCGCTCGCCGCCCGACAACTGGTGGGGATAGCGTCCCAGAACATCCTGGGGCCTCAGATCGACGGCACGCAGCGCATCCTCGATCAGGGCTTCGGCATCGCTGTCGTTGGACGCCAGAGCGAACTTCCGTACCAGGACCTTCAGCACGCGGTCGATGCGGTAGAACGGGTTGTAGGTGGCATAGGGGTCCTGGAATACCGGCTGAACCTCGCGCCGGAAGGCGTGCCAGTCGGCTCCGCGGAACCCGGATAGGTCGCGGTTGCGGTACCGAACCGTACCCGATGCCGACCGCTGGAGGCCCAGAATGGTCCGCGCCAACGTGGACTTGCCGGATCCGCTCTCGCCGACAATCGTGACCAGCGTTGGTTCGGATGGGAGCTCGAACGAGACGTCGTCGACCGCCACGGTGGTCTTGTTGCCTTGGAACAGCCCGGTGTCCCTGAAGACCACCGACAGCCGGTCCACCGCCAACAGGGCTTCGCTCATGCCGAACCTTGCTCCAGGTCGATGTCCGGATCGAAGAGATGGCAGGTAACCTTGCGTCCGGTGTCCAGTTCGATGGTGCGGGGCGTGGTCGTACTGCACGCCGGCATGGCATCGGGGCACCGCGGATGAAAGCGGCATCCCTCCGGCCACGCCAGCGGTGACGGAGCCATGCCCGGGATGGATTCAAGCCGTTCGCGGGGCCCGCCAAGGGCGGGGATGGAGTGGATCAGTCGTTTGGTGTACGGATGTTGTGGGTTGTCGAAGATTTCGTAGACCGTGCCGAGTTCCATTACGACACCGGCATACATGATGGCCATGCGGTCGACCAGTTCGGCGTGTACGGCCAGATCATGGGACACGAAGATGACCGTTGCCCCCATCTGATCCCGCAGGTGGGCGATGGTTTCGAGGACGGCCCTCTGTACGTTGACATCCAGTGCCGTGGTCGGTTCGTCGGCCATGACCAGCGCTGGTTGCAGCAGCATCGCCATGGCGATGCAGACCCTCTGCTTCATGCCTCCGGACAGTTCGTGTGGATACAGGGCGCCCAGCGACTCGGGCAGGCCGACCATCTCCAGGGCGGCCGCAATGTTGCGACTGACTTCGTCCTGGCCACCGGGTTCGTGGTGCATCACCACATCCGTCATCTGGTCCCGGATCCGCATGACCGGGTTGAGGGAGTTCATGGAACCCTGCGGGATGTACGATAGATGCTTCCAGCGGATCTCGCGCATGGCGTGATAGTCGAGCTGCACGAGATCCAGACTCCGCTCCGGATCCTCGGGAAACGGACGGAACAACGCGGTCCCGGAACGGATGTGGCCGGGCGGTTCGATCAGGCGCAGAATGCCCTCCACCAATGTGGACTTGCCGCATCCCGATTCCCCGGCAAGACCGAAGATCTCGTTGCGATGCACCTCAATGTCCACTCCATCCACCACCTTGTATGACCCGCGCACACTGTCGTAGTGGATCCGCATGTCCTCAATGGTGAGGAGGGGCCTTGCGTCCGTCATCGTCAGTCTCCGGTTACGGACCGCAGACGTGGGTTGAACGCGCTCTCAAGACCGATGTTGATCAGATTGAGCGCGACGAAGAACGCGATCAGGCAACTTACCGGTGCAAACAGGATCCACCATTTGCCAATGGCCAGGACGCCTGACTGCACGGATTGCTGGACCATGAGGCCCAGGGTGTTGATGCTGGCCGGCCCCAGGCCAATCAGCTGCAGGCCGATTTCGGCCAGCATGGCGGAACTCATGCCCACAGCCACGGACACCCCTAGGAACGGCAGCAGGTTCGGCATGATTTCCAGGAAGATGATGCTCATGTCGCCCTGATCGCTGGTGCGGGCCAAGTCTACGAAAGGCCGTTGCTTAAGCGTAAGCACCTGCGAGCGGATGATGCGCGTGGTGAACGGCCAGGCGAACGCGGCCAGCAGCAGGGACATGACCGGAATGCTGATCGTGGGCAGATAGGCCGCCAACGCGATCAGCAGTGGCAGGCTGGGAATGACCAACACCATGTCCGTGCCGGTGCGCAGCACCGCATCGATCCATCCTCCCTTGTAGCCTGCGATGAATCCGAGCGAGATGCCGATGCCGGTGGCGGTGCAACCCGCGATCAGGGCAATCAGCATCGAAACCCGAATCCCGAGAAACAGCAGGGCCAGCATGTCCCGGCCCAGCTTGTCGGTGCCCGCAGGGTGGCGCAGCGAAGGATCGGCGTACGGTTCGAAGGTGCCCATCGACATGGGGGACACATCGGGATTTTGGAGCGCAAGCTGGCTCAGCCACGGCTGCAGTACGGCGATTGCAAGCAACACCGCGAGCATGATGCCGCCCACGCGGAAATAGCCGCTGCGTTTCCAGGCGTCAACGACGAACATGGTACCGTCAGTCGCTCAACTTGATTCTGGGATCGATTAGGGGCAGGAACAAGTCGATGATGAACGTGGCTGCGAGCACCACCGTGATGCTCATGAGCACAATTCCCAAAATCAGGTTGTAGTCGAGAAGCCGGATGGCCGAGAGGAAGAGTGATCCCATCCCGGGATAGTTGAAGATGATTTCGACCAGGTAGAACCCGTTCAAAACAAAGCCCAGGGACAGTGCAAGACCGGTGATTTGGGGCAGCATGGCGTTGCGCAGCACGTAGCGCATCAGAATGTGGGACCGGCGCAACCCCTTGGCATGGGCAAACTGAAGATAGTCGTCACCAAGGATGGTGGTCACCAGGGATCGCGTCGAAATCAGCGTGCCGGCCACACCCACCATGACCACCGCCATGGCCGGCATGATGGCATAACGGGCCACGGAGAGCAGG
>VXMJ01000034.1 GCA_009841145.1 Caldilineaceae bacterium SB0661_bin_34 | reverse complement strand
CGCGGCGCAATCACCTCCGGGACACCGAGCAGAAGCACCGGGCCAAGGGCAACCATCGCAAGGCCGACACCATCCGAAAGAACAACCTCGGCAACCAGAAGTGGGACCGGCGACGGACCCGGCACCACAGGCAGGTGCGCGACCACCTCTGCCACGCCGCCCACACCGTCGTGGACAAGGCCGGCACCATTGCCTGCGAGGACCTGTCCGCACACATGAAGTCCGCTCCGTACCGCCACAGGGACACCAACCGCCGTTTGAGCGGCTGGGTCAAGGGCGTGATGGCGGACACCCTCACCTCGATATCTCGGCGCAGAGGTTCTGCGTTGGCATTGGTCAATCCGGCCTACACATCGCAAGTCGACTCCCGCACCGGCCTGTTGCAGGGCACGCGTCGCTGGGACCGGTTTTACTGTCTCGACGGGGCTGTGCTGGACGCGGACGTCAATGCCGCCTGCAACATTCTGGCGAGGCTGTACGACGAGGAGATAACGTTGTACATGCCCTACAGGGAGGTCAAGGCCCTGCTCGCCGAACGAACCAGGACAGCGGTGGGGACTGCTCCACCCGGACTCGAGTTGCGGGGGCGTGCAACGGAGCCCCCATCAACCGAGAGCGAATCACCCGAACCGGTACCGGAATGTACCAGGTAAAGGAACAGAACTGCCGGCCTGACAACACGCTACCAGGAAGCCACGGCCAAGGCCTGCTCCACAAGCCGTTGCCAGGCCTCCAGTGACGGCGAGCCAACCTGCGACGCCAGGAAACGGCCGGTCCTGTCCTCAATGCGGAAGACGGGCGTGGACCATCGCTCCGGCAGCAGCCGATCCTCGGCTATGGCCTGAAGTTCGGCCACCGCGGCGGGAGCCTGCGTTTCGATGCAGGTCTGCAACACCGACACTTCGGCTCCTGCCTCTTCGGCCAGTCGGAGCGAGAATTCCTCGCCTTCGGCGATCCAGGAGGCCTGCCCTTCGTACAGATCCGTCCAAAACTGCCATTGACTTTGGGCGCCGACCTGCCGGCCCAGACACCAGGCCGTGAAATGCGCCTGCTCGCCCCACTCCGGACTGATGGCCAAATCCACCAAGACCATCTGGACCACGCCGCTTTGGACATGTTCCCGCACCAGGGACGGCAACCGGGACCGGTGATGGTTGCCGCATCCCGGGCAATTGGCGTTGAAGATCTCGTACAGAACCAGGGGGGCTTCCGGGGACCCAAGGTAGAGAAATCCCTCCCGGGTGTGGCCCACAGGCAACTCACCCGGAGCAATTTCGGCCGCCTGGGTCAACTCCTCGCCGGCCACGCGGGGGACCGGTTCGTCAGGAGCATCGGCCCGGCAGGCCGCGAGCATCAACATCAAGACAGCAACGGCGGCCAGGGCCTGCCAGAAATGGCGGGGCAAGAGCGAAAGGGCCATGCAATGAGTCTGCCACAGCCAGACCGCGGTGCTCCCTCCTGCAGACGGTGCAGGCGGGATCACAGTATCGGCGAGCCACAGGCGACACTCGGACATCGGAATCGGTGCATCCCGGCCGACCATCCCCTCAGATAGTAGAATGGAGGCCCGCTCCGTACTCCTCATCTTTGCCAAAGGATTCTGGCCATGGCGGACAAGGCCCTGAACCGTTCCGGTCAGTCCCTGGACCCATCCCTGCACGACCATCTGTGGGGATACCGCGACACGTGCTTCCGGCTCAACGAGCGCGGCGTGGTGGAATTGACCGGCCACCGCTATGACATGTCCGGGACCGAGATGCCACTATTCTGGCCTTTCGTTCAGGACATCCTGGGCCACGAAATCGACCCCACCGACTTAAAGTCGCCCAACACCGCGCCCGTTGTACCGGAACCGCGGCCGTGTCCCGAGTTTCGCCGGGCCATCGAGACAACCTTGACCCAGGACCGCGTCTCGGACAACCCCAAGGTGCGACTCAATCACAGTCACGGGCAAACGTCCAATTGGGAGCTGTACCAGGTCATCTACGAGAACCTGGAGCGAGTGGCCGATCTCGTGGTCTGGCCCGAATCCACCGAGGAAGCCAAACAGCTGATCCAACTGGCAGGACAACACGGCGTGTGCCTGGTACCTTATGGCGGAGGCACCAACGTCAGCAACGCCCTACTGCTGTCGCCGGCAGAGACCCGTCCCATCGTATCGGTGGACATGAGCCGCATGAATCGGGTGCTGTCGATCGACGAGACGAATCAGACAGCCTGCGTGCAGGCCGGCATCACCGGCAGTGAACTGGAACGCGCGCTGCGCGCCAAGGGCTGGATTGTGGGCCACGAGCCCGACAGCATGGAGTTGTCTACGCTGGGAGGCTGGATTTCGACCAACGCCAGCGGCATGAAGAAAAATCGATACGGCAACATCGAGCAGATTGTCGAGAAGGTTACCCTCATCAGTCCCCGGGGCGAGATCACCCACCATGATTCCGCGCCGCGCCGTTCGGCGGGCATTCAACCGCGGGACCTCGTGTTCGGCAGCGAAGGCAACCTGGGCCTGATCACCGAAGCAGTGGTCAACATCCACCGGATTCCCGAGGAAACCCGGTACGCCTCGTATGTGTTCCCGGACTTCCCCCGGGGTGTGGATTTCATGCTCCGCCTGCAGCGTTCCGGAGTGGTGCCGGCCAGTGTACGCCTCGTCGACAACCTTCAGTTTCGATTCAGCCAGGCCCTCAAACCCGAGGCCACCGGCCTCAAGGCAGTGGAGCAAACGATTCAGCGCACGGCCCTGGAAAAACTGTACCGGTTTGATCTGCACAACATCTCGGCCGCGACCGTGGTGATGGAAGGTTCCAGATCGGAGGTCTCCCATCAGGCCCGCCACATCAAATCACTGGCCAAGTCGTTTCGAGGCGTGGCCGGAGGCTCCGAAAACGGCAAGCGGGGCTATATGCTGACCTATGCCATCGCCTACATCCGGGATTTCCTGGCGCCCTATCACATTTCCGGCGAGACCTACGAAACCTCCACCACCTGGGACAACATCCACAATGTGGTGGACTCGGTCAAGCAGGCGGCCCTGAACCTGCATGCCAAACACAGCCTGTACGGCAATCCGTTCATTTCCGCCCGCATCACGCAGGTGTACCACTCGGGAGTCTGCATCTACTTCACCCATGGTTTTTCGAACCGCGGCCTGGAAAATCCCCTTGAGGTTTTTATCGACATCGAGCACGGAATCAGGGAGGCAATTCTGGCCGCCGACGGTTCCATCTCCCACCACCACGGCGTTGGCAAGCTGCGACAGCGATATCTGGATCGGGTCATGACCTCGACCAGCCGCTCAATGCTCAGGGAACTCAAACACAGTGCCGACCCGGACAACGTCTTTGGAATCGGCAACGGCGCCTTCGGCTGATTGGGCCCCCGCCTGTCGCATCAGGCCTGCAACGGACGCCGCCGCGGCTGACCCTGGCCGCGCGGGTACTTGGTCGCGGTGGTCCGGGTCTTCCGGAACACCGCCACCCGCCGGGTTGCATCCAGCCCGGGCACCTGGACCGGGATTACCCTTTCCACGTCCACCCGCAGGGCCTGCAGGGCCGGGCGAGCCGCCTGCAGTTCCACGGGTAGGTTCGGTCCTTTGTAGGCCAGACACAGACCGCCGACACCGGTCAACGGAACCAGGTACTCCAGCAGTGTTGGCAAGGGTGCAAGACCCCTGGCCACGACCACGGGAAACTGTTCCCGGAAGGCCGGCTGCCGTCCCAGTTCCTCCGCCCGGCCGTGCACCACGGCGACTTCCGTCATGTCCAGCGTCTTGCAGGCCGCGGTCAGGAAGTCCACCTTTCGGAGAGTGCCGTCCATCAACGTGAGTTGAATGTCCGGATCAAGGATGGCCAGCGCGATACCGGGCAACCCGGCACCGGTTCCGACATCCAGCACGGCCAGTCGGTTGCCATCCCTCAAGTCCTCAAGTTCGCGGGATAGCGCCGGCCACACCGCCATCGAGTCCAGGAAGTGTTTCAACACGATCCCTTCCACGTCCGTGATGGCGGTCAGGTTGATCCGGGTATTGCCGTCCCGCAGGCAGTCGGCGAAAAGGGCGAACCGCTCCAGTTGGCGATCATCCAGCGGCAATCCCATGGCGCGAGCCCGGTCCGCCAGGAGACGGCGCACGGCCTGTCGAAATGAGACATCCGGTTTTGTGTTGGTCATTCGGGGAACGAGTATAATCGTGTGCTGCGTAGGATTGTATTTGTTCCAAAAACATTGGCAGAGGTGTTCCCATTACCGTAGATCTCCGGCCTGGCGAATCCCAGGAGTCGCTGTTGCGACGATTCCGCAAAGCTGTTTCCGAGGCCCGCATCCTGCCCCAGGTGAGGCAGAAGCGCTGGTTCACCTCCAGAAGCGAAGTCAACCGCATCAAGAAGCAGAAAGCCATCCGCAAGGCCCAACGAACGATGGCGCGGGCGCGCAGCAGGCGCAGGTACTAACCTCTGGGATCGAAGCCGGACCAGCCACGGAGAATGGAATGAGATGAGCAAGGAAAAGATTGAGATGGAGGGATCGGTGGTGGAGACGCTGCCCAACGCCAACTTCCGAGTTGAAATGGAAAACGGCCACCGTATCCTTGCCTATCTCTCCGGGCACATGCGCAAGAACTACATCAAGGTCCTGCTCGGAGACCGCGTGACCATCGAGGTCAGTCCGTACGACCTGACCAAAGGGCGCATCACCTACCGCCACCGCTCCCAAGCCGGCGGCACCTACCGCCGGTAGGCCCTACCCGGAATTTCGGACGGGCCGATGGAGCATCAGGCCCGCGCCTGCAGCTTCCGCCAAACCAATATTGCTTCGGCCAATACCCGTCGTTCGGCCTCAAACGTCAGCAGATCACGCGCCAAGTCCCAGGGACGCCACATCGTTCTGAACTGCCGTTCATCTTCCGGGGACCGGCCCTGCCTGACGGCCGAACCGAGCTGGTAAAGGAACCAGTGCTCGGTTCGGCGGACCCGTTTGTTCAGATACTCGAACTTCACCGTCTGCACACCCAAATCGGCCAACAAGCGTAGATCCGCGAAGCCGGTTTCCTCCGCGGTCTCCCGCCGAGCGGCCACCTCCGGCTCCTCCCCCGGTTCGACATGGCCCTTGGGCAGCCGTATCTCCTGGCGCGAAGGCCTGTCCAGCAGGACCACCTGATCCATGCACAGGACCACGCCTCCGCCGGTTACGTACCGAAGTCGAGCCACGGCTTCGAAGCGACGACCACTCGCAGGCCGCGGTGTGCTACCGGAATCAAACCGACCGCTTGGCCAGTCGGTTCGGTCGGTTCCTGATCAGTGCGGGCAACGCCCGATCCGGCCTAATAGTCGTTGTAATCATCGTAGTCGTCTTCGAATTCCCCGGATGCGGACCAGCCCGACGACGCGTTGAGAACACGGGCGCGGCTGAGACCGATGCGTTGGTTGGCGGCGTCGATGCGGATGATTTCCACTTCAAGCCGGTCGCCCTCGTTGATGGTCACCATCGGGTTGCGCTCCGCCTTGGGCGCCACTTCGGACACGTGAATCAATCCCTCGACACCGGGTTCGAGCTTGGCAAAGGCGCCGAAGTCCTTCTTCTTGGTGATGTCCACCCACACTACCTGGCCCACGTTGTACCGCTCGGGCACAGTCTTCCACGGGGTCGGTGCGAGGGCTTTGCGGCTCAGCTTGACGCGGCCCTTCTCCCGGTCGATGTGCAGGACCTTGACCTCCAGAACCTGGCCTTCCTGGAGGTAGTCGCTGGGGTGTCGCACCAGGTCCCAGTCGATCTCGCTGATGTGCAGCAGGCCTTCGACGCCGCCAATGTCGACAAAGGCACCGAAGTCCCTGATGTTGCGCACGGTGCCTTCCACCACGTCACCCACCTGCAGGGTCTCGAACAGGGCCGCCTTGTCTTCGCGGTTGCGATCGAGGACAGCCTCCTTGTTGGAAAGGACCAGCTTGCGCTTTTCGCGTGTGACCTCAATGACCTTGACCGGCATTTCCTCGCCTTCGTTGACCCAGCGGTTGAGCGCTTCCTCGCGCTGCTCCGGCTCGCGGAAGGAGGGGAAATTCCAGATGTGTGAAATCGGTACAAAGCCTTCCAGCATCCTGCCGAAACGAACCAGCAGGCCGCCTTTGTTGTACTTGGTCGGTACGGCGGGGAACACGTCGCCGGAGCGCAGGGCGTCTTCGGCCAAGCGCCAGTCTTCCTCACGCCACAGGCCGGTGATGGTCAGGTCGTAGTACATCGGCTCATCGGCGGAGGAATTCCGGGCCGGTGTACGCCGCACGAAGAACTCGCAGGTGTGTCCCTCCTCCCGCAGATCCGCCTGCATCTCGAGCGGCAGTTGGCGAAGTTCGGTCTCCGAGACCTTGCCCTCGAACCGCGCACCGTTGATTTGGACGATGATCCCGCCATCTTCATCCTCGTGCAGAACCGTGCCATTGACAACGGAATGGCGCTGGACGCTTTCCAGCGCATCGTCATAGTTGCTCTGTGGCCGCCCGCCCGGCCGTTCACTGTACCGGGAAGGATGGTCCTGACGGCCTGCATAACCGCGGCCGTCCGGTGCACGATCGCCGCGGTCGCGGCCATACCCGTAAGAATCGTTCATCGCTATTCACTGTCCTGACTGAAACAGACAAACCCGCCCACACAACAGGGCGTACCACACCTGCCCAAGGCAGGCGTTACTTTCCACTGAATGACCCGATCTATATCAGGCGCCAACGTCACAAGCTGGATGACAGTACCGGCAATCTGCCAAGGGGGTTCAGATGATGTGCGGCAGGTTCCGCCACCTGAAACCTGAATTCCAACTTATCGATTTCTGCATTCCTGGATTCCGACGATGAGTCTAGCACCATGCGATTCAAGGGTCAATTCAGCCAGCCGGTGGGACAAGGCGGCCTGCACATGCCTGGAACCAGGCATGTGGCGCCTCCGAGACTTAACAATTCCTTCTGTGCAAACCGCCCGGCTGTGGCACCCCGGGCCTTTGCTCCCAAATCGAAGACCAATGAAATGCGTCCCCTACCACCATGCCCCCAGACGGAAATCCGATTCCGCAGTCATAAGTTTGGACACTGCGCTCGACACTCCACCCAAATCCCTCAAACGCGTTGCTGCAACCCAGAGCAACGAACAGCAGGCCCGTTGCCAATGTCCGACCTTGGCCGCCGTCCCTACAACCAAGAAGTCCAAGACCGTGCACACTGCGACATGCTGCAAGGCCGATGCCAACCCAATCCACCTCCATCCAACAACATGGGGAGAATGCTCGCAATGCATGGCAGGCACGCAGTGAACGACGGTCTGCAGCGCCAGTGCCTGTGCGAAACCGGTTCGCGCACCGGGCAGCTGTTGGGTACGCGGAAAAGGGGCTGGTTATCCGTCACATTCCGGAGAACACGCACCATTCCGCACGAGACACATGCCGGTGCTCCCAGGGGGTGGACATCTGCGCGCAGTAGTGTGCCCGACGCGCGGAGCATGTGTGCTCTGGCTTAGGCTTTACACGGCAGCCTGCCACCCCATTGGACATCGGAAATTGCTCATGCCCAAACCGCCCAACATCCTGTTGATTACGTCCGATCAACAGCACTGGAACACTCTCGGAACGACCAATCCCAGAATTCGCACGCCAGCTTTGGACCGGCTTGCCGGTGAGGGCACGACCTTCACGCGGGCCTATTGCCCCAACCCGACCTGTTCGCCAACCAGGGCCTCGTTGATCACCGGACAGTACCCTTCGCGACACGGGTGCTGGGCCATCGGTGTCGGACTCCCGGAGAACATCCCAACCGTGGGCGATGCCTTGACCCGGGCCGGTTACAGGACCGGTTTGATCGGCAAGGCGCACTTCCAGCCCTTGGCATCCACTCCCGATTCGCCATCCATCGAGTGCCAACCCTTGCTGCGCGATCTGGACTACTGGCGTCGGTTCAAGGGCGATTGGTACGGGTTCCAGCATGTCGAAACGGCGCGAATGCACGGCTTTGAGTCGCATGCGGGCCAGCACTACGCCATCTGGATGGAGGAAAACGGCCTTGCCAACTGGCAAGACTACTTTCAGCAATGGCCACCCGATCCCAGCGACAAGTACGCGCGCGGCCGCTACCTGCGCGGCGGCATGACCTGGGATCTGCCCGAACGGTTCCACCACTCGCACTGGGTGGGCGAACGCACCTGCGCCTACATCGAGGATGCTGTGGCCACCGACCGACCGTTCTTTCTGTGGTCCAGTTTCTTCGATCCGCATCCGCCCTATGTCATCCCGGAACCCTGGTCCTCAATGTACGACCCTGCCGACATGGAGATCGGCCACTTTGTCGAAGGCGAAATGGCATCCATGCCCCGGCATCACCAGCTGACCAGGGAACCGTCACCGGACTTCTCCGACTGGAACGAGCCCGGAGGCCAAGGCGTCCACGGATTCCACTCGCACCTGCACTCGGAAGCCGACATGCACCGCAGCATGGCGATCTACTACGGCATGATCGGGTTGATGGACGCCAACATCGGACGCATCCTGGATACGCTGGACGCGCAGGGGGTGGCAGACAACACTCTGGTGATCTTCACATCGGATCACGGCCACTTTCTCGGCCAGCACGGTCTTATTGCAAAGGGTCCGTTCCATTACGAGGACGTGGTTAGGGTACCGATGATCGTGCGCCACCCGGGCAAGGTGCCGGCAGGTGCCAGATCGGCAGCGCTACAGAGCCTGGTGGACTTCCCCCAAACCTTCCTGAGCGCAGCGGGATGTGAAATCCCCGGTGTGATGCAGGGCGTGGACCAGCTCGATGCCTGGCATGGCTCCGCCCACGCCGTGCGGGATTGGGCCATGGTGGAAAACCGCCACAATCCCACAACGGTGCACCTGCGCACGTTGATCACCGACCGGTACAAGATCACTCTCTATCGCGGCACCGCGGAAGGGGAACTGTTCGACCTGGAGGCCGATCCAGACGAAACCCGGAACCTGTTCCACGCCCGCGACCACGCCGAGGTGCGGGCGAACCTCATGCACAGGTTCCTGCAGGCGGAAATGGAGAGGGAGTCCTCGCCCATGGCTCGGGTCGCCGGAGCCTGACGATCAACGCCAAACCAACTGAGGCAGTCGATGTGCAATCCGATGGATGACATCTGGGCGCGAAGCTTTCGGCATCGAACAGCGCAGCGGACAAAAAGGGGCGCCGATCACCCAGATGGCGTGCCTGCATCTCTGCAGTCGTAGCTCGACAGACACCAACCAGGACCATGCCCTCATGTTGATATTGGGACTTATGTCAGGCACATCGCTGGACGGTGTCGACTGTGCGCTGACATCCGTCACCGGATCGCCGCCGAATCTTGCGGTTGAGCTCAAGGCGTTCCAGTGCCGGCCGTACACGGACGAACAGCGCCGACGCCTGGCTTTCGTTTGCAGTTCGGAACAGGCCGGAGTCGCGGATGTGTGCGAACTCAATGTCCTGACAGCCAACTGGTTCGCCGACGCGGTTCAAGCCACCTTGTCGGAAGTTGGTGCAAATGCCTCCGACATCGATCTGATTGCATCACACGGCCAAACAATCCACCACGCCGTGACTGTCGCAGGCAGGGAACCGGCCACGCTCCAAATCGGGGATCCGTCCGTATTGGCACAGCGAACCGGCATCACCACAGTGGGCAACTTCCGTCCGGCGGACGTGGCGGCGGGAGGCCAAGGCGCCCCATTGGTGGCGTATGTTGACTGGTTGCTGTACCGATCGCCGGTCGAGGCCCGGGTTCTGGTCAACATAGGCGGCATTGCCAACCTGACCTATATGCCTCGAAACGCATGTGTGGACGATGTGCTCGCCTGTGACACCGGACCCGGCAACATGCTGATCGATCGGTTTGTCGAACTGATGACCGGGGGTGAAGCCAAATGGGACCAGGACGGTAACATCGCCCGCAAAGGGGCCGTGAACGAGGACTGGCTGTGCGAACTGCTGGCCGATCCCTTCTTCAGCCTCCCGCCGCCGAAGTCCACAGGCAGGGAACAATATGGACAGGCACATGCGGATGGCCTGTGGTCGCAGGCCGGTGACAGGGGGCTGGCAGAGGCGGACAGAGTAGCAACGGTCACCGCCCTGACCAGCCGGTCGATTGCCGGTGCGGTACGCGATTTGTTGCCGGGGACCATAGACCGTGTCTGGCTCAGCGGAGGCGGCGTGCACAACGACACCCTCGCGGCCTGGCTGCAGGCGGACCTCGCAGAAATACCCGTGGCACCACTTGCGGAAGATCGGTGCGAGTTAAACGCGAAGGAAGCCGTCGCCTTTGCAGTGTTGGCACATGAAACCCTTCACGGGCGGCCGGGCAACCTGCCGCGTTGCACTGGAGCGGTCCAGGCAACGATCCTGGGCCAGCTGGCCCCGGGGCGCAACTTCCGCAAACTGTTGCAAACCGTTGATCCAGTTGCCACCTGAACTTTCACACACAAACAACACCTTGCTCGCCACCGATCAGTGTCGCGGCAGGGAGGTAGTTTCGGGGGGAGCGCCGACGATCGCTACAAGTGAACGGGGGCTTCGGCCACGCCCTTTGAGGTCACCGGCAATCCGACAACCCGCCCAAGCTGGACAGGCACATCGCCGATGTTGCCGCCACCCATCACTTGACTTGCTGTTGAAAGCCTCTTCGGGCCTTGAAGTTGGGATCGTGGACAGCCATAGACTGCCCGGCCATACGAACTGCGAGCACACCGGCCTCCCACAGGGACTCGAATGCCCACAAGGGGACGCAGCTCAAGCGGCAACAGATCCCAATCAGGGAGAACCTGAGCGGCCAGGACGGCGCCACCAAGCCCGAATATGCTGCAAAACCTGCTCAGCCAGGTTCACGTCCCTGCGGTCCACGGATACGGAACTGTATCTGGCCCTGTAATAGGCGTCGGTAAGCCAGCCCACATCCGGCGGAGATTCCGGCTTTTGTGCCGGGCGTGCCACCCCGTCGCCCGGATCGGCTTCGCCCGCAACTTCGTCGGAATCCGGCTGCTTCCGTGCTTCTTCCAAAGCCTGGGACAATCTCGGGGCATAGCGCCTGGGAGTCTCGGCCGGCCGGCGGCCGGCACCGCGTTCCGCAGCCTCGTCCAGTATCGACAGGTAAGAGAATTGCACCTGTTCATCCATGGACATGCCGTGGGTGGCTTGGCGAGTGGGACCACTGCGCGACTGAACGTCCACTCCTGCAACACGGCTGACCACGCCGGCCAGAAATCCCACCCCGACACTGACAGTCTTGCGGAACAAACCCAGAAGCATCGTCAGGCGAGAAACGAGCCACACCCAGTTGAATCCCCGTGCAGCCAGCAAGTGATAGCCAATAATCAGTCCGGCAATACCGGCGGCCGCATAGAACACCCACTCGCCAATGTTGGGTTCGCTGCGGACTTCCATCGGCACATCTGCCGTCTCGAGCGGCTCGGGCATCTCGAATGCGGTGGGGCCCGCCATTTCACCGGAACCCGAACCCTCCTTTACGAACAGGCCAACCAACCAGCCGAAGCCGCGCAGCAGCATGAATATGAAGGCCATTACCACCTGCCCCACAGCCTGTAGGGCCCGGAACAACAGAATGGTGTCGCCGATCGGCACCAGACTGGTTATCAGACCAACCACCGCCACAAACGCCACGACGTAGGCCATCCAGTTCCTGAACCGGCCCTCGTCCACCGCCAGCCCGTCCAAGGCCCAGCGCGCCCGCAACGCCACCAGCCGGGCCTGGCCAATCACCAGAAAGCCCGCAAAAAAATAGATGATGGTGGACACGATGGCCCGCGGGTGGATCAGTTGGGACCGAATGGTCAGCAGGCCTTCGCCCTCGGCCGGGCGAATCTGACTGCCCGCAGCCAGCACAATCACCAGGATGCCCAAGCCAATCCACAAGGAAATGAATCGATCCAACTGAGCCCGGCGATCGCTGCGCAAGGTGTTTTCGACCGGTTCCGACAGCCTGCCGTAGGCACGGGCGATGTGGTCCACTTCGTCCGGCTGCAGGGACAGGGCCATCAACATCCGGTTCATCCCCTCCGCGGCCCCCCAGACCAAGAGCACCAGAATTGCACCGGCGATAAAGGCGGCATCAAACACGGCGGTGAGCGGTTCCCTCACCAATTGCCCGAATGGTGGTGTCGTTCCCGTGACCAGCCACAGTCCCAAGCGAAGGACCACAATCCAGACCAGGGGTTCGCCAATCCGGAACTTCAGGCGTTCTGCCACTTCCCTGTCGGCCAGCCAGGTCAAGGCGCCCATGGCACACGCCGTCAAGGCGGCGGCACTGCAAACCAACACGATGACGTTCGCCATTGACTCTGTGAACCCATCGATCAGCACCACGAAGACGTAGGTGCAGGCAGTCACCACGCATCCGAGCATCAGTGTGAGCAGGGCCGGCCGCAGCAGCGATTGCTGCCATTGGCGGTCGAACTCAGCCGTGGTCAGCTCCAAATCGGGTTGTCGCACATTCTCGACAGGGATGGTGGACATTCGCTCAGCTTGGTTCATAGGCCAGCTCCAGCAGATCCACATTCCGCTCGATCAGAAGTACCGTGAGGCCCAAAGCCTCGCCCTGGGCCCTCAACCTGGACAGGTCGTGATGGGGCACCAACACCATGACCAGAATGTTCATGCCCTTGCGATAGCGGTCGTGCAGGATCCAGAGCAGATCGCCGGTGAGTACCGGAACAATCACGATCAGGGTCGTGCCCCATACCAAATCGTAGGTGTGGGTGCCCAGCCAGTCCGTAAAGCCTTCTTCGGGTTCGGCCACCTGTACCCGGGCCAGGGCTTCCAGCAAGGCAGTCAGGTGCGCCCGGCCGGGCGCGGACGGCATCACCTGCATCTGCTCTTCAGTCAGCGCATCCCTTCCGTTGGTACGCAGGCCAACACCCTGCTGCCGCTCGCTGAGGTGCGATGCCAACGAAGCCGCAATCACAATGGCCCACTCGCTATGACTGACTACCCCATGGGTCCCGTAGGATCGGGGGTCCAGATCGATTGCAATTACCACCTCATAGGCGATGGCCGGATCGTACTTCTTGGTCTGCGTCCGCCCTTCGCGCGCCGTGGCCTTCCAGTGGACGTGTTTCAATTCGTCGCCTGACATGTACGGTCGCACCCCGGACAGGCGGGTGGGATCCTCGAAGATTCGGCGCCGGGTGGCGAGGGAGCCGAACAGCATCCTGCTCTGCAGACCGATCTTCTCCAAGGGCAGGACCCGGGGGAACACGATCATGGTCTCGGGTTCCTCTTCGACGAAGCCGCTGTCCGCGAATCCGAACAGATCACCGGTTGACAACGAGAGCGGACCAACCCGGAAGTACCCCCGCTGGCGGCACCGCAACTCGTACACGAAATTCACCGCCGAGCGTCCGTTCAAGGACACCACGGTCTGGTAGCGGTTGCGGCTGCGCAGTTCCGGCGGAACGGCTTCGCGCGCCCTGACCCAGGGAACCGGCACCAGTCCCAGGTTGTCGATCCGCACCGTGCCCTCGGCCAGCTCACCGCTGAAGGCGTGCGAAGGGGTGGTGCGGGTGACGCGCATCCAACGGAGGTGGTACTTGGCCCACAGCAGGCTCAACCCCCAAACCCCTCCGGCCACATACACCAGGTAGTACACCCAATCGAGCCGCAGAAGGACGGCCACCACCAGAAAGATGATGAGCCAAAAGGTGTACTCGCGCATGCGGGGCGCCTCCCGACGGCAAATCCGCGGGGTCGGAACGGAACTTCAGCCTAACCGGCTTGGCCAACCGTGTCCGGCAGCTCCAGGTCCAGGGGGGTAGCATCGAGAATATCCCCCACCACCTGTTCGGCCGTACGGCCGCGCAGGGCACTGTCGGCCTTCATGATGCAGCGATGGGGCAGGGCAAAGGGTACCAATTCCTGAATATCGTCCGGTTGGACGTGATCCCGTCCCTGGACGGCCGCCTTGGCCTGGGCTCCCCGATACAGGGCCAGAGTGCTGCGCGGGCTGGCACCCAGCTCCAACTCGCTGTGGTCGCGCGTCGCGTGCACCAGACTCACGATGTAGCGCCGGAGGCTGTCCTCAACATGCACCTCCCAGACGGCACGACTCAGTTCCGGCAGTGAGGACCCGTCCACCGAACTGGTCAGGGAATCGATGGGATGGGCCTTGCCCAAATTGCCCATCATCGTCAATTCATGGTCAAAGTCCAGGTAGCCCAGCCTGAACTTGAACAGGAACCGATCCAGCTGCGCTTCCGGTAGCGGAAACGTACCTTCGTACTCGATGGGATTCTGGGTGGCCAGGACCATGAAGGGACGGCTGAGGCGCCGCGTCACCCCCTCCACGGTGATTTGGCTCTCACCCATGCACTCCAGCAGGGCCGCCTGGGCGCGCGGCGTGGCGCGGTTGATTTCGTCCGCCAGGAGGATCTGCGTGAAGGCCGGGCCTTCAATAAACTGGAACTCCCGGGTGGCCTGGTTGAAGATCGACACGCCCGTGATGTCGCTGGGCAGGAGGTCGGGGGTGCACTGCAATCGGCGGAAATCGATGTTGAGCGCGATCGCCAGGGAACGCGCCAGCATGGTCTTGCCCACACCGGGCACATCCTCCAGCAAGACGTGCCCTTCACACAAAAGGGCGATTACCAGCAGTTCGACCGCGTCGTCGTTGCCGACAATGACTTTGCCTACCGTGCTGCGGACATTGTCTGCAAATCCCTTGACCTGTTCCATGAAGCGATTCCTTGGCTAGTGGCCGCCGCGGGTTCGGCGGATGTGAAACCGGCACTGTCTTGACCGACTGAATGGCCGGATGTACGATCCCTGTCCGTTCCTGCCCTCTTAGCTCAGCGGATAGAGCAGTGGTTTCCTAAACCACGTGTCCCAGGTTCGATCCCTGGAGAGGGCGCCTTGCGACACGCGCCGGCCACAGCCCTCAAGCCTACGCATAGGCGGGCAGATAATCGGCATGGGCTTCCAGGAGTTCGTCGACCATGGACCAGATTTGGTCCAGGTCCAGTTCCGCGGCCGTATGAGGATCCAGCATGGCGGCATGGTAGACGTGATCCCGGTTCCGGGTCAGGGCAGCTTCCACGGTCAAGGCCTGCACGTTGATGTTTGTCTGCATCAGAGCAGCCAGGTGGGGCGGGAGTTCGCCCACCGCCTGCGGGTGCAGGCCATCGCGGTCCACCTTGCAGGGAACCTCCACGCAGCAGTCCGCCGGAAGGTTGCCGATTAGATCGCCGTTGCGCACATTGCCGTAGATGAGATCCTCCTCGCCGGTTTCCATGGCATGGATGATCTGGGAGCCGTACTCGTGGCTCCGCTCAATCTCGTACATGTTCTCAAAGCCATGGCGCGCCCGCGGCAGATGGTCCTCAGGGACCCCGGCCTCGGCCATGGCCTGCAGGAATTCCTCCGTCAGATCCGCATTGGGATCCTCGATCTTGCGCTTCATGTAGCGCCAACCGGTAATCTGAACTTCGCAACGACGCAGGTACTCGTCGATCGGCACGTTCATGGCCTCGATCAGATCGGCGCGGTCGCGCTTGATGTACCACGGAACGTACTCGGCGAAGTGCTCGCTGGACTCCGTGACGAAATACCCGGTGCGCGTGAGCATGTCGTATCGGACCCGGTTGTCCTCCGGCACGCGCCCGTCGGCCACCACTCGATGCAGTTGCGGGTACAGGTCCTCGCCCTCGGCGCCGTTCCGGCGCCGAAAGTCGAGGTAGAAGGCCATGTGGTTGATGCCGGCACAGAGATAGTCGACCTCCCCAATCGGCACGTCGATGTGCCGGGCCAGCATGGCAGCCGTGCCCTGAACGCTGTGGCACAACCCCACCGTCCGGATGTCGGACGCGCGGCTGATGGCCCAGCAGTTCATGGCCATGGGATTGGAATAGTTGAGGAACATAACCTCCGGACAGACGGCCTCCATGTCCGCGCACAGGTCAAGCAGGAAGTGGATGGTTCTCAGGCCGCGCATGATTCCGCCGATACCCAGTGTGTCGCCAATGGTCTGCTGCAACCCGTACCGGGCCGGGATTTCGAAGTCGTTCACGGTTCCGGGCCGATACCCGCCGATCTGCACCATGTTGATCGCGTAGTCTGCATCCTGCAGGGCCGTCCGGCGGTCGGTCGTGGCTACGATGCGCGGGGAGGCATCCAGGACGGATGCCACTTTGTGAGCCACCACCTCGGAGGTTGCCAGCCGTTCACGATCAATGTCGAACAGGGCGATTTCGGCATTCTGGAGGGCCGGGTATCCAAGAATGTCGCCCAGTAGGGTCTTGGCGAAAACCGTGCTGCCGGCACCGATGAAAGCGATTTTGGCCATGTTCGTACCCTTGGAGAACTGGAAATTCGGGTGGAGGCAGGATGGCGACGACAAGCGGCAAGGTCGGACGAACCTGTCGCGTCTTCACCTCGATTCAATGTTCCATCAACCCCGGGCCGGGCTGAAACCGATGGTCAGAACCCCGGACGACACCGCGTTGTACAGACCCCATGCCAAGTAGCCGAGAACAGCCACGAGCAATACGGTAACTATCCACTCACGCCGGGCCCAGGACCGCTTCAACTCCTGCCACGTGCTGCCGGGTTTCAACACGGCAAAGACAACCGCGATCAGGAGTAGTAACAGCAGCCAGCGCAGCTTCATGGATCAGATCCGGTGTGGGTTGCCTTCCCGCACCGCGGTGCCCGCCTGTGCCGGCGAGCGAGACATCTCGGCTGCGACCGCTGTCCCGCCTCGGCCGCACAGGAACCTAGCGGAGATAGAAACTGGCAACCACGATCGCGGCGAAGAGGACGGCCGAGGTGACCGACATCAACTTGAGATCCCGGCCCACGTAACCATACTGTTCCTTCCAAGCGGCCGTCGCCGACGCCACCGGGGACTTGGCCGGTGATGCGGCAACCGGCACCGCGACCTCCCGGACTGGCGGCACCTCCTGTCGCGGCAATTGCCTGGCGACGCGATTGGGCCTTGAACCGGCAGCTTGGCCTCGTTGCCGACCTCGACTGCGTTGGCGCTTGCGTTTGGACATGGACAAGCGATCCTCAAAGAAACAGGTGCACGGGCTTCCGTGCGGAGTGTTGGCGGTGAATGCCCATTCTACATTGAATCCGGGCATCACGGAGAGGCCCACCGAACCTGAGACACTGTTTCAATCCCGTTGACATTGATTCAAGGCCGTCCTCGGCAGCGTCCTTGGGTAGACAAGATCCGTTGGCCAGATTCGAGACCATGGCATCCGCCGGCACGCGCACCAAGTTCAGGCCCCTGCCTCCGTCCCAAATCCCCCGCCAGACGTACCTTGGGCTTGAACCGCCCCCCGAGGATACCCAACCAGGATTCCAGCCGGTGTCAAAGCAGCTTCAGCACCGGCGGCCCTGATCGCGTGCCTGTGGAGCTTCCGGCCCGTTGTCGGTTGCGGAGACGGCGGGGCGGCTGTGCCCTACCGGAGTTCGCGGGGAGGGATGGCAGGGGATTAATTCCCGGATTCGTTCGTACCGGAGCCTGCGAACGGCGTTGCCAGGAGTTCGCGCCAGCGGTCGGGCTCGCCCTGCAGGGACAGGATGCGTTGCACGGCCGCGGCGGGCAAGCCGGCCTCCAGCCAGGAGGCTTCGATGCGCGCCCGGTCGGTCGGGGACAGGGAGGGCAGGACGGCATCCAGCACCTGCAGGGCGGTGTGGACTTCCCCTCGGCGTTCTCCCCGGCGTTCGATGCTGCCCTCGTGATCATGCCACTGTCGGGTATCGGGATCCTGGCACTGGAATACGGGCACGTTGCCGGGAACCTCCGCCGGCCGTAGACGCATGGGGGTGTTGCATGCGGTCACAGCGAGACCACTCTCCGCCATGTGGTAGGTCCCGTCCGTGTCGGCGCGCCGAAACAGCCACATGCTGGGGTCGGTCTTGAATTCACCGGTTTCGACCAGCAGGTATTCGGGGATGCCCAGAGCCGCATACAGGGACAGGTTGTCCTCGAAGTCCTTGGCTTCGGTGGAGCGCGAGACCACTTCCACCACCAGTTCCGGGGCCGGATCGCCCCCATCCATGCGGATGATGCGCTCGTCCACCGTCCGCTCCCGCGCCTCGGCGAGAGTCCACGACGACGGCATGACCGCCAGATCCGGAACGACCCGCCGACAGGGTTCGCTCCCCTGGGTCAACAGTCCCAGGTCCTGGCCCAGCCGGGACGGGAAGTGCAGGTCCGGCTCGCGGCACACGCGACGCCCCAGGACCAGGCACAGGGTTTGGAGCACCAGGTCGATGAACCGGCTGTGGAAACTGCCAGGCGGCATCAGGAACCCCTCCCTGTCAAACCGGTACAGACGCATCCCGTCCCGGCGGTAGGTGGGGTCTGTGGTCCAATCCTCCTCGTACTCATGTCCCGGGTCGTATACGTGGTCCGGGTCGTAGTGCGAGAGGGTTTGCAGACATGCCTGCCAGGCCGGCCACACCTGCACGCGGGCCCGCGCGCGCCAGGCGCGGGCGGGGTAGGAGGCCGGCGTGTCCGCTCCCGGCCAAGTGGACGGAGCCAAACTCCAGTGTGGCAATGCCTCCTGCGGAGCCGCGTGGGCACCCTGGGGCTGCGCTTCTCCGGTTGCGGTCTTGGCGACGTCGGACATGGCGGGCCTCCTGCTGCCTGCTCCATGTGCCCACAGTATAGCCACCGCAGGCGGGGCCTGAAGTCCATGGGCACGGTTTCAATCTCGTCGATGCAGAGATTCGCTTGTTGTAGAGAGCTCAGTTATCTGGCCCATCGCGTCCGGTACCGACGGTTGTCGACGACATGTCGGCACAGCGTGACCATGACCACCTATTGCTCCGGACCCGTTATCAACAAATCTGAAACCGTGCCTGCAGAACAGTACGCGCTGCGTCGGCCCCCGCGCTCCGGAACCAGGGCTGCTGCACCGCCAGGGGCGTTCCCGTCAGGAACCGTGAACAAGAGCAGATTGGCCGCCAAGCCCGTTTCCACTAGGTTCCAAGAATGGTTGTGCCGTCATGGACCCGGCCGCAGCCAAGGGAGTTGGCTCTTGGCGTATTGGGCCAGTTCAACCAACTCGGTAGTGCGCAATACAAGAAGGCAACCGAAGTAGACTGCGCAACCAACGCCGCCTGACAGCGCAATGTCAACCAGATCATGCCCAGCAGACGGAGACATCACCGCGGCGACTGCCCATCGAATTAAAACAATCGCGGCCAGGCACAGTGAACCCCCAATCGCCAGCCGCCACGCCAGAGGAATCAGCTCCACGGCCAAGCCATGCCAGGTACCAAATCCCCTCCGTCCGACCAGCACCAACATCACAATCATGTGGACCGCGTGTTTGGCGGTGTCCGCCCAAACAAGGCCCAGATAGCCGAACCCTTCGAGTAGCAGGAACGCGGCCACAAAGTAGGCCAGGACGCTGACCATCCCCACCAGCGCTGGCACCAGGGTGTTTTGGCGCGCGTAGAACGCATTGTTGAGCAGCTGATCCAAGGCAGCGCAGAACGCACCAATCAGATATATCCGGACCGCCGGAAGCACGCCGGCCGTGTCCACCACCGTGAACGCACCGCGTTCGAACAGCAGTCTGACGATGGGTTCGCCCAACAGTGCCATGCAGACGAGCACCGGTGTTATCCACAGCAGAACCTGACTCAGGGACGCGACCGTTCGGCTACGGAATTCGCTGCCGCGGGCCCCGGCATGGCTGCGGGCGAGACCCGGCAAGGTAGCCAACCCAATCGAAAAGCTGATCAGGCCCAGCGGCAGCTGTTGCAACGTGGTCGCAGTTCTCATCCAGGCAATGCTCGACAACCCGGTACCGCTGGCGAAACGCCGGTCCATCAGGACCTGAACCTGACTGACCACAAGGCTGGCGATGATCGGCACATAGCGCCGGAACAGTCGCCACAAGCCGGGATCGAACACGTTGCTGAACAGCCGCCGGACGGCCCGTTTCAAGTCCGCGGCCAAAATCAGCGCTTGCAGCGCATGACCGGCCCACAAGCCCCACACCAAAACCATCACGCCTTGCTCGCGAGCCCAGAGCGGCGCGATGGCGATGATTCCGATGTTCACCGTGGCATTGGCCACCGCCGGCCAACTGAAGCGATCCATCGCGAACAGGATCGAATTCAGGACGCCGGACATCCCGATCAACCACAGGACGGGGGTCATCCATCGCACCATGACAGCCGTTTCGTCGAGCAGTTCGGGACTGAACCGGGCAAATCCCCCTGCCATGATCCGGGCAATGGGATCGGCAAACCACAGCATCAGGGTCGCCACACCCAGCAAAATCAGGCCAAACGCAAACAGGAGCGCGGAGACCAAGCGACCATAACCCGACCTGCCATCGGCCTCCAGCCTGGCCGCCAGAACCGGTACGAACGCCGCGCTCACATAGCCGCCGACGATCAGGTCATGCAACATGACCGGAATCTGGCTGGCCACCACAAACGCGCTGACCCGGCCACTTTGGCCGAACAGACGCGTAATCGTGATTTCGCGCACAAGTCCCAGAGCGCGGCCTGCCAGGGATCCGGCCGCGAGCAGGCCGGCGTTGCGCGCCGTGGCGCCTTCGGGTTCGGGGGCAGCCACATCTGCTGCCGCCCGCGGGTTGGAGGACATACAGCCCGTCGCGGCCAAGCCGCTTCAGGTCGTCCGCATCCAACAGCCGGATCCTGAGCCCGGCCAGGGACTAGGCGTGGGCGAAGGACAGCACATCCGGATCCAGTTCGCGCGGATCCGCGTGTTTGCCTGCGAACGGATGGGTTTCCAGATCCTCGATGAACTTCCCAGCCTGCATGGCGGCCGCACAGCCCTGCCCCACACTGGTGGCAACCTGCTTGAAGACCTTGTCCTGGATCTCGCCGGCGGCAAAAACCCCGGGGACGTTGGTGCGCATGTGCTTGTCGGTCACCAGATAGCCTTCGTCGTCGAGGTGGAAGTCGTTCCGGTACAGATCGTTGTTGGGGATGTGGCCGATGAAGATGAAGACGCCGTCGGTCTCAATGTTGCTGTCTGCCCCGTCGACCGTATCCCTGAGGTCGATATTGGTGACCGTGCCCTCTTCGCCGGCGTGGATGGAGGTCACAACCTTGTTGAGGACGAACTCCACCTTGTCGTGCTTCGTGGCCCGGTCCTGCAGGATCTTGGAGGCCCGGAATTCGTCGCGTCGATGGATGACCCGGACGCGACTGGCGAACTTGGTCAGGAACAACCCTTCTTCCAAGGCGCTGTCGCCTCCTCCGACCACCACGACATCCTTGTCCCTGAAGAAAAACCCGTCGCATGTAGCGCAGTAGCTCACGCCGCGCCCGGTCAGTTCCTCTTCGCCTGGAATATGCAGGTATCGGGGACGCGCGCCCGTGGAGGCGATGACCGAACGGGTTCGGTACACCTTGCCCGCCTCCGTGCGGAGAGTAAACGGATGTTCGTCCACGTCAAGCTCGGTTACATAGTCGAATTCGACCTTGAGCCCGAACCGTTCCGCCTGCAGCTTCATCCGTTCCACCAATTCGGGGCCGCCGAGAGCCTCCGGGAATCCCGGATAGTTCTCAATTTCGTAGGTCAGGGAGACCTGGCCGCCGTACTCCTGGCCCGTGAAGAGAATCGGGTTCAGGTTGGCGCGGGCCGCATAGAGCCCGGCAGTGAATCCGGCCGGACCGCTGCCAATGATCAGAACGTCGTGGACATGTGCGTCGGCGCTGGCGCCATTGGGGGAGAAGGTCATTGAAAGAGGGCTCCTGATGCGGCTGGGAAACGCGACCTGATGCGAACAAAATTATAAACAGCCGCCGGCCCGGCACCGGTCGATACTGCCAGAACAACTCCGCCCCGGCGTTGGCTACCCGCGGGCGGCGAGAAGTGCAACCCAGTCTTCTTCGTGCCGGGCAAGGGAAACTTTGAAACCGTGTCGCTGCAAGGCATCCACAACTTCGGCCCGACGTCCATCAATGATGCCCGACAGAAGCAAGTGACCGGTTGGTGCCACGTAGGAAGCAAGTGAATCATGGTCCAGCAGGGACACGATCACGTGGGGAAGAATGTTCACCACCACCACATCGAATTCGGCAGATGGGGGCAAGGATCCTGCGAACGGTACCAGGGGCCCGGCCGGTCCGCAGGCAACGTCGTTGTAGGAGGCGTTTTCCGCGACGACAGGCAAGGCGGTCGGATCCGTATCGGTGGCCACCACCCGAGCAGCACCCAGCTTGAGCGCGCCAAGGGCCAGGATTCCACTTCCCGTGCCCACGTCCAACACCCGAGCCCCTTGCACATCCAATTCCTCCAACAACACAAGGCAAAGCCGTGTGGAGGGATGCAGGCCTGTACCGAAGGCCATGCCCGGATTCAGCCGCAGCACGTGGCGGCCGGCCGGAGTGGCGCCAGCCTCGTCCCATGCCGGCTGAATCAGGAACAACCGCCCGACCGCGAACGCGGCGTAGTGCTCCTTCCAAGCTTCCTGCCAGTCCTTGTCCTCAACAACTTCAACTGTCGGTTCGGAAACGGGATGGAGGCGGGAAAGCCAGTACAGGCCTTCCCGGATGCGCTGCACCACAGCTTCCGCATCGGGCCCCGGAGCGACGAAGGTCTTGACGCTCAGGATCTGTGCCATGTCCATCGTCACTTCGTGCGGTTCCAGGTCGGCATCGTCCGGAAACCCGGTTGCTTCAATGACCGCGCGCGAACCCCCGGCATGCGGGGTTCCGGACGGAACCGTCACTGGACGGTTCAGTTCGTTGAACAGGGAACAGACCGCCTCCGCCCCTTCGGTGTCCACCGAAACGCTGATTTGCAACAGGCCGGCCACGACTGGACGCGCGTTGCTCGCTTCTCGAATGTCCTGCCCGGTCCGGATCAACTCAGCTCAGGAGTTCCTGAATGCGCGAGAAGAAACCTCTTTTCTCGCCGTGGGCCTCCTCGCCTATGGCATCGGCGAGTTCCCTGAACAGTTCCTTTTGACGCTCGTCAAGGCGGGTGGGGATGACAACCTGCACCGTGATAAGCATGTCACCGCGTCCATGGGACTGGAGCCGGGGAATGCCCTTGGACCGTTTCCGAAAGACGGTACCCGGCTGCGTACCGGGCGGAATCTCCAGCGGCTCCTCATCGCCCTCGAGCATGGGAATGCTTATAACGGTGCCCAGGGTCGCCTGCGGCACCGTAACGGGAACGTCCAGTAGGAGGTCCGTGCCCTCGCGGGTGAACGTAGGGTGGGGCCGGATGTCGAATTCGACGTAGAGATCTCCAGGCGGGCCTCCATTGAATCCAGGCTCGCCCCGCCCCGACAGTCGCAGTCTCTGACCGTCGCTGACACCAGCCGGCACCGAGAAGTTGACGGTCCGGGAGACCGGCGTCCGCTTGTCCCCGTAGCACTGCCGACACCGGTGCGTGATTTGCTGACCAGATCCGCCGCATACCGGGCAGGTCTGTTCGCTGACCACCGAGCCGAACAGGGGAACCTCCTGCCGCGTCCGTACGGACCCGTGGCCATGGCAATGGCTGCAGGGTTCGGGGGGATGCCCGGGTTCGGCGCCGGAACCATCGCAACGGTCGCAGAGATCCAGGATGTCGATGTCAAGGTCCTTGGTTGCGCCGAACGCCGCCTCGCCGAAACTCAGGCTCACCGTGGCCTTGAGGTCGTTGCCGGCCCGGGCCCGCCGGGTCCGGCCACCGGAGCCCCCCATGCCCATGCCGAAGAATTGCTCGAACAGGCTGCCGACATCGCCCATGTCCACGAACGGCGAACCCGTCATCCGTTCGGCGTCGTGGCCGTAGCGGTCGTACATCTGGCGCTTCTGGTCGTCACCCAGAACCTGGTAGGCCTCGGCCACTTCCTTGAACCGGCTTTCGGCGTCAGCCTCCTTGTTGCGGTCGGGATGGAACTGCTGGGCCATCTTGCGGAAGGCCCGTTTGATTTCGTTGCCGCTGGCGGTGCGCGATACGCCGAGCACCTCGTAGTAGTCTCGCTTTGCCATGGGGTCAGGTCAGAGCCGCAGGAGGGAAGTTGGGAACCGTCAATCCGCACCGGAACCGATGGAGATGATCCAGGTGCAGAGCGCCGCCAGCACCAAAACCACCCCCGTCAACACCACGATCTCCCTTCCCGAGGCAAAGGAGTTTCGCAGCGTGATCGCCATGATGAGGACCATGACGACGGACAACACCAGAAAGGTCCGCAGCCAGGGAGCGCCAGTCGGCCGATGCACCTAATGCACCTCATCCGGGTGCGCGGGTTTCGAGCAAACTGCCGATTCTACATTAGGGCCTGCCGACACGGAGCATCGTCGGCCACGGAGATCAAGGCAATCGCGTTCCCATTTTGGTTGTGCCGCCTGTGGATGGGTTCGGCGTGCAGGAAGGCCGAAACTCAATACTGCACTAAGTGCACTAGGGAAACTCTCCGATGGAACATCGCGGCTATGCTCGAACAAGCCGGATGGAACTGGACATTCCTGCTCAAGAACCGATCCATACAGAATGCGATTGCTTGACCACATCATTGTGGGGAGGCTGGTTTGGTGCCCAGGGCAGGCCAGAGCGGTGGTGTCCAAGTGGCCAACACCAACATCTACAGGAAAGCCCTGGTGGACCTCCTATAGGACCGCAGGTATGACCCAATGCTGACAACGGAACGGCCCCCCGGAACCAACCGCCTAGAAAGCCGATTGGTGGCGGCGCACCTGCCCCGGAGACGGAATACGGAAGCGAGGCCGTTGGCCTCCGGATAAAATCAGTCAACAAACAATAGTGAGAACATGACACTCAATCGGAGTGAGACCGTGCCCATGGCCCAAAAGCCGTCCGCATCCCACGATAGTTCACCTCCATCCATGCCGTCCCATACCAAGCAGCAGGAGAACTTACTACAAGAGCATCTGATACAGGCCTTGATGTATCAGGTGCAGGCCATGCAAGTCTTGTTTCAGGATCAGGATGAGCAATTGCAGTTCCTGCGGAAGATTCAGAACCTTATTGATGATTGGACGGATGCCCGAGAAGCCCAATTGGCGCGGGACGAGTACGAGTTGACCGGTGTTGAAGGCACCCTGTCTTATGGCGAGTACAGAGAGAAGCATCGTGGTGCGTAGGTCTTCATATGAGTTTCGGATGGACCGCCGTACCGAACGTGATCTGCAACGCCTTTCCGACGAAGACAACGAAGCGTTGATACTTGGCAAGTCATCTTCATTGAGGTGCCTACATTGGCTACCACTCCAGGGACACGATGCATTCAGTCGGATTGGTACCGGACACAGGCGGCATACTCGATGGCAGGTGGTTCCGTCCCGTTGCGGGGCATGAAGTTGAGGCCCAGGGCCACCACCTTGCGCGTGCCCCCGAAGTGTCGGCGGCCGTAGTCGTGCGACCGGATCTGGTCCAGGGCCGCCTGCGGGGACTCGCCGTACTTGAACTCCATGACACAGATGTGTCCGGGGAAGCGAACCTCCATATCGGAACGGCCGCCCCCCTGGTGCACTTCCGACTGGAACGCCACCTGCATGAGTTGGCACAGCACGTGCAGCACGAGGTGGCAGTCCGTCTCCCGGCGCAACTTCTCACCGGGAACGCCGGCCAGGAAGGTGTGGAGGAGATCACAGAACCCCTGCCAGTTTTCGTCGGCCAACGCCCGGTGCATGGCCTGCAGCGTGCGCGGGTCGGGTGACCGCCGGTAGGTCTTCAACAAGGCATGGTTGTAGGTCTGGCGCACCTCGTCGTTGGGGTAGTCCAGGTACAAGTCGTCGTTGGAGTCCAGGTGCAGGGTGTAGTAGCCGGTCTGGAACATGAGGGGGGTGAAGTCGACACTGTCCAAGCTGTAGGTCGTATCCATCAGGCTCTCCCACGGGGGCGGATCCGCAGGCAGGGGGTACTGGCCCTGCTTCATCAGACGGATCAGGAACATGGGATTGCCGGAGGCGGCCCAGTGGTTCGGCCATCCGGTAACCGCCCACCAATCTGCATTGTTCCGATCTTGCAGGTCCTGGAGGCATGAGGCCAGGGTAAAGGGGTTGTAGACGCTCTCGCTGTTGCCGGGGAGACTGAAATGATAGCCGTTGTAGTGGCGGCGTACTTTCCGCATCATGTCCTCAAAGGATAGGTCGAGGTGAGCGGCGGCATTGGCAAGGTGAGGATACAGTGCGGTCCGGACCTCCTGTTCGGTAAAGCCGCACAGGGTCGCGTAGGCGGGTTCCCAGGAGATGTCCCGCAGGTTGTTGAGGGCCGAGAACAGGCTGACGCGGGCGAAGCGGGTAATGCCGGTGACGAAGACGAAGTGCAGGTCGGCTTCAAGGCTCTTGAGCTTGACGTAGAAGGTGCGCAGGACATCCAGGATAGGTTCGGGGTCCGCGTCCTTGCCCAGCAGGTGCACCAGAGGTGCATCGTACTCGTCGACCAGGACGACGGGGTTGGTCCCGTAGCGCGCCTTGAGCTGGACTACCAGATCCTCCAGGCGCTGGGCCGGGCTGACAGCCGGATCGGTTGGGAACTTGACAACCCCGGATTCATTGACAGGTTCCAGACCGACGTTGATGCCGCGGCGTCTCCACAGGGTGTACTGGCTGCCCAGCATCTCCAGCAGGTTGGCCTTCAGTTCCTCCGGTGCATCAGCCGGTGTGTTGGCCATGTTCAACCGGACGACCGGATGGAAGCCCCGGTCCTCGGCGGTGTCGGCCGCAGCCGTGCCGCGGAACAACTCCGCCTTGCTCAGGGTTGGCGGCGGGTTGTGGCCGTTCAGATAGCGGGGATCAATCGGCACCTCGCCCTGGAAGAAGGCCTCCAGGGTTGTCACCAGGAGGGACTTGCCGAAGCGCCGGGGACGGGCCAGGAACACGTAGGGATTCTGAAGCGTGAAGTGATCCTGGGGATTGTGTGCCAAGAGGGTTTGAAAATGGTGGGTCTTATCGATGTACAGACTGCCTCCACGCCGGATCCGCAAGAATTCGGACCGCTCCGGGTTTAGGGAGGGCTGGGGACTGTCGGAAGACATGACCATGTTCGCTTCGATTACGGACTGGACGCTTCGATCCTACACCGAAAAATTGACTGTGACAGGTACACGCTCGAACAATCGGTGGTTCAATCGCATACCGGCTGAATTCGACCGGCAACTGGCCGGGCAAAGAACCGGCAGATGGTGCGGTAGGCAGTCACGCGGTCGCAGCACACGACGCCGAGTGCAACTTCAGGAAACTGACATTGCGTATCAGCAAAGTCACGAATCTCATCTCCGCCAACTCCCGACTCTGACAATATCCTGACTCGGGCCCCCATGCCATCAAGGGCCGCAATCAATGCCTGAATGACAAGACATCTGCAATCTCAAAGCTCTCAGTTGCGGTGCCACTAAAACGTCAAGAGCGTTGTTGCGAATGCCCTGTGCACACGAAACCAGCAATTCGCCCCTACCATGGTTATGGCGCACGGCAGGAACAAACCATGTGTCAGTCTCTCTTGACAGCGGCCGTCTGTGCAACCTGAGAACGGTGAGACACGGCATGTTCCGTAGGTCCAAACAAAAGGTGCGCTCCATACAAGGGAATCGGAGGGCGGTCAATGGGTGAACGTATCTTTGTCCAGGGCCGGGAAGGCGAACTGGACTCGCTGGAAGAAGAGAGATTCTCCAGTGAAGAGGAACTACAGATACTACTGGCAGCACGTCCTGAATTGCTGGATGGCGAACAATTGAACCCTGGTGCACCCCGGCGCTGGATGGTGATTGCACGGGAGCAGGGCATAGCCCAGGCCGCGGGGGAGGTTGACTGGTGGGCTGTTGACCATTTGCTGGTGGATCAGGACGCCATCCCCACTCTGGTTGAAGTGAAACGCGGAGCCAATCCGGGAATCCGCCGTACCGTAGTGGGACAGATATTGGAATACGCCGCGCACGCGGGGCTTTCCTGGAGTGCCGACGGAATGCGCAGGGCCTTCGAAGACGCTGCAAGAGCACAAGAGCAGTCTCCACAGGAAGTTCTCGGTGAACTGCTGCAGTCCGACAGCGAACCAGATGCAGACGCCTTCTGGCAAAAGGTGGCTACCAACCTGGACGCGGTTCGCCTGCGCCTGCTCATCGTAGCGGACGACATTCCCGCCCCTCTCAAGCAAATTGTGGAATTCCTCGACTCCCAGATGCCCAATGTTGAAGTGCGAACGGTCGAGATCAAGCGCTATCGGAACCATTCGATGCAAATCTTGGTTCCGCGGGTCTTCGGGGGCAGTTCCAAAGGCTCCCGAACCGTCTCGGCACCAACACGTCAGCTGACAAGGGAAGTGTTCCTGGACGAATTTCCCGACCAAGCTACCCGCGAAGCCGCCATTCGACTCCTGGACATCGCCGAGGACAAAGGAGTGGTCAACTGGGGGCAAACCAGCGTTGCCATCAAGGCCCGGTGCTCATGGAGGCCCTTCTCCATTGCCTGGCTATATTCTCCTTCCAGGGAGGGTATCGGATGGTACGGCACCAAGGAATTTACGTTTGGCGAAGCCATAACCGAGTACTACCCGGACTTGGATGCGAACTTGCGCACTGCGCTGGGACAGTGGACGGAACAATTCCGCACCGATCCCTTCGCGGAGGAAGTCATGACAAAAAACATCACCGCCTGGTCGATTGGCCATGAAGATGCGGTTGCGCACATCGACTTGCTGGCGGAACGGCTCGCGCATGTCCTGACGAAGCTATCCTGTCTGTGAATTGACCCACTGCCCTCCCGTGACAAACGGTTCTGTCCGACTTGGAATGTGAGTTCGGAAGGCCGGATCGCCCTGGCCAACGAGCCAACATGGATCGCCGGGGAACCGAAGGGACGGGGAGTGTAACCATGCAGCTTCGACATCGCCCATCCGCGGGCACACCGTTGGAGCGTCCATGGGCCGGACTTTCCGGAATGTGCCGTCGAGACCAGGTTTGAGATACGGCAGCCAGCCGTAAAGGCCACAGCGGGCCAAAGTAGAATGGAGCCTCTACTTGGACCGGGAGACGGTGAGATGGCTGCGGTTGAGGTGCGGGAACATCCTCCGATCACGGCGGATGCCAACGGTAAGGAACAGGCTGCGGCTCCTGCGGTACCGATTGCCGTCAACGATCCCCATATGACACGCGCGCAACGGGAAGCGCTGATCGCGCTACGTCGGGATCACGTGGCGGAGTGGCAGACCGATCTTGAACAGCTGCCCCACTTCAATCCAGCCTATCCGTACGACATCGCCCACGAGTACGACCTCGACTGGACCACGGACCCCGACTACAGCCACGATGCCGTCACGCGTCTCGAGCTCAACGAGGACGGCACGGTGAGCCCCGAAACACCGAAGAACAGGTTCCTGAATGTAGCGATGCTCACGACCCTGCTCGCCGCGCTCGGGCGGCGTGTGGTGCTGGAACCGAGACTGCATTTCGGTCCGGAACAGGGCGCAGCCGCTGGGCTGTACACCAAGCTGCGGAAACCCAGCATCCAAGTCGAACCGGATCTGGCAGTCCTGGTACCCGGCACGGTGTTGTCGGACCACCAGATTTGGGACACCTCCTACGACATCGATGTCGCCGCCGGCCACCCCGTCCCGGCCCTGGTGGGCGAGCTCCTGTCGAACTCCACGGCCGCGCGGGATCTAGGGGGCAAGCGGCGGTTGTACGAACATCTCGGCATCGCCGAGTATGTGCTGTGCGATGTCCTAGGCGGCCTGCTCAACCCCGAGGCTCCCGATGCGCCGCCGGGGATGGTCGTGTACCGACTGGAGGACGGCATCTACCGGGAAAGCCGAGTGGCCGGAACAGACCCGGCGGTGTTCCGGAGCGATGTGTTCGGGGGGCTCGTCCGCCTGCTGCCACCCCGGGATCCGGTGCAGGCGCGGCAGGACTTCCGCTTCCAGTGGTGGGACGAGGCACAGCGCTACTGGCGCGATACCCGGACCGACGAGGAACGGGAACGGGAACAGGCCGAGCAGGAACGGACACAGGCCGAGCAGGAGCGGACACTGCTGGCCGTCGCCCTGCTGGAGGCCCAAGTGGGCTCGATGCTGCCCCCGGCGGATCTGGACCGCATCACGACACACTGGCACCGGCACGGCCCGCCGGACAACGTGCAGGACCGCATCCTGCACGTGCGGCAGGCACCGCACGCATGGCAGTCCCTATTGCGGCCGGATAAACCCAACCACGACCACGGACCGGACCACACCCCACCCCCGCGCGGGCGGTAGTCACGACCGTTCCCAATCCGCAGACCATCACCGCCGTAGCCGTCCGATCGCCCGGCAAGCCGCCACCCGCCTCGGGACCTTCGAGGTCGCGCGCGCTCTCCGGCTTCACGGAGCCGGGCAACCGCATGCTGAACAGAGCGACCTAGTCGCGCTGCACCGCTGCCAACAGTGGGTAGTCTTGTGTTGCGACTACCGCCAGCAACACCTCAACTGCAACCAACTCGAACAAGTACAACCGTTATTAGTTCAGATCTTCGCAGTAAAGGCCATCGCTGTCCCGGTCGTGGCTGTCGGGCTTTTTTCGGCCGGCATAAAACGCTTCGTACTGGGCCCGGGTGTCGAAGTCATTGCAGTACCGTCCCTGCCGACGCGGGGGAGGGAATTCGGACTGCGGCGCACTGACCGGGGGAATTGGAGTTGCCTGCGCTGGCGGCACCGGAGTTGGTTGTACAGGCTGGACCGGTGGCACGTAGGGTTGGTCCGTGCAGGAATCCAACATGGACGACAGGGCAGATTTCTCGGCCTGAGTTACCAACAGGCTGTACTTGTGTTTGACTTCGATCCAGTCTTGGGCGTACCGGCACCAAGAAAGTTGCACCGGGGGCTTCCACTCGTCGGGCGCTTCGCCGCCCTTGGCCCGATTGACCCCGCTTTCGGTAGCTTGGAGCGCCGATGCCAGAGCCAAATCGTTGGCATAAGCCCGTTTTTGGCTCGCGCTCCAAGCATGGCCGCCGGAGATGTGGGCATTGTAGAGTGGCACGTGGTGATCGATGTCCACTTGTCTGGCGTGGGTTAAGGTCCGCCCTCCCCAGGGTCCAACCCAAAAACCCGTGTCAACGGTGCATCCGTTTGAACGGTAGGTGACAATCTGCCGGCTCTCGGCGATCAGGACCTCGGCCCTGGCGTTTTCGCAGTCGCCGTCGTCATCAACCCAATGTACCCATGCATCCCTGTCGTAGGAGCCGTGGTGTGAACGGTTCCCAACCGGCAGCCGGGCCAACATGTTCCTGTGGGTTGTACCGGTGGCCTGCAGCACTTCTGGAACCTGGGGGACAGGGGTGCTGGTGGACCGCACCGCACCCTTCGACTCCGCGCCGGGCAACAGGATCGTGATCCCAACGCGCAGCTGATTAGGGTTGGTGATTTCGGGGTTCAACTTCAGGATTTCGGCAATCGTGGTGTTGTGAACCTCTGCAATCTGACGAAGGCTATCGCCGGAGCGGATGACGTACGGCGTCGTACCCGCCTTGGGAGTGGTAGCAGTAACGGGTGTCGGATTGGGTGCAGGTACCTGGTCTTTATTGGGTGGTGCTGCATCCTTCGCCTCCGCGTCGGGTACCAGGATCGTGCTTCCAACGAACAGCTGATTGGGATTCGCGATTTCGGGGTTCAACTTCAGGATTTCGGCAATCGTGGTGTTGTGAACCTCTGCAATCTGACGAAGGCTATCGCCGGAGCGGATGATGTACGGCGTCGTACCCAGAGTGGGGGCCGTGTCGGTAGATGGTGACGGATCGGGAGTGGATGTTTGGGTTTTACCCGGCGCTTCATCTTCCGCCAGCGGAGCCGGCTCCACCCATGAGAGCAGGGTGGCTCTCAGGTCCGGCTGTTGGATGTCGATTCCGAGGTCTTGTATGACGACTTCCAAGCTGTCAACTTCGGTAAGCAAGGTCTTTAGTTGCGACATGCTGGCAGCGTAGCGGTTGCGCACGCTGTCGTGGAATTCCGCGAGAGTGACCAGATCGTTTTCGTCAAGCCATCCGGTTGTGCCATCCTCCAATCGCACCTGCACCCAAGTGGTCAGCCAACGCTTGTTGGTGTCGATAGGGCATGTTTTCGCACCCCAAGCCAAATGTCTTTTGTCAGCGAAGCGATCAGCTTCCGCGTGGATTTTCTCGGCTTCCCGGTCGTCGTAGAACAAAATCTCCTGGTGACATTCGAGTGCCCATGCCGGGCGCCCCATGAACAGCCACAGGATTGTCGGCACCACCAAAACCAACCAGACTACAACCCGCCTCATGGGTACCACCTTGTGGGTAAGCATTCCAAGTCTTGCCACGGGAAATCGCTAAACCTTTCACACTGAAGCTAGTTCGGGGAACATGGCTGACTTCCCCGTCTGCATCCTGTGAACCGATTCAACCCAGCACCGACCACTGGCGGTCCAAGACATCGTGTAACCGTGTCGCAGCCGGCCGATTTGACTACCTGTCATCGGTACGCCACCAGATTGAACGCATCTTATACCAATCCATCACGATTGGATTACTTCATCTTCGTCGGGCAGGTCCTTGA
>VXMJ01000074.1 GCA_009841145.1 Caldilineaceae bacterium SB0661_bin_34 | reverse complement strand
GGCCTCTCGTCTTATTCCGGACCTCGACCGCTTTCAACGAAAGTGAAACAGTGCCCGACGCACACCGGGCTTGCCAAGAAGGCGGTTTGCCGTTAACCTATGGGGCAGTTGGTTCACCATCCGGGAGAACTGTCATGAGCGACAGAGCTGTCAAGGTATCGATCGAATTCTGCCTGCAATGAAACTACTCACCCATGGCTGCCCGTGCGGCAGAAGACCTCTTCACCGAGTTCAAGTCTGGGATTGAGTCCATGAAGCTGATCGCCGCCGGAGGCGGCCGGTTTGAAGTCGTTGTGGACGGCAATTTGATCTACTCCAAGGCCGAAACAGGCCGTCACGCCGAGGAAGGCGAGCTCGTGAGGCTCGTTGCCGAGGCCACCGGCATGGTGCCGAAGTCCATGGAGGCCGTTGCCTGACAGGCACGCTGCACATGGCTTGAGGGCCGCAGTCGGCAGGATGGTCACGCACCATTTCCCGGCTGCGGCTTTTTTGTTGGGCCGGTATCCGTCCAAGAACGAACGGTGCATTGTCAACGGGTTTCCCTGCCTATGAGTGGCGGCGGGAGGCATCGGCCTTGAACCAATCTGGCCCGGTAGGCGATCAGCATCTCCCATCCAGTTGTCGCGCAGACTTGATCGGCAGTGCTTTGCTGCCTTGGCGGTTCCGTCGGCCGTCAAACCCTCACTGTCACCGCCGTTGCCGAAATCCGTGCGCAACGCGCGACGCATGCAGCACCGGTGTTGGGATACGGTGAGCCATGTACCTGCCAGTCCAGGATTCGATCTGCGTTGTGCGATCGAAAGACTAAGGTGTGTTGTACAGAAAAGATGCGTGTGTTGGACACATCGCTCCAAACCATGTCCGGTTCCCATGTGGATACCTTCTTCAGGGGCGTAACATCCTCGTATGTGACAAAGGATCTACAGGCCGTCTGACTGGTTGGGATTGCCTTGGACTTCGTCCAGTCGGGACCGTGCCAGGTATTCCAAGCGTTGTGCTTGCACGAGAAGCGTTGTGCGCAAATTCACTTTCACCTGTCGTTCGCTTATCACTCGTGCCAACTCCGCGAAAGTCTGGGCTCGGCGCGCTATCCTCAGGTCAGGATGTTTCCTGACCGAGCGCAGTTCGGATGCGAGAATAAAACCCCTGATCGAGGGTGGCATCTCGACCATGTCCTTCGACGGAATGTTGCCTTCGTTCAACGTCGCGCCAAACGTCGATTGTTCAAGCGCCATTTGGTATACCGTGAATTCCGCTCGGGATAACAATTCTTTGCTTTCTTGTGATATTTTGTTTTTCGATTCCGACAGATCCCAGAATGGCCACATTTCGATCTCTGCGACTTCGAAGGGATCCAGGACATGCATGGCAACAGCGTCGGTCCGCTGGTTGGTCAAGTGCCTGCGAATCCTTGTTCGCAGGCTTTCCCAGGTCTTGCCCACGTAGATAGGTTCGCCATCGTAGTCGTAGAAGAGGTATACGCCACATCGACAGTTCCCAACCACCATTCCATTGGCACACCGTGTGTTCAAAATCCGGGCCACTCCTTCGTACAGTGCCCTTACTTCGGGTTGCTCTGCCGGTGTCATCACTGGGTCGGATGGAAATGAACTGAAGTCAATCAGGAGTTGAACGAAACCGCAGAATGAGTCCGGCTGTGTCCAGTGCCAGTCTCACCTCTGGATGGAACCGTTCCGGAATCGTCTTTCGTCTCCAGCTGTTTGGTTGGATTTGCCACCATCCGGGACGCAACACCACACAGAGCAAGTCGCTGTTGATGAACTGCCATGGTTGCTCAAGGTATACCCTGAATGCGGTGAACGGACATGATCATGGGTTGGACGGTACTGATCGGGTTGTAGGGAGCCTCCTGAACAGCAGTACCTTGTGCTTGCGCCAATGCACGTGAAGCGTGGTCGTCACCGGTCGATCCGGATGTATAGTCCATAGGGAGACGCCAACGATCGTGGTCCGCGGCTGAAGGTTTGACATGCCACCTCATTCGATTACCGGGCAACTGGAACTGCCCCTCCCGCCCGTGCAACGCACGGCAACACCCGTGAATCCTCCCCCAGCCGGAACCTTCTATGAGTTCTTTGCCGGGGCCGGGATGGTCAGGGCTGGCCTTGGCCGCAACTGGACATCGCTGTTTGTCAACGACTTCAGCCGCCAAAAGGCGAGCAGTTACCGGTGCAACTGGCATTGGGAACCTGTGTGCCAAGACATCCGTGATGTGACTCCGGAACAGCTCCCGGGTTCCTCAGACATGGCCTGGGCATCGTTTCCCTGCCAGGATCTGTCCCTGGCAGGAAGAGGCGATGGGTTGGACGGCGATCGCTCCGGTACGTTCTGGCCCTTCTGGAATCTGATGCTGAAGCTGAAGGAGCAAGACCGTGCGCCGACCATGGTTGTGCTGGAAAACGTTTGCGGTGCGCTGACATCCCACAACGGTCGGGATTTCATCAGCATTTGCGATGCCATGTATGAAGGGGGCTATCGATTTGGTGCCGTGGTTGTCGATGCCGCCATGTTCCTGCCCCAGTCGAGGCCGCGCCTGTTTGTGATCGGGGTCTGTCGGCAAGCACAGGTACCGAGGATGCTGGCTGGTGCCGGACAACGGAGCATCTTCCATACCGGTTCCCTGGTCAAGGCGTTCCGGCGGTTGCCCGAAAGCCTCCGCCAAGAGTGGATCTGGTGGAAGTTGCCGGTGCCGCCCGGCCGTTCCGCACAACTTGCCGATCTCATTGAGGAGGCCCCAACCAGTGTCTCTTGGCACCATCCGGACGAGACTGCCAAACTGCTTAACCTGATGAACGAACGCCACCAAGCCAAGGTGAAGGAGATGCGACGTTTGGAACGTCGTGTGGTTGGCACGGTGTACAGGCGGACACGCACCGACTCCAACGGTGCCAAGGCGTTGCGGGCCGAAGTCCGTTTCGACGGTGTCGCAGGTTGCCTGCGTACACCGACGGGAGGCTCCAGCCGACAGTTGGTACTGGAAGTCGAAGGAGCACGAACGCGATCGCGTTTGATGTCAAGCCGGGAGACGGCTCGCCTCATGGGTTTGCCCGACAGCTATGTGTTGCCCGAAAACTACAACGAGGCCTACCACCTGACCGGCGACGGCGTCGCGGTGCCGGTGGTGCGGTTCCTTGCCGAGGAGATTTTGGAGCCGGTACTGGCGCTCAATCAATCCGGTTGACGTTGCACCACCGTCCAACGAACCCGGAAACCAGGTTGCGGATGCCGTCGCGGCCTTGCCGTAGCCGGCTTGGTATCTACAGGCGGGGACCATCAACAGGCCCGCAAAGAAAGCCAGAAAGATGTCGCTGGCCAGGATCATGACCCCGGCCAGCATCATGCCCACCTGCATGGTCGGCGAACTCTGTGGAGCATGAACTTCCTGTGGTCGCTGCCCATCGTGATCACGACGCGCAGGTAGTAGTAGGCTCTGACCGTGCTGTTGACAACATTACCGATTTGCACCGGCCCAGTCCGGTGCAGACTGTGTGCCAGAACCTTCTTTACAGTGTTCTCCCCTCACCTTCAAGCTAACTCACAGGGCATGCGGGGGGTGCTACCGGTTGATCCGAGTGTGGAGAGTCCAATCCCTTCAAATGCACTGGTTCGGTTCTGAAGGCGCGACATGCCATCCAATGCGAGGGTCGGACAACTGGAACTGCCCCTCCTGCTGGAGGGGTGCCAGCGGTCTACCTTGACGAACTCCGTGCCGTGCCGCCGGAACTTGTACTCGAGTATCCGCAGGAAATCGCTCATGTCCACGTCCGCAAGGGCCCGCGCCAGCCGTCGGCTGTGTCCCATGCCCGAGATGTTCAGTATCCCGACTGTCATCGTGCCGCCGCGCTTGGTTATTGCTGTCGTGGTCCTTGTGTGATGGTCCCGACGCATTGTCCTACATTCGCGCTAGGATCTCATCCTTCTTGGATTCAAACTCCGTGTCTGTCAGAACACCGGATGTGTGGAGCTTGCCCAACTGCTCCAGAAGTGATACGGGATCGTCTGCTGGCGGTGGGTCCTGTGTGGCCGCTGCCTTGGCTGCTTCCATCTGCGCCTTGACAATTTCCACAAACGCGGACACGTCGCCTACCTGAATCCACTTCATCTTGGCGCTGTTGCCAGACGCAAAGAAGTTGATGTAGTGGCCCATGAAACCTTTGCCCATTTCTAGCGACGAGATGTTGCCGTAGGGTACCGATTCCAGGTCGAAGCCGGTCAGTTTCTTCGCGTAGAACAGGAGGCGTTGGTTGGTGGCGATGCAGATTCCCTCACGCGGAGTCCGGGCCCATGTGCTGCTTGATCTCGTATACACCAAGCACCGAGGCCAACGCGTCCTCTCCGGATGAGAAGTGATCCTTGGCGTGCTCCAGCAACTTGTCGATCTGGGCCATTTCCCTACCCCCTCAAAGCAATCCAGCATGAACAAGACATTCCAGTGCCCACAGGCAGGGCCTACCGGATCCGCGTGCCATGCTTTCAAAATCGCGTCCGAGGCTCCACAGCCATGCCTGCCGTCACCGGACGATGCTGGGGCCATCCTATAGGCCGGGTACCGTCAACAGGCCCATGAAGAAGGCCGGAAAGACTCCGATAGCCAGTACCATGACCCCGGCCAGCACCATGCCCACCTGCATGGCCGGTGAACTTTGGGGTGCATGGACTTCCTGCGGTCGCTGCTGGAAGTACATCGTGACCACGATGCGCAGGTAGTAGTAGGCGCTGACCGCGCTGTTGACGACCACGACCGCGGCCAGCCAGGCCAGGCCTCCGTCCAGGATGGAGCGGAAAATCAGGAACTTGCCGAAGAAGCCGGCCAGGGGCGGAATGCCGCTCAGGCTGAACAGGAACAACGCCATGAAGCCGGCCAGGACCGGCATGGCGGCTCCGGTGCCGCGCAACTGGCTTCGCTCCACGTCTGTCTCAACGCTGTGCTCGATCGCCATCACGATGATGAAGGCGCCGATATTCATGAAGGCGTAGGCGAACAGGTAGAACAGCGCGCTGTTCACGGCCGTTTCCGTGCCCGGCACCAGGCCGGCCAAAACGTAGCCGGCGTGCGCGATGCCGGAGTAGCCCAGCATGCGCTTGATGCTGGTCTGGCACAGGGCCGTGACGTTGCCGACCGTCATCGTCAATACGGCCAGGACAATCAGCGGTCCCGTCCAGTTCTCGAAACCGTACGGGAAGGTCATCAGGAATATGCGGACCAGGGCACCAAACATCGCGGTCTTGGTGCCGACCGACATGAAGGCGGTGACGGACGTAGGGGCTCCCTGATAGACGTCCGGGGTCCACATGTGAAACGGCACTAGGCTCAACTTGAACCCGAAGCCCACCAGCAGCAGGGCAATCCCCGCCCACAGCAGGACTGCGCCCGGTCCGCCGTCGGCCGCCACCTGCAGGGCCGGTCCCATGCCGGCGAACAACACGGTCCCCGTGACGCCGTAGATTAGGGCGGACCCGTACACGAAGAACCCGGAGGCGAAGGCCCCCAGCAGGAAGTACTTGAGGCTGGCCTCCGTGCTGGACCGGTTGTGCCGGTACATGCCGGCCAGGAGGATCAGACTGAGCGAGAAGGTCTCCAGGGCTATGAAGAGCACCATCAGGTCCGAGGCGATGCCCATCGCCATCATGCCCGTGGCCGACAGCAGCAGCAGGGAGTAGTACTCGCCCGGGTACCGGGTAAAGGTCGACACGTAGCGGGAGCCGACCAGGAGAACCAGGATCGTGGTGGCCAGAACGATCAGCCGGATCCCGAAGCTCAACGCGTCGGAACGAGCCGAGTCCTGGAACATGAGCCCGGATTCCCCGCGCACCGCGAAGGCCGCGACGGTGGATCCCGCGGCGACAATCAGGGACAGGGTCAAAAGGAGGCCGCTACCCCGGTTCGCAGCGTCGCCGCGGTGGTTTTCGATGCGTCTCAGGGCGTCCACCATCAGTACGACGATGGCACCGCCGGCCATCACCATTTCCGGCAAGATGGCGCTGTAGTTGAGGTTCATCGGTACGATTCCGGTGCAGGTCGGCCTGATCGGATCCGGTTAGGGAAGCAGAATTTCAACCGCCGGCACGATGTGGTCGAGCAGCAGGTTGGGATAAAGACCGATCACGAAGAACATAACCACGAGCGGCACGATCATCATCAATTCGGAGCGCTGCAGGTCCGGCAGCACCCCCACCTCGTTTTCCTGATGCCTGATCTCGCCTTGGGCCAGCTTGCGGAATGCCGTCAGCAGGTACCAGGCGGCCAGGATCACGCCCGTGCTGGCCACGGCCGCGGCCGCCGGCGAAACCTGCCACGTGCCAAGCAGGATGGTGAACTCGCCCACGAACCCATTGAGGCTCGGTAGGCCGGCGCTGCTCAGGGCCGTAATCAGCAGCAACCCGCAGTAGATCGGCACGCTCTTCCACAATCCCCCGAAATCGGAGAACAGCCGGGTGTGGCGACGCTCGTACAACAGGCCCACCATGAGAAACAGGGCGCCGGTGCTGAGGCCGTGGTTTACCATCTGCAGCACTGCACCGCTGACGGCCTGCGTGTTGGCTACGGCCAGGCCCAGCACTATGAACCCCATGTGCGACACCGAACTGTAGGCCACCAGGCTCTTGACATCCTGCTGCTTCAGGGCCACCAGGGCACCGTAGACGATGCCGATCAGCGAAAGCACGATCAGTAGGGGCGCATAGCTGGCAAAGGCTTCGGGGAAGAAGGGCATGGCCAGGCGCAGCAGGCCGTAGGTGCCCATCTTGAGCAGAACTCCGGCCAGGATGATGGAACCGGCCGTCGGTGCCTGGACATGGGCGTCGGGTAGCCAGGTGTGGAACGGAAACAGTGGGATCTTGACCGCAAAGGCCAGGGCAAACGCCAGGAAGCCCAGCACCTGGAACGTGGATCCGGCGGTGGCCGGCAGGGTTGCGGCAATCTCGGGAATGGAGAAGGTTCCGGTCTGGACGAAGATGGCCACAATCGCGACCAGCATCAGAGCCGAACCCAGCAGCGTGTACATGACGAACTTCAGGGCGGCGTAGATCCGGTTCTCGCTGCCCCACTGTCCAATCAGGAAGTACATCGGGATCAGCGTGAACTCGAAGAAGGTGTAGAACAACACCAGATCCTGGGCTAGGAAGACGCCAACCATGGCGGCCTCCATCAGCAGCAGCAGGGCGAGGTGCTGGCCGAGCCGATCCGCCACAAAGCGGTTGCTGAAGCCGATCGCGATCGGCATGATGAAGGTTGTCAGGAGTACCAGCCAGACGCTAATGCCGTCCGCCGCCAGGTGCAGGGACAGCCCGACTTCCGGGAACCAGGGACGCTGGAATGCCAGTACGGCCTCGCCCGCGGTCAGCGCGGATCCGTTCTGCAGAAGTCCTACACTGGCGGCGAAGGTGGCCAGAGAGGCCAGCATGGCCAGTGCCTTGCGCGGTCCGTCGGAGCCGAGCAGCGCAACTACAACGGCGCCGGCCAACGGCAGCAGGAGCAGGAGGGGCAGCAGAAAATCCATGGCAAACAGGTGTGGACCGTCAGGGGTGCTGGACTAGACCGCCAGCCAGAAGACGACCACCAGCACCGTGGCGCCGACAAACAGGCTGAGAGCGTACGTGGGCACTTGGCCGTTGTTGACACGTCGCGCCTGGCGGCTAATGTTCATCGCCAACCGGGCGCTGCCGTTGACGATGCCGTCGATCAACGTCTGGTCCACTGCATTCGTAAACCACTGGCTCACGGCGTGCAGGGCCGGTACCAGGCCGTCGTCGTACAACGTGTCGAGGTACCACCGGTTGCGGGCCGTCTTCGTCAGCGGCTTCATGGTGGCCTTGACGGAGTCAATCCAGCCGGCATGGCGGTACGTACTGCGAATCAGCCACCAGCCGGTGATCGCAACCACGGCACTGACGGCCAGCAGGCTGATTTCCAGCTGCAGGGGCGGTGGGGTGTGGTGGCCCAGCACCCCTTCCAGGGCGTGTTCCAGAGTCAGCACCCCCGGAAGATTCAGCGCACCGCCCACGAATGCCAGCCCGGCCAGGATCCACAGCGGAACCATCATCAGCGCGCCACTCTCATGCACATGACTGTGAATCTCCTGATCCCGGGGCGTGCCGTTGAAAGTTAGCCACCAGGCCCGGAAGGCGTACACCGACGTGATCAAGGCGGTGATCAGGCCCACGGCATACAGCAGAGGACTCTTTCCGAAGGCAGACAGCAGGATGGCGTCCTTGGAAAAAAAGCCGGAGAAGATGGGAATGCCGGCCAGCGCCAATACGCCTATCAGGAAACAACGGGCCGTGCCCGGCATCTTCTGTTGCAGGCCGCCCAGCTTGCGCATGTCCAGTTCATGGGTTGCGTGCTGAACGCTGCCGGCGCTCAGGAACAGGAGCGCCTTGAAGAAGGCATGCGTAACCAAATGGAATATGGCGAGGGCAAAGGCACCGGTTGCGGCCCCCAGGACCATGTAGCCCAACTGGGATACGGTCGAGTAGGCCAAGACCTTTTTTAGATCGTGCTGGACCAGGGCCATTGTCCCGGCGACGAAGGCGGTCCCCACCCCAACCCAGGCGGCCGTGGTCGAAGCCGTGGCCGACAGTTCCCAGAAGGCGTGGGTGCGGGCCATCAAATAGATGCCGGCGGTTACCATGGTGGCGGCGTGGATCAGCGCCGATACGGGCGTGGGACCCGCCATGGCGTCCGGCAGCCAGACGTACAGGGGGAACTGGGCGCTTTTGCCGGCCACGGCCAGTAGGAGCAACAGGCAGACCGCGGTGGCCGGGACGGCGATCCCCGCTTCAAGTTCGTGGAAGACCTCGTTGAATTCCAGGGAGCCCACGGTGGACCAAATCAGGGCCATTGCCAGGATCATGCCCACGTCGCCGATGCGGTTCACGATGAAGGCCTTCTTGCCGCAGTCGGCGAAGGAACCGTACAGATCGTCCTTGCGGTCGAACCAGAAGCCGATCAGCAGGAAGGATGCCAGGCCCACGCCTTCCCACCCGATGAACAAGGTCAGGAAACTGTCGCCCAGCACCAGCAGCAGCATGGCCAGGATGAACAGGTTCAGGTAGAGGAAGAAGCGGTTGAAGCGTTCGTCCCCCTCCATGTAGCCGATGGCGTAGACGTGGATTAGGAAGCCGACGCCGGTGACCACCATCACCATCACCAGGCTCAGCTTGTCCACCAGCAAGGCCATGGGGACATGGAAGGAGCCCATGTCAATCCAGTTCCATAGGTGAACGGTCGTGCCGTGGTCGTGGACGTGGAGGCCGCCGAACACATCCGGCGCCATGGACAGGGCCAGCAGGAAGGCAACACCGACCGTTCCGCTCGCCACGACCGCGGTGGCGCGCCGGCCAATCACGCGGCCCAGAACGAGGTTGATCAGCATCCCGGCCAAGGGCAGAAGCAGCAACAGCCAGGCAAGGGAAATCATGGGAGCAGGAGCGCGGGTGGTCCGAAGGCCGCAGGGGCTCAGTTCCGGAGCAGGTTAAGGGTTTCGATGTTGATGTTGCGCACGTGGCGGTTGTGCGCGATCAGGATCGCGAGGCCGATGGCCACTTCGGCGGCCGCTACGGCCATGATGACGAACACGAATATCTGCCCTTCCAGATTCCCCCACATGCGGGATAGCGTGATCAGTGACAGGTTGACGCTGTTGAGCATCATCTCGACGCACATGAAGATGATCAGGGCGTTGCGCCGCAGCAGGACGCCGGTTGCCCCGACCACGAAAATCAGGGCTCCCAGCACCAGGAAAAGGTTGTTGCTGTCCATCAGCCGACCGGCTCCTCGACCGGCTCCCCGGACTCGCGACGTCCCATGATGAGTGCGCCTATCAGGGCCACCAGCAGCAGGATGGCCACAAACTCGAAGGGCAGCAGGAAGCGGGTGAAGAGCTCGGTGCCGACTGCCGACGGGGAGCCGCCGGAGGCAATGCCGCCACCGCCGCCGAGTTCCAGCCGGCCGGTCAGTTGCAGTACCAGCGATGCCAGCAGGATCACGCCCAGCACGAGGCTGGCCACGGCCGGCCAGGTCACCTGCTGGCTGCGGTCGGCGGGATCGTGTCCGATCAGCATGATGACGAAGAGAATCAGGATCACGATGCCGCCGGCATAGATGATGACCTGGGCTGCAGCCAGGAACTGCGCGTCCAGCAGGACATACAGGATCGCCAGGGTGGCGAAGTTGGCCATGAGGAACAAGGCGCTGTGGACCGGTTTGGCGGAAATTACCACGCCGATCGCGGCGGCCAGACTTAGGGCGCCGATCAGAAAGGCAAAGACGGACATGGTTCGGTGCGGGTCAGGCCTCGGGCCGGATGATGACCTGCGGCTCGTCGGGATTGAGCAGCGTGTCCTTGGTCAGGATGAAGTCGGACCGTTCGTAGTTGGCCATGGCAAAGTCGTGTCCGAGGACGATGGCCTCGGTCGGGCAAGCCTCCTCGCAGTCTCCGCAGAAAACGCAGCGCAGGAGGTTCACCTCGTAGGTCCTGGCATAGCGTTCGCCGGGCGAGACCGGATCGTGCGGATCATTCTCGGCAGCATCCACGTAGATGGCGTTCGTCGGACAGGCGGCTTCGCACAGCATGCAGCCGATGCACCGTTCCATGCCGTTTTCGTAGCGCCGCAACTCGTGCTTGCCGCGGAACCGCGGATAGACCGGAATGGCTTCGTAGGGATACTCCACCGTGATGGGTCCGCGGCGCAGGTTCTTGAGCGTGATGCCCAGGCCCTTGGCGATTTCGAGTGCGCCCTTGAGGTAGCTGTTGACGCTCATGCGTGGGTCCCTGTCGGATGGGTAGCCGGGAACGCAACCCGGTCTACTTGAAAAAGACCGTCACGACCGCGGACACGGTCAGGTACACCAGGCCGGCCGGGATCATGAACTTCCAGTTGAAGCGCATCAGCTGGTCGAAGCGCGGGCGGCTGATGCTGGCCCGGATCCAGATGAACAGGAACAGCAGGGCCAGGACCTTGATGAACAGGTAGACCGGGCCCAGCCAGATGTACCGGTCCGCCAGCGGCCCCTGCCAGCCCCCGAAGAAGAGCGTGGCGACCACCGTGCTGGTCGTGATCATGTTGATGTACTCGGCCATCATGAACATGGAGAACTTCATGCCCCCATATTCGGTGAAGAAGCCGGCCACCAGCTCGTTCTCGGTCTCCGGCAGGTCGAAGGGCGACCGGTTTGTCTCCGCCAGGATGGACGTGAAGAAGAAGGGGAAGGCGAGCCAGATCCAGATCCACTCCCACGGAGCCCGCGGGGTTTCCACCAGTTCGACCAGGCTGAACGTGCCGCCCAGCATGGCAATGCTAACCAGGAACAGGCCCAGCGGAATTTCGTAGGAAATCATCTGTGCCGCGGAGCGCAGGGCGCCCAGCAGCGAATAGTTGTTGTTGCTGCTCCATCCGGCCAGGATGACGCCGAAGCTCTCGACTCCGGTGACGGCGAGAATCCAGAGGAAGCCGATGTTGACGTCGCCCATGGCCGGCACCCCCTTGGCGATGGGGATGACGGCCCAGACGATCAGGGCCGGCGCCAGGGCGAGCATCGGCGCCAGGACATAGACGAACTTGTCGACATGTCCCGGGATGTACTCTTCCTTGAACATTGCCTTGACGGCGTCGGCGGCCGGCTGCAGCAGGCCGAACGGGCCGGCGCGGTTGGGACCGATGCGCACCTGGAAGCGCGCGATCAGCTTGCGCTCCAGCCAGGTCAGATAGGCGAACCCAGTGATGACCACCAGGCTGAGCACCACCGCCTGGATCAGGTAGATGAGCAGTTTCGGCATGACGTCCACCGTCGGCTTCCGCCTAGGCCGCGGCCAGGCTGACCCACTCCCAGTAGCGGCCGTTGAGCACGGTCCCGACAGGCTGTCTGCCTAGCCCTTCCGGCATGAAGGCCGTGCCCGGTGCCACCGTCTCGTCCGCCCTGACCGTCACGGTCAGGGAACCGTAATCGTTGCCGACGGTCACCTCCGACCCATCGCCGATATCGCGGCGGGCCAGATCGACCGGATTCACGGCCAGGTAGGGCTCCGGGATCAGGTTGGCGACTACATCGGTCAGCGTACAAAAGCGACTGCTGTCGTAGAAGGTGCGGCCCCGGAACAGGCGCAGGGCCGTGCTGGATGGGGCGCCTTCCTCGGCGAACGGGACCGGAGCCTCCACACGGGCGTCGAGTTCCGGCCGGGCGCACACCTGTCCCAGTTCGCCCAGGGTATCCCAGGCAATGTCCCGGTAGGCCGGAATCGCCTCGGCAATTTCAGCAGTGATTGCCTGGACTGATGCATAGCCCTGGCTGTGGTCTGAGAGACGGCCGCACAGGTGGTCGAGGATGAGCCAGTCCGGCGCGGCTTCAGAACCGTGGATGTCCACGGCCTTGGGGCTGCGCTGCACCCGCCGTTCCATGTTGGTGAAGGTGCCGTCGACTTCCACCCAGCTGCGGGCCGGCAGCACGATGTCGGCCTGTTGCGCTGTTGCCGTCAGGAACAGCTCCTGTACGATCAGCAGATCCAGCCGGCCGAGGTTCTCGGCCCAGCGCGCGTTCTCGCTGGCAGGATCGGCCCCCATTACATAAAGGCCCTTGATGTCCTCGCCGCATCCCTCGAGCATCTGGGAATAGGTCAGTCCGATACCGTCGGGCAGAGTGCCCTGCCACAGGGATTCCAGCCGCTGTCGTGCCGGGTGGTTGTCAACCGCTTCACCGCCCGGCAGGCGGTTGGGCACGACACCAACGTCATGGCAGCCCTGGCTGTTGGCGTCCAGACCAATGAAGGCAAGACGCTCGGCATGGCCTGTGGCCGTGGCCAGGCAGTGCAGTGCCTGCCGCACCTCTTCACCGTCGGTCTGCTGGGTGATGTCGGGGCCGCAGATGATCACCGCGTTTTCACTTGCCGCAAGGGCGCCTGCGACCGATTCGATATCGGCCTGGAGCACCCCGGTGCGCACGGGACTGGTCTGCGACCAGCCGGACGGTACCGCGTCGTCGGCATTGGTATGTGTCAAGGCCGCCCTGGCCAGACTTTGGACCAGTGCCAATTCCAGGCCGGGCCGGTACTGCAGTGACTGGCCGCGGCGGCCGCTTTCGGTTTGGCGGGGATGGATTGAAATCTGCCGGGAGCCGCCCCGGCTGATCGCCCGTTTGAGATGGACGTCCAGCATCGGGATTTCCTCGGCCGGGTCCACGCCGAAGAGAATGATCAGGTCCGCCTCCGGCTTGGGGCCGTACTGCGGCTGCATGAGATGGGCCAGACTGGGTACGCCGGTCGGGGCCGCCTTCACGTCTCCGCCCTGACGGTGGTCCACGTTCGGTGTTTGAAGGTGCTGGCGGGCCATGCGCTGCAACAGATAGTTGCTTTCGTTGCTGAGCTTGGCACTGCCAATGGCACCCAGGCCGACGGGTCCGGCCGCGGTGGACACCTCCTGCAGGCGCCGGGCCGCGAAGTCGAGGGCTTCCGGCCACGAAACCTCGGTCAGTTGTTCATTCGGACTGTGTCGTACGAGGGGCTTCGTCAGGCGATCCGGATGCCCTACCCAATGGTGGCAGAACCGGTCCCGGTCGGTGATGAACTGGTCGTTGACTCCCATGTTCTCACGGCCCAGGATGCGCCTGACCTCCGTCCCGTTGCGAGTGTCGACCGAGATGTTGTTGCCCATGGGGTCGTGCAGGCTGATGGTGGGCGTGCGCTCGACCTGCCAGGGCCGGTACTGGAAGCGGGAGCCGCGGTTGGTCAGGGCGCCCACCGGACAGATGTCGATGATGTTGCCGCTCGTCTTGGCGTCGACGCAGGTGCCGGGCTGCACGTCGATGATGGTGTCGCCGCCCCTTTCGAAGAGCCCGAGCTGTGGCTTTTCCTCCCACTCCTCCAGGTAGCGCACGCACCGCCAGCAGATGACGCAGCGCTCCTGGTCCAGGACAATCGTGTCCGAAATGTCGTAGTTCTTTTGGGCGCGGCGCTTGGGTTCCACCAACTGGCTCACGCCGGGGCCGAAGCGCATCGTCATGTCCTGCAGGGGGCACTCGCCGCCCTTGTCGCAGATGGGGCAGTCGAGGGGGTGGTGCAGCAGGATGAACGCCAGGTTGGCCTCCTGGGCCGCCTGGACCGCAGGGGTGTTGGTGCGGACCACCATGTCCGGCATGCACGGCATGTTGCAGGCTGTGTTGAGCATGGTGCCGCGCGGACCCTCCATCTCCACCAGGCACTGGCGGCAGCAGGCCACCGGATCCAGCTTGGGATGGCTGCAAAACACCGGGATCTCAATCCCCATCTGCGTGGCGGCGTCGATTACCAGCGTGCCGCGCGGCACCGTGACCTGCTCGTCGTTGATGGAGAGGGTGACCGTATCGGCCATGGCGAAACCTGGGATTGGTGGAGCTTGGGTCGTGGTCAGTCGAGGCCGACCACCGTGTCGCGCACCAGCGGGGCATCGCCCACCGGCTCAAGGTGTATGTCGGAGATGCCGGATCCGGCGTCGGCGTCGGGTCGGTAGATGGGCCGCACCGGCAGATTTGGCGACTCGTTTCCCGGGTTGGTGGCGGTGATGTGTTCCCGCCACTCGTCGCCGAACTTGGCCATGTTGCTCTGCAGGCCCCAGACGGCCGCGAAGCCGAAGGGGCAGAAGGACTTGCCGGCGATGTTGTCGGCGATGAAGTCCAGCAGCTTCAGGTCCTGTTCCCGGCCCTGGCCGGCCTGGATGCGCATCAGGATGTCCTCCATCCAGACCGTGCCTTCCCGGCAGGGGGTGCACTTGCCGCAACTCTCCTCGCGGAAGAAGGACACGGTGCGCAACCCGACTTCCACCATCCGGGCATCCTCGTCCATCACGATGATGCCGGCGGAGCCCAGGTTGGACCCGGCGGCGGCGATGCTCTCCTGGTCGAGGCCGGTGTCGAGCTGATCCGGAGAGAACAGTTGCATCGACAGGCCGCCCGGAATCACGGCGCGGATGCCCTTGTCGTCCTTCTCCGGTCCGCCGCCGTGCTCGTGGATGAGCGTGCTGAGGGGGGTTCCCTGCGGCAGTTCGTAGAGGCCGGGGCGCTTCACGTTGCCGCTCAGGCAGAAGATCCGCATGCCCGGGCTGGCCTCGGTGCCCATGGTGCGGTACTCGTCCGGCCCGATACGGGCGATGTGCAACACGTTGCACACCGATTCGACGTTGTTGATGATGGTGGGCTTGGCGTAGAGCCCGGCCACGGCGGGAAAGGGCGGGCGCGAGCGCGGAAAGCCGCGGTAGCCCTCCAGGCTGCTCAGCAGCGCGGACTCCTCGCCGCAGATGTAGGCGCCGGCACCGCGGTGAACCACAATGTCGAGGCCGAAGTCCGTGCCGAACATGTTCTCGCCGAGATAGCCCTTGGCCTCGGCCTCGGCAATCGCCGCCTCCAGCCGCTGCCACGCGAAGTAGTACTCGCCCCGGATGTAGATGTAGGCGCGCTCGGCCTGCACGGCGTACGCGGTGATGATGATCGACTCGATCAATTGGTGCGGGTCGTACTCCATGATGCACCGGTCCTTGAAGGTTCCGGGCTCGGACTCGTCCGCGTTGATCACCAGATAGCGGGGAAAGGCGTTGGGGGCCAGGAAGCCCCACTTGACCCCTGTGGGGAAGCCGGCTCCGCCGCGGCCCTTGAGGCCGCTGGCCTTGACCTGCTCGACCAGTTCGTCGGGGGTGGGCGAACCGGACGCGATGATGCGCCGGGCCGTTGCGTATCCGGCATCCACATCGTCCGCTTCGTATTCCTCGATGGTATGGGCATTGGGCCGGCCGACCCGGCGGGTCAGGCAGGGGTTTTCCATGCCAGCCACGGTGTAGGGACCGGCCCCGCGCCCGGTTCGTTCGGAGTCCCGGCCGGGCGTCCAGCGCTCGAGCGTGTCGAAACCCTCGTCCTTGCGCAGCATGCCGAGGACCGCGTCGATGTCCTCGGGGGTTTCGAGTTCCTCGAAGTACCGGATTTCCCCGGAGGCCTTGCGGGTGGCCGCCACCATCGGCGCCGTGGCGCAACTGCCGAGGCACTCCATGTGCTCCAGCGTGAACACGCCGTCGTCGGTGGTTTCGCCGTGGCCGACCCCGAGTGTCTCCTCGAGATGGTGCATGCAGGCCGACGAACCGCGCAGCATGCAGGGCACGTTGGTGCACACCTGGAGCAGGTAGTCGCCCTTCGGCTCCTGGTGGATCATGTGATAGAAGGAGACGACGGCCCCGACCTCGGACGGTTCCAGGCCCAGCATGGCGGCCAGTTCGTTCTGCGCCTCGACGGAGGCGTGGCCGTGTACCCGCTGGATGGCGTACAGGGCCGGCAGGATCGCCGAACGCCCGCGCCCTTCGGGGTAGCGGCCGATCAGTTCCCGGATTTCGGAGCGCAGTTCGTCGGAGAGGATTGGCTGGTCCATGGTGTCTTAATCCGGGCTCAGCGGTCGACTTCGCCCAGTACGATGTCGATGGAGCCGATGTTCGTGATGATGTCGGAAAGCATCAGTCCCCTGCTCATGCCGCCGATGGCGTACAGGTTGTTGAAACTGGGGCCCCGCACGTGGAGGCGGTAGGGCTTGCCCGATCCGTCACTGTAGATGAAGAATCCCAGTTCGCCCTTGCTGGCCTCGATGCCATGGTAGTACATGCCGGGCGGAACCTTGAATCCTTCGGTGAAAAGCTTGAAGTGGTGGATTAGGGACTCCATGCTCACGTCGAGCTCGGTGCGCGGCGGCGGGTTCACCTTGCGGTCGTCCGAGCGGTAGAGGCCGTCGGGCAGGCGGTCCAGCGCCTGGCGGATGATGCGGACGCTCTGGCGCATTTCCTCCATGCGGATCTCGTAGCGGCCGAAACCATCACCGCGGTCGCTGGTCGGCACGTCGAACTCGTACTGCTCGTAGCCGCTGTACGGCTGGTCCCGGCGCAGGTCCCAATCCACGCCGCTGCCCCGCAGCATGGGACCGGTCAGGCCCATGGCCAAGGCGTCCTCACGGCCAACCATGCCAATGCCTTCCAGGCGCGTGCGCCAGATGGGACTGTCCTTGACCAGGTCGCGGTATTCGTCAATGCGGCCCGGGAACAGGTCGCAGAATTCGGACAGCGCACCCAGGAACGCCTCCGGCAGGTCCTGCCAGACGCCGCCGATGCGGATGTAGCTGGTGGTCAGGCGGGCGCCGCAGACCATCTCGAACAGGTCGAGGATGCGCTCGCGCTCGCGGGTGGCGTACATCAGGAGCGACATGCCGTTGCCGGAAATGTCGAGCACGTGGGTTGAGAGCCAGAACAGGTGGGACGCGATCCGCTGCATCTCACTCATGATCACCCGAATGGCCTGAGCCCGCGCCGGGATCTCGAGGTCGAGCATGCCCTCAACCGCCAGCACGTAGCCGAGGTTGTTGTTCATGGCCGACAGGTAGTCCATCCGGTCGGTGTAGTAGACGAAGTCCTTGTACCGGCGATGCTCGCCAGTCTTCTCGAATCCCGAATGCAGGTAGCCGAGGTCCGGATCCACATTGACGACGCGTTCCCCGTCCAGCTCCACCACCAGCCGCAGCACGCCGTGCGTGCTCGGATGGTGGGGGCCCATGTTCAGGATCATGTTTTGCCGGTTCATGCCGGGCGGCAGGTCCGGGGGCAGGCTTTCGGGATCCAGGATCTGATCCCCCAGCCCGTCGAACTCGGGATGGTCCCAGGTGAGCGAGAACGGAACGTCCTCGCCGCCCAGCGGCACGTCCTTGCGCAGCGGGTGGTTGGGCCAGGCGGCGGGCATCAGGATGCGGCGCGGGTCCGGGTGGTCCGCAAAGCGGATGCCCATCAGGTCCATTACTTCGCGCTCGGGCCAAATAGCTCCGGGAAACTGCCCGGCGAGGCTGGGGGCCTCCGCATCGTCGCCGCCCGGAAGGGGACACACGATGAACAGCGCCTTGTGCCGGGAAAGGGACCTGAGGAGATAGACCGTCTGGAAGCGGACATCGGGATCCGGGTCCGGCAGTTCGGACAGGTCCACCGACGTGATGTCAATCAGGGTGGTGTAGGCCAGGTCGCCGTCGCGCAGCCAGATCACCAGGTCCCGGAGGTCCGCAGGCGCCACGTGCACGAACGGCAAGTCGTGCTGCAGGCCCGCGGCCAGGATGCGATTGCCGAATGCCGCCGCGATGGCCTGCGTATCCTCGGTCTCACCGTCCGGCTGCGGGGCGCGGGCCGGAATGTTGATGTCGTCGAGGTTGGGCAGGGTTTCGTACAGCCGATCGACCGGTGATACGTTGAGCAGGGGCATGATCAGGCGGTGGTGGGGCAGCTGCTTGGCAGCGCGGGATCCCGTCGATCGCGGAACCGAGGTCCGGGAAATTCGCCTCAGCCGATGCGCGGGGCCAGGCCCGTCATGGCCTGTTCGGCTTCGGCCGGTACCCCGGGCTGTTCAGGGGTAAAGACATACTTGGAGAAGTGCTCGCCCGTCTGCTTTTGGCGCAGAAGTTCCATGCCGTAGAGCAGGGCTTCGGGACGGGGCGGGCAGCCGGGCACATAGACGTCGACCGGAATGATCTTGTCGACGCCCTGCACGATGGCGTAGTTGTTGAACGGGCCACCGGCGCTGGCGCAGATGCCCATGGCGATCACCCACTTGGGTTCAAGCATCTGGTCGTGCAGGCGTCGGATGACGGGAGCCATCTTGTTGCTGACCCGGCCGGACACGATGATGAGGTCGGCCTGGCGGGGCGTGGCCCGGAACAGTTCGGAGCCGTAGCGGGCGATGTCGTGCCGGGCGGTGCCAGCGGCGATCATCTCCATGGCGCAGCAGGCCAGGCCGAACAGGAGGGGCCAGGTGCTGTTGCGGCGCGCCCAGTTGACGAGGTCTTCCAGCCTCGCCGTAACCAGGCTGCCTTCCTTCAAATTTGATTCCAGACCCATGCGCTGACCCGGCTCCCGCTGGCACGCCAGCGATCCGTTCCGGTTAGTCCCAGTCGAGAGCGCCCTTGCGCCACTCGTACACGAAGCCGATCACGACGACCGCCATGAACACGCCCATGGCAGCCAGCGACACCTTCTTGAGGGCGTCGTTGTGCAGGGTTGTGGCCCACGGGTAGAGGAAGACGACTTCAATGTCGAAGATGATGAAAAGGACGGCGATCAGATAGTACTGCACCGGGAAGCGGCGCCGGGTGTCGGCGAACGGCCGGATGCCGGACTCATAGGCTTCCGATTTCGCCTCAAGTTCCCGGCGGGGTCCCAGGATCACCGACAGGACGATGACAATGCCGGCCACCGCCAGCGCCACCACAACGATGACCAGCAGGGGCAGGAAATCCTGGGGTGTGTTGGCGACTTCGTTCACGGGGCATGCGGGTCAAAGACAGGCGGCCGGGACCTGGCCGATCCCGGCATGGTGCAGGACCGGATGCCGGTTCGGACGGTTGGAACTCGGAGACAAGGCGTATCCTACCTGATCCGTCCGCGCCCTGCCAATATGAGGCGTTCGCGCGTCCGGGCCTGCCGACCAGGCTCGCCGTTGCCTATGAGGCGGCTGCGGCCACAGGTTGTCAAATGGCCACGAACTCCGGCGACGGGACAAATTTCACACCCCTCTGTCGCCGACCGGTTGGTGCGGCACGCCGACGTTAGCGGCGCTGGATTGCACCGCGGCGGTTCTTGAAGGTTTTGATACCGCGCCAGACAGCGGCTACCAACAACGCCAGCGACGCTATGTTGAGGGTCCATATGGCGACGCCCAGCGCCACGCCCTGCCACTGGTTCATTTCCAGCACTTGCAAGCCAAGGGCCAGCAGGAAGCTCGCCAGCAGGAAGCAGCCCACGAACGCCAACAGCAACAGTAGCACCGATTTCATGACAGCACCTCCGTGATCGATACGGGTTGATTGCATTGTCCGCTGTTCTCGCAGGCGCAACGAGAAATTGAAACAGTGTCCCCAAGGAGCGCGGATAACGCCTCAGCCGGATCGCTGTGCTACTATTCGCATCCGCACGGGCTGCGCGCGGCAATCGGTCCCTTGGGACCATCGGTTCGACCGTCGAGAAGCCCTTCTGACACGATGGCTCCGCAGCGCAAAGTCTTCTCCTCCCGACCGTCCGCTCCATGCTGCTCAAGTACGCATTCATCTTCATTCTGAGCGGCTTCGCCCTGGTACTTCCCCTTGTGTCCATCGTGGCCGGTGCCATCCTGGGGCCGCGCAAGCCGGACCCGGTGAAGAACGACATCTATGAGAGCGGCCTGAACACAATCGGGGACACTTGGATTCAGTTCCGGGCCCAGTTTTACCTGATTGGCCTCGTCTTCCTTGTGTTCGACTTGGAAGTCGTATTCCTCTACCCGATTGCAATGGCCTATGGCCGGCCCGAATTCGGCATGGCCGCGGTTCTCGTGACACTCCTCTTCATGGCCCTCCTGATCGTCGGTCTGGTCTACGACTGGCGCAAGGGTGGCCTCGAGTGGCAGTAGTCGTTCTCCCAGGAAGCTTGCCCCGTGGCTGAGTGGTATCAGGTCCTCATGACGGCTCTTGTAGGAGCCGGCGTGCCGGAGTGGATCGCAACCGCCATTGCCTTGTTGGTCGGTGTGACGGCCATCGGACTGGTGGCCCCGCTAATCGCGTTGATTCTGGTCTGGCTCCTGCGCAAGGTCATTAGCCGCATCCAGGACCGCATCGGACCCAACCGCGTCGGGCGGTTCGGTTTGTTGCAGACAATCGCCGACATCGTGAAGCTGCTCAGCAAGGAGGGCATCAATCCCTCCCGGGCGGACTTCATGGCCTACAACCTGGCGCCCATCCTGAGTGTCTTCGGTGTTCTGCTGCTCTTCGCCGTGGTGCCTGTGACGCGGGGTCTGATAGGCGTTGACATCAACGTCGGCGTCCTGTACATCGTGGCCCTCGGCTCGATCGGCATCATGGCCGCCCTGATGGCTGGCTGGGGCAGCAACAACAAGTACGCCCTCCTGTCGGGTTTCCGGGTCGTGGCACAGTTGCTTTCGTATGAAATCCCGCTCGTGCTGAGCATGCTGGCCGTGGTCCTGTATGCGGGCACCATGCGCTTTGGCGAGTTGGCGGAGCAGCAGGGCAACTTCTTGGGACTAGGCTGGTACGTCTTCCTGATGCCGGGTGCCGCCCTGATCTTCTTCGTGTGCGCCTTGGCGGAATCGGAACAGACTCCCTTTGACCTGCTGGAGGCGGAGTCGGAACTGATTGCCGGCTTCCACATCGAATACTCCGGCATGCGCTTTGCCATGTTCTTCCTGGCGCAGTTCCTGGGCGGGTTCGTGTTCGCCTGGGTGGGCGCGGCCATGTTCCTGGGCGGCTGGCAGGGTCCGGGTGTGGATCTGCCCGGCATCGGCGGCTTCCTGGCGGCCGGCTACATGATGATCAAGACATTCGCCATCTATCTGTTGATGATCTGGGTGCGGGGCACCTTCCCCCGCCTACGGGTGGACCAGATGATGTCCTTCTGCTGGAAAATCCTGGTGCCCCTGACCGTCGGCCTTATCTCGTGGCAGATGGTGGTTCAGGTCCTGGATCTGCCCACCCCAGTGATCGCCGTCCTGGTCCTGGTCGGCAACCTGCTCGTGATGGGCATCGGCCTCTATGCCGTCGGACGCGCCATTCGGCAGGAAGGCTTCCGCACCAAGCGGGCCTTCACTCCGGATTCGCTCATCGGCACCATGCAGCCCGTTGCCGAATAGGGCAAAGCCAGCTTTCGCCCCGACCCGGACCATGCCCGAACTTCCCGTCGAAATCCCGATTCCTACGCCCCATCAGGCTGTCTTCATCATGGTGGCCGTGGCAACGGGCGTGGCGTCCCTTTTGGTGGTGACGAACCGCAACCTCTTCTATTCGGCCCTGTGCCTGGTGGGCGCGCTGTTCGGCGTGGCCGGCGTCTATGTCCTGCTCGAGGCGGAGTTCCTGGCCATAACCCAGGTGCTGGTCTATGTGGGTGCCATTGCCACGCTGATTACCTTCGCCATCATGCTCACCCGGGGCATCATGTTCGGCGTCACCTCTCCCAACAACCGGTACATGTTCGCCGTCATGGCGATGGCGCTGCTGGTGTTCCTGCTGGTGGCCGGCGTGGTGGACCGCGTGCCCTGGGCCGTGGCCGAGGACTTGACGCTGAGTGGGGACGGCAAGTCCATGATCGTGGACTTGGGCTGGGAGTTCGTCACCACCTATGCGCTGCCACTCGAGTTGATCGGCTTGCTGCTGCTGATTGCGCTGGTTGGTGCCGTGATGCTGGCCCGGGACGACGAGTAAGGGAGGCTGGGACGTGGTTCCGTTGCAGGCCTATCTCACGTTGGCGGCGTTCATCTTCAGCTGCGGTCTCTACGGCGCCCTGGCCCGGCGTAATGCCATCGCCATGCTGATGGCCGTGGAGCTGATGCTTAACGCGGTCAACATCAACCTGGTGGCGTTCTGGCGCTACGGCCCCAACCGGGAAGACTTGGCAGGCCAGACCTTCGCCATCTTCGTAATCGCCGTGGCTGCGGCCGAAGTGGCGGTCGGCCTGGCGCTCGTGATCGCCATCTACCGATCGCGCAAGACCGTCTACCTCGACGAAATCGATCTGCTGCAGGGTTAATTCACGATCCCCCATGGCGCGCCAGGAACTCCAGGGCACACTGGAGGAGCAATGCGAGTTTCTCTACGGATTGGCCGTGGAGAAGATGCAGGCCGGCAATTTCAGCGGAGCCGTCTACGCGCTCAAGGAACTGCATCGACACAATCCCGGCTATCGGGACGTGGCCCGGCTGCTGGCCGAAGTCAAGATTCGCAAGACCCGGCAACGCAACCTGATCCTGACTGGACTGGCGGGAGGCACCCTGTCGGCATCAATGGCCCACCTGCTCGGGGTTGTGTCCGATCTCTGGCTGATTGCCGCCGCCGCGGCGGGCTTGGTCTGCACCTATGTGTTGGCCACGGTGTTCCGGCGTCGTCTCCCAGCCTTGGATTCCGTGCCCACCGCACTGCCGCGTCGCTGATCAATCCCCGTCCGGCAACCCCAGCCCATGAACCCGATCTTTGACCTGACCTGGCTCGTGCCTCTGCCTCCGGCCGTGGCCTGTGCCTTGATCATTCTCGTCACGAACCGCAACAAGTCCCTCAGTTCGGCGATCGCGATTGCCGGTGTTGTGGTCAGTCTGATCATCGGCTGGGCCGTGGCCTTCTCGGCCTTTGTCGATCACGACCTGGCGCACCATCCGGTCAACACAACGCTGTTCAGCATTCCGACCGGTCTGACCGACATCGACGTCGGCTATGCGCTGGACCCGGCCAACGCGCTGATGCTGTTCATGGTGCCGTTCCTGCTGGTCATGATCTTCATCTACGCGCGGGGCTACATGACCTTCCCGCACCACCTGAAGGCCGTGGACTTCCCCGAGGCCCATGCGGAGGGCAAGGATCCCCGCTACAGCCGCTTCATGGCCTACATCTCGCTGTTTGCCGTGGGCATGCTGGGGCTGGTGACCTCCAACAACCTCATCACCTTCTTCGTCTTCTGGGAAATCATGGGCCTGTGCAGCTACCTGCTGATTGGTTTCTGGTTCGAAAAGGAGAGCGCCAAGAAGGCGGCCTTCAAGGCCTTCGTCACCACACGCATCGGCGATGCCCTGCTGTTCATCGGCATGATGGTGCTCTATATCGTCAGCGAGCCGAGCAGCCTCAGCTTTGCGGATCTGTTCAGCGAGGACAACTTGTACGAGCTGGGCCGCACCTACGCCAACCTGGGTTTCCGCGAGGTGACCTGGGTGTCCATCATCACCTTCCTGATCCTGTGCGGAACCATCGGCAAGAGCGCCCAGTTCCCCCTGCATGTTTGGCTGCCGGATGCCATGGAGGGTCCGACCCCGGTGTCCGCCATGATCCACGCGGCCACCATGGTCTCGGCCGGCGTGTTCCTGCTGATCCGCATGTACCCGCTGTTCGACCGGGCCCTGCACCTGACCTCGACATCGATGTACCTGGTGGCCGGGGTCGGGGCCTTCACGGCACTCTTTGCGGCCACGATTGCGATGGCGCAGTGGGATGTGAAGCGGGTCCTGGCCTATTCGACCATTTCGCAGCTGGGCTACATGGTGGCCGCCCTGGGCATTGGAGCCTACGTGGCCGCCCTGTTCCACCTCCTGACCCACGCCTTTTTCAAGGCCCTGCTATTCCTGGGATCCGGCAGTGTCATCCACGGCATGGAGCATGGGCATGAACATGCCCATGGACATGGCCACGACGACGCGGACGACCATGCTTCGGAGTTGATTCAGCGGCCGGACGGCAGCCTGGATCCGAACGATCCGCAGGACATGCGCAACATGGGCGGCCTGCTGCGCAAGATGCCGGTCACCGGCTGGACCTTCATCATCGGCGGCCTGGCCCTGTCCGGCTTCCCCATCATCACGGCCGGGTTCTGGTCCAAGGACGAAATCCTGGCGGTGGCCTTCGAGGAGAACAGCCTCGTATTCCTGGCCCTGGCGATTGCCGCCTTCTGCACGGCCTTCTACACCATGCGGCAGATGGCCTTGACCTTCTTCAACCGGGGTCGCACGGAAGCCGCGGACCACGCGTCGGAAAGCACACGCAGCATGACGGTGCCGTTGATCCTGATTTCGTTCTTCGCGATCACGCTCGGCTGGATCGGCATTCCGGCCGCCTTCCCTGTCCTGGGCCCCATCGGCAACAACTGGTTGGGGCACTTCCTGGAGCCCTTCATGGAAGTGATCTACATCCATGTGCTCCATCCGGAGTTCAACTTCGTTCCCCTGCTGGTGTCCGTGGCGGTGGCGTTGGGGGGTCTCGGCCTGGGCTGGCTTGTGTACGGCAAGGGCCTGCCGCCGGGCGAAACCGATCCGATGTACAGGGCGATGGGACCGATCTGGCAGATCTTCCATCGCAAGTACTTTATCGACGAGCTCTATGACGCCACGGTGGTCCGGCTCAGCAACTTTGTGTCATCCTTCTGTGCCTCCATCGACGCCCGTTGGATCATCGATCCGCTGGTGAACCTGGTGGGTAAGGCCGGGGTGTGGCTGTCGGCCCTGGCGGCGGCGGCCGACCATCTGTTGGTGGACGGGCTGGTCAATTTGACGGCCAACTTCATGCGTTGGTGTGGCGGGGTGCTGACGCATCTCCAGGACGGCAAGGTTCAGGCCTACCTGGTCATCGCCATGATGGTGCTTGGCATTTGGGTCGTGCTCGTGGGCATGCCCATTGTGCTCACGCTGGTGTAGTTGCAACGGTTCCAGGTTTCGGAGAGTCAGGAGGTCGGGCCAATGGCCAATGCGAGCCAGGTGGCATTGTTTGCAACCCTCTTCATGCCGCTGGTGGCCGGCATTTGGGTACTGGTGTTCAGCCGCTCGGATCGGGCCATCCGCTGGTCGTCGATCCTGTTCAGCCTCGTGCCACTGGTCCTGAGCGCCTGGCTGATGCTGACCTACGACCGGGATGCCGGCGAACTGTACGGCGAGATTTCCGCGCCGTGGATTCCGATGCTGAACTCGAACTTCCGGATTGCGGTCGACGGCCTCAGCCTCCCCCTGATTTTCCTCACAACCCTGCTGTCCACCCTCAGCCTGTACTACAGCGCCCGCACCATCCGCACCCGGGTGCGGGAGTACTTCGTGATGTTCCACCTGCTGGAACTGAGCATGCTGGGCGTGTTCATGGCGCTGGACTATGTGCTGTTCTACCTCTTCTGGGAAGTGTCCCTGGTTCCGATGTACCTCCTGATCGGAATTTGGGGCGGCGAGAACCGCAGCTACGCGTCCATCAAGTTCTTCATCTACACCCTGGTCGGATCGGTGGCCATGCTGCTGGCGATCCTGCTGACCTACCTTGCGACCGGCACCTTCGACATCCTGATGGCGGCCGAGGCCCAGCCGTTCATGCAGCTGGACGATCACAACCGCCTCCTGCTGGGCAGTCTGGCCTTCTGGGGATTCTTCCTCGGGTTTGCCTTCAAGGTGCCCAGCTTCCCCTTCCATACCTGGTTGCCGGACGCCCACACCGAGGCGCCGACGGCGGGCAGCGTGATCCTCGCCGGAGTCCTGCTCAAGCTGGGGGCCTACGGCTTCCTGCGCATTGTCCTGCCAACATTTCCCGAGGCCAGTCAGCACTGGGCCTGGGCAGTCATTGCCGTGGGCGCCGTGGCCATCGTCTACGGCGCGTTCGTTTGCGTTGCGCAGAGCGACCTGAAGCGGCTCATCGCCTACAGTTCGGTCAGCCACATGGGTTACGTGATGCTGGGCATCGGTGCCGCATCACTGGTGCTGACCCCGGATGGCCTGAATGCGGTCGCCGGCAAGTTCAGCGACGCGGTCACGTCGGGCCAGATTTACGACAGTGCCGTCATGGCCCTGAACGGTGCCACCCTGCAGATGTTCAACCACGGCATCATTACCGGGGCCTTGTTCCTGCTCGTGGGGATCATCTACGAGCGGGCGCACACCCGCGACCTCTCGAAGTTCGGGGGCCTGAGCGCCAAGACCCCCTACTTCTACGGCATCATGCTGGTGACCGCCTTTGCCAGCCTGGGCCTGCCGGGCCTGGCCGGCTTCTGGGCGGAGTTTTTCACCTTCCGCGGTGCGTTTGCGATTGTGCCCATCTGGGCCGCCTTCGGGACCATCGGCATCGTGATGACGGCCGTGTACATCCTGTGGCGGATCATCCAGAACGTGTTCCTGGGCGAGTACGACAGCACGAAACTGGATCACTGGACCGATGTGGACGGACGGCATGCCGACGGTCCGACCGACATGGTGTTTTTTGAAAAGCTGACCATGTGGCCCCTGGTGATCGGCATGTTCGTGATCGGCATCTATCCCACTTGGCTGCTCTCGTTCTTCAACACTGCCTCGGTCCGCCTGATCATGTTCATCACCGGCCCGAGCTGACAGGTCCGCAGAGACATTCCCCTCGATCTTCCAGGAAACACCTGTCGTGGAACAGTTCAGCCTGCTGGCGCCTGAAATCCTCCTCTTCACGGGCGGTCTGGTCATTTTCCTGATCGACGTGTTCGCGCGCGACCGCACAGACAGCGGGAGGGGCTATGCCACGCTCGCGCTCTTCACGCTGAGTGTGGCCTTCGTGGCGTCGCTGTTCCAGACCTACGCCTTCTTCGAGCTGGAGGTAGCCCAGAAGCCGGCCGCCGTCCTCAACATGCTGGAGATCGATCTCTTCGCGGCATTGCTCAAGGCACCGATCATTTTGGTCATGATCCTGATCACGATGGCCGGCAGTACCTACATGAACAAGCGCACGGAACGGCGCGGCGAGTTCTGGAGCTTCTTTGTCTGGGTGACCCTGGCCATGAGTGCGGCCCTGTCTGCATCCAACCTGATCATGCTGTACGTGGCCATCGAGTTCCTGTCCATTACCAGCTATCTGTTGGCCGGGTTCCTGCGCGACAACCAACGCAGTGCTGAAGCGGGATTGAAATATTTCCTCTATGGCGCGGTGGCCTCGGCGGCCATGCTCTACGGCATGACCTTTGTGTACGGCGCCACCGGCACCCTGGATCTGAAGGGCATCGCCGCCTACATCGCCGCCAACGACACATCCGTGTTGGTGCCCGCGTTGCTTCCGGCCACCATGTTTGTGATGGTGGGCCTAGGTTTCAAGGCCACGCTGGCACCCTTCTTCCAGTGGGCGCCCGACACCTACGACGGCGCTCCGACCCCGGTCACGATTTATCTCTCGACCGCCTCCAAGGCCATAGGCCTGGCGGTTACCGCCCGGGTCTTCGTGGTATCGATGAACGCGCTGCTGGTGGACTGGGTACCGGTCATGGCCGGCCTCAGCATCTTGACCATGACCATGGGCAACCTGATGGCGCTGCGCCAGCGGGATGTCAAGCGCATGCTGGCGTACAGTTCGGTGGCGCATGCCGGGTACCTGCTGATTGGCATTACTGCGGTGGCTGCCGGCACGGAAAGCTACATGGACGGCATCAACGGCCTCCTCATCTATCTGATCGCCTACATGTTCACGAATGTCGGCGCCTTCCTGGTGGTCATGGTGCTTGAGGAACGGGCCAACCGCACCGATATCGGCGCCTTCGAAGGCCTGTACCGCCGCGCGCCCGCACTGGCCGTCATGTTGACGGTGTTTCTGCTGAGCCTGGCGGGCATTCCGGCGACGGCCGGCTTCTGGGGCAAGTTCTTCGTGTTTGGTGCGGCGGTGCAGCGGCAGTACTTCTGGCTGGCGGGGGCCGGGGTTGTCAATGCCGGCATCGCGGCCTGGTACTACGTCAACGTGGTTCGGGTAATGTATTTCGGCGAGCGTGAAACCGATGCCGAACCCGTGAGCATGCCGATTGGCATGGGGGCCGTTCTGGTCGTCTGCACCCTGGTGGTGTTCTGGATTGGCCTGTATCCGGATCCCCTCATCGAGTGGGCCACCACCGCCTCCGAACAACTACTGTCAGTCGGTTCCTGACCTTCGGTTCCTTCACCCGGTACTGTTTGGCCCAGTGAGGGTCATTCGCTCTCGGTGGATGGGGAAAGGTTTGCGCGCCCCTTAGCAGGCCCATCCAGGAGTCTGTTCGCGAAGTTGTAGATTGGATTGACCAATGCCGGCAGAACGGCACTGTTTCACTTTCGTTGAAAACGGCTGAGTCCCGGAACAAGACGAGAGGCCCTGTACCCTTGGTTTGACGCATTCAATCCAAGCAAGGACCTCTCTCCTTGTCTTTCACGGTAGTCCCTGACAATCCCGCGCGTCAACTTGGGGACCCCGGTCCGCCGGAGGCGTGTCCCCATTGTGGCCGGCGCGCCTTTTGGCGCAACGGCTGCTACGAGTGCCATCTGCTGCTGAGCCCCTGCCGCTGCCAGAGCTGCGGGCGCACCCATTCGCGCCTTCCGGAGGGGGTGCCTGCCAGTAGCGCACGCGGCCCTGGGCAGGAAACCCTGATGCGCCTGTATCTGCTAGGCGTCACCCTGCGTGCGACCTGTGCCGCACGGTGCGCCGGCGGCTGCAACGCATGCGCCAGGGTCAGGACAGGATCCTGCCGACCCCGGAGGACGCGGCCGTGCTGCGGGGGGTGATGCAGCTGGTGCGGGAACTGCCCCTGTGGGCGGCCAACGGCTGCTGGTCTGCTGTGAGTGGGCACACCAGGGCGCGGTCCGGCTGTCGCCGCCCGTGCTGGCCTTGGTGGAACATGTCATGGACCGCTGGAACGACCTCGTGCGCTGCGTGCGCGACCCCTCCGTCCCCTCCAGCACAAACCTGCCGGGGGCTGGTTTGGATGCTCAGGCCCCGGGCGCGGCTGGCCCGCGGCCTGAAGACGCCGCAGGGCGCACAAGCCTTCCTGCACTTGCTGGCCGGAAACCTGGACAGTGCCGATCTTGCGGGCATGGCCTATGGCCTGATGCTTCTGCTCACCTCCCGAAGCTAGCTGTGTCTGTATCCCCTTGACCTTGCACTGGTCGCTCTCCTCGGACAACAGGTCGCCCAGGCCCTCGCCGTGGCGCGCCCCGTCGCTGTCCGTGTAGGTTGCGGTGTAGCTCTTGTGCAACACCCATTGTGTCAATTCGACCTTAACCAACCAGGCCTTGCACCTGGGCTCGGATCGGGACGGGCACCGTCGTCGAAGCGTCCTGTACGAAGGCGGCAGCCCGAATGGAGCCTGGATGAGCCGTCAGTTGATTGACAGGTGTTGTGGCATCACATGGATCATGGATAAAATTCACCACATTTCCCGGTTCGGGACACGGGTGCATCCTTCAGCCCCTCCGTTGCGCGCCCTGACTCGTTCGGGGCCATTTCCGGTCCGGCGCGCGGTGACGGGGCCACGGGATGACACTGAGACCAACGCTCTGCGCTTCCTGGAGCGGGACACGCCTACACCGGAGGGCCCAATGGTGGTCTCCGACCGGATGTCCCACCGTAGCCGAAAGGATGACCGGTCAAGGCAAGTGCAAGCCATGAAAGCGTACGGCCGCGGGATCGGCCTTGCCGTGGATGTACGGAGGCCGGCACGGCACGCGCAGGCTTTGCCTGTTCCGGACGAACCGCTCGCAAAGCGGGTCCTTCATCATCTGTCGGTGGTACGGTTGGTGCCGCTACCGCAAGCAGAACTGTTGTAGCCGCCGCCGACGGCTGAGAAGGTTACACGCATCTTGCACAGCCAGGGGCTGAACGCGGCCAAGCACGACCGCTTGGCACGGCTCGTCGTCCTGTACGGCAAGGTACGCGTGGATGCCTGGCAACGGTGCAGCGGGGTGTCCGCGGTCCTGCAATCCCCCTACGACATCCGCGATGCCTGGATGGCGGAGGGATATGACTGGCACGGGCTGCCGGCGCGTCTGGGCAATGCGACCTTGGCGGATGCGCTGGGGGACATCGGTGCGGCGCGGGAGGCTTCCAAGGTGCCGGTCAAGAAGGCTATCCGGCACCGCACGCGGGGGAACAGTGCCGAACGCGAGCGCCTGTACAACCTGCTCAAGCAGAACCGCTGGACCGAGGATTCGTTCCTGCACCGGCAGATGCGGAAACAGTGGCGCGGCGGCCGGTCCCATGTGACGAACCAGATCGTGGCCGACGCGGGCTCCTACACCACCCAGGTCTGGCACGACCGGGCCTGGGTGTACCTCCAGGGTTTGGAACGCGGCCAACGCATCGCCATTCCGCTCAAGGGCACGCACCTGCCTTCCGGCACCCTCCGCATCCTCCTGCGGGACAACGGACAGGTGGAAGTCCACTATGCGGTGGACGAGGCACAGGTGTGCAGCACGCGTCCCTGCGGGAAGGCCACCGTGGGCGTGGACAAGGCCGGCACGATCGCCTGCGAGGACCTGTCCGTGTCCATGAAGTCCGCCAGGTACCGCCACAGGGACACCAACCGTCGTTTGAACGGTTGGGTCAAGGGCGTGATGGCGGACACCCTAACCTCGATTTCTCGGCGCAGAGGTTCTGCGCTGGCATTGGCCAACCCGGCCTACACATCGCAAGTCGACTCCCGTACGGGCCTGTTGCAGGGCCGTCGTCGCTGGGATCGGTTTTACTGTCTTGACGGGGTTGTGCTGGACGCGGACGTCAATGCCGCCTGCAACATTCTGGCGAGGCTGGACGACGAGGAGATAACGTTGTACATACCCTACAAGGAGGTGCGCGCCCTGCTCGCGGAACGAACCAGGACAGCGGTGGGGACTGCTCCACGCGGACTCGAGTTGCGGGGGCGTGCAATGCCGTTCCCATCCACCGAGAGCGAATCACCCGAACCGGTACTGGAATGTACCAGGTAAAGGAACAGCACAATGGCCTTGTGCCAAGTACAGGGCGGCCCCACGAGTTTCCTGCCATTCTTCAACTGGCGGGAAGTTTCCTCAACAGGAAGTAGATCGTGCCCATGGTGACGCCAAACATGATGTGCCCAAAGAGACTTCCCATCATGGCCTGGACCTGAAACACAGGCATACCCATCGCCAGTGGCATAATCAGCAACGGTCCAAGAACCCACCAGACGATGCCGTAGATCCCGCCTGCCAACAGGCTCATGCCCGGGCCCTGCATCACCATCGTGTCCAGAGCCAGGCCGAAGATGGCACCAATAACGGCCGAAATGATCAGGTGCAGCACAAAGCCGACCAAAGCATTGTCCATTCCCATCATGCTGCTGATCATGGGAAACATGCCCCCGACCGCCATCATGACACCAAACACGGAGCCGCCAAACAGACCTGCGTAGATGCCGACAGTTGTATTTTTTGACATTATGCTCTTATCTCCGTAAGGGAGTGGATGTAGGCTCAGGTGCCGAAGTAGGAGTTACCGTTGAAGTTGGTGTCGGTGTCGGCTTCTGGCGGGAGGCGATCATATGCTGGTTGTCAAGCACAATCCACGCCACCCATTTGCGATGATAGTGGCTTTTGAGGACGCGGAGTGGAGTATCTGGCCGGACGCGGCCGTGACCGCCATGGCAGTCGCGCGCTGATTTCCGGAGGAGTTCCCGGGGCCAACCGGCGGTGGGCGGCATCCAAGCAACCAGTATCAGTATTGTGTTGCCGGGTACGGATTGCAACACCCCAACTGGCGAGTTTGCTCGCTGTTATACCGTATTGCCAGCATCCAGCACTGCAACCCTCCTTGTTCAGGATACTATACATGTCAAATATTCATAAGATAGTATGCCGCAAACATCATAACCACAACAACTTGTAATTGAGTTCGGGAGGGCAATCGCATTCTGCCTTAACAGATCCTCAAACAGGTAGTTCCGGTCCCATCCGATCTATTTGCGCACGGCCGCGATGCCCGTACTGACGGGTTCCCCTGCTGTAGTGGCGAATTTCCGGCTTCCATGCGCCGATCCCCCCATCGGTAGGGGCCCAATCAGAATGCAAGTGCCCTGTCGAGGAAGATCTGGCCGGATCTAATTCGACAAAAATTGAAACGGCGACTTGGAAAATATTTCGATAACAGTCTGGGCTCAGGTACAATCGGCTTGGCTTTGCTAACAGGCTGCTGAAGAATGGGTTTTGGATGCCATGGGCACCCCCAAAGGTACGCGGA
>VXMJ01000033.1 GCA_009841145.1 Caldilineaceae bacterium SB0661_bin_34 | reverse complement strand
CCATCGCCTCCTGGGGCGACAGGCTCTCCTGGTTGACGACCGTGATGGTGCAGCCATGTTGCGTGGCGAAATGCTCAAACCAGTCGAATCCGAAACGGGTCGGACGGTCCCTGTGGGCCACCGGCCGGTGGGCGATCTCCCGCTCCTCGATGCGTTCCCTCAACGACAGGAACACCTTGCGCTTGCCATGCAGGCCGCTCCCGACTTCCGACCGCCACTCGTCCACGGCCATGCCCGCACCCGGGCCATACGCTTCCATCGCGGAAACCGGACGTTTCAGGTCGTCCTGCTGCCCCCGACTGGACACCCGGCAGCAGACCACGGTCAATCCCTGCGGGGCCACGTCGCCCCCGCCCGGGAACCGCAGTGCATCCGCCTCGGTGTGGTACCGGTGCCCGGTCGCAGTCCCGCGGGCCGGGAACGTGCCCTTGCGATCCATGACGCGCAACGGGTGCGCCGAACGTCCCACACGGGTGCCAAACTGCGGGATGCGATGGATCCTGTCCATGTCAAACATGATGCTGTGCAACACAATAGAATACAAAATTGAAGGCTTATCGATTCACCCTTGGCCCTCGATGCCGTACCAGGGCGAGTTCTACCTTACGGCCTTGCGCACGTTCGGCACAGTCCGCACGATGAGGTCGTCGAGCCGGCGCCCGACACCGCTTTTCCAGCCCGGCATGGCCCCAATGTAGGCCTGTACGGGAGCATCACCGTCAGCCTTCCCGATCTGAGGATTGCCGCCTGCGAGGAGTCTCGGCTTCGCGTCGGACTGCGCGGCGACATCTGCCCCTGCGACCTTTGATGGCCTTCGAGGTCTCTTGCCGGCCATTGCGTTCACCTCAATCCGTGCTTCGCATCCTGAACGCGGTGACCCGGAACCAGGCCCCTTGGCAGCGGGATGTGGTGCCGGCGGCTCTCAACGCTTGACTTTCAACCCAGTTGCGGGACAGCTACTTCGCGGCAATCCGGGCTGCCCGTACCTGCCGCAGTCCTTACGACGGACCATCCGACAGGCCATTCGTGTCCTCGTTGTCATCCATGCCAAGAATGGTGCGCCACTGTTCGGGGTTGGCTTGGACAGCGAGAATCATGTCGTCTATGTTTTCGGGGAGCTCGGTATCGGACCACTGCTTGGCAACCATGTCCGTGTCTGCGTCGGCCGGCAACCAATGCTTCAGCATCTTCAGCGCAAGCTTCAACTGCCCTTCCGCGCGGCCTTCAAAGCGCTCATCACTGAAGGTGTCACGCCAGCGCTCTTGATCCGAGTCGTACCATTGGAACAGGGGCACCTCCACCTTGTCTCGAGGGGGACCAATGCGCAGCGAGGTGCCGCAAACCTGGCTGTGGATGGAACGGTAGGGTGGTCCGCCCGAGGCTTCGCCGGTTAAGGCGTAGGTCCCATTGTCTTGAAGGCGGAACATTTCCAAGCGCAAGTCCGACTCCAGTGGAATGTCCGAATCCCCCAGGTAGACAAGGAGATATTCGACTATCCCAAGTCTTGCATACAACCGAAACTTCTCATCGCGATCCCGCTCCACGGAAGTGGGGGACACCACCTCGATTACCATGACGGGTTTCTCTTCCCCCAAATCTGTGCGGAGCACGCGGTGCTGCGCATAGTCGGCTTGGGCGGGCAACACGGCCACATCGGGATTGACCTGGGTTTTGAAGTTGCCGCCATCGGTGAGCAGGAGCAGTACCCTGGAAGTTTCGGAGTCGAAATGGAGTTCCGGCTCCGACACCGTAAGGTTGAGTCCCCGCCTAAAGAGTTCCTGCAAGACCAGCAGGATGGTGGTCAGGTACGCAGCATGCCAACTGTGGGGAGGCACCAGGAAGCCATCTTTGTCGTATTCGAGGCGATGTTCGAAAGGGTAGTCCGGATCAGAGGTCCAGTCCTCGGTGTACTCGTGCCCTTCGTCGTAGGTGTAGTCGGAGTCGAAATGCGACAGGGCTTTCAACTGGCCTCGCCACTCATCAGGATTGGACAACCGCCAGCGAGTACGAAACTGACGCGCTCGGCGTGCCGTGGCCGGATCGGTGTCCCCCCTGGACGGCGGTATGCGCCAGTCCCAGTCCGATACGGATGGGTGAGTCCGGGAACTTGGCGCTTCCTGTACCTTGCCACTTGGGGCGCGTTCCACAACAGCCGCGTTCATCAATGCTCCTTGGTATGGGACTTATATACCTGACTACGCAGTCGGCATACCTTGTTCACGGGTCCTTGAGGATCCCAATGGATCGCCTCTCGCCGTGCAGATGCCCCTGTCCCGCGGGCCGAAACGGGCACGGGACGGAAGCCCCGCCCGCGCCAAAATGTTGATTGCCGCGTTGTGGTCGGCGTTGGCACGGAACCCGCAGGCTCCGCACGCAAACACCGCCTGCGACGGCCGGTTGTCCCTGTACACATGGCCGCACCGGCTGCATGTCTGCGACGTGTAGGCCGGATTCACCTGCCGCAATTCGCCGGCCTTGTACGCCAGCTTGCGCTCCCACGAGCCCCAGCCACTGGCCAGGATGCTGCGGTTGAGCCCCGACTTCTGCTTGACCTGCTTGCCGGGTTTCTCCACCGTGCCCTTGGCCGACTGGGTCATGGCCTTCGTGTTCAGATCCTCCACCACCACGGTGTGCGCCGTGTCCGCCAGCTTGCGACTGGCCTGGTGCGTGGCATCGTCGCGCTTGCGCGCCCCCTTGCGCTGCAGCTTGTTCAACTGCCCGTTCACGCGCCGGCCCCGGTTCGACTTGGGCCTTCGGTCCTTGGGACCCCAGCCTTGCTTGCGGCTCAGTTCCCGCTGCTTGCGGGCGATCTGCGCATCCAGCTTGTCCGTGTCGGGCATCGCGTACACCGTGCCCTCGCTGTCCGTGGCCTGTCCCACGTTGCGGTCCAGGCCCAGCGCGCCGTCCGCGGCAGGCTGCTTCACCTGCTCCGCGGGCACCTCGTAGCAAACATACGCATACCACTTGGGGTGCTGTTCCGTGCCTTCCATGCGCGCCCGCACGGTCAGGGGCCGGCAGTCCGCGTACAGGTCGCTGCCCGCCAGCCGCAACCAACCGACCTTGGGCACGTACAGGCGGTCCCCGTCCATCCTGACGGCCTCGGGGATCGTGAACGCCGGCACGGTGCGGTGCCGGGCCTTGAACCGGGGCTTGCCTGCGTTCTCCGAATCCGCAAAAAACCGCGTGTAGGCGTCGGCCAGGTACTTCAGGCT
>VXMJ01000058.1 GCA_009841145.1 Caldilineaceae bacterium SB0661_bin_34 | reverse complement strand
CCGCTGCTTGTGCGGGTCCCCGTCAATTCCTTTGAGTTTTAGCCTTGCGGCCGTAGTCCCCAGGCGGAGTACTTATCGCGTTAGCTTCGGCACAGACCACGGTTGTCGCCTACACCTAGTACTCATCGTTTACAGCGTGGACTACCGGGGTATCTAATCCCGTTCGCTCCCCACGCTTTCGCTCATGAACGTCAGGTCAGTGCCAGGGCGCCGCTTTCGCCACTGGTGTTCCTCTCGATATCTACGTATTCCACCACTCCACCGAGAATTCCGCACCCCTCTCACTGCCTCTAGCAGAACAGTATCCGACGACCCCTCCTGGTTAAGCCAGGAGATTTCACGCCGGACTTGAACTGCCGTCTGCGAGCCCTTTACGCCCAGTAAATCCGGATAACGCTTGTCACCTAGGTGTTACCGCGGCTGCTGGCACCTAGTTAGCCGTGACTTATTCGTGAGGTACTGTCCTTGTCTCATCCCTCACAAAAGGAGTTTACAACCGAAGCCTTCTTCCTCCACGCGGCGTTGCTGGATCAGGCTTGCGCCCATTGTCCAATATTCCTTGCTGCTGCCCCCCGTAGGAGTCTGGGCCGTATCTCAGTCCCAGTGTGGCTGATCGTCCTCTCAGACCAGCTATCGATCGTCGCCTTGGTAGGCCGTTACCCCACCAACTAGCTAATCGACCGCGAGCCCCTCCCAAGGCGCCGGAGCTATACCTGTACGCGACCAGTGCGCACAGGACTACGGGGTATTAGCCGTGGTTTCCCACGGTTGTCCCCCACCTCGGGGCAGGTCACTCACGTGTTACTCACCCGTTCGCCACTCTCCAGGTCGGACCGAAGTCCTTCCCTTCTCGTTCGACTTGCATGCATAAAGCACGCCGCCAGCGTTCATCCTGAGCCAGGATCAAACTCTCCATAGAAGAGTTGTCCTGTCCAATTCAAGTGATTGACAGGAATGGTTTTTCCATTCGCATCCGTCTTACCACTCTTCAGTTGTTAATCTGCCGGGCCTCCCCGCGGCCCCGGGCCGCGTTCGCAGAGAGCAGGACGGGAACGATACCAGACCCCCATCAGACTGTCAAATCCGGATCGTGGTGATTCGCGCCAGGCAGGAGCTGGGAGCACCACCTCTACGGGGCCGCGAAGGGGGCCGCGGCCTGTCCGGCCACCCGCATCCTGAGGTACTGGTGCTCCCAGGGGGATTCCCGCAGGCGTGTGGGACCGTTGCGGATGTCGTGGGCAATACCGGCCCGTTCCGGGAAATGGCTGTAGATCATGAGGCGCCGTGCCCGACCGGAGGCGTTCGCCACCGAGTTGTGAATGAGCAGCGCATGGAACAGAAGAACGGAACCGGCCGGGGCCAGGACATCCTGGCCGCCGTTGAAGTCCACCAGCTCGGGCCGAACCTGCAGGCCGTTTTCCATCTGATAGTGCTCCAAGTGCTCCTTGTGGGTGCCGGGCCACACCCGAATCGGGCCGCTGTCGGCCGTGCACGCGTCCATGGTGATGGCCGAGGACAGGATGTCCTGCGGATAATTCTGGGCTCGATAGTAGGCCCAGTCGCTGTGCACCGGGAAGCGATCGTCCGCCTCGCGGGCCGTCATGTTCGGCGGCGGCGCCGGCAGCGGCTGCTTGTAGTTGAGCTTCTCCTCCATCAGGATGGGCTCGTCGTCCATGAGCTGCCGCATGGGATCGAGCAGGCGCGGATCCTCGGACACGACAGACAGGTACGCCGACAAATCGTTGATCGGCTGGATCTTGCGCACCGTCCAGTTGCCATCGCGCTGCCGGATGTCCAGCCGCCGGCTGCGCCGTTCGTTGTGGATGGAGGAGTTGATGATCAGTTCAAGAATGTAATCGGCTTCGGCCCGCATGCGGCCGACTTCGTCGTCGTTGAACACAGCGGGCAGAACCAGAAAGCCCTGCTCATCGAACTCGTCCAGTTGAACCTGGGACAGGCGCGTTTCCATCGGTGAAATTCCTCCTGGCCGCCGCGGCGGCCCTAGTTTGGCTCGGAAGCGGGAACCGAAAGCCGATTATACCTACCGGGATCCGGGCCGGAACGACCGACAGGGACGGCTTGTCCAGGATCGGGGCTTTTGGTTGACACCATGGAGCCTCCTTCATGGACCCTTGTTTGGCCGCGTCTCTGCGGACCTGTCTGGAGGACGTGTCAGTTCTCCGCAGCGCCCGTGCCCACAGATACCCGCTCACATCCATGCTGTTCCTGGCCCTGACCGCCGTCATCGGCGGTGCCGACACCTGGGTGGAAGAGTTCGAGCGATGGCTGTGCCTGCCACACGGCATCCCCTCCCATGACACCTTTGGCCGGGTCTCGGCCCTCCTTGACCCGGAACAGTTGGATGCGGGATTTGCCCGGTGGGTGCAGACCCTGCACGGCCTACTCACCGGTCAGGTGGTGGACCTGGACAGCAAGACCACCCGACGCTTGCACGACCGGAGCTACGGCCGGTCGGCCCTGCACACGGTCAGCGCCGGATTGGCGCCCTGTTTCCATCTCAGTTGCTATGGGTTCCGGGCCTGGCCAGGGACGAGGGATCCTTGATCATGGGTTGGCTTCCACAACTCAAGAGGGCCCCTCATCGTGGACTTCAGTCCCAGCCCCGGTCCCGTCGAAGCCGAAGCCGCTCAGGCACAGGTCCAGCCGTGCGCCCTTGGGACCCAGGACCATGGCCACCGGGCACTGGGCACCCCAAGGGGCTACCAGGTCTCGTCCACCTCCACCCACGGCGGGAGCTTCGCCTGCGGGTCGGGGGCCAGGATCCGGAACAGGCCCCGGTCCCGATCAGGGTTCCGTCCACACTGAAATGCTCGTCCGACAGCAAGCTCTCCGCATCGGCCCCCACACCACCTCGTCGACCAGGGCGCGTCCCGCGTCGTGCGCCAGCAGCTGCTACCGGTTCCTGGTGAAGACCGTGGCATCGAAGCTGCGCCCGATCAGGCCCATGTCCAGGAACCAGCGGAACGGCAAGTTGTTTGCGAGTTCCATGCAGAAGGCGCGCTCGCTGCGCACCGAGTACAGGGCAATCAGCAGAGAGGCCTCGGCAGCCGCTCGGGCGGTACCGAGGCCCGGCCCACCTTGACGTACATGCGGTCGAACGTCGGCGACAGACGCGCCAGGGCCGCGCCGGCCACCGCCTTGAGCCGTCGCAGGGGATGGTCCTTCGGCATCCGCTCCCCGGGTCCACAATGGCCAGTATCGTACGTTGGGCGTTGG
>VXMJ01000096.1 GCA_009841145.1 Caldilineaceae bacterium SB0661_bin_34 | reverse complement strand
ACCTGTGCCAACTGATTGGCCTCAAGCCCAAACCCATTTAGATGCAATCGCCCTGCTTTGAGACCCGTGAACTCAACCAGCTGCATGATGCTTCTGGATTTCTGCGTGCTCTGCTTGATGTGGCTGGCACTACACCCCGCTGCACAGTGGTCATGGCCATGATCCGTGCCGATCTTGATTCGATCAGCGGGGGCAGCCATTTTGGTGCATTCCGACGGGATCTGGAGGCCCTGCTCACGCGCAATGCCCGGCAGCGTGCCGTCTCCAGCGGCGGTGACTTTCTGGAAATCGTGCAGTGCAGGTTGTTCACCAACATCAATACGGCGGCGGCCAAGGATGTGAGAGAACATACGGCCTCCAACATGGAGGAGGCTGCCCGGCGTTTGAAGTTGAAGGACCACGACCTGTCACAGGACGCAATCCGGTCCAGTTGGCCTTTTCATCCCGACCTAACCCGTCTGGTCCGGGATCGCTGGTCCCACCATGCTGGGTTCCAGAAGGTCCGCTCCATGTTGCGGATCTTCTCCCATACGGTCTGGTACTGGTTGCAGGAAGGTTGTGCAGGGCGCTGGACACCTGAACTGATAGGGCCTGGCGACATTCCTCTCGACGTGTCCGGCACTCTGAACAGCCTATTGGGATCCGGCTTGATTACGGATGCCTCAGTGGCCAATTTCCGCGAGATCATTCGTACCGAGGTGGCTGCACCTCCGGGCAGTACCAACCCGTCCACAGCCCAGCATCTCGATAACGAGCAGCCACATGGCATCCAACCGCGTCTGCATGTGCGTGGAGCCGGTGCGATTCTGGTTCATTCGTTGGCGGATGGTGTGGGACAACGCACCGGGGCTACCATACATCAACTGTGCTCTGCGTTGGCTGTATCTGATACAGGCTATACGGCACCGGATGGTCAGGATGTTTGGCGTCGCTTGCATGGCAAGTTGCAAGCTGTGGAGGTGGTGCCCGGAACGGGTGGCTTCCACGGGCAGCGTCTGCGCTTCACCACGCTCATGACGCTGTCCATGTTGGTCGACGAGGCTCGTCGAACGTTGCCTGACGCGGAACGAGACCTGCAGGTAAGTCGCTTGGCTGCCGAATTGTTTGGGCGTGAACGCGGCACGCCTCTGCAAGTGATCCCGCTGTTGTTGGAAGAAGGGGATCAAGGCCAGATCTGTGGACCAAACGGCATGGCCACGGTCACGTTCCCTGACAATGCCCACGCCATGCGTGATCTGCTTCACACAGGTACCTGGGACTTGCCGGGCAATCGCCTGCTTGTGCTCGACTCCCGTTGGATGGTGCACGGTGATGACACGGGACAGCCCTGCACACAGGCGTTGGAAGCATTGCTGGGTGTTGCCGGTACGGCAGGAGCCGTGCATGCCGCATCCACGGTATTGCTGGTTGCCGGCAGTGCCAACCGCTCTCAGGCGAGGCGTGTGGTAGGTGACTGGCTTGCACGCGAGCAGGCTTGGACAGGGCTGCAGGAACGCTTCAGTGGACCGGAGCATGAACATCTCCGACGGCAGTTGCAGGAGGAGATAACACGAACGAAGGGCGAAGCTGAGAAGGCTGTTCGCAACCTGTACATGCATGTTGGCTACGTGACAGTCACGGCCAACCACAGACGACAACTGGTTTGGCAACGACTGGGTTCTCCCACGGTGGTAGGGGTATGGGAATTACTGGAGGAGCATCAGCGCGCCTGGCCACAGGCAGGGGGCCGGCTCGGTGCTTTGGCCGCCCAGTTGAGCGAGCAGGACTGGAACTTGCCACTGTCCGAACTGAAGGATCGGTTTTTCACGCTACCGCATCTGCCCCTGATGCCTTCCGAGAACGCACTGCAGGAGGCGATTTACTCTATCCTCGAAGCAGGTGAAGGGGAGATCCAAGATGGTCAGGGTCGCAAGTGCCGTGTGGATTCGTCGCATGACGTGGACTTGCGCGCCACGGACCGACGGCTTTGTCGTGTAACCGCCAACCCCGAGGAGGAAGCGGTAGACTGGTTGCAGAGCAAGTTGCAAAACAGTGAACTTCGCCTCTCTGATTTAGCAAAGCTGGATGATGTTCCAACAGAAACGCACCTTGCTGCCGCTGTGGAGCACGAGAAGTCCGCTGGGAGGTTGGTTACCCTGGTAGTGGATGGTGAGGTATTAATCTGGAAACCGCTGGATGAAACTCAACTGCAGCATGCTTTGCGTGCTGAACTGGATCAACACCAACGGCTGCCTTTGTCCGCCCTCGATAGGTCTTGGCGGCAGAATCCTCACTTGGTAGGTGTGCTTACCACCCTGTGCAGCAGTGGATTGGCTTTCCTGTTGACTGCTGAAGACACACTTGTTGATCCTGTTACAATCCGAGATCTGGACAATACGTGTGTGTTGGTTCGCTCTGTTGAGAAGCAACGGGCCATGCTGGCGATATCGCTCCCAGCCTTGCCATTGCAGACCGAGGAACAAAAGAACACCATCATTGAGGTGTTGGGGGAGTTGACAGAGGTGTTGGACAGTGATATGGCTGATCGGATCAATGGGCGCTTGGTCGTAGAGGCTGATCTGGAGAGCATTGAAGACTTTGCTGTCAAGGAACTTGTTAAAAGGTCCGCAGTTCAGGTGCAAGTACGGAAGCTATAGCCTGGTCTTCGAAGATGAAGCCGAGTTCTGGTTTGTGACGGGTTGTCTGGAATTGCCCAGCGATCTGCCGTTCAGGAAGGAGTGGCGGTGGCTTGTTCCGTAGCCTAGACAACAGTGGAGCTGCATTGGTGGTGTAACATACCTACTTTGCCTAATGCTATCGGTTGTGCGAGGGAAACCTATGGGCCTGTCAATGTTGTTTGAGATAGTTGTTGGTGGAATGGGGCGCTTTGCAATGGACCAAGGTTGCCGCGCTCTTTTCGCACAGAATTCGGATGTCGTTGACTTAGCTATTGTCGATACATGTCATCAATATGATGACATCGTAGTGAAACCCGCACTCCAGAGTTGGATCTCAAGTGATGCATTCGAAGCTATCTTTGATGGATTGAAGAGCGGCAAACGTGACTTTGATGACGAGATGATCGTCAGCTCTTTTCTTGACGTTGGCGATCTTTACCTGCCTGGTGAACCTCTCAGAGACATTGCCAAGCAGATTGTCTCAACTTTTCTTAGTGCATTGGCTAATCGTCTGCTTCTAAGTGATCAAGCCATTCCACTACTCGCGAATCGGCAAGAACAACTCCACTCTGATACCCGAGAACACTTCAGCCAAGAGTTGGCACAAGTCAAAGCGATGATCGATGCACTTCCAACTTCGCTAATTGTAGGGTTGGAAGAGTCGTCCGATACACAGACACCGATCAATCCCCAGCATGCTACGTTGACGGCACAGCTCGACTCTGCGCGGGACTTGATCAATGCAGGTAAGGTAAAATCAGCTCGCGCGCTGCTCGAAATGCTCTTGGACAATGCCGGGGACATACCGTCCAATCTTGAGTTCCGGCTCCTAACGAATTTAGGTATTTGTGTCCTCGCGGCCGACGATATTGAAGAAGGCTGTGCCTACTTGGAGAGGGCTTATCGTCTGCAGCCAAACGCAGCGAAATCCCTTGTAAATGCTGCATTAGTAGCACGTTTGAACAATGACCCAAGCCGAGCTATTGAGTTGACAAGCCAAGCACTCAAACTTGAACCACGGGATTCGTATGCAGCGTCCGAGCTTATGGCAGCACTGTGGGATGCTGGCGAGACCAAGCGGCTTGACGAATTTGTCTCGAACGAGGATTGGGTAGTGGATGACCGGCCATGCGCCACACTGCTTGCGCGTATCCGGGCGGATCAACTGCGGTTTGATGAAGCGGTTGCGTTGTCACGATGCCTTGTACAGGACGAGGAGGCTGACTACGATGAACATCTGGTTTTGGCAGGGATTCTCCTGCAAGCGTCAGATGCCAGACAAGGCGGCGATGTACTCGCCTTTTATCTTGAGGCAGTCGAACAAGCTACCCAGGCACTGGATCTCTTGGAAGCTACCGAACTGCAGGTTCGTCGTTCGCTTGCGCAGAGTATTCGCGCGGGGGCTAGGCTGGCGCTCGGCGCATTTGATGAGGCTATTGACGATGTGGAAGCGGTTCTCCAAACTGACCCAAACGATGCCAATGCCCTTTATCACAAGGGAGTGATCCTGCTGAAGACTGAGCGTCCTGAAGAAGCGATTGCCGCATTTGATCGAATCAGGGAACCCCATGTGCGATCAAAGATACTATTCCAGTTTGCGCTTGCTTACCGTGCATCCGGCGATGAGGAAACTGCAGCAACACTCCTGCGGAGCGAGGTCTCCCTCGAGTGTCCCACATGGGATGACATCCTCAAGGCCGAACTGCTCTGTGAAGTAGAGGCTTTTCTGTGCATCGAGGATACGACGGCACCACTCATTGAACTCGCTCTTGAGCTGAACCCGACTGATCTGAAACTTCTTACGTTAGCAGCAACCCACCAGCATTTTCGAGGTACAGACACCGATGCCGAGAAAATCCTGCTGGAGGCACTATCCTCTGCGCGTAACGAGGACCTCATCGAGATCGTTTGGAGACTCGCAAACTTGTACCGCCATCAAGGGCGCTACTCAGAGGCGGCCGATCGGTTCGTAGAAGCAATTCAAGGCAACGTAGCGCATCCAGGGGCGGAGGCACTTCTCACCAGTTTCTGGAACAGCGGAAGGCAGCGTGAAGCATTTGCATGGTCACGGAAAATCCGCGTAGAGCACCCCCACCCACCCAAATTTGCCATCGAGATTGAGGCACAAATCTTGGGGCGAGTTGGTGACATTGCTTCGTCAGTTGAGTGTTGGGAATCAATCTGCTCCCGAGACGACGCGACAGCAGTTGATAAGGTTCAGCTAGCATTGTTACAGTTCAGATGCGGTGCAAGAGAACGGGTGCTGGACCAAGTGCGGCAAGTCAATGCTGCAGAACTTTGCAGCGAGCCGTTTGTGTTGTTGAAGCTAGCTCAACTCAAACATTACGTTGGTGAAGAGGACTGGTTAGACGATGCCTACTTGGCACGTCGTTGCGGCATGAACCATGCACCAATCCATCTAGGTTACTTCGCACTGTTTGTAGGCTGTCACAAGGATAGCCAATCACCTGAATCGGTAGAAGTTGGTACTGCGGTTCTTCTCAGAGTGGACTCTGACGAGCAGTGGTGGCATATCCTTGAGACGGGTGAAGAATCCCATACCGCGAACGAGTTAGCGCAGAATTCTGACCTCACTCAGCGATTGCTTGGCCGCCAACGGGGCGAGAGTGTCACGCTGCAGGAGGGAGAATTGCCGCATGAAGTTGTGGATATTCAGACCAAGTATGTTCGTGCGTTGCAGGAGACGATGCTGTTGTATCCGACGCGATTTCCAAACAATACGCACCTCTCTAGCATCCCAATGACTCAAGATGGAATAATAAAGGTTCTTGGCCTGGTGGACGAGCGAGATCGCTATTTCCTCAAACTGCACGAGTGGTATAGAGATGAACCAATCTCGTTCATAATCCTTGCTAATAGTCTTGGTGTCCCAGCTCCAGAATTGTGGCGCGCCTGCACAGGGAGCAGTGAGATTCGTATCCGTTTTAGTTCTGGAAGTGATAGAGAGGCTCAAAAGGCCTCTGACCTGCTCCGTCACGCGGACAAGATCGTGCTGGACATGCTCGCGTTGCTCACCGTTCATGAATTGGATCTTCGCCAGAAGCTACTAGAGCGCTTTGATCAAGTAGCTGTACCACAGAACGTTATTGACGAGTTGCGACAGCTAGTATACGAAGCAACAATGGTTGTACAACCCCATGGACATGTTGCAAAAAACCCTAATGGAACCTATTCACTGGTAGAGATGTCCAGTGAAGAGTGGGAAGCTTATCAGAATTTCACGCGTTCGGTTCTGTCACTTGCTCAGTCACTTGATCCAATAACTTCGTATCCTGAGTTGGATATTGACGGTGAGGTTATCGAACAACTCTCAGAACTGATCACTGGCGCTGGTGTGGGATCGATTTTCGCTGGTGGCAAAGACCCTGATGACCGGCCGTTGCTTGTGTCAGATGATCTTGGTCAGGCAAATTTGGCACGTGCAATCGGTGTTGATGCAGTGAACACGCAGGGAGTTCTACGAGAGTTGCTGCGATCGGAAGTATTGACCCAAGAGGAGTACTCGAGGTTCATCGCACGCCTCGCAATGCTCAACTATCGATTTGTTCAAGTCGACCCCATGGTTCTCCTCACACTCCTAGACGTCAATGGTTTTCAGACCGATGAAGGAACGCGTGCATTGTTCGCGGTTCTGGAAGGGCCAGAGTGTACTCAAGAGTCGGCCGTTTCTGTGGTAGCTGAGCTGATCGCTCAACTTGCACAAAAGGGATTGCTGCAGGAAACACTTCTCGTCTCACTGCTTCTTGGGCATCTATACCGTGGACGCGAGGCGACGACTGTACTAAGGGATTGCCTGAAGGAACTTGAAGTGAAACTCGGGTTTATTCCGTTAGCCCAAACTCGAATCAGATTGCTCGTTATGCAATATATCAGCCTTGTGGGAGGGTGATCGGGTTTGATGCTCCTTCCGCAACTTGGCCAAGCATGATTCATGAGGAGTTCCAAGGCACTTTCAATTTCATTAGTCTTTTTCCGCTAACGAAGGGTCCAATGACTGCTACTCTCTTCTGATGCAGTCTACGGCAACGATGTTGGCCGAACCCACATGCCTCCGATCAGGTGGCTGCAGGCCGTTCAACGCCCACTTCACCCATCCCAATCCCCAAGATGCCATGCGGACCAATGCGTTTCCCAGCCACGGAGTGTTGTCGGCATAGTGCTTCCGGTGGAATGTCCACATGGCGCGGTGGAACTCCAGAATCATCCGCCCGCTGTCCTTGCGGGTGGCCGCGCCCTTGTGATGCAGGACGCGGGCTTCCGGCAAATAGACGACCTGCCAACCCTTGCGGCGAAAGCGAACGCAGTGATCCAGGTCTTCTCCGTACATGAAAAAGGTGTCCTCGTCCAGGAGTCCGACTTCCCGCAAGGCCTCTGCCCTCATCAGTTGGCAGGCCCCCATCACCGAGTCGACGCAGGCCGGCTCATTGTCTTTGACATAACCACAGCTGTAGCCGGCCCAGATGGGGCTGTGCGGGAAGAATTTGCGCAATCCCGTCATATGGGCCAGCGACTTCCAGGGTGTTGGTTCCCCCCGCTTGCATCCGGTGTCCAGGGATCCGTCGGGACGGATCATCCTTGGGCCGACCACTCCTGCCTGCGGGTGGCGATCCATGTAGGAAAGCATGCGCGGCAGGGCGTCCTCCTCTACTTCGGTGTCCGGGTTGAGCAGCAGTACGAATTCGTGCCCAAGTGGACCTGAATCGGAATCTCCGCCGATGCCTATTCGTTCCAGCCCCCGGTTGTTGCCGTAGGCGAATCCTTTGTTCTCCGGGTTCTCCAAAACCTTGACATCGGGATAGTGTTCCCGGACCCAGGCGGCGGATCCGTCGGTGGAGGCGTTGTCCAGGAACCAGGTGTCGTGGGAGACGCTCCGCAAACCCTTGCCCAGGGCGTCGAGACAGGACTCCAAGTACTCCCGGTTGTTGTAGTTGAGGATGAGGACTGCCAAGCGCTTCATGCGGAAGGTGCCGGTTCAGGCTGTAGATGCCGTGCTCCGGTTGAGTCGCAACCGAGCACGGTACCTCACGCGAATATCCCCGCGGCAGGCATTACCCAAGCCTTTGGATCGCCATAGGCAGGAATGGCCCGGCACGTAGTCGACCGCGTTGTTGACCAATCCACCTAGTGCTGCCATTTCCACCAGGGGCTACAGGGCCACTTCGGACCCGCTGGCGGCCGACTTGTACATCGCCTCCAGGATGGCAATGCCCACCAGGGCCTGCTCCGCAGTCACAACGTCTGCGGTCTTGTCCCCGGACAGATGCCGGATCAGGTCCTTACTCTGCAACACCGAGGAATACTCTCCGCCTGTGGGCACCTCGACATCGATGGTCACCGGTTCGCCGTTCATCTCCTGGAATATCTCCAGCTTGTCGGGACGGATGATCGCCCCGCCTTCGTCCCCGTACACCTCCACCAGTTCGGCCGCCGGCAGATGCATGGCCCAGGAACTCTGCACAATCAGGGAGGTTCCATTCTCGAAACGCACCAGACCGTAGGCCAGATCCTCGACATCGAATCGACCGCCCTCCCGGGGTTTGGCCGCGCGGTCGATGCCCCATCCCCCGGTTCCCACGCCCTGCGAACCCAAGCGGTCGTAGGCCACTGCCGATACCGTTGCGGGTTTGGGATAGTCCATCAGGAACAGGGCCTTGTCCAGGGCGTGCACGCCGATATCCAGCCCGCAACCGCCGCCGGCCATGTCCTTGTTGGTGAACCAGCTGCCGAAGCCCGGAATCCCCGCCCGGCGCGTGTAGACCGTACGGATGTGGTAGATGTCGCCGAACTGACCGGAGTCCACCGCCTTGCGCCCCATCCTCATGGTTGTGGACCAGCGGTAGTGCGTTCCGACGGTCAAGGTCCTGCCCGCCTTGTCCGCAGTCTCAAACATTTCCTGGGCATCTGCCAGGGTCAGGGCCACCGGCTTCTCGCACAGCACGTTGGCCCCGGCTTCCAGGGCGGCAATCGACATGGGCTTGTGGAAGATGTTGGGCACCGCCACGACCACCAGGTCCAGTTTCTCCTTGCCCAGCATTTCTCGATAGTCGGTATAGGCCGAGGGAATGCCGCGCTCCGCGGCAAACTGGGTAACCCGCTCTTCCTGCACATCGCAGATGGCCACAACCTGACAATTGTCCACAGTCATGGAAAAGGTGGGTTGGTGTCCGAACTGGACCACGGATCCGCAGCCGATGATGCCTACGTTCCAAGTCTTGTCACTCACGATCTTTGCTCCTGAAGTTGTGTTGCCTGATGGGCTCCGGGTTGGGGTTGGTGTGAATGTCTCTTCGGGACGGTGGACCCGCGCGGGCTTCTGTCAGGATTCCACTTGAGATCCCGGCCGGGCAAAACCGCTGCGCAAGCCGTCGATGTGCTCGTACAGGTCCGGCCCGATGTTTGACCACAAGGGATCCAGAATGACGCTTGCACCCTCGCGTCTGGCCAGCTTGGCAGCCGGTACAAAATCCGCGTCTCCGGTCACTAAGATCAAAATATCTGCTTATTTTTTTCAATGTTAATGAGGCAATATCGATTCCAAGTCGCATATCCACAGCTTTCTGTTGAAGACTTAACTTGAAATCTTCATCTCGCAGATCATCCAGCTTGAGCCTGTTCTGCGATAGTCGCTTTTGGACATCAGTGTGCAGGGCCCAACCGCCTATCCGCCGTACTTCCCCCAAACGGACCGCTGTGTTGGGCATGCTGCGCAGTTCCTGAAACAGGTTCAATCGGAATCGCGCTGTCTCGGAATCTGCAAAATTGACCGCTTGGCCGCTGACGGGCCTGTGTTCCTTCCCCTGATATGGGTAGGCATCATAGTAGAACAGGCGATACAGCAGTGCACGCGCGTTGGGTACGCGTTCAATCTGGTTGATCTGTTGCAGGTGGGAGTTGACCAGCTGGTGGATTGCCTGCCTGATCGCGACAGCATCCGCCATCTTCACCGCGTGTCGGATCTTGCGCAGACGCTTGAGGAAGAATCCCCCATCGATCAGGATGGCAACTTTCGTCAAGGAGCGAATTCCAGAAAAAAGCCCCCGGGATCAACTGGGTTCGGGATGAATTGAACCCAGCCTACTGCCAAGGGGCGGATGTGGCCGTGAGTGTAACACGATCACGTGTCCGGCAAGTTGCCCACGGAGTATGGAGTTGCGGGGAAGGGTATCGTTTTAGTTTCGTTGATGTGGATACGAATCCACCAACGACAAAGGGCCCACCGCATGGACTTGACTTCAGCCTCTGGCTCTGCCGACAGGCACTTTACCGATCCCGGACCGCCCGATGCCTGTTCCACTGCCGGAACCGGGGCTGGTGACGCAACGGCATCCATGCGTTGTTACTTCGAGGCCCCGAGGTCAGAGTCGGCGGTGCAAGACCTGTTTGGCGCAATCTCCCGACCAGTGCAAGGGGCACCTTCCAAGAACTGTCGGGTCGATTGTACGTCCTTGGAGTTGGCTTTCTCTGGGTTTAGGCGAGCCCTATACAAAAGAGTGCGATGGAGTTTCGGGGATAAGAGCCCGCAGAGGCCAAGAACGGTTCAAACCCTTCCACATCCCTATCCGGGTACCGGATACAGCACTGCGTGCAGTTCCTTGGGTCCGTGCACCCCCAAGGTCAGTTTTGACTCGATGTCGGCGGACTTGCTGGGACCCGACACCAGGGTCAGGTTGGCGCTGTTGCGGATGGCGTGCCCCAGGGAGTTATCCAGCTGGTGTTGCTCCAACCAGGTCTCCACATTGGGCAGCAGCCGCGTGCCGGGAATCAGCGCGATGTGGTTGAGCGGCAAAAGGGAGGCACTGCGGCTTTGGCCCGGAGTGCTCTTCAACAGGATGGAACCCGTGGCGGCGAACGCGACTTCCACACCGGTGATACCCACCCGAATTTCCTGCAGGTCGGCTCGCGTGTCGGGATTGTCCAGCGACTCCGGGACAACCACCTCCACGTGCCTGTCGAAAAGGCTTTCCTCAAGACCTGGAATCCATGAGTTCAGCTCGGACCAGGCAAGGACGCGCCGGGGCCCGGAATCGTCCAGCCACTCCAGGATCTTCTGCACTGTGAACATGCGCGCCCCCACGATCGAATCGGCGATGTCGCTGGAGCCGTGCAGTTTCTCCAGTTCCCCAGCAAATCGCTGTTCGAGCCCGGCATCCTCGGCCCTGAGGGTGGCCACGTGCATGTGTTCACCCGGAGTCAACGGAGGCGCGTCCGCGGGCGGCCACGGGAGCTTCGGGTCGGCCAGTCCCTGGCGCAGCCGATCCAGGATTCGTTGCCGGGCTTGGCTCACGTTGCGGGTCCCCGCGTCCCGGATCGCTTGGTCCACCACTCCCTGAAGCTTTGCTTCGCCATCAGCGGAAAGTCGCGCTGGCGAGTCCAGTGGTGCAGGGGCGGGGGTAGCCTGCGCAGATTTCGGTCGCCAAACCCCGACAGGAGTCTGGTTCCGGTCCGTGCCGCGCGGGCAGTGCCTCGATAGGCTGCCGGACGGCTCGCCACTCCGGCAAACCCCTGCATCGCCCGGCGTTCCGCGCCCGGCATGTGCTTGCCGGATACCAGATCGTGCCGCAGGTTCAGCAGCATTTTGGGCAGGTCGATCTGGACCGGGCAGGCATCACGGCACGCTCCGCACAGGGTGCTGGCATAGGGCAGGTCCTTGTTGCGGACCATCTCCTCCGACAGCAGCGGCGAGATGACGGCGCCGATGGGGCCGCTGTAGGTATTGCCGTAGCCGTGGCCCGAGATTTGGCGGTAGACGGGGCATACGTTGAGGCAGGCTCCGCACCGAATGCACATCAGCGACTCGCCGTAGCCGTCCGCCAGCATCCGGGACCGTCCATTGTCCATCAAGACCACGTGGAATTCCTCGGGGCCGTCCACATCCTCCAAGCGCTTGGGACCGGAAGTCATGGACAGGTACACGGTAACGCGCTGGCCCGTGGCGCTGCGGGTCAGTGACTGGTACTGCAGGAAGGCGTCCTGGGGGGTGGGCACCAGCTTCTCAATCCCCATCACAGCGACATAAACCCGCGGCAGCGTGGAGACCATGCGGCCGTTGCCCTCGTTGGTGACGATGCAGACCGTGCCCGTGTCGGCGATGGCGAAGTTGCAGCCGGAAATGCCCATGTCGGCGCTCAGGAACTCCTGGCGCAGTTCCACGCGCGCCCGCGCGCAGAGGGCTTGGGGATCAAGGGTCCGGGGCATGGACAGCTTTTCGGCGAAGAGGTCCGAGATCTCGTCGATCCGCTTGTGAATGACCGGGGCCACGATGTGGCTGGGGATTTCCTCCGCCAACTGAATGATGTACTCTCCCAGATCCGTTTCCACACAGGTGATGCCCTTCGCCTCCAGATGGTGGTTCAGGTGAATCTCCTCGGTGGCCATCGACTTCGACTTCACGACCTTGCGCACATCGTGCTGCTCCGCCAACTCGCCGATGATGCGGTTGGCCTCGTCGGCGTCCTCGGCCCAGTGGACCCGGCCGCCGTTCATGACCACGTTGTGCTCGAACCGCTCCAACAGCTCGGGGAGATTGCGCAGCGTGTGCGCCTTCATTTGGCGCATTTGATCCCGGAGGCGCTGGGCTTCCAGTTCCTCCAGGCTGAGGCGCTTCTGTTCCTTGAGATGCAGCGTGGCCCGGGTCAGGGTGTCCGCCAAGGTCGGGTTGGCAACCGCTTGCTTGACGCGGGTCTTGAAGGGGGCTTCGATGTCGATGCGGGAACGCATGGTCGCGGTTGCCGGTATCAATTCGTCCCTACATCCTGCCAACGCCGGGGCCTGTCGCCAACGTCCAGTGCCTTGGATTGGGCTGGTGTATTGAATTCGCCTTTCGCCTTTGGGTGGCGGGAGGCGAGGGCTTCGGCAATGTGCATGGCACGACACCGACGATCCTGACGCTGCAGGAGACCCTGCAGGTGGGTCATGCACGAGACGTCGCACATGACCACATGGTCTGCGCCACAGGCTTCGATGCTCGTCAGCTTGGCATTGCCCATCGCCACCGAAATGGGCTCATTCTTGACGGCAAAGAGGCCACCGAACCCGCAGCACTCGTCGCTGCCCGCCATGTCCACCATGTCCAGGCCGGACTCGGCCAGGAGGGAACGGGGCTGTGCGTCGATGTGCAACTCCCTGAGAAGATGGCAGCAGGCGTGGTACACAACCTTGCCCGGCAGGCTCGCCTCGGGCAATCGGGCCTCCAGGACATCCACCAGGAACTCGGTCAGTTCGAAGGTGACCGCTGCCAGTTCCTCGGAGCGCTTCAGGTAGGCCGGATCGTTCTCCAACAGCTCCAAATGGAAATGGCTGGTCATTGTGGCGCAGCTGCCGCTGGGCAGGACGATGGCCTCCGCCTGCCCCGATGCAATCAGGGGGTGGAACACGTCGACGAAGTGGCGGGCTAGGGGAACGGCCTCATCGTGGTAGCCGGAATTGAAGGCCGGCTGGCCACAGCAGGTCTGGTCCTCGGGAAAAACCACTTCCACACCCTGTTCCTCCAGCAACTGGACCGCGGCCCGGCCCACTTGTGGATAGATCATGTCCACCATGCAGGTGACAAACAGGGCCACGCGGCGCGGAGGTTGTTCGAACTGCTTCTTGTGTTGCATGGGCGGATTTCAGGCAAGGAGAATCGTCATGCAGGTTTGCAGGGGCAGGGTGGTGACCTCGACACCGCGTTCCCGTGCCAGGCAATTGACCTCGGATCGGATCCCGACGCCAACGCGCCCGTCCTCGCCAAACGGCAGGTCCGGCAGGTAAATCCCCGGCTCGATCGTGAACATCACGCCTGGAACCAGGGTTCGACTGTCCCTGGTCTCCAAATTGTCGATGTTTACCCCGGTGAAGTGCACCTGGGTACCCAGGCTGTGGCCGGTGCGATGGATGAACGCGTTTCCGTAGCCGGCGTCCGCAATGACCTGTCGACAGGCGTCATCCACCTGTGCTCCCTGCACCGGCCGGCCGGCGGACAGTTCGCGGTCCATGAACTCGAGCGCCGCGTCGCGGGCGTTCCTGACCGTCTCGAAGATGGCTGCCACCGGCGACGGCACCTGTGTTCCGCACCAAGCGGTCCAGGTCACATCGGCGAAGCAACTGTCCGGCCTATCGACCTGTTTGCCCCACAGATCGATCAGAAGAATGTCGCCTCGTCGAATCGGCGAACTTGCCTGCTCGACCGGTTCAAAGTGGGGATCGGCGGCGTGGGCGTTGACGGCTACGATTGGTGCATGGTCGGGGTCCAGGCCCTCGCCTGCGAGCCTCTGCACAATGAACTGCTGAAGTTCATATTCGGTCAATGGCCGGCCATCTTCAATGGCCCTTGCGGCTTCGCCAAAGGCGGCGTCCTTGGTTTCGAGGACAATCGCCGCGGCTGCGCGATGGCTGGCGACCTGGTCCGCCGTGAGCACTGCCTGGAATGCCTGCACAAGATCCTGGCTGCCTTCCACCCTGACCTGTCCGACCTCCCGGACCAACTGAATCGTGCCTGCCCCGACCAGATCCAGAGTGGGCATGTCGTTGTTGGCGCTGAACTCCATGGCAACGACCTTTGCCTCGGCCAGGAGTTCGCCGACGTGGGTGTGAAGTTCCTGCCACCCGACATACGTATCCAACGGAATGTCCAACGAGTCGGCCAGTCCGGCGAAAGTTCCCTGCTCGATGGCATGCACCAGGAGGCGCGGGGAACCGGTGGCGGGGATGTACAGGAACCAACGGCGCGTTCCCGACGAGTGCAAGCGGCAAAGATGCAGGGCAACCGGGTTGGTGCCGCGGAAGTCCGCCAGGAGCCATCCGTCGAGGCCGGCGCGTCTTATCTGGTGCTGAATCTCGGGAAGGGGGAAGGGCATGGTCAAGGCAGGGTCGTTCGGCATCTGCCTCTCGTGGGGCAGATGCCTGTTAATATATCCGACAAGCCGTCTGGGCAGACAGACCAATGGCTGCCGCCGGTATCGATTCCCTGTGTTTTGCACACCAACGAGGAGTGTTCATGTACCAACTTCTGACCATCGTCGGCAATCTCGGTGCCGACCCTGAATTGCGCGTGCGCCGCTAGGCCGTCCATGTGTCTTGCCGGTGGAGCCGGCGGCACAAGGGAGTTCGTGCCAGGCGCCGCGACTGACCCGACGCCGAAAGGTTGCAGGGGACCAAAGCATGTCGCAGCGCGCCTGTCTGCCATGGTGAAAGCTGAATTGCCTGAATTCCAGATTCCAGAGTGCCTCTCAGGACACTGCGGAAAGGCTTGGCGCCTTCCCGCATTCCGCCCAAGCAGTCGGCATGAGCGCCTTGCCGACTGTGCTCCCAAGGGCGGATTCACCGGACTGCACGTCCGGATGGGAATCGAACGGAGCACCTACAGCAGACTAGACACGGACACATGGAACGGACCACGGGATGGCCTGTTGGCAGCCATGCCATGGCCACGGAGTTCCCGTAGTAGTCGGTGGCGGACCAACATCCGCGGCAGGGCGAAGGGGAACAGGCTTGTACGGCATCGGTCCGCGAGGTATGCGTAATGCAGTCCGCCGCAGCGGTACAGGATGCTCTGCTCACACTTGGACGCAAACGGCAGCCCTTGCAAAGGGCCTACCGGTTGCTGTTCAATCCCAATCTCTTTCGGCAGTTCGCCACAGTGGATGCACGCCTGGCACTGCCGTCGCTCATCGAGGCTCTGCGGGGCCAAATGTTTCGTTGGGGCGGCGATCCGGTTCAGGATCGGGCCTTGGCCGAAGTCCTGGCCGGCATCATCGGCGTCTGGCTGACCGGGCGCGGTCCCGGGTTTGTCCACGGACTGGCACCGGACACCGGCCTGCATTCAGCCCTCAGGGCTGCCCGCGCCATGGTGGCCGGGGAACAGTGGGTCGCGTCGATCGTCGTGCCAACGTTCGATTCCGTTGCCGGCTGTCAATCCAAACCCAAGTTGTCGCACATGGTGCAGGGCGGGCGGTTCACCGAGTTGCTGAGCCGATTCTTCGATGCCTATCCGGTGGCCGATCCCGAATCGTCCACGGTATTCAGCGGAGTTCTGCAACCTGCATCACTGCATGGTGTTTGTGCACAGTTGGCCCTGACGGACCTGGACGACCATCTCGAATCCACGCGGACGGCCTTAAAGCGCAAACGCGATGGAACGGTTCTGAAGAGTCTCCGTTACAGCAATGCGTTGCTGCTGGCGGCTTCTGGGAACCGGGATACGGCAACGACCCTGCTTGCCGAGGTGACAGCCGTGCTCCGAGGCCTGCTGGGGAGCGATCTTTCCGGTGGCCGGGAACCCCGGTGGATGCCATGGGACACGGGGTCGGACGTGCAGTTCCTCGGTTATCGAATGCAGGGCCGTGAAGATGGCTCCGCGTCCTTGCGTTCGTCGCCCGAGCTGATGCGGAAGGCTGCCCGGCCGTTTCACCGGCGCGGCAAGCCGGCGGAGCGCGGGGACCGGACCTTCCTGGACGACCACCGGATCGGAAATCTCTACGCGGAGGAATTCGAGGCGGTTCGCCAGTACTACGCGCTGGCCGAGGATCGCGGACCGCTCCGAGGATTCCAGCAAACCCTCAAGGCTTCATGGGCCCGTACGCTGGCCCACAAGCATCGGTGCCGAGTGAACACCGTCCTGGATCCGCAAGGGGATCATCTGGCCGCCTGGCAGGATTCATGGCTGGCGAAGATTCCCGGCACCGATTACAGGATGAACCGAATTGAGGACGTGTGCATCAGGGAGCGGGAGCAGGTACGAGCTGGAGAGCCGTGTGCGGTGAAAGTCGCACGCACGGTTCGGAGGGAGGCCAAATCATTGACCTGTCCATGAGACAGCCGGAGACGGCCCACCCTACGACATGCCTTCCGGAGACAAGGTTTGCAATTTCAATGTCGCCGTAAACAACGTATACACCGACCGGTCCGGTGAGCGCAGGACCGATACCACGTGGTTCAAGGTTGCGGTCTTTGGCCGCCAGGCCGAGAACTGCGGCAGGTACCTGAGCAGGGGCCGCCAAGTCCTGGTGACGGGCCGCGTGAAGTCGGATGCCTTCATGGGCCAGGACGGTCAGCCGCGTGCATCGTTGGATGTTCGCGCCCAGACCGTGCAGTTTCTGGGTGGCCGCGATGATCAGGCTGGCGGCGACTGGGGCGGAGGTTCCGGTGGTGGCTATGGTCGGGACAGCAGCTCCGGCGGTGGCTGGAACAGCGGATCCGGTGGTGGCAATTGGCAAGGCGGGAACCAAGGCGGCGACGATTGGCGCAGCCGGGATGGTGGAGGTTCGTCCGGTGACGGAGGTGCTTCCGGTTCCGACATCGATGATGGACAGGACGTTCCGTTCTGATCCGGGTTTGCTTGGCGTAGGGCCTGCATCCCCCCGGACAGTGTCCGCATCCGCGAAGGATGCGGACACTGTCCGGAGCGGTTGTCGTGCGGAACTGACCGACCGTGGAGACGCAATCCGGTCTTCTGACACTGACGCGTCAATGCCGGATAGGGTCTTGACCCGATTTGACCCGATGTGGAAGGGTCCATTGCCTCCACCAGAGGACCTCGACTGCTGCCGTGGTTGCCTTGCCCCTTGTATTGGTGTTTGGCCTGTGCATGTCCGGAGTACTACTCCGACTGCGAACACTTCACCCATGGTGTGGTCGCTAAGTACAATGTGCCGAAGCCACAAGTCCGTGGCTTGTTGAAAGTGAGCGGGGCATGTACGAAGAGTCGGACAACGTAAACCAGCGGCTGGCTCGCCTGGAATTGGTTGCAGAGCTGGTGCCGGATGTAGTGAAGTCAACCCGGTCGGCACTGAAGGTGTTGGGCGACATGGCCGCGGCTGTGGACAACTTGGCGGCTGGTCAGTCCGAAATTGCGTCGCGGGTGGGTGAGGTTGCGGTACGGGTGGGCGACCTTCAGCAGGCCATCGCAGACACCGAGAGGACGTTCAAGGAGACGCGGGACCAGATCCTCGAAGGCGTTCAGGATCTGGAAATCCACCTGGCCACCATCGAAGAGCGGCTGGCTACGCTGGAGGACGAACTCTGAGGACGGCTCTGCCTGTGCAAGGTTCACGGTTCACAGGCTGCCTCCAGCCCTGATACCCTCCGTACCATGAGGATGTTCTTTCCGGGGTGACAAAACGGATTCTTTCGTTGGCGAAACGGAACTTGGACTTGGCGGAGCGGCAACTGTACACCAAGGCGCGCAGGCAGGTTCAGATTCATCGTGTTGTGCCTACCGGCATCGTCACGGCCGGTGGCGATGGACGGGTCCGGAGGCTTGGGAACGAGAGATCCACACCCTGACTACCCTGACTGGTTATTTCAGTCGCAGACGGCTTCGGCAGCAATATCGGGTGACAAGGATCGAATCCAATCCACTCCCGAACTGGTCCCGGCCCGTTGGAATCTGCAGTAGGCATCCTGGAAATCGGCGCGGGCGAGATCCGTCTGTCCCAACGCGGAGCGGATGAGGCCCCGTTCTCCGTAATAGCTGGCATCGCCGGGATTGAGCTGGATGGCCATGTCGATGTCACTCAGGGCCTGCGGCAACTGCCCAAGTTCCTTGTAGGTTGCACTGCGCCGGGAGAAGGCGTGGGTGAAGTTCGGGTTCAGCCGCACGGCTCTGCTGTAGGCGTCCAGGGCGGCCAGTGGTTCGCCCAGGTCACGCAAGGTGTTGGCCCGGTAGTAAAGGGCAAAGTATGAATTGGGCTTCAGGTTCAGCGTTGCGTTGAAGTCGGCCAGGGCCGCCTCCGATTCCCCGAGGAAGCGGTAGACCAGTCCTCGATCGCAGTAGGTGCGGGCGGCCTCGGGATTGAGTTCGATGGCCTGATCAAAATCGGCCAAGGCTTCGTCAAACAGTCCCATGTACAGGAAGACCTGTCCGCGCTGGCCGAAGGCATCGGCCTCGGTGGGATTCAGCCGGATCGCCTCGTTGAAGTCGGCCAGGGCCTTCGTGTGATCCACCAATGCCCACCAGGCACTGCCGCGGCCATGGAAAGCACTGGCGTAGTCGGGTTCCAGTTCCAGTGCGATGGTGAAGTCAGCGATGGCATTCCGGTAACGGCGGACCGACAGCTTGACGAACCCCCGGTTGTGGAAGGTGACGGCATTATGCGGATCCAACCGCACCGCTTCGTCGAGGTCGGCAAGGGCTGCATTGGGCATTTGCAACCCCTGTTGCACCATGCCCCGGTCGTGGAACGCTGTTGCATTGGCGGGATCCAAACGGATGACTTCGGTCAGATCGCTTAGTGCTGGCTCCAGGTTGCCAAGGGCCTGCTGGGCGCGGGCCCGGCTGTGCAGGGCCGGGACATGGTCCGCAGTCAGTTGCAGGGCTGAGGTGAAATCCTCCACGGCCTCGCGGGTCAGGCCAAGGACGATCTTGACCACACCCCGGTTGTAGTACAGGCGTGTCTCTTCAATCCCCAATCGAACCGCCCGGTCGTAGTCCTGCAAGGCTTCTTCAGGATGGTCCAGCGTCTTGTGGACATCGCCTCTGGTGTAGTAGGCGGTGGCTTCTTCGGGTGACAGTTCGATCAACGCATCGAGGTCGCTCAGCGCTTCTGGAAGCCTGACATTCTCAAGATGGATGGCGCTTCGGTTTCGATAGGCCGCCGCCAAGTCCGGATCCAGGCGCAACGCCTCGGTGTAGTCGGCCAGCGCTCTCGCGGTGTCTCCCCGCTCCTGGCGCAGAACGCCCCGGTTGAGCCAGGCCTGGACATGGGCCGGCTCGAGACGGATGACCATGGCCAGGTCGCTCAGAGCCGGCACTGGCAGTTCCAGGGCTGTCAGGACTTCGGAACGACGGAACCAGGCGGCGGTCAGTTCGGGATCCAAACGAATGGCCGCAGTGTAGTCCTGGAGTGCCTCCGCGAGCCTGTCGAACTGCTGGAGCACTTGCCCTCTCCGGAAATAGGCCGCGGTGTAGTCCGGATCCAGCCGGATGGCTGCGTGGTAGTCGTCCAAGGCTGCTCCGAGGAACCCCAATGCCTCGCGGGCCTGGCCGCGGTGGTGATGGACCGTGGCCTGACCGGAAGCCAACCGATCCACTGCGTCGAAATCATCCAGCGCATCCCGAGGGCGGTCGAGTTCCAGGAACACCAGGCCGCGGTTGTACAGGGCTGCCGTGTGTTCGGGTTCGAGCTGCAACGCCTCGTCGAAGTCGTGCCGTGCGTCATCCGGGTGGCCCAGGGCGGCCTGGACTTCGCCTCGGTAGTTGTGGGCATCGGCATGGTCGGGCTTGATCCGGATGGCCTCCGTGAAATCGGCTGCCGCCTCTTCCAACTGCCCGAACTGAAGGTGGCGGATCACGCCGCGCTGGTAGTGGGCCTCGAAGAGATCCGGGTCGAGGCGGATGGCCTCGCCGAAGTCACTGACTGCCTCCGCGTACCGCTGGAGTTCCAGGTGCAGCCGGGCCCGGTTGAGATAGGCCGCCAGGAAGTCGGGGTCGAGGCGGATGGCTGCCGTGAAGTCGGCCAGGGCATCCGCCAGGTTGCCCAGACCCGTCTTCACGTTTGCACGATTGTGATAGGCGACGGTGAAATCGGGCTCCAGACGAATCGCCTGGTCGAAGTCGCGCAAGGCTTCCCGCAGCCGTCCCAGTTCCTGCTGTAGAACGCCCCGATCGTAAAAGACCGGTGCCTGGTTGGGATCGAGCTCAATGGCTTCACTGAAGTCGGCCACGGCATCCCGCGGGCGGCCCAGTTGGTCGTAGACGCTGGCCCGGTAGATGTAGGTGATCGGTTCGTTGGGTTCCAGTTCGATGGCGCGCGAGTAGTCGCTGACGGCTTCCTGCAGGAGGCCAGTTGTCTGGTACACCGTGCCCCGGTTGCGGAGCGCTGGTCCGAAGTCCGGCTGCAACCGGATGGCGGTGTCGAAGTCGGCCAGGGCTTCCATGGCCTTGCCCAGTTGCAACAGGATCGTGCCCCGGCTGTTGTAGGCGGCTGCAAAGTCGGGGTCCAGTAGCAGTGCCCGGTTGAAGTCGTCCAATGCTCGCTGTATCTGTTCCAGTTTCAGATATACGGTGCCGCGGTTGTGGAAGGCATCGGCCATGTCGGGGGCGAGACGTACGGCCTCGTTCAAGTCGTCCATGGCTTCCTGGTGACGCTGCAGGCTTTCCAGGACCGCGCCCCGTGCGTTGTAGGCCGGCGCAAACAAGGGTCTGTACCGGATGGCCTGGCCAAAGTCCTCAACGGCTTGTTGGGCCTGGCTCAAATCCCGGAAGACCTGGCCGCGGTTGTAGTAGGCAATCGCAGATCGGGGGGCCAGCCGAATGGCCTGCGTAAAGTCGCGGAGGGCAAGCAGCGGATACCCAAGCTGTTCGTTGAGTTCTCCGCGGCCAATGAGTGTGGCGGCATCGTCGGGACTGAGGCGCAGGGCTTCGTCGTAGTTGCTGATCGCCTGCGCCAGCTGTTCCAGCTCGCGGTACACATGGCCGCGGAGTCGGTAGGCTTCGGCCAGCTGGGGATTCAGGAGAATGGCCTGATCCAGATCCGCCAACGCTTCGGCCAGTTGGCCCAGATGCCATCTGACGCGTCCTCTGGCACTCAGTGCCCATGTCAGCTCCGGATTGAAGTGAAGTGCCTGGCTGTATCCGGACACCGCCTCCGGATACCTGCCTGCCAGTTCATACGCCCATCCCTGTGCGAGCGCGCTGGTGGCGGATATGGATCGGAACATGCCAACCAGCCGTGGACCGGGCTGTATTTGTAGTGGTTGATCCGAAGCGGCCAGCGGACCAATAAGGGAACCGGCTTCATCGGCCTGCCGACCAATGTCCTCGACCAGGCGGGGGGGCGTGCCAAGAATCTGGACCAGTTCCTGGCTCCAACGTTCAACCTGCGGTTGCGGTCCGTCTCCAAAATCAAGTGCTGCCACCGCTTCGGTGCCGGAGGCAAGGGCCTGAACGGTGCGCCCGGCGGTTCCCAATGGGCCTGCCACAAGATCGGCAACCCCTTCACCCGATCCCGCATAGGTCAGGAGCGGTGCTTGTTGCGCAGCGAGTTCCAGATGGACCAGGGCCGTGTTGAGCCGCAGCATGTGCGCCTGCGCGCGTCCGAGGAAGTCGAAGGCCGCCACCAGTTGCGGGTCCAGATCGATGGTGCCCGCGCCTGCACCTGGCACCCCCTGCACAAAGCCGGTCAGTTGGTTGGCCCACTCTTCCAGCTGTGCGGTCGAGTCGACCAGCACCTGGAATGGGTCGGAAACCGGTATCGAGGTCCGGTTCAGGAGTTCGGGGGCTTCCAGGAACAGCAGCAGGTCAGCGGCCGCGTTGAGTTGCCCGACGGCATCGATCAGTTCGGGAGTGCGCTGCAAGGCCAGGTCCACACCGGACAAGGCATCGTTCAGTCTTTGGGTCCCCAGTGCGGTGCCGGTCAACATGCCGGCGAGTGCAGTGGCTTGCGGTTCAAGATCCAATTCCGGGCCCATTGTGGAGACGGCACCGGGCAACAGGGTTGTGACGTCCGCGGCCCATGCCTGAAGCAAGGGGACCGTGTGGGCCAAGGCTTGTTGCTGTTCGGGATCCAGCACGAGCACCTGGTGCAGGATGCTCAGTCCCTCCAAGGACAGTGCCGGATCGATGCCGGCATCGAATTGGGACGCGATGTACGCAGTCAGATCGGAGGTGCCTTGAAGGGCCCGGTCAACACCGCTCAAGGCCGAATCCAACTGTTGCACTTGCGGATCGACCTGGTTCAGCAACGCGGCAAGGGCGGCGACCTGCGGTTCGAGATCCAACACAGGAGCCGTGGTGGCGACGGCTTCGGGGAACAGGGTCGGGACCTCGGCAACCCAGGCTCCCATCAGGGATATCGTGCGGGCCAAGGTCTGTTGCTGTTCGGGATCCAGCACGAGTATCTGGCTCAGGAAATTCAGCGCATCCAAGGACAGTGCCGGATCGATTCCGGCATCGATTTGAGAAGCAATGAGGGTGGCCAGCCCGGGAATACCTTGCAAAGCCTGGTCAACACCGGGCAGGGCCGAATCCAGCTGTAGCAGTTGTGGTTCCGCCTGATTCAGCAACGCGGTGAGGGCGGCGACCTGCGGTTCGAGATCCAGCGCTGGAGCCGGGACTTCGGCAACCCAGGCCTGAAGCAAGGGGACTGTGCGGGCCAAGGCCTGCTGTTGTTCGGGTTCCAGCACGAGCACCTGGTTCAGGATGTTCAGCGCTCCCAAAGACTGCGCCGGATCGATCCCTGCATCGATTTGGGAGGCGAAGAATGTCGCCAGAGCAGGAACGTTCTGGCGAGCCTGATCAACGCCGGTCAAGGTTGAACCCAGTTGTTGCAATTGCGGTTCCGCCTGGCTCAGCAACGCGACGAGGGTGGCGACCTGCGGTTCGAGCTCCAGCGTGGCGACATCTTCGGAGAACAGAGTCGAGGCTTCGGCAACCCAGGCCTGAAGCAAGGGGACTGTGCGGGCCAGGGTCTGCTGCTGTTCGGGATCCAGCACGAGTGTCTGGCTCAGGAGGTTCAGCGCCTCCAAGGACAGTGCCGGATTGATGCCTGCACTAACTTGGGAAACGATGGCATCTGCCAACTCGGGAGCATCCCGGAAAGCCTGGTCGAAGCCGGTCAAGGCGGAACTTAGCTCCTGCAGTTCCAGTTCCACTTGGTTGATCAATCCCGCAAGTGTGTCGATGCGGGGATCAAGGTGGGCAACCGCCCTGAAGTCGAAAATGGCTTCGGGATACAGGCCCGAAGTCTGGATGGCCCATGACTGAACCAAGGCGGTTGCGTGGGCGATGGCCTGTTGCTGGTCGGGTTGCAACACCAAGGCCCTGTTCAAGTCTTCCAGGGTGCCCGATAGTTGCATCAAGGCAACGGATGCACGTTCCCGTTGGCCAATGGCATCTGCCAATTCGGGAGCGAGTAGGAGAGTTTCTTCTACTAGGTGGCGGGTTTGTCCGACCTGCCCGCTGTTGCGGGCGATCCGGCCCATGATGTCAAGTGCAGTCGCAACCGGGACGTCCACTTGCCGTGCCTGACCGGTACCGGTGACAGTCTCCAGACGTGTTGCCGCCTGTTGCGCTTGCAACAGAAGTGCGGCTCCGTGGACCGGCACGGCTTCCAGGAACGGTCCCACCTGATCAAGGTCGGTCTGTTGGACATCCAAGTCCCCCAAGGACTGTGCCAGGGATTCCGCCATCTCGGTTCCCATCCTGGTTGCGCCGGCGATGTCCGTTCCCAGCTGTCCGGCCTGCAGGACCGCGGTCAATGCAGCACTGAACTGCACCAGGGTTGTTTCGGCGCCTGCCATGAAATCCAACACCGCCAACATGTACGGCGCCAGATCCAGGGTCGGCGTGTTGTCCGAGGTCACAGAAGCGGCAAAAGGACCGCCCAGGGCCGCTGTCCAGTCCTGGAATGCCTCCACACTTAACGCGAAGGACTGTAGATACGGGGTGGGATCGATCAGGTAATCGACATCGTTGGATCCACCTGGAGTCGGTAGTGAATTTAATGATTCGACCAGGCTTGGACGGTCGTTCAACGAACGCGAAAGGTTCGGTGCGAGCCTTGCGACCCTGTCGATGTCATCCAATGCCTGGTTGAGCTGGTTGGCACTGTGCACCGCGGAGTCCAGCAGATTCAGGGCGGGCTCCAACTGCACGTCCAACTGGAGGGTCTGGCCATCCTCCGGCTGTGCCTTGTCCGCCAACTGCTGCAATTGCTCGGTTACACCGGCAACTGTCTGTGCCGGCAGGACTGGCTGGAGACTGGCCTCGACACTCCGCGCTTGTTCGAGCTGCGAGTCCAGGGCGGTGATTTGGCCTGCGAATCGTTGCAGGGTTTGAGGCACCTGGTCCAGGGACGCGGCCGCGGCGGCTTCCACCGCGGTTTCGACCTTGTTGACATTCGCTCCGGCGAAGAAGGCGGTACACGCGGCCAGGGACGATGCGCACAACACCAGAGCGGCGACAGTCCCCACGAAGGTCAACGATTGCATGAGCCGCAGGATACGGCGAATGATCATGGGGTCTACTTGCGGTTAGCCCTGTCAAGGCCTGAGACTGACTTGGGGAGCAGGACAACGCCCGATCTTGGCGAGACAGCGGAACAAAGTCCAATTCCGCATTCCGGGCAAGCTCCGTAAACAGCCTTCAGCAGAATGACCGGACCCTGTCAACCTTACTTCAAACCCGGGATGGGGCACCTGCCTGGAAGTACCCGCGGCAGGCTCCGCACAACAACCAAGGCCCGGGCTCAACGAATATCGCGAGGCAACCGAACCGGGCGCTGCCACCCAATACACATTATCGCACGCCTGCGGCCTTGACCCAACACAACTCGGCAAAGTGTTGAGGGACGCTGCGACGGTCCGCCAGCCAACCGTCCGGGCAATTGCCGCTGGGGTTGGCTCATTCAGGGGTGGCGGGCACCGACTGGAACCAGAATACGTAGACCATGGCCGGTCCGGTTTCCTCCCAATACTCAACTCGCACCGCATGCGTGCCGGCTTCAAGCACGGTGTCGGCGATGAGAGGCCCAGTTGTTTCGCCATCCCAATTGTCCAGCAACAGGTCATTGTTAAAGAACACGCGTACCCCCTGGTCGGCCAGACCGATGAAGCGATAGGTCGCGCCGACGAAGTCGAAATCACCTGTCCATTCGGCACTGAACGAATCGGATGGAAGCGAGCCCGCAGGAGCGCCGTTCCCCCAATTGTGTGCGACGGCATCTTCACCGCGGGTCAGCAGCGGCTCCCCCGAAAGGTCCGGAACGGCCCAATAACGGGCGGTCCACGGTTTTCTGGCGGCAGTACTTGCCGGTACCAGCAACAACTGGCCTGGCTGAATGTCATCATCGGGTAGTAGCTCGTTGACGTCCGCCAAGGCTTCCGTGGCCATTCCATAACGTGCGGACACCCACGCCAGGGTGTCGCCCAGGTTGACCGTGTACCAAAAGGACTCGGTGGGGTGGACAATCCATCCGGGATCGAATTCCGGCTGTCTCCGCGGTCCTTCGACGTTGTCCTGCTCGTCCAATCCGATCTCCTGGAGGTCCGAGATGACCGGGGGACCGCAGACTGTCTGGCCTATCAACAGGAACTCCCCTGCCTGCAGACCGTTCAGCTCCCGAACTTGTTGAACGGTCACACCCCAGCCGTCCGCCAAGCCCCAAAGGGTGTCGCCTTCCACAACTACATGGGGTGTTGCGCAGACGGATTCCTGCCCCGAGTCCTGGTTGGGTTGACTGGCAAAGGAGGGAAGCAACAGCTGTTGGCCGATGAAGATCAGTCCCAGAGGTTCCTCCAGATTGTTGAGGGCCACAAGCACTTCGACCGGTACCCCGAACCGCTGTGCAAGTTCCAGAAGTGTGTCTCCGGCCTGCACCTCGTACGTTGGAAGTTCGTCCGGTTCATCTGGATCCTGTGCCAACACAGGTGGTCCGGCCAGCGAAGTGGCCCAGGCCAACAGGCAGAGCCATGGAATCAACCCCAACCGGACTGCAAAACCGCGTATGAGCATGGTGATTTCCGTTTCGTGTAATGATTTGGCTTGGATCCTGCCTGGGTGCCGCAACTGAATCCGAGCGGACCAAGAGGATTGCTGTTGCCTGCCAGCGAGCCTGGCACCCGGGGTTTTGGGACCTTGCCATGCTGGAAGTTGAGTACGGCCGGAATAGGCTCCCCGGCCGCTCCCAAATGGTTTCACGGGATCGGAGTTGGCCCCTGTCCGGATGCAACTTGCCGGCATCGGTCCAGATGGTTCGCGTCTGTTCCCGTCGGTGCCAGACGAGTTCCAACCACACAGTTCAAGTGTAGCTGGCTCGAAACAAACTGCCGGCAGCAACTTGAACAGGCAGCTTTCAGGCCCATGGGGTCCAACAGAGTGTGTTGGATTTGCCCAGGCATCGCGGGGAATTCACTTTCGGGAGCGTCCAGTCTGGGTCCTGATGGCCGGTGCGATGAGTACTTCGGGGACAGACCAGCACGCACCTACCAAGCGCAGTGGTGCCAAAGGTGGTCGATAGCACGGTGGATGCGCTGCCTCATCGTTGCACACGTTGTGCTTCACGGACAGCGGATCTGCTGGCTGAGGCAACCACACCGGCTTGGGGCTGTTGGCGTAGCGTTGGGTTTGCCATTCCAGCCTGGAACGTGGAACGGCCGGTATCGGGACGGTGCCCAAAAGCAACCACCGTGGACATCTCCGGGAGCGCGCCGCGCGGTCCTGTCCGTGAACAAGGTTCGCGGGTTCTTCGGATGTTGGCTGGAACATGCAGCAGAAAGGGGAAAAATGCAACAGCGGACCGGATCAACCCTTGAGACCGGTGGTTGAGATCCCCTGGATGAAGTATTTCTGAGCCAGGAAGAAGATGGTCAGGCAGGGCAGGACCATCAGGAACGACATGGCCATGATGGCATTCCAATCCACATCGAACTGGTCCCGGAACATGGCCAGGCCCAGGGCCAGTGTGTATTTCTTGGACGAGTTGAGGAAGATCAGCGGCTCCAGGAAGGAGTTCCACTGGGACATGAAGGTGAAGATGGCGATGGTGGCCAGGGCCGGATGGGACAGCGGCAGCAGGATGCGCCAGAAGATGCCCAGCCAGCCGCACCCGTCGATTTTGGCGGCGTCGTCCAGCTCCCTTGGCATCGTCATGAAGTACTGACGCATCAGGAAGATGTAGAACGCGGCTCCGCCGAAGGACGGCACCCAGAGGGGGTAGTGGGTGTTGATCCAGCCAATCTCCTTGAAGATGAGGAACTGCGGAATCATCAGAACCTGAAACGGCAGCATCATCGTGCTCAACGTAATGAGAAACAACACGTTTTTGCCGGGCCAGCGCAGGCGGGCAAACGAAAATCCGACCAGCGCACAACTGCCGACGCGCCCGATCATCGACAGGACCGTGATCAATACCGTGTTGCCAAGATAGACGTTGAAGTTCGCGCGGTTCCAGGTCGTGTGGAACACATCCCACTGCGGTGGCCTGGGGATCCAGATCGGAGGGATCTGGAACATCTGGCTGGTGGGCTTGATGGCCGTGGTCATCATCCACAGCAGGGGAAAGAAGAAGAAGAGCGAAATCGACACCAGCAGCACGTAGACGACGGCCTTGTGCAGGACTCTGGGCCAGTAGATCCCGGTTCGACGACCGGTTCGAAGACCGGTTCCGACGGCCGGCGGCTGTGTGGCGGTGGTAGCCATGTTGGTTGCCTACCCTATTCGCCGGCGTAGAAGACCCAGCGCTTCGACAGTGCGAGCTGCGCCATGGTGAACACCATGATGACCACAAACATGAACCATGCCATCGCCGCTCCCAGGCCGAAGCGACCCCACCAGAACGAGATGTTGTACAGGTACAGGGCGTAGAACATGGTCGAGTTGTTGGGACCGCCCAGTCCGCCGGTGGCCACGTAGGCCAGCGTGAAGACCTGAAACGCACCGATGATGCCGGTAATGGTGTTGAACAGAATCACGGGCGACAGCATCGGGATGGTGACGAAGAAGAACTGCCTCACACTATTGGCGCCGTCAATGCGGGCGGCATCGTAGAGTTCGGTGGGGATGTTTTGGAGACCGGCCAGGAAGATGACCATTGTGGCGCCGCCGGCACCGGTCAGCGTCATCACGATCAGGGCCGGCTTGGCCCAATCCTCGTCCTGCAGCCACAACGGAGGACTGCGGATCCCGATTTCGCGTAGCAGGTGGTTCACCAAGCCGATGTTCGGATCGAGGATCCACATCCACAGCAGGGCCACGGCCACCCCGGCCACGATCGACGGTACGAACACCATTGTGCGGAACAAGGGCACCCCGATCACCTTCTGGTTGAGGAGAAGGGCCAGCAGCAACGATGTGACGAGCCCCAACGGGACGCCGAGCGCCACGAAGTACGCCGTGTTGCCGAAGGACTTCCCGAACACCGGATCCTCCGTGAACATCTCGACGTAATTGTTGAACCAGATGAATTCGGTCGGGTAGCCGATGCGGAAGCTGGTTAGGCTCAGCCCGAACGAGTACACGAACGGGAACAGATTGAACAGCAGCAGGCCCAGGACCCACGGGGTGGCAAACAGCCAGCCCATCAGCGACTCGTGCCGGCGGCTACGGGTTAGGAAGTGTTCCTGGAGCATTGTGGGTACCGTCCGCAATCTTGGCCTGGGGCGGCTTGCGGCCGTGGGCGGTCCGGATCAAACGGGGCACCGGCCGGGGCGCCGCTTGGCGTGCCCGGCCGGTGCTGGACCGTGTTGGTTAAACGGTCAACATTAAATCTTGTACGGAGGCGCGTTGTCCAGGCCCTCCTGCCAGATCTCGGCGCATCCGGCAACGGCTTCCTCGACGGAGATGTTGCCCAACCCCGCCTGCTCGAACAGGTTGCCGCCGGATTGCCGCAGCTCGAAGTAGCCCGGAGGATTGATGACATCGTAGCCGTGAGGCGCAGCCATCTCCAGATAGACGCCAAGGAACGGCGATTCCTTGACGAAGTCCGTGTCCAGGGTGGAACGCCGCACCGGGACGGTGCCGCGGAACTCGCTGTACTTGACGTTGTGCTCGGTGGAGCTGAACACATGCGCCCATTCAACCGAGGCGCCCACGTCGGCCGATGTTGGGGACACCGACAGGAAGTTGCGCCAGGATATGGAGTTCATGCGGCCCGTGCCTTCCTGGGCCATCAACGGGAAGCCAAATCCCAGGTCGTCCCAGGCGTCGGGGTTGTAGCGGAGTACGTCCCGCGGCTGCGAACCGTGGCCGCGCATGTGCATGGCCATGTTGCCGGCCGGGAAGTGCGGAATCGGGGCTTCATCGGGCAGGCGGGCAACCCCCTCGGGGTACACCGTCTGCGAAAGTTCGACCAGGTAGGCAAGGGCTGCTACGCCCAGTTCGTTGTTGAAGCGGACTTCCGTGTAGTCCTGGTCCGCCATCTCGCCACCCAGTCGCTGAAGCTGTACCTCAAACTCCTGGAAGAAACTGCGCCAGTCGTTTGGCGCCCATCCGCCCAGTACGATCGTGCGCCCTTCCTCCACGTTCTGAAGGGCTGTGGCGGCTTCAAGGTACTCAACATCGGTGGCCGGAGGATTGTCCGGATCCAGGCCTGCCGCCTCCAACTGGCTCTTCCAATAGAGGGTCAGGGACGGTTGGCTCATGGTGGGAACGCCCCAGGTTCGACCGGCAATCTGGGTGCCCTTGATATTGGCCTCGAAATAGTCGTCAAGGTCCTCCCACTCGTTGATGTAGTCGTCGAGGGGCGTTCCCTCGCCGCTCGTGGCGACCCGGCCGGCCGCCTGGGTGCCGGCTTCGTGTACGTCCGGCAAGGAGTCGCCCACAATGGCGGTGGACAGTTTCTGCCGGTAGCCGTCATAGGGAACGTGTTCGGCGATCATGTCGAAACCGGGCATCACCTCCCTGAAGTCGGGGGTAACCTCGGCATTGATGTAGTCGATGATTTCCGGAGTCAGGCCGAACATCCACAAGGTGAGTTCAGTGGGAGCCGCCATTTCCCCCTCGCCACTGGGGGCCGCGGTCGGCACCGCGCAGGCTGCCAGGGCGGCACCGACGGTGGCCAAGGATGCCGTCCTCAGGAACTGACGACGGGACAGTGCAAACTGGCTGGACATAGTGATGGTCCTCTCTGTGTGCTGGGAACTAAAGCACCGCCAAGGATTGTTTTCCGATGCGGTGACATTGGGTGCAGACCCTGGAGGTGTGTAGATCCTATGTACGGTGCCCAAAGGAGTCAAACGGGATTTAAGGGCCGCCATGCATGACCGGACGCAGTAACCGGTCGGGGCCTCTGTCGTCGGGCCGGTACACCGGGAAGACCAATCGCCAATCAGCCAAGATCCGGGCTCTGCAAGTTCCTGGCCATGGTGAAATCGGCGCGGGCCAAAAGGGTGTTGACTGGCTCCGGCAAGGGGTCTTGCCAACAGTCGGCTGCCAAAGTGAGACGACTAACTTGTGCTGGCATGTCTCCGTCTGGGCCACCGCGCCAAGAGTGGCCATACAGAGAGATTTCGCATAAAAATAGTCAATATTGAACTATTGGCGCGGGCGGGGGAACCTACCGGATTTCCCGGATCCCCTGCCTGCAACGTACATGCGCCTTCAGGCAGGGCTTCTGCGCCTGTTCGACCAGCACCGGAAGCCCAAGGACGGCTGCCGTTTTTTGCACCAAGGCGACTTGGGGATGGCACAGCGACAGCGACTCAAGCATCATCCCCTCGGGTGCAGTCTCCGAAGGGTGGACGGTGTCCTGCCAGTCGATGGCAAACGGTATGAGGCCGGTCAGGTTTACCCCGTCCACGCTCGTGGTGGCCGGCATGGCGGCGGTGCGCCATGCGAGTCGTTGTCCATCGGGGTTTACACGATCCCTTGCCTTCAGTTGGGTGGGAATTCCCAGTTCGTACAGGCGGGCGGCCCATGCGTCCATGTCGGGCACCCTCACAGCCCAGTTGATCAACCGAGGCGCCGACAGCGCCCCGAGGCCGTAGGGCAGCGCGGATTTGGGAACCAGCTGTTCCGGGTCGGGAGCAATGACTTCCAGGTATGTCCGGCCGCCCAGGGCCACCAGCGCGTTGTGGGTGCCCACGCCCAGGTGGCGGCCCCCTTCACCGGCTGCTATGCCGAACTCGTCCCGAATCCACCGGATTCCTGCACCGAGTTCGGGTACGCCGAGCAGGAGGTGGTCAATCTCGACTCGATTGATCATGTTCTGCGATGCCTGCAACATTGCCAAACTGAACGCCATGGGGCGGACACTGCGGCCGATCCCTCTCGGATTGCGCCCATGGAGCCTATGAGGCTATGCGAAGTGGATGGATGTCCTGCCGTTTCGGTCCATGCAACAGTTCGTCGGACGCCGGCCCGCATCCCGGGATTCCAACCAAGGATTGGATGGCACCGCGGGAGCCGCAGGCGGCAGGAGCAGGAGGGGCTTGTGTCCGGCTACCCACCTTGGTTCTTGACCATCACCGTGACAATGTCCATGCCGTGGTATTTCTGGTGGCTGACCGAGGACGCGTAGTGTTGCAGCAGTCAGTAGGACACTTCGCGGTCGTCCGGCACCGGTGACAATTCGCCCAGGTACGCAAGACGGTCTTCCATGTTTTCGCCTTCGATTGCGGTCAGGAATTCGACTTCCGCGGAGGGGCCCTCCACGCGCCCGGTCACGAGCAGTGTGGGTACGTTGTCGGTTTCGTCCCCGTATTGCTGCATCAGGACCGCCAGTGTTTCCTCGCCGGCTGCGGTCAACCGCTCGGTGGCGTCGGCGTCCCAACCCGCCCTGGAAACCAGTCCTTGCAGGAATTCGTTCAACTCGGGCAGGGATGCGGTTTCCAGGTTCGTCGTCATCCGGCGGCGCCGTCCCCTTGTCAGTTCCATGAACACCATCAACAGGATTGCCACGATGGCACCTGCGGTCATGCCGTTACTCAGCAGTATGGCCAGGACGCCGTCGCCAAGGAGGCCGGGGAAGATGGCATGGTTTTGGAATCCCACACCAAGCCAGAATGCCGTCCCCACCACGATCGCCTTGCGGTGATCGACACCGTCGCGCACGATGATGCGCAAGCCCTGGACGAACAGAAGAGCCAGGAGAGCAATGATGTAGGCGGCTGCCACAGGTGCCGGTATTGCGATCAGGAGGGCTGCCACCTTGGGGAAGAACGCCACTGCGGCGATCGCGACTCCGATGACAATGCCCACCCGGCGCGACGCTACGCCCGTGACCTCGGCCAGCGAAATGCTGGAGGAATAGGTCGTATTGGGCAGGGTGCCGGCCAGGCCGGAAAGGAGGTTGCCCAGACCGTCCGCGTTGAGGGCGCCTTGTACGGCCCGATAGTCGGTGGCCCTTGGCTTGCGCCTGGACAGCGACTGAATGGCCACACCGTCGCCGATGGTTTCAATGGCTCCCACGATGGTCGCCACCACAAAGGCAGGCAGGAGTGCCCAAAACCTTGCATCCACATTGAAATTCAAACCAGGCCAGGAACCCTTGGGTAAGCCAATCAGGGGATCCGACACCAAACTGCTCGTTTCGTACAGGCCGAATGGCACTGATACCGCGGTGCCTACGATGATCGCAATGATGGGGGCCCATAGGCGCAACTGGGGAGGTGCGCGTAGGATCAGGAGCACCCCGACCACCAACGTGGCGGCCGCTGCCCAGAGTGCGCCCACGGTGGAGGTTCCTTCAGGAATGTCCGTCAAGGAAGCGAAGGCGATTGGCATTACGGTGGCGGCGATCAACATGATGACCGTTCCGGAGACCACGGGTGTGAAGATGCGGCGCAGCCAAGACAGCCTGGCGGCCAGCACGAACTGAAACAGGGCCGACACCACGATCAGCGTCGCCATGGTTTCGGGACCGCCCTGGATCAGAGCGCCGACGCATACCGCAATGAACGTGCCCGAGGTGCCCATCATCAGAACGTAGCCCGAGCCCAGGCGTCCGAACCGGACCGCCTGCAGAACCGTGGTGAGGCCGCTAATTAGTAGGGCGGCGAACACCGCCCACGAAATGTACTCTTCCGGCTGTTGGGCAATGCGCCCGACAATCACCACCGTCAAGGCAATCGGCGCCAGGATAACCAGAGCGGCCTGCAGGCCAACTCCCAACGCAACGGCTATGGGTGGTTTTTCTTCCGGTTCATACCGAATGTTTTCGTTGGTGCTGATGTCGGCCATAACGTGTTTTGCGACTCTGACGGGATCCAACAACGCCATGGGATCTTACGGCAACAGGGATTCGGACCAAGGCAGTCCGGCCATCTCCGTTCGTGGGACGCGGTCTCATACCAATACGGTATAATACCAATCCATTACAATAGAATTACTTGACATGTGAGAGGTTGCGCAGGG
>VXMJ01000047.1 GCA_009841145.1 Caldilineaceae bacterium SB0661_bin_34 | reverse complement strand
CTTGCCGTGCTTCCGCTCCTTGCAGTACTCGCCCCAGGCGTCCAGTCCGCGCCCCATGTGAATGACGGCGTTCTTGGCGACGTACTGGGACAGTCCGCCGGACCACTCGAACAGGTCCGCCTTGACCGCGTTGAAATCCTTGCGCAGGTCCATGTCCGACAGCCACTGGCCGCCGTCCGGGTTCACATCCACATGGGCATACCACGCGTCGGCATTGCGTTCGTCCGTTTCGCCGAACCAGGCCAGCTGGAACCGGCCGCGCGCCCAGTTGGCCGCCACCCGCGCCCAGCCCGCATGCTCCAGCATCAACGAAGCCTGCCGGTCCGTGGGGGACAAGGCGACGCGGTGGGACTTGACCAGCCCCTTCAGGTGGGATGTGTCAGAATTTGGCATCGGTCGGTGCTCCCGGCTGCCTTTGTCATTGTACACACATGCGGCATCGCAGACAGTAACCGGAAGTGCCAGTAAATGGCAGGTTGCAGCGAACAGCTACTACCCCTGTGGATCCTGCTTGGTGATGGTTCGTTGAGACGGGCTGCATCCCTTGAGGCATCAATCAGGTAAGCGAACCTCTGCCCCGGCTCCTGGCGCTATTCCGCAACCCAAAAAGCTTGGAACAATCAACTCAGGCTTGGGCGTCTCCGGACGGTATGAGTTAAGCCCGGCATCGGCATCCAGCAGTACATCCGGGGCATCATCGAAGTGGGCACCCATTGGGCCTTCTGCCAGGCCGAGGTCAGGGTGTCCGGCTTGACGGCTGCGGCCATGTCCGAAACGAGTTTCGTGATGTGGTTCATGCTCACAATTCCCGGGACATTGCCCTGGAGACTGCCCTGGAGACCTTAAGCCCGTAGCTGCAAGGTGCCGCATGTGCGTGCCCTGCACGTCAAGGAATCGGATGCTTGGAGTGGAGGGACAACCCCCGAAGGATGATGTTGGAACTGGGTTAGAGCCGTGGTTGTCCCTCCTTGCCATCAGCGGCCCTTGTATACACTCCCCTTGCCTTTCGGATAGGCGGACGTTGCCGGCCAGGCCAAAGAGGGAAGTGTCCCCAAAAACAAACACTGCACCGTTCAGGCAAAGGAGATTTCCTTAAAGTGCCGTCACGCCAGACAACTCGGTCCGCGAACTTGCTTTTTGCACCGAACAGGGAATGGGTTGCAGTACGTCCGTCGAGATTTTTACCGACACCACACACAGAGCCAGACGAGCCAAGTCGCATAGGTAACTTCAGATGAGCATGAACTTCCAGGCCTTCAGCCAAAACGCACAGGACGCGGCCCGGGCCGCGATTGAACTGCTGCCGCGATACAAGCATGTGCAGGTGGATGCGGAGCATCTGCTGTTGGCCCTTCTTTCACAATCGGATACGTCGGCCCTGCGCCTGCTGAAACGCATGGAACTGGACGCGCGGCAGTTGGCCAACGAGGTCGAGATCTCGCTGGAACGCCGGGCCAAGGGCACCTTTGGCTCCTTCGGGGGTGCCAGTCAATTGCAGCTGCAGTTGACCCCGCAGCTCCAGAGGGTGCTTACCAAGGCCAAGGAGCTGGGCGGCGACGGCGAGGTCACAACGGCCCATTTCCTTCAGGCCATCGTGCATGTCGGCCAAAGTGAGGCGGCCGCCATCCTCACCCGGGCCGGAGCCAGCAAGGCGCGCCTGGATGAGGCCCAGGAGGCCGAAGAGGCGGACGTTGAGAGTGGGGCAGTCCCCCGCAGCAAGTTCAAGTTTCTCTCCCAGTACAGCACCGACCTGACCCAGCTGGCGGAGGAAGGCAAGACCGATCCGGTGATCGGACGGGATCAGGAAATCCTGCGGGTGTTGCAAATCCTCTCGCGCCGGACCAAGAACAATCCGGTGCTGATTGGCGAGGCCGGCGTGGGCAAGACCGCCATTGTGGAGGGGTTGGCCCAGGCCATTGTGAACCGCGATGTGCCCGAACCACTTCTCGACAAGCGGGTCATGTCCCTGGATCTGGGTTCCATGGTGGCCGGCACGCGCTTCCGCGGTGAGTTCGAGGAGCGGCTGAAGGGCTCCCTGGACGAGGTCATTGAAAGCAAGGGTGAAATCATCCTGTTCATCGACGAATTGCACACGGTGGTGGGCGCAGGCAATGCGGCCGGCTCGCTGGACGCCAGCAACATGCTGAAGCCACCCTTGGCGCGCGGTGAACTCCAGTTCATCGGTGCCACCACCCTGGACGAGTACCGGGAGAACATTGAGAAGGACAGTGCCCTGGAGCGCCGGTTCGCCTCCGTGTTCGTGGACGAACCCAACTACGAGGAAGCCGTGGAGATTCTGCACGGCGTGCGCGACCGGTATGCCGATCATCACGGCATACAGTACACGGACGACTCGCTTGAGGCGGCGGTGAAGCTGAGCCAGCGCTACATCCAGGATCGCCAGTTGCCGGACAAGGCCATCGACCTGATCGACGAGGCGGCAGCCAAGCTGCGGGTGGCCCTGCACCTGCAGCCCAACGAACTCAAGAAGGCCAAGGCGGACATTGACAAACTCCTGAACTTGGAGGAAAAGGCCTGGAGCGAACGCAACTACGAAGCGGCCGCGGATCACAAGATTGCGCGTTCACGCCTCGAGGCGGACTACAACGAACGCTACGCGGCCTGGCGCAAGGAAGCCGAACTGGACGAGGTGGTGGAGGAATCCGACATCGCCGAGGTGGTCCAGGCCTGGACCGGGATTCCGGTGCGCAACCTGATGGAAAGCGAGACGGAACGGCTGCTGAACCTGGAAGCCGAGATTCGCAAGCGGATCGTCGGCCAGGAAGAGGCGATCGGGGCCGTGGCCGACTCCCTGCGCCGGGCGCGCAGCGGCCTCAACGACCCGCGCCGGCCCATCGGCGTGTTCCTGTTCCTGGGACCGACCGGCGTTGGCAAGTCCGAACTGGCCCGCGAACTGGCAGTGCAGATGTTCGACGACGAGGACGCCCTGATCCGCGTGGACATGAGCGAGTACACGGAGCGGCACTCCATCAGCCGCCTGTTCGGCGCCCCGCCCGGATACGTCGGCTACGACCAGGCCGGACAGCTGACCGAGCAGGTTCGCCGCCGCCCCTACCGCACCATCCTCTTCGATGAAATCGAGAAGGCCCACCCGGACGTGTGGAACAGCCTGCTGCAAATCATGGACGACGGCCACCTGACGGACGGCCAGGGCCGCCGCGTGGACTTCCGCAGTTCGATCATCATTATGACCAGCAACCTGGGTGCGGACGTGATCAGCAAGGGCAAGGTGGGGTTTGCCACGCCGGTGCTCAACGAGGAAGAGGTCAAGGGCGAGTACAGCAGCCAGCTGAAGCGCATGTTCCAGCCGGAGTTCCTGAACCGGATCGACGAAGTCATCGTCTTCCGCGGCCTGGACATGGACGACATCAAGCAGATCGTGCACATCCTCATGTCCGACCTGGTTCACCGGGCCAACGAGATCGGCCTGTCGGCGGAACTGACGGAGGCTGCCGTGGGGTATCTGGCCGAAATTGGCTTCGACCCCGCCTACGGGGCGCGACCGCTGCGCCGCGTGCTCCAGAAGTCGGTCGAAAACGAGTTGAGCAAGGGCCTGCTGACGGGTATGTTCAGTGCCGGGGACCATGTCGTGATCGACCACGATCCCGAGGCCGAGGGCAACTACAAGCTGCGTTTCGAGGCGCAGAAGGCGGATGCGGTTGAACTGTTTGCGGCGGCCGCAGGCGCGGAACAGGTGTAGGACTTCCCGTGATCGCTGCTGCCGGGCAGGCAGATCCTTGCCTGCCCGACGGCTTGCCTTCGGCAAGCGGAAAGTGTGATGGGCCGTGAACAGGGCCCACCTTCTGGAAGTGCCTGGTGGCCCCGGAACCGAAGGACTGCAAGCGGATCCTTGATCGGACAGACACCACGGTCCCCAGTGCCGATGTACCGCCACCGGGCGGCTCGCGATTGCTGTGCATGTCGCTGGTCGGCAGGAAAATAGGCATCTGCCAACTTCGCTTTTCGTCGGGTGGCGTACTGTCCTTCAAACTGATGCACCACCGGGCTTGAGTGCGTTCAGGACTGTTGGAACAGCTGCCGCCACAGCGGGAGGTTCGCATTGTCCCCACCCCAATCGACAGGGAATCCATTTTCCTACGACCGGACACTGAAGTCTCTCTTCGCCGAAAGGGACGTGGTGCGGGACCTACTCGACTTCCATGCCGCCGATCTGTTCCCCGATCTGCAGGGCTTCGAACCCCTGGAACTGGTCAGCGCCTCCACCGTGACCGCCGACGCGACCAGTCCGCCGCACCACGAGGAGGCGCATCGGGACATCGTCTGGACTCTGGCGCGCAAAGGCGAAGACGGGAACCGCGTCCTCCTGCACCTGGAGTTCCAGTCGCGTCGCGACTCCCGCATGACCCGACGCATGTTCGGGTACGCCGACGGGCTGCTGCAACGCCAACCGGGATTGGAGGTGTTCGGCTTGGTGATCAGCACCGGCCTGCGGCACTTCGGCTCTTGGCGACAGCCCGTGCAATCCAGGCCCGGTTCCCACGGCTACGGCTTTCGGGCGGGTCCCCTCCTGGACATTCACGACTATGCGGTGCCTGTGTTTCCGGTCGCCGACTATCCGCTCCCTCCGCAGAGCCTGGTGACCGGCATTGTCGCCCTGGCGCGCATCCAGGCCGCCATCCGGCGGGGTGCGAACGAGGCCGCGGAGCAGATTCTGCCGTTGCTGCGGGAATGGATCATCCCCGGGGTCCTGCGGTTGTCCGCAACCCTGCGCGAGGCCTACGGGGCCTGGTTCAAGGCGGCGTTCGACGACCTGCTCCGGGACCAACCCGACCTGCGCCGCGAGTTGCGTAAAATCATCTACATTGAAGAGGCGGAGATAGTCATGAACACATTCGGCAACATCATTGCGGCCAAGGAAAAGGAAGGTGAGGCACGGGGCGAAGCACGGGGCGAAAAGAGGATCCTCGTGCAGTTCGTTGCTGAATTCTGGGGCGACGACGAGGCGGCCCGGTTCGCGCAGCAACTGGACAGTGCGGACCCCAGCCAATTCCCCACGATCGCCGACCTGATGCGAAACCAGGCCGGAGGACAGCTCCCCCGCCTGCGGGAAAACGGCCGTGCCGGTCCCGACAAGTAGAGGGTCCGATCCGGGTCAGAAGCCCTGCACCTCTTCCGGCCAGGTCCTGTCCAGTCGGCCATGTGGCGGATTCGGCGTTCCATTTGGTGACTTTCCATAGCCGCTTGGTATGTTGCGCAGCACTTCCTACATTGAAGAGGCGGAGGTGATCATGAACACATTCGGCAACATCATTGCGGCCAAGGAAAAGGAAGGCGAGGCACGGGGCTTGAAACTCGGCGAAGCACGGGGCGAAAAGAGGATCCTCGTGCAGTTTGTTGCTGAATTCTGGAGCGACGACGAGGCGGCACGGTTCGCGCAGCAATTGGACGGCGCGGCCTCCGACTGCTTCCCCGCGATCGCCGACTTGATGCGGGATCAGGCCGTGGGAAGGCTCCCCCGCCTGCGGCAAAACAGCCGCACGGAGCCTGGCAAGTAGGCGGAACGGCTTCTGTCGCGACACCATCGCCCCTCTACGGTATGCCGGCAATGACCCGACCCGGTTTCCCACGGCTGGTCCGGGGTCGCGGTGCTAGAATCCTGTTCTTGCCTTTCCGACTGCCTCATCCCCCGTGGACTTTTTCTTGGCGATTGCCGGCGTCATCGCGCTGATTGTGATCGCCGTCAACCTGCTCATCACCTTCGGTCTGATGCTGGCGGCCCTGCACTACACCAAGCAGTTGGTGAAACTGACCGGCACATGGAGTGAACAGGGGTTGGCGGCCGGTGGACGCCATGTCAACACCGCAGCCGAGTTCGTGGACAAGGCCGGTAGGCGGATTGTGGAACCGGTTGTTCAGGCCGAGGCCGAGGCGGCACGGGCCCGCCGCGTGGTGGCCTCCCTATTCCCCAAGCGTTGAATGAGCGATTCCGATCCCACTGAACTGGCGGAGGAACGGGCCAGGGACTCCCAGGGCCGCCTGCGCCTGTTGGCCGGCATTGGCGCGGGAGCCCTGCTCGGTGCCCTGCTGGCCTGGTACGCAGGCGAGGTCAAGGCCGAAGCAGAACAGGAAGGCGGCGAAGGTGCACCGCTCAAGGCCGGTGATCTCATCACTCTGGGCGTCGAAGTGCTCGGATTTGTCAAGATTGTGTACCGCACCCTGAGGCGGATTTGACCCGGAACCGGGCGGCAGGCCTCATGGCCACCGGCAGGGGAACGGGTACGACTGCAACCTGCAAGTGCAAGGAGCCAACCGGCGATGACTGTTGAACCTGTCCTGATTGCCGGCGAATGGCGCGCCCCGCGCGACCCACAAGGTACCCTGCAGAACGAAAATCCCTCCACCCGGCAGCTTCTGCCCCAGGTGTTTCCGGTTACCGGCCGATGGGACGTGGAGGATGCCATCGCGGCCGGCAAGGCCGCGGCGCGGGAACTGCGCAACATCCCGGTCGGCCGGATAGCCGACTTCCTCGATGCCCTGGCGGATGGCATGGAGGAACAGTCCGGACCGCTGGTGGAGATGGCCCATGCCGAAACCGGCCTGCCGGCGGAACCGCGGCTCAATTCGATTGAGCTGCCCCGCACCACGGATCAATTGAGGCAGGCCGCGGCCGCGGCACGGGACGGTTCATGGCGGCGCGCAACGATTGACACCGGGTCGAACATTCGGTCGATTCTGGGTCCGTTGGATGCACCGGTGGTGGTATTCGGCCCCAACAACTTCCCGTTTGCCTTCAATTCCGCCTCCGGCGGCGACTTCGCCGCGGCGATCGCGGCCGGCAATCCGGTGATTGCCAAGGCCAACACCGGACACCCCGGTACCACCCGGCTGATCGCGGACATCGCCCTGAAGATCCTGCAGGCCCTGGGTCTGCCGTCCGCCATGGTGCAGCTCCTGTACCGAACCCCGCGCGACGTCGGGGCCCTGTTGGTCTCGCATCCGGACATCGGCGCCACGGGCTTTACCGGCAGCAAGGCCGCGGGCCTGCAACTCAAGGCGGCTGCGGACCAGGCCGGCAAGCCCATCTACCTGGAAATGTCCAGCGTCAATCCGGTCTTCCTCCTGCCGGGGGCCCTGCGCGAGCGGGGTGCGGAACTGGCGGCGGAGTTCTACACTTCGTGCGCCATGGGAGCCGGCCAGTTCTGCACCAATCCCGGTCTGGTCATTCTCCAGGACGATGAGACGGGCCGGGAGTTCATCAGGGAGGCTTCCAGACTGTTCGACGAGGGCGCGCCCCAGGTACTGCTGGGTGCCGGGGGACCGGGCGACATTGCCGCGTCCGTGGCCACCCTGACCGATGCCGGGGCCGAACTGGTGACCGGCGGCAGTCAGGCCGAAGTGCAGGGATACGCCTTTGAGAACACGCTGTTGACCGTCTCGGGCGCGGAGTTCCTGCAGGATCCGGATGTGATGCAGACGGAGGCCTTTGGCACCGTAAGCCTGCTGGTTCTGGCCGACGACCAGGATCAGATGGCCGCCATTGCCGGATCCATGGAAGGCAACCTGACCGGTTGCATCTACAGCCACGGCGACGGCGAGGACGACGAAGCCTACGATACGGTGGCTGCCGAACTGCGATCGCGCGTGGGACGTCTGCTGAATGACAAGATGCCGACCGGTGTGGCGGTCGTGCCCTCGATGAACCATGGTGGTCCCTTCCCGGCCACGGGGCATCCGGGCTTCACGGCGGTTGGCATTCCGGCTTCCCTGTCCCGGTTCGCCGCGCTCCACTGCTACGACGAAGTGAGACCCCATCGGCTGCCGCCGGAACTTCGGGACGGGAATCCAACCGGCATGTGGCGGTTGGTTGACGGCCAGTGGACCAGGGACTGAACGGGTTGCGTGCTTATCGGGCAAAGATAGCTTCGCGCAAGGAACTGAAGAAACCGGCCCGCGTGTCGGCCAAGGGCAATTCACCAACATATTGACGGGGGCATCCTGTGCACGTAGATACATCGGCCAGCGAGTTCACGGAATACCGCACGTTGGCGTTGACGGACGCCAAGGTGGTCGGCGGATTCTGGTCGCAGAGACAGTCCGTCAATCGCAAGTCGAGTCTGAACCATGCCTTCGAGAAGCTTGAGGCCTCGGGCAACTTCAACAACCTGAAGCTGGCGATTGGCGAGGGCGAGGGCTCCTACCGCGAGCCCCTGTTCTTGGACTCGGACATCTACAAGTGGCTCGAGGCCGTGGGCTGTGCCCTGGCCAACGAACCCGACGCGGGTTTGCAGGCCAAGGCTGAATATGCCATCGGGCTGTTGGCCCGGACCCAGGAGCCCGACGGGTACCTGAATTCCTACTACCAGGTGTTGAAGCCCGACCTGAAGTGGCTCGAGCTGGCGCACGGGCACGAACTCTACTGCGCCGGCCACCTGTTCGAGGCGGCGATTGCCTACCACCGGGGCACCGGAGACCGGAGCCTGCTCGACATCGCCATCAAGTTTGCGGATCTCATCGATCGGGAGTTCGGACCCGGCCGTCACGACGGCCCGCCGGGACACCCGGAGATCGAACTGGCCCTGGTCGAACTGGCCCGCGAGACCTGCGAGACCCGCTATGCCCAACTGGCCCTGTTCTTCCTGGGACGCCGCGGCCAGGGCTCGCTGATTGGCCCCAAGATGTTCAGCGACGGGTACTACCAGGACCGGGTGTCGGTGTACGACGCGGAGGAGCTGGAAGGGCATGCCGTCCGGCAGCTCTACCTGACCTCGGGCATGACGGACATATATCTGGAGACCGGGAACGAGGGCCTTTGGGCAGCCCTGGACCGGCTTTGGCGGGACCTGGCGACCCGCAAACTGCATGTGACCGGCGGTGCCGGCGCGCGCCACTTCGGCGAAGCGTTCGGAGAGGCCTATGAACTGCCCAACGACACCACGTACTGCGAGACCTGTGCCGCGATCGCCAACGTGATGTGGAACTGGCGTCTGCTCCTGGCCACCGGCGAGTCGAAGTATGCGGACATGCTGGAGCGTTCGCTGTACAACAGTGTCCTGTCCGGCGTGTCCCTGGACGGGTCCCGTTACTTCTATGAGAACCCGCTGTCCAGTCCCGGTGGCATCGAGCGGCCTTCCTGGTACGAATGCGCCTGCTGTCCTCCCAACCTGATGCGGTTGGTGGAACTGATTGCCCACTACGGCCTGACCACCAACAGCCGAGGGGTGCAACTGCATCAGTACGTGGACGGCGAGTTCACATGTGCCGGGGATTTCGGCCGCTGCCGCCTGCGGGTGGAGACCGGATACCCCCACGACGGGGAGATTGTGGTCACGGTGTTGGAGGCGTCGGGGGACGAGTTCGATATCGGCTTGCGCGAGCCTGGGTGGTCGCGCGGCCGGGCTCGCGTGGACGGGAACTGGGACGAAGCCGGGTCGTCGGAGGGCAGGACGGGATACCGCGTCCTTCGGCGTGTGTGGCAGGCCGGCGATCGGCTCACCCTGCAGCTCGACATGTCGCCCCGCCTGACCGTGGCCAATCCCCGCGTCGATGCCGCCCGCGGTGCAGTGGTTATTGAACGGGGGCCGCTGGTGTACTGCCTCGAGGCGGTGGACAACGAAGGCATGGAACGGTCGGGGGACCTGTGCATCGATCCCCAAGCTCCGCTGGATGACATGTTTGAGGCCAGTCTGCTGGATGGTGTCCACAAGGTCACGGCCCGCGGCTGGGCTGCCGAGCCGGAGACTTGGTCCGATTCCCTGTATCAAACCTGGCCCCTGCCTGAATCGAGCCGGGAACGCACCTTGGTGGCGGTTCCGTACTATGCCTGGGCCAATCGGGGTCCCGGAGCCATGGAAGTCTGGATTCCCTGCGGCGTTGCCTGAGGTCTACTGAGGAGGCATGATGTTTGAGAACACGATCTTCAAGTGCAATCGGGAAGGCCGCAAGGCTTTGTCCGTCCGGCTGGCATCGGCCGAGCCGTTCTGGATTGAACTGGCCGCCCTGTCCGGCTTCGACTGCGTGAGCCTGGACGGCGAGCACGGTGCGTACAGTCCGGTCGAGGTGGACCGGATCGTGTCGGTCGCCCATGCCCACGGCCTGACGGTCAAGGCCCGGGTGCCCAACCACAGTGCGGACGAGATCAACCGCTGGCTGGACCGGGGGCTTCAGGGCATCATGGCGCCCCACATCGAGACCGGGGAACAGGCACAAGCGTTGGTGAACGCCTGCTACTTCGGCCCCCTTGGCCATCGGTCCTGGGGGGGAGGACGCGGCACGGAGTTCAACGACGATGGGTTGTTGGAGGCGGGCTACGGCAACCGCCGCGGTTTCGCTGAGTTCGCCAACGAGAACATGCTGGTTCTGGTCCAGGTCGAGTCCAAGACCGGCTATGAGAATCTGGATGACATCCTGGCGGTCGAAGGTCTGGACGGCATTGCCTATGGGGCCTTTGACTTGGCCTATTCGCTTGGCTTGCCCGGCGAGGGTGCGGATCACCCGGAGGTGGCTCGGGTGCATGCCGACATCGAGGCGCGCACGCGGGCTGCCGGCAAGCGCATGTCCTGGGATTACTTTGTCGAGACGGACCAGGCGGAGATGCTGCTGTCGGCCGGAAGGGAGTTTGTCAAGGTCAACAGGGACACTGCAATCCCGGGCTGAGAACCCGGCATGCTCTCTGGCGGGCATCCGATTGGCGTGTTGGATTCAGTACATTGGCCTTACGCCAATTGGTATGACGGTCTTTCTGTGGCTTGGTTGGAGCATGCATGGTGAAGACCAAGCGCGGGGCAACGACTTGTGCCGAATCCGTGCCATCGGAGCCCCCTGTGCACATGCCGAATCCCACAGGTGCGGATAGGACCGTTTCGCAATCCGTCGTCGCGGAACTTCAAGCCCCAATTTCACCGCCCGAGTTCCTGATCGGGCGCGACCGCGCAACCGGTCGCTTCGGTCACCGCAACGTCAACTGACGACAGGTGCGGCGGGGCCGTTGTCCCAAGGCCTGCAATGCTGGAACCAGCCCGGTTCCGGTGTCGCGACAGACTTCCTCGGTTCATGCGAACTGCAGTCGGCGTGGTTTCCACCCGCGACTTCGGCACTCGGTGGTCTGTCAGTGGCTGATCACTGTTCCCCAACAGGGCTCCGGCGGGTACCAGCCCGTGCGGTGAGCAGTCTCCATGCGTCCCTACGGCATGGAGGTCCTGCCGCTTTCCGCAGGTGCCGCCCCTATTGGAATGAGATTCCCTGGGCCGCAGGCGGACTTCCGGTACTGTGCGCCTTGGCAGCTCTCCGGCCCCGCGTCGGGCGCGCGACGCGCACTGATACAATCGACCCCTGCCGAAAACCCAACTGGTCTGCCCCCATGGCTGCGGTTCGTCGGTGGACCGCAGCGCAGGGGTATCGTGCAGCGAAGAGGAATGCTGCTTCGATCGAATCAATTCCAGTACTTCGGCGAGGTGAATGAACCATGGCTTATAAACACCTGAGTCCATTGCGAATCGGCCTGTTGGCGGCTCTCCTGCTGGCCTTGGCCGTCGCCAGCGTTGCTTGTGCCCCTGCTCCTCCGGCCGAGGAGATGGCCAGTGACATGGAGGAGGGCCCCCAGACCGGCGGCACCCTGGTGGTGGGCACGACGGACGACATCATCAACTTCGACGCGTTCTCGCTCGGCTTCGTCAGTTATCCCATGCAGAATCAGTGCTATGACAGCTTGATTCTCTACGACAAGCGACTGAACATCATGCCGCGCCTGGCCACGGCCTGGGAGACCAACGCGGAGGGCACATCCGTCACCTTGACGCTGCGCGACGACGTGGTCTGGCACAACGGCCGGGCCTTCGTGGCGGACGACGTAGTCCAAAACATCGACCGGGCCCTGGTTCCGGACACGGGTTCCAACGTGCACGGCATGGTGCAGACGGTGACGGGAGCCACGGCCAACGGGGATCACAGCGTCACGATCGATTTCGCCGCGCCGACGCCCAACATGTTCGACATCCTGAACGTGATGCGCATCATGGCGCCGGAGTCCTTCGATTCCTTGGCCAATTCCTGCATCGGCACGGGCCCCTTCAAGCTCAAGGAGTGGATCCCGGGCGATGTCCTGACCTTTACCCGCAACGAAGACTACTGGGAAGAAGGTCGTCCCTACCTGGACGAGGTTTCCTTCAAGCCCTTCGATGACCTGGAAGCCCTGGTCACGGCTCTGGAGACCGGGATCATCGATGCCGCCATCGCGATTCCGCCCAAGGACTACCAGCGTCTGTTGGATGCCGGCATCGCCGTCGAATTCGGACAGGGCGGTTTGCTCTATTCCATCACGGTGAATCCCCCGGACCCGGATCAGCCGGAGGGAGCGCTCAGCGACAAGCGGGTGCGACAGGCGGTGTGCTGGTCCATTGACCGGGATGCCATCGTGGATCAGGCCCTGTTTGGTGTGGGCGGGGCCACGGTGGTTCCGTTCCCCGATTACTCGGTGGCCTACTTCGAGGAGCTGGCCGATCACTACAGCTTCGATCTGGATGCCGCGGCCGCCTTGCTGGACGAGGCCGGCTGGGTGGACACCGACGGTGACGGAGTCCGGGACAAGGACGGCGTCAAGCTGGTCCTGAACACGATTACGATTCAGGCGTTCCCGGAGACCACGGACATCGGCACCATCCTGGAAGCCGACATGGCCACGATCGGGGTGGAAATTGATGTGGAACCGCTGGACAGTGCCACCTATGGCCCGCGGCACCTCGGCACCCCCGAGACCAACGGCAGCGCGGTGTTCGACCTCGACGTCACGTTTGTGGGCAGGCAGCATTTGGATCCCATGGGGCTGTTCGACAACAGCCCGTTCCGTCCCCGCTCCAGCCCCATCTTCCCGCATGGTGATTTCCCGGAGGGCTATGTGGAGCAGCTGGCGATTGCCGGTTCCACCTTTGATCGCGAAACACGGCGGGATGCCTTCCGGCAAGTCGGCGAGATCATGCTGGACTCATGCATCGACATTCCGATCTCCTGGAAGTACACGCTGTTCGCCCGCCAGGCCAATGTCCACGGCTTGGATTGGACTGTCAACGACGAGCTGATTGCGGGCAATACTTGGGTTGAGTAGAACTCCGGTTCTTCCGCGCAGATCCCGCTTTCGGGCGGGCTGGTGCCTCAAGGCGCTGCCCGCCCAATCGAGAGCAAGTCCGAGGCTCTACTCCGTGAGGAGCGGAGCCTCGGATGTCCGTGCCGCACCGGCCTCGCGGGTCGAGGACCGCATCGGTTCCGGGCATCCCGTCCGTTTGTGATTTCCCGTGGTCGTTTACGCCTTGCGGCGGCTGGTGCAAACGCTGCCGGTGCTCTTTCTGAGTTCCATCCTGGTATTCGGCTTGGTTCGCTTCATTCCCGGCGATCCGGCCATGTTGATCGCCGGACCCGACGCGTTGCCGGAGCAGATCGTGGCCGCCCGTGCCCGCCTTGGGCTGGACAAGCCCATCCATGTGCAGTATGCGATCTGGCTGGGGCAGATCGTGCGAGGAGATCTGGGCGTTTCCATCCTGAATGGATACCCCGTCTTCGACTTGATTACGCGGAAATTCCTGGCCACCTTGCAGCTGACGGCCGGCGGATTGCTGGTTGCCCTCTGCATATCCCTGCCGCTGGGCATCCTGTCGTCAGTCCGGCGAGGCGGCTGGTTTGAGCGCCTGACATCGCTGGTGGTTGCCCTGGGACAGGCCATTCCTACTTTCTGGCTGGGCATTTTGCTGGTGCTGGTATTTTCCCTGCAACTCAAGTGGCTGCCACCTTCCGGTCAAGTGGCATTCAGCCAGAAGCCGGGACTGGCGCTGCGCCTGATGATCCTGCCTTCCCTAACGCTCGGCTTCTATTCCGCCACGGTGCTGACCCGCTTCCTCAAGAGCTCCATGCTGGAAGTGATGGAGATGGATTACGTGCGTACGGCGCGCGCCAAGGGTTTGGCGGAAACCGGCGTCCTGACGCGCCATGTATTGAAGAATGCGCTAATTCCCGTTGTGACCATTTTGGGTCTGCAGCTGGGTGCGTTCCTGGGCGGGGCCGTCGTCACCGAGTCCATCTTCGACTGGCCCGGTCTGGGCCGACTCATGCTGCAGGCGATAGGGACACGGGACTATCCGGTCCTGCAGGGCACCGTCCTGTTTATCGTGACCACATTCGTCTGCGTGACACTGATTACGGATCTGACCTACGGCTTTCTTGACCCGCGGATTCGCTATCAGTGATCCGGTTTCTTGCGGGGGCAGGACCTGCCATACCCTTCGTCCATGACCATGTCGTCGAGTGAGACCGCCAAGGACCGCGCAACCCGCGGCGATGAGGCCGTTCAGCCTTGGGACTTGCCGGAGCAGCCCGCGCAGTCCCGATTGTGGCATCGGTTCCTTCGGCATCGGGGAGGAGTGGTGGGCCTGGTGGTGGTTCTGGCCATGTTCTTCATCTCCGTGGCGGCCCCCCTCCTCTCCACCCACGATCCCCTGGCCATCAGCAAAGGCAACCAGTTTCTGCCGCCCAGCGCGGTCCATTTCTTCGGCACGGACGAATTTGGACGCGACATCTATACGCGCACCCTGCACGCGGGACGCATATCCCTGCTGGCCGGAACGGTTGCGGCCCTCACCGCCGCCGTTCTGGGAGTGCCCTTGGGGCTTGTCAGTGGTTACGCGGGACGCGGGCTCGATGCGGTTATCATGCGGTGCATCGATACGCTGCTGGCGTTCCCAGCGCTCCTGTTGGCTCTGACCATCGTGGCCGTGCTGGGACCGGGTTCGGTCAATGCCATGATCGCCGTCGCCATCGTGGGACTGCCGGGATTTGCCCGTCTGGCCCGGGCCAGCATTCTTGTGCAGAAGGAAATGGACTTCGTGCTGGCGGCTCAGGCGGTCGGAGCCACTGCCCGTCGCATCATCTTCCGCACCGTGCTGCCCAACTCGCTGGCCCCCCTCCTCGTACAGCTCACGCTGGCCGTGGCGTTCGCCATCCTGGTGGAAGCAGCCCTCAGCTTCCTCGGGTTGGGCACGCAACCGCCCGACGCCTCGTGGGGAGCCATGCTGCTGAGCGGGCGCGGCCATCTGCGTCGTGCCTGGTGGTACGGATTCTTTCCGGGCCTGTTCATCACATCCCTGATTCTTGGCCTCAACAGCCTGGCGGATGCCTTGCGCGATGTACTTGATCCCACCATGGCGAACCAAGGAAACAATCTGTAGGACCCGGGCCGCAGCCCCCGACACCGCCGCACACGCCTGGCCGAATCATCGCCACACGGAGGTAAACCGATGTTAACGGAAGCCCAGCCCATTCTTTATTCCGATTTCAGGGTTGCCGACTTTGCGGAGGGAACCAAGACCCGCCTGCACTTGATCCTGAACACCCTGCCCTCGGGCGAACCGCTCTATTGTCCCGTCCTGCTCGCCCGCGGCGATAACCCGGGGCCCGTCTGCATGGTGACGGGGTTGGTGCATGGAGACGAATACGAAGGTCCGGTGGCCATACAGGATGTCTTCGCGGAATTGGACACGGCCGACATGCGCGGCACGTTCTTTGGCATTCCCATGGTGAATGGACCCGCCTTTGCCCATGGCACCCGGGAAGGGGGCTGGGACCATCTGAATCTGGCCCGCATCTTCCCCGGTGCTGCCCAGGGTTCCCCCACGGAACGCATTGCGCATATCTTTCAGGAGCATCTGGTGGTCCAAGCCGACTTCCTGCTCGAGATGCATGCCGGCGGCAACCTGTACGCCTGCAAGGAACTGGCCGGCTATCAGGTGCAGGGCGGCCCGGCCGGGGAACGCCTGCACGAGGCCGCCATCGCTTTCGGGTTCGACTTTGTCTGGGGCACGGAGGCCCTGCCGGGACGCACTCTGTCCGCGGCCCGCATCAAGGGGGTACCCGCCATTTACGTGGAGAATCGCGGCGAAGGCAGGCTGCGCTCCGCCCAGCGCACCTACGCAGTGCAGGGCATTCGTAACATCCTGGCGTTCCTGGGCATTGTGGAAGGCGACTTTCCCACCGCTGAACCCGAGTTCAGCCTGCAGACGCTGGGGGAGGAGGCAGGCCACTTGCAGGTGAACTACCCCAGTCCCTACTCGGGGCTCTTCGTGCCCGCGGTGGAACTCTGGGATGTCGTCTCCGAGGGGGATATTCTGGGCGAGGTGCGCCATCCCGACGGAACTGTTCTGGCGGAGATACCGGCCGTGGAGTCCGGACGGGTGATGTTTCTGCGGACTATTCCCAAGGTCCTGATGGGCGAGTGCCTGATCTATGTACTGAAGATGAAGACATAAGACATATGACATAAGCTGTACTTGCACGTCTCAAAGCCGCAGTCCGCTGGACTGTGGGATCTTGGGACCCTTGCCTCCCAAGGTTGGACGAGCTGACGCGGACACGGAGATGATGATGCCGAGAGCAATGCCCATGGCCTTACATGAAACCGACACCGTGGTTCTGGGCCTGGGGGCCATGGGCAGCGCGGCGCTGTATCACTTGGCCCTGCGAGGGGTTCCGGCGCTGGGAATCGAACAGTTTCGGCTGGGCCATGACCGGGGCAGCACGCATGGCCCCAGTCGCGTGTTCCGACCCTTCTATACCAACCCGCTCTATGTCCAAATGGCCCGGACGGCTCAGGCCCAATGGCAGGAATTGGAACGGAGAACCCAGACGCCGCTGCTGCGTCTTTGCGGGCAACTGGTCATTGCACAGCCTGACAATGCAAAGTTTCAGGAAAGCCTAAAGGCCCTTCAGGAATCACGGGAAGATCATGACGTGCTGACCCGGGACCAAGTGGCCCGGCAGTTCCCCATGATGCAGCTGCCGGCGGGCTCAGTTGCATGCTGGGTCCCCAGGGCAGGCTTCCTGGAACCCACTTATGCCTTGTCCATCCTTGTTGCCGAGGCTCGCAAGGCTGGCGCGGATGCCTGGGAGGAACAAACGGTGACCGGGTTGAATCCGCGGGACGGCCGCTTGGAAATCACCACCCCTGACCACCGGATTCTGTGCCGGCGCCTGATCTGCACCGGAGGCTCCTGGACCGCCTCGCTGCTTCCGGACCTGCAACTGGCTCTCAAGGTTACGCGGCAACAGAAGTTCCACTTCCGCAGTTCCGATGTCGCGGATCTGCACCCGGACCAGGTGCCGGTGTACACCGACTACGACCTGAACTACTACGGCTTTCCGGTGTGGCGCGGCATATTGAACGTGGCCGATGACAACTGGGGGGACTTCACCGACCCCAACGAGGTGGATCGCAGCCCGGATGCGGAAACGAAAGCAAGACTGCAGGATTGGGTGGAGGCTCTTTTTCCAAATCGCGGATGGCAACACGTCCACACCGAGACCTGTCTCTATACCAATACGCCCGATGACGACTTCATTATCGACAGGCATCCCGAAGTTCCCAACGTCATCATTGGAGCCGGTCTCTCCGGCCATGGCTTCAAGTTCACGCCTCTGCTCGGCGAGTTGCTGGTCCAGCTGGCGCTTGGGGAAACACCGGGTCTAGACATTCGCGCCCTGGGCCTGCAGCCGGAGCGGAACCTCACCCTGAAGAACTAAGGGACAGCAGCCCGTTCTCCCGCGCCCGATGAACACCGGAAGGGCCGGCGCATTCCGTCACCCGTAGCCGCACAGCCGTGCATTCGACGGTCCTCATCATCTAGGAGTTCACCCTTGGCCCATCCAATTCCTTCCCGCATCAACTTGCAGGGCCTCCATGCAGGCATGGAAGCGGCCGCCTTGGATGTGTTGGTGGCCACTTCCCTGGAGAATTTTTTCTATGTCACCGATGCCTGGCTCCTCTCGCAGCGGATCATTCCAGAACGACTCTGTTTCGCGCTGCTGGCACGGGATCGGGAACCCGGCATCATGGCCTGTTACAGCGAGGAAGCCCAGCTGCGGGAGGAATCCTGGATCACGGATCTGGAGATCTACCTGGAGCATCGGGAATCGCCCATGCAGGCGTTGGCCCAATTCATTCGCGGGCGCTACGGTGCGACGGCCCGCATCGGCATTGAGAAGCGTTTCCTGGCCAGTACCTATGTCGAGGAGCTGGCCGGTCTCCTGCCTGCGTCGGTTCTGCTTGACGGAGATCCGGTTTTCGATACGGCGCGGGCTGTCAAGACAGATGCGGAAGTGGCTCGCCTAACCCAGGCCGGGCTGGACACGGAGCAGGCGATCCTTGACACGTTTCGTCAGACCAAGGCGGGGCATACGGAAAAGGAAATGGCGGACCGCCTGTCCGCGCACGTCCTGCGCCAGGGAGCCGAATCGCTCTGGCTCACGTTGGCGGCGGGAGCCAATACGGCGTTCAATCATCCATCACCGAGTGCCAAGCAACTGCTTGCCGGGGAAATCCTGCGCGTGGACGTGGGCGGGGTGTTCGATGGCTATCAGTCGGATGTGGCCCGTACAGCCGTGGTGGGCTCCGCCTCGGCCGAACAGCGTTCGGTGTATCGGCGCCTGCGGGAATGCGAGCGCGAAACCATCGCAGCCTTGCGCCCCGGGACCAAGGCCGGCGAAATATACCTCCGCGCGCAACAGGCTCTGGCAGACCGGGATCTGACCCTAACCAGCCAGGCCATTGGGCACAGCCTGGGCATCGGACTGCACGAGCATCCCATCCTGCACGCCCGCAACGAAGCCGAGCTCCTCCCCGGGATGGTGATCGACATCGAGCCTGCAGTCAAGGATTCACAAGGATTCCTGTATCACCTGGAGGACTTGGCGCTGGTCACCGAGGATGAACCCGTGATCCTTACCACACTGATGAACACGGAGGAACTGTTCAGCCTGGATGCCGAGTAACACGCCGGGGGCTCGGCAATGGAACGTTACCACCGAAGTGGCCGGCTACAGGGGCCGTTGTGCCGCGGACCGGGTGCCGACCAAACTGTGGTTAACGCCGGTTCCGGATTCGCATCTGTCACATGGGGACCGCTCGCGCTGTCGTGGGAAGGAGTTTACGTTCCGAAGTCATGGATGCTGGCAGCTGGTTTCCAGGTTTGCTTCCAGGCGTGTGCGCGGGATGTCGTGCCCTCCTATTCGTCGAAATCTTCCGGCATGAGGACAAATTCGGGATAGGCCTCGATACCCAATTCGCCGACATCCTGACCCAGTTGTTCTACTGTCCGGGACACCCTGGCGCCCATGAGCTTGTCCAGCAGCGTCCACAGCAGCCAGGACAGCACAAACACGAATGCGCCAACAGCCAATACACCAATCAATTGCACGCCCAGATTGGCGCCCGCCGCGATGCTTGTGGCCAGCGTGCCCCAGATACCGGCACCCAGATGCGCCGGCACGGCGCCCACGACATCGTCCACCTTGAGGATTTCCAGCAACTTGATGCTGGCCGTACACAGGACGGCGCCGATGATACCGATGATGATGGCCCAATAGGGTTCCACGATGTCGGGTCCCGCGGTAATGGCTACCAGTCCGGCAATGGCTCCGTTCAATCCGGCAAAGAGATCCATTCGTCCGAGGATGGGCCGCGACACCAGAATGGCCGCGATCACACCGGCTGCCGCCGCCAGATTGGTATTGACAATCACCTGACTCATGGCCACCGCATCCAAGGCGCTGCCCAGTGCCAACTGGGATCCGCCGTTGAAACCGAGCCATCCAAACCAAAGAATGAAGACCCCCAGGGTCACGACAAGGATGTTGGATGGGGGTAGCGGTTTGACAGAACCATCCCGGCGAAACCTGCCCAACCGGGGCCCTACCACGAGAATGCCCGCCAGTGCCGCCCAGCCACCGGTACTGTGCACCACGGTTGAGCCGGCGAAGTCCTGGAAGCCCAGGGCGCTCAGCCAGCCGCCACCCCAGGTCCACGCGCCCACGATGGGGTAGATGATGGCGGTCAGCACCAGGACGAAGAGGAAGAAGGCCCACATTTTGACCCTCTCGGCCAGCGCGCCGGACACGATCGACGCGGCCGTGGCCACAAAGACCATCTGGAAGAACCAGTCCGACAGGGTGGAATAGCCGCCCGCGACCACGGCTGCGGTGGATTCCGCCTGGCCGGCCATCAAGGCCAGATCCTCGGCCGTGGGTCCATACAGGAAGCCGAATTGGCCGATGACCGACTGTACATCCACATACATGAGGTTGTAGCCAATCAGGTAGTAGGCCAGCCCCGCAATCGAATAAAGGCCGATATTCTTCAGACAGATCATTGAGGCATTCTTGGTGCGTACCGAACCTGCCTCCAGCATGGTGAAGCCGGCCGACATCCACATGACCAAGGCCCCCCAAATAAGGAAGGCAAATGTGTTGAGCACAAAGACTGTTTCATCGTCAGGGGCCGCATAAACCGCTGTGGTTCGGAACAACAACAGGCCCAGGGCCAGGAAAAGAATTACCCACAAGGAGCGTCGGCGTTCACGTCCCAAAAATCCGACAAAGGCTTTCATGGTTGACCTCCTGCCAATTGCGGTGAAACTCGAATACACATGGACAGGCCTATCCTGCCAAGGTGGTATCAAGGTGATAAGCGGCACGGCCGATGTTTGTGGCTGTGGAGTGGGAGGGATGACACCACCGCGGACACCCGATGGCCGGAGTCCGGTACAGTACGGAGTTTCGGGTACCGTTCATGATGGTCCGGCACTCCCCCATGCGGGCCACCGGAAGCCGGTGTTTAGAAGCGGATGGTCTTCAGCCGCTCCAGCTGTTCCGGCAGATAGGGTACGTCCTTGCGATCCCAGGAGGCCCTTCCCTCCATCGCGTGAACCCCCATGAACTGGCGGCGCGCCGGCGTGTTCGCCCAGCTGACAATTCGTTCCGGCGGCGGTTCATGGCCCCATTTCTTGACCCAGAACGGCTGGTAGCCGTAGATGACGATGCGTCGGTCGCGCGGGCTCGTGTTGGCTAGGCCCGTGTGCCAGCAGAGCACGTTCCAGACGATCACGCTTCCGGCGGGACCCGTGATTTTCTTCAGGCCCGGCATGTCCTCCAGGGTGTTGCCGGTGTACCGGTCGCGCGGGGGGCCGTCCGGCAGGTGGTGGGAACCCGGAACCAGCGAGAAGCAGCCCATGTCCTCGGTCTGGTCGTCCAGGAAGTAGAAGGCCTTGGTCTTGAGGGTGTACTGGGGATGGGTCCAGGCCGGCCAGTCCCGGTGCCAGCCGGTGTGGGCCTGGGTGCCGGCATGGTGGCAATGGCAGACCATTTCCATGGTTTGGACATCCGGACCCGTGATCTGCTTGAGCAGCGGCGTGATGCGCGGGTTCATGGCTAGGTCCAGCCACAGGTCGTGGTGGTTGTGGATGTTGTTCATGGTGTGGGCATTGGGCCCGTGGCCGTATCCGCCCTTGATGACGCCGGACTCCACCATGGCCTGCCAAGCGGGCGCGGTCTCCGCCTGGATTTCCTCATAAGCCGCGCGGATTTGGTCCAGGCCGATGGCCTCCACCGCGTTCTCGATGACGACGTAGCCGTGTTCCCTGAAGTGGTCCAGTTCTGCCGGGTTGAAATCCTGCATGCCGGTTGTCCTGCACGAAGTTGGGACTGAATGGGAGGGCGGGTGGAGAGGATGCCGGGTGACCGCCAACCCGTCTCCTCCCGCAAGCCCGAATATAGCACCGGTCAACATTGGCCTGAACGGCCGCTCCGGAGTTGTTCCCGGACTGCGGGCGGCACGGGTAGGATTCAGCTTCCCAATCCGCAGCATGGAGCGAGGCAACCAATGAAGATCACCGACCTGCAGATCATCTCCTTTGAAGTGACGGAGTCGGCCTTCCAGTTAGGGCAGATGGTGCCGGATGCACCCACGACCCAGACCCTGATGCGCATCCACACGGATGAAGGGGCCGAGGGCTACTACCTCGGCGGCAAGGGGCACGGCGACCGCAACGGCCTGGGGCCGGACGACATCGACATGATGCTGGGACGCATCCGCTCGCTGATCGTCGGGCAGGACCCGTTCGACCGGGAACGCATCTGGCACTGGATGTGGGTGTCCAACACCCCCGAGGAAATCCTCAGCGCCGTGGACTGCGCGCTCTGGGACCTGCAGGGACGGACGTTTGGAGTGCCGGTGCACAAACTGCTGGGCGGCTGCCGCGACAAGGTGCCGGCCTACGGCAGTACGTTCCCCAACATCGGAGCGCCCGAGACCTACGCGTCGCATGCCGTGGAGTGCCAGGCCCGCGGCTATCGGCACTACAAGATCCACCCCTACTACTTCTGGAACCCCGCGACGGGTGAACCGGACCCGGGACGGCCGTCCCACATCGATTGGGACATCGCGGCCTGTCGCCTGGTGCGCGAGGCGGTGGGGCCGGACATGGTGCTCAGCTTCGATCCCTGGGGCACCTACCGCAGCTACGAGGAGGCGGTCAAGGTGGGCCGGGTACTGGAGGAACTGGACTTCTACTGGTACGAGCACCCCATGAACGAGTTCCAGGTCTCCAACTACGAGAAGCTGAGCCGGGAACTGTCCATTCCCATTCTAAGTCCGGAAATCGCCCACGGCTCCATCTACACGCGGGCCGACTGGATCAAGCGCGGCGCCTCGGACATGAGCCGGATCGACGTGCTGCGGGGTGGCATCACCGGCGGCCACAAGATGATCGCCATCTGCGAGGGCTTCGGCGTCCGTTGCGAGGTGCACATGAGCGGCCACGGCAACCTGGCCCTGCTGGGGGCCAGCAGCGAGGACACCTGCGGCTGGTACGAACGGGGCCTGCTGGCCCCGGGCCTCGACTACGAGGTGGTGCCGCCCTACCTGAATTCGATCGGGGATCCCATGGACGACGAGGGATACGTCACCGTGCCGACCCGACCCGGTCTGGGCTACGACCTGAACTGGGATTTCATCCACGAGCACGGCACGGTCCACGCCGTGTAGTCTCGGGGCTTGGACTGGAGATGGTTGACAGGATTGCCGATGGCGCGGGACTGCTGCGGAAACGGGTGGAGACGGCCCGGCTCGCCTCCCCAAAAACGAAGGACAACACCGGAACGGTGTTGTCCTTGCCTGTCTTGCCGCGAGCTGCGGTCGGCATGAGTGGCGATGAGTGGAATTGAACCACTGACCTAGGGATTATGAAGCCCTCGCTCTAACCGTCTGAGCTACATCGCCGGGCAAAATGACGCCGACAGGACAGTGTCGGCGGCAAGACAGTAGCGGGGGCAGGATTCGAACCTGCGACCTTCGGGTTATGAGCCCGACGAGCTACCGCTGCTCCACCCCGCGTCAAAACTGGACGGGGATTGTATCAACGGCCTCGGTTCGATGTCAACAGCGGTCTGCCGCGGGCCGAGTCGCGTTCCATGGTTTGGGTCCGGGGCTGCAATCGACGATGGTTCCTCCGAGCCGGCGGGCTGTCGGGACAACGTGTCGCCCGGTTCAGGACAGATCGATTTCGATGTTGAAGAGAGCCAACCACTGTTCCCAGATGGGCAGGTCCAGAACCGATGTTTCCTGGGTCTGGGGGAGCAGGCCGCTTCCGGTGTGGCTGTAGCCGCGCGGCAGGATGACCGCCATCACCTGATCGCCGGGCCGCGACAGCCCCAGCTTGTCCCGCGCCACGGTTTCACGGTAGGCATCGGTCTTCACGTATTCCAGCTGCTGGGCTAGCCGCAGGCCCCGTTGCGTGGCTTCGGCATACTTGCTGGAGGTCCGGTCCAGTTCGGCCCTCACCTCGGCCCGTTGCAGCATCAACTGGACATAGGTGGCGCTGAAGGCGATCAGCAACCCGAACAGGATCGCCAGGAAAATCTGGTTGCGGACGGAGTGGCGCTTGCGCGGGACCGGCTCCGGAAGTGTGGCAGACATGCGAACCGCCCGGCCGACGGAAACAAAGCAGGAGAAAACAGTGGCGGCGGGCGACGGCACGAATCGTACCACGCCGCCGCGGAGGGAAAGCCGGGGGGTGCAGGTGCCGCAGGAGGGACTTGAACCCCCATGAGCGTAAGCTCACTACATCCTGAATGTAGCGCGTCTGCCAAATTCCGCCACTGCGGCGCAACCTGCGAAGGGGAATGTTAATGGCGATGTCGCAAAACTGTCAACATCCGGGTTTCCGCGGTCGCGGCAGGTACCATAATGTCGACGAACGCTGTCAACAAACTCAGGCGCACAGTCATGTCCCGTACTCTTGTCTATGTCGTCATCGTTCTTGGCGTAGTAATTCTGGCAGGAGGCGCGGCCATATTCGAGCCGTGGACGTTCTTCCAAACCGACGTGGTGGACGAGGCGTTTCCGTTCGACGACATGACCGAGGAACAGAAGGCCGCCTACAACTCCCTGCCGGACGAGATGAAGGACGGTCTCATGGCGATGGCAGAGGACGAGGCCATCGAACCGGCCATGGTCAAGGAAACGACGGAGGCCGTCCTGATGCCGGACGCCGAGGTTGCGGAGGAGCCGATGCCGGAAATGGTTCCGGAAAACATGCTTCTGGGCATGGGCGAGTTCGGCCGCATCGACCCAATTCACGCCGCCGAGGGCACGGCGGCCATCTACCAGCTGTCGGATGGGTCCCGCGTCCTGCGCCTGGAGGACTTCAAGTCCACCAACGGACCTGAACTGCACGTGCTGTTGACGACCGGAACGGAAGCGACCACGTTCGGCGATGTGGGGGACTACGTTGACCTAGGCATTCTCAAGGGCAACGTTGGCAACCAGAACTACGAAATTCCGGCCGAAGTGGATCTGTCGGCGATCAAGTCGGTGGTGATCTGGTGCCGGCCGTTCAAGGTGGTGTTCAGTGTGGCCAATCTCATGTAGGCAGACAGCCGGCCTCGCCGCCTGGTGTGTGCCCGGATTCCCGTCCCGCCGGATGTTGCCGACCGGGGCCCATTGACCTTGAACCTCCCGCCGCCGTGTACCCGGCATTGAGATCAAGCGGAAGGGCATGTCCCGCAAAAGCCCTGCCCTGTGTTTGGCAGAGGAACCTGTTGCCCAACGTTTATTTTTGAATCCCTGCAGGACAAGGAAGGCGCACTTCAGTGCGCCTTCCCTGCGATTGTGTTTCGGTCCGGATTTTGCCGGAACGGAACTGCCCTTGTGCGTCTACGGAACGAATGGCCTGTCCCTAGCAGCTCGAGTTCACGACGGAGTTGTGGACGAAGGCGGTCCGGCCTTCTGCGTACTCCACTTCGAACCATACGCCGTCCGCCGATGCGGACACCCCGACCCGTTTGAGGGTTGTGCCGGCAGCCAGCATGCCCAGCGCGCCTTCATCCCTGCTTGGGCCGCGCCGGTAGCGCGTACCGTCGTCGATCACGGTGACGGTGCAACCCATCATGCCGTCGTCCATCCCTTCTTCAGACATGGACATGTCTGCATCCATTTCCTTGTCCATGTCGGCCATCATCCCCTCTTCCGGCGGACGCTCCGGAATGATGATCCCGGTTGGGCCGCAGGCTGCCAACACACCGATCAGCACGGTCAGAATGGCTGCCAGAGCCAGACGCGAATGGATGGACATCGGAGTTCTCCTGGGCCTTGTCGGGGCGGATTGGGAAACGGCTGTAAAGCACATGCTTGCCGAATGCTGCACAGGTGTCATTGTAGCGCAGACACGGGTGCCGGGGCTGAGTCCCGTACCCGGCGCCGGTCAGCGCGGGAAGCCGGCCACATCTCCCGAGATCGTCACGCGCGTGGTCGCGATGAACCAGTTCGCAAAGGTGTCCAATCGCTCCGCCGGACTGTTGAGCTGGCCGACCTGGACGTTGCGGACGCGTCCATGTACGCCGTAGGCGTAGACCGGCGAACTGATGGGCAGGGCCGGCAGGTCGGCCAGGAAGACATCCTGAAAGCGATGGAGGAGGTAATGTCGCTCCTCGGTATCCAGTTCAATGCGGGAACGTTCCATCAGACCGTCCGCGTAGGGGTTTGACCAACCGCCGTAGTTCAGTTGGCCGGGAGCTGTCTGCGAACTGTGCCAGAACCGGAAGGGATCGGGGTCGCCTTCCAGCCCGGAAACCTGCACCAGGGCTGCATCGAAGCTGTGGTTGTCCAATTGCTCCGTCAACAGACGGGCAAAGGGCAACACGACCAGGTCCACACCAATTCCCAAGTCGCGCCAGTACGCGGCGATGGTTTCGGCGTAGGCGCGCAAGGCCCTGTCGTCGCTCACCGCGAGCGACAGGGTCAACGGAATTCCGTCCCTGTCGAGCATCCCGTCCAAGTCGCGGTCGCGCCAGCCCGAATCGCCAAACATCTCCAGGGCCAGCACCGGATCGTATGGATATTGCGTTAGGCCTTCCTTGTAGGCCCAGTGGTCGGCCGGGATTGGTGAATCGGCTGGCGTTCCCCAGGCCAAATCGGTCGAATTGACCACCACTTCGCGGTTGATGGCATGCAGAAGCGCCTTTCTGACCTGCAGTTCGGCCAGCGCGGGCACGGTCTCGGAGCGCAGGTTGAACAGCACCATGACCAGACTGGGCTGGGCGGAGGCAAACACCTGCAGCTCCTGTCTGTTGGGCAACAGCTCAAGGTTTTCGGTCACTCCGGCCGACAGTCCTTCCAGCTGTCCGTCGAGGAAGGCCTGAAATAGGTTCGCCGTGCTTGCGTGGTATCGGAATTCCAGGATCGGAATGTACGGCACGGCCTCGTCCTGAGACCGGCTGGGCACCAGGCGCAGGAAGTCGTCCCCCGTGCGATCCAGTTGCATGGGGCCATTGCCCACCACCGGCAGTTGATCCACGTACTCCATCATGTCGACCACCGCGACGTTGGAGTGGATGTGGAAGGGCAGCAGCCCCACCGTCAACAGATTCAGGAAGGGAGTAAACGGCTGCTCCAGGCGGAACTGGACCGTAAATGAATCGGTGGCCCTGACGGAGGCCAGACGGGCGGCATTGGCGAGGGAGGGATCCCCGGGGAAGTCCGGGTCGCTCAGCACCTCAAAGGTGTAGACCGCATCCTGGGCGGTGACCCTGAGGCCGTCGTGCCAGAACACGTCCGGACGCATGCGCAGGGTATGGACCAGGCCGTCCTCCGACACCTCGTGCGCCACGGCCAGATCCGGCACCACGGCCCCCTGGGAGTCGAACGTCATCAGCCCCCGGAACAGTTGTCGGCATACCGTCCGGTCTATTGCATTGACGCTGCACAGGACGGGATTCAGGTGCAGGGGCGTCCCTACGACGCCTTCCCGGTACACGCCGCCATAGTTGGGCAGGATGGCCGTGGACGCGTCCGCCGCCTGTCGGCCAAACGTGGCGGTCAGCACAAGGAAGCCGCCCAGGATCACGGCGGTGATCCAGCCCCGCACCGCAGGCCCGGCGAGCGGTTCTTGCATGGCTCGGGTCGGGACCGGCCGTACCGGTCCGGAAATCTAAAGGCGGTTCTGCAGAATGACCGTAAGAAGACTCAACAGCATGAAGCTGGTGGCCAGGGCGATGGTCACGTTGAAGACCACCTTTTCCAGGCCCCGCCGTGTGCGGTAGATGGAGGAATCCCCGCCGAACATGCTGCCCAGCCCGGCATCCTGAGCCTGAACCAGGATAATGGCGACCAAGGCGATGGCCAGCACGACAATCGCCACCAGCATGAAGTCAAGCAGTACCACGATGGAACCTCAGGACAGTATTCGGATGCGGACCGGGCCGTGCGTCAGGCGGAGGAGGAACTGGCCTTCTCTTCGCGGGTGACTTCGCCGTCCACGTCGTCTTCGAAGTTGTCCTCGTCGTCCTCCAACAGGTTCGCTTCCTTCTTGTCGTCGGAATTCCCCATGTTGCGTCGGAATTCCCTGATGGTCTTGCCGACCGCACCGCCCACTTCGGGCAGCCGACCAACACCAAAGATCATGATCACAATCACCAGGATGATTCCCAGTTCCAAGGGTCCTAGATTGGGCATGTTGGCCTCGCCGCCGGTCGAACGGATGCACTCTGAGTCAGCGCGCCATTATAGGGGTTTGGACCGGGCACTGCAAAGGAGTCCGCCCGGCAGGTGCCAGGACCGTACGCCGCCACCGCCGCGAATTCCTGTAGACTCCCCTTTGATCCGGGCCCTTGACGGTCCGGCCACCGCCCGCATCGGCGGTCGCCTCCGAACCGTGTCCACCTTTCTGCGCCGGCACAGTGCTTCGCTCCCTGCACATCCGCAACCTGGCCATCATCAATGACCTGGTGCTGGAGTTTGCCCCGGGCCTCAACATCCTGACCGGCGAAACCGGGGCCGGAAAGTCCATCATTCTGGACTCCCTCGATCTGTTGCTGGGCGGGAAGGCATCCGCTTCGTTGATCCGGGCCGGCGAGACCGAGGCCAGCGTCACCGCCACCGTGGACACGGCCGGCGCCACCCATGTTCTGGAACGCATGGTGCGCAACTCCGGCCGCAGTGTCTGTCGGCTTGACGGCGAGGTGGTAACCCGCGAGCGGCTGCGGGCCGTGATGCAGGAGCAGATCGAAATCCACGGACAGACGGACCACTTGCGCCTCCTAAATCCCGATGCGCATGTGGACATGCTGGATCGCTACGGCGATCTGGCACCGGAGCGGGAGACGGTGGCCGGGATGCATGATCGCCTGCAGGAGGTTCGGCGCCGGCTGGCGAGTTCGCGCATGGATGCCCGGACCGTGATGCAGCGGATCGACATGCTGCAGTTCCAGATCGGAGAGATTGAGGCGGCCGGGTTGGTTCCAGGCGAGGTTGAGTCGCTGGAGACCGAACAGTGCCGCCTGGCCGACGCCGAAAGCCTGCGCACCCTGGCCGCGGAGGCCCGCATGCGCCTTGAGGAAGGCGACCAGGAAATCCCCGACCTCCTGTCCCAGCTGGGACAGGTGCAGGTGGCCCTCGACCGCCTGGCGGCGGCGGATGCCTCCCAGGCCGAACTGGCGGCGAACCTGCGGGAAGCCATGGAACTGTGCAGCGACGCGGGGCGGAGTCTGGGGCGCTATCTCGATTTGGTGGAGGTCAATCCCCAGAGGCTGGCCGAGGTCGAAGAGCGCTTGGCGCACCTGGACCAGTTGCAGCGCAAGTACGGACCGACGGTGGAGGAAGTCATCGAATGGGGTGCCAAGGCGACCGCGGAACTGGCCGGCCTGGAGGATCAGGATGGACTGACGGAGCGGCTGGAAGCCGAGGAGGCGGAACTCCTGCAGGCCCTGGCCGTTGCCTGCCAGGCGTTGAGCGAGGCGCGGCAGGCGGCCGGGAGGGCCCTGGCCCGGCATACCGAGGAGGAACTGGCGTATCTGTTCGCCAAGGAGCCGCGGTTTGACGTGCTGCTGGAACAGGAAGAGGCGGCAGACGGTCTGCCCCTGCCGGACGGCAGTCGGGTGCGCCTGGATCGCACCGGTATCGACGTGGTGTCGTTTCTGGTCGGCACCAATCCCGGGGAACCGGTCAAGCCGTTGGTGGAAGTGGCATCGGGCGGCGAAACCTCCCGGCTGATGCTGGCCCTCAAGTGCGCGCTGGCCGCGGTGGACGGAGCGCCCACGCTGGTCTTCGATGAAATCGATCAGGGCATTGGCGGCCGCATGGGGCTGGTGGTGGGCAGCAAGCTTTGGCAGCTGGCCCATCCCCAGGGCTTCGACGATAGCGACGGATCCGGCCATCAGGTCCTGTGCGTCACGCACCTGCCGCAGCTGGCCGCCTTCGGCGATGCCCACTTCGGGGTGCGCAAGGCCATTCACAGGGAAGGGGGCGTCGAACGCACCCTCACCGAGGTCCAGATGCTGGGACCGGCCGACCGGCTGGGGGAATTGGCCGCGATGCAGGGCACGTTCACGGCATCCGGACGCCAATCGGTGGCGGAGATTCTGGGACAGGCCCATGCGTTGATGGGGATCGCACCCGAAGTGCCTGTTCGGTCCGACAACGGGCAGCGCGATCTGTTCTCCGTCAACGGGTCGTAGCGGGGATGCGCATCATTGCCGGCGAGGCCCGCGGTCGCAGACTCAAGGACGTGCCGGGCGAAGGCACGCGCCCGATCACGGACCGGGCGCGGGAGGCCCTCTTCGGAAAGCTGCACGACTGGATACCGGGTCGTCGGGTCCTGGACTTGTTCGGCGGCACCGGCTCGGTCGGCCTCGAGGCACTCAGCCGCGGAGCCCGGCATGCGACTTTCGTGGACCGCGGCACCCGCGCCGTCGCCACGATTCGGGCCAATGGCGCCGCCTGTGGCTTCCTGGAGCGTATGGAGATCATCCGCCAGGACAGCTTTGCCTATCTCGAGGCCGCAGCCGCCGGGGGGATCGGCGAGGCTTGGGACTTCGTGTTCATCGCCCCGCCGCAGTTCAAGGACATGTGGAGCGCCGCCCTGGCCTTGGTGGACCGAACCGCGGGTGTCCTGACCGCGGACGGCTTGGCGGTGGTCCAAATCGATCCGGGGGAGGACCGAGAGTTGGCCCTGGAACGCCTGGAACGGTTTGATCAGCGCCGCTATGGACGCGTGATGTTGTGCTATTACCGGCCGCGCCCGGCTACGGGGGACACCTGATGGAACACAGCGAAGACAGGACCGAGGAACTGGTTGCACTGGCCGCCCGGGTCGTCACAGCCTACGGTGTGCAGGGCCTGACCTGTGCCACGGCGGAAAGCTGCACGGGCGGTCTGGTCGGTCATCTCCTGACGGAGATCGCGGGCAGCTCCGCCAGTTTTATGGGAGCTGCTGTCACCTACAGCTACGAGGCCAAGGAAAAGGTCCTGGGTGTCGATGCCGGATTGCTGGAGGCCAAGGGTGCCGTTAGTGCCGAAGTGGCGGCGGCCATGGCTGCCGGTGCCAGGGAACTGTACGAAGTGGATGTCGCGGTGGCCATCACGGGCGTGGCGGGTCCCGGCGGGGGAACACCGGACAAGCCGGTGGGCCTAGTGCACCTGCACCTGTCCGGAGCGGATGGATGCGAGGAGGGACGGCGCAAGGTGTGGCCCTCCGATCGCAGGGGCAACAAGGAACTCAGTGCCCGGGAGGCACTGACGATGCTGGCTGCCTGGGCGGCCAGCCGGAGGGGTGCCAAATGAGTGGGTCGCCCCCCTTCCGCATCCTGGTGGCCAAGCTGGGTTTGGACGGCCATGATCGGGGGGCCAAGGTTATTGCCAGAGGCTTGCGGGACCGGGGGTTCGAGGTTATCTACACGGGTATCCGGCAGACCCCCGCGATGGTGGCACGGGCTGCCCTTCAGGAAGATGTGGACCTGCTGGCCATCTCCATCCTGAGCGGTGCCCACAATACCCTTGTGCCCAGGGTGATCAATCTGTTGCGGGAACAGGGCCAGGCGGATGTGCCGGTGTTGCTGGGGGGCATCATTCCGGAGGCGGACCGGCCCGCCATGCGGGCCGCAGGGGTGGCCGAGATTTTCGGGCCCGGTACCACCATCGGAGAAACGGCGGATTGGATCCTGGCGGCGCTGGGCCGCGACGAATGACGGCCCCGGCCGGGCCGATGAGCCCGGAACACTTGGCGGAGCGCCTGCGGGACGGCGACATGCGTTCGCTGGCGCGTGTCCTGACTTGGGTGGAGCGACGGGCGGACGGTTTCGAGACGCTGCTGGGAGTCCTGCTGCCCCATGCGGGACGGGCCCAGTTGGTGGGGATCTCTGGACCGCCCGGCGCGGGCAAGTCCACACTGATTGGCAGGCTGGTCGAACAATATGGCACTGTCCAACGCGTGGCTGTACTGTCGGTGGATCCAACCAGCGTTGTCTCGGGCGGTGCCCTGCTTGGGGATCGGATTCGGATGACGGATGTTTCACTGGCGGACAACGTGTTTGTGCGCAGCGTGGCGACCCGCGGCACGGCCGGCGGACTCAGCTTGGCCTGTTGGGACCTGGCTCTGGTCCTCGATGCGGCGGGCTACGATCCGATTCTGATTGAGACAGTGGGCGCGGGCCAAGGGGAGACCGAGGTGCGCTACTTGGCCGACACGACGGTACAGGTGGAAGCCCCGGGCCTGGGGGACCACGTGCAGGCCCTCAAGGCCGGCATGCTGGAAGTCAGCGACATCGTCGTGGTGAACAAGGCCGATCGTCCGAACAGTGCGCAGACGGCAGCCCGGATTCGGCAGACACTGGCCTTGGGCATGGAGACCGGCCTGGCTCCGCATGCCTTCCACGGACAAGCCAACGACACCGAGCGGGGATGGGTACAGCCGATCCTGCTGACGGATGCCCTGGCCGGCACCGGTATCGATGAGTTGCAGGCCCGAATCGCCGAACATCGCGACTGGCTGTGTGCGTCCGGAGTCCGGGGGGATGTGGAACGCCGACGCGCGGCGCGTTTGCTGAACCTGCTTGTGGATCAGGGTTGGCAGGCCCGGCGCCGGGCCATGCTCGAGGTGGCCGGATGGGAAGACGCGGTGGAGGCTGTGGTTGTTCGGGAGCAGGAGCCGCACGCAGCGGCCCGCCGACTGCTGCAACGGGTGTTTGGGGACGGTTCGGGGAGTTGACTGTTGCCCTTGGCGGACCAGCGCCAGCGAGTTAGTTCCTGCAATGTAGAGAAGGGGAGCCAGAAGGAGGCATGCCTTGTGCAGGGGCGGACGGCGGGTGGGGTGCGTATGCTCGCTACCGTCCGTTGTGCCGACTACTTTGGTGTCGGATCGGGTTTGGATAGATCTTTCGCTTTGCCACTCATTGCGATTCCGAGGTTCGCCTCAAAACATCTCGTCCTTCCGGGGTCGGGCGATAGCGCTGGTTTTGACTGCGGGGTTTGTCCGGGATGGTCATCTCAATCAGCCCGGCCCGCAGGGCGGGCAGGAGGTAGGCCTTGCGAAAGTACTCGTCGTTCTTCAACCCAAGCAAGCTTTGAAGCTCTTGCCTGGTCATTGCGCCCATTTCGCTGGTGATTGCTTGCAGCAGGCGAGCCGCCTTCGTGACTTCCATGGTCGCTTCCGTGGTGACTTCCATGGTGGCGTCGTATACCGAACGGCCATCTGTACTATCTCGTCCTTCCGGGGTCGGGCGATAGCGCTGGTTTTGACTGCGGGGTTTGTCCGGGATGGTCATCTCAATCAGCCCGGCCCGCAGGGCGGGCAGGAGGTAGGCCTTGCGAAAGTACTCGTCGTTCTTCAACCCAAGCAAGCTTTGAAGCTCTTGCCTGGTCATTGCGCCCATTTCGCTGGTGATTGCTTGCAGCAGGCGAGCCGCCTTCGTGACTTCCATGGTCGCTTCCGTGGTGACTTCCATGGTGTCTTCCGTAGTTGCGTCGTGCATCGAGCGGACATCCCCACTGGCCCGCACTTCAGGGTTGGGCCGGAATGTGACAGTGAAGAAACCGTTGGCTTCAAATTTGGGCTCCGGGCTTCCCTGTGCCCGCACCTCGTTCCGGATGCGTCGGATGCCGGTTCCCGCCTTCTCTATAAAGTCGATGTGATGGAGCAGGTCGGCGATCAGCGCGTTGCGTCGAATGCTTCGGCTGCCAAGATCGGTGAGCTGCAAGCCTTGTGGCAGGCTGCCGGGGCTCACCACTTCGATACGGTCGGTGTAGATCTCGACAAAGACGTTGGCTCCGTCAATGAACCAGTCGCGGTGCATAACGGCATTCGTGATCGCTTCCCGCAAGGCGTTGGTCGGATACTCAGGGATATTGCTTCGCCTTATACCAATCCATTATACTTTCGTTACTTGACATGTGGATGGTTGGGCAGGGA
>VXMJ01000020.1:25127-151826 GCA_009841145.1 Caldilineaceae bacterium SB0661_bin_34 | reverse complement strand
TTCCGGGGGCCGGGTCTTTTGTTTATATCCCCTCTTCGGGCCCCTATGTGTGGTGTGGTCCCCCGGTGCGCATTGGGCTGGGGGGGCCCGTCCCGCCCCCCCCGGAACGACATCCGCCCCAGGCCGAGGGACACCGGGACCTGGTCTGGGAACTGGCGCGTGACGACGATGCAGACCGGATGCTGCTGCACTTGGAGTTCCAGTCGCAGCGCGACGCCAAAATGTCGGAGCGCATGTTCCTGTACGCGCTGCGGATGAGCCCCAGCCTGCGCGCACTGGAGGTCTGCGGGGTGGTGGTCAACACTGGCATCGACCGCTTCGGAGAGTGGAGGAGTCCGGTGCAGGCGGTGGCCGGTGTGCGCCGGTACGGCTTCCGGACGGGTGCGCTGCTGGAGATCCATGACCATGTGGTGCCGGGCTTGGAAGGCGGCGCACATGCGCTACCGCCGGACAATCTGGCCTCGGGCTTCGTGGCATTGGCGCGAGTGCAGGCGGAGATGGCGCGGGGTCGGCGGGCGGCGGCGGCCCTGGTGTTGCCGGTGCTGCGGGAGCTGATCCTGCCGCGGGCGTTGGGGACCGCGTCGTCGCTGCGCCGGGCCCTGGGGGCCTGGTTCAAGACGTGTTTCGATGGGCTTTTGGCGGATCAACCCGACCTGCGCGCGGCGTTGCGTAGAATCACCTACATTGAAGAGGCGGAGGAAGTCATGTACACATTCGGCCAATACGTGGAAGACGAGAAGAAGGATGCCAAGGCCGAGGGTGAAGCGTTGGGTGAAGCGCGCGGCAAGAAGGAGATCCTCCTTGCATTCATCCGGCAGGTATGGGGCGAGGCGGAGGCGGACCGATGTGCCCGAGAGTTGGACGCGGCCGCACTCGACGACCTGCCCGACATCGCGGGCCTGCTGGCGGACCAGGCGGCCGGCCGTCGTCCGCGCCTGGGTACCAATGGCCGCACCGGATCCGCGGCTTGAACTGCACGGCCGCTCCCAACCGGACAGCATCGACTTGCCAACCCGCGCGGGTTCCATCCGGACTCCGATGCCTCCGGGCAAACCCGTTCGCCATAAAGGCGTAAGCCCCACCTGTCCCTTCGCCGCGCGAGACTTTCGGGCGGAACGATCCCGGGGATTCGAACGAGTTGGGAAGCAGTGATCCTCTTGGCTTCCGGATGGGGATGTCGCTGAGGATCCGTGACTATTAGAGGCCGAGGCTGCCGGGCTGTTCGGACACCGGACCTGCGCTCGGAACGTGGAGCCGGAAGGTCATCGCTTTGACCTGTACTGTCAGGTTCCCGTCTCGTTGGGATGGCGACGGAAAATTGACAACGCCCTCAAACCAGGGTTTGCAACAGCCAGTCCTGCAGGCCGCTGAACCGCACGATGGAGTAGCAGATCACCACGATTAGAAGCCAGCGCATCCAGACCTTCGCCATGTCGCTTCCGGTCATGAAACGGGCTGCCAGCCAGGCGCCGATGCTTTGGCCCACTGCCAGGACTAGGCCGAGATACCACCACATGCGCACGCCCTGAGCCATGAACACGGCCATGGCGGCCAAGGTGAACACTAGGACGGCCACCAGTTTGAGGATGTTGCCCTTGACCATCGTCGAGCCGGCGACCAGCACCATGCCGGACAGAATGAACAACCCCACTCCCGCCTGAATAAATCCCCCGTAGACGCCAATCAACGCGAACAGAAGCAGTTGGGGCAACGACGGTCGGACACCGGTCACGGGTTCGGACTGTTCCCTGAGCCATTTCTCCGGTTTCCAAAGGATGGTGATCAGCACCACGGCGAGGACCACCACGATCACCCAGTTGGTGACCTGCTCCGACAGTTCGGCGGCAATGGCGGCTCCGCCGACTGAGCCTACAACCATGGCACCGGTCAGCCACCAATCGCGGCCGTCCATATCCAGTGCCTTGCGGCTGCGCAGCGTGATCACCGCCGCGGTGTTCTGAAACGTCACGCCGATGCGGTTGGTGGCGTTGGCTTCGTGGGCGGGAACGCCCAGGAAGACCAGCATCGGCAGCGTGATGGTGGACCCCGAGCCGGCCAGCGTATTGATGATGCCGGCCAAAATGCCGGCAACGATGGCCAGGCCGGCCTTGAGCAGGGAAAGATCCTCCATCGGCGTGTGCCGCGCCCGGATGCCGGTCAGGTCGGCAACGAATCCTCGGGCAGGCTAGAAATCGGGCGCGAGCCGGGCAAGCCGATCAACGAATCCGTGCAACTGGTCGTCGGCGGCCGCGAAGCTGATGCGGATGTGCTGTTCCCCGGCCTCACCGAAGGCGCTGCCGGGAGTCGTGGCCATATGGACTTCGTCCAGCAGGAAGTTCGCCAGTTCAAGGCTGTTGCGTGGCGTGTTTGGGAAGCGCATGAACAAGTAGAAGGCCCCTTGCGGCGCGAATGCCTCCACCCCTTCCAATTCGTCGAGGGCGTCCAACAGGAAGGCGCGCCGCCGGGCATAGGCGGCGGTCATCTCGGACACGCATTCCTGGGGACCGTTCAGGGCCACGACACCGGCCGCCATGGTGAAGCTGGCGGCGGACGTGACGGAGTTCGTCATGTAGCTGCGGCCGTTGCGGATGGCGTCCGGAGGTCCCCAAATCCAAGCCAGCCGCCAGCCAGTCATGGCGTAGGCCTTGCTGAATCCGTTGACGATGAACGTGCGCTCGGCCATGTCCGGCAGTGTGGCCGGTGACACGTGGGTGTGGCCGTCGTACAGGATGTGCTCGTAGATTTCGTCGCTGAGCAGGTACAGGTCGTGGTCCCGGCACACCTCCGCGGCCGCCTGCATCGATGCCATGGACATGACATAGCCGGTGGGGTTGTTCGGCGAATTGAGCATGACCAGCTTGGTCTTCTCGGTCACCACCGCTTCCAGGGCGGACTTGTGAACCGCGAAATCGTCGCCGTAATCGAGGGCCACGTGCACCGGCACCCCTCCCGTAAGGCGCACCATGGGGTCGTAGCTGACCCAGACGGGATCGAGGATCAACACCTCGTCGCCCGGGTTCAGGATGGACATCAGCACCACGTACAGGGCCCACTTGCCGCCCGGTGTGGCGATGACACGGTCCGGGGTTGCCTCGACTCCGTTCTCCCGCGCCAGCTTGGCGCAGATGGCCTCCAGCAGTTCCGGGGACCCGTGCGACGTGGGGTAGTGCGTGTCCCCGCTGCGGATGGCGTCGAAGGCCGCTTCCTGGATATGGACCGGCGTGTCGAAGTCCGGGTCGCCGCCGGCCAGGTTGATGACGTCGTGACCGGCCAGGGACAGTTCCCGCCCCTTCTGCATCATGGCCGCCGTGGGGGATGGCGGCATCGAAGACAGTAGACGTGACAGTTCGCGCATGTTGGTCAACCGAGTTGGATTAGTTCAGGGTGGCAACGTAGGCCTGGCAAAAATACTCGATGGTGGCCGCGGACAGGCCGGCCACGTTGATGCGGCCCGTGGACATGAAGTAGATGCTTTGGTTCGCCCGCATTCGGGCATTGGTTTCCGCGTCGATGCCGGTCAGGGAAAAGAGTCCGTACTGGCGCGTGATGAAGGAAAAGTCCCGGTCGGCCCCGTGCTGGTGCATGGACTCGGCCAGCAAGCTGCGCATTTCGTTGATGCGGTCGCGCATGGCGGCGAGTTCGACAGTCCAGGCCGTGTGCAGTTCCCGGTCTGTCAGGATGCTCGACACAATTCGGGCTCCGTGGGCGGGAGGACTCGACCACAGGGAACGGGCATGCACTTTCAACTGGCTCAGCATGGCGTCGGATGCCGGACCGAAGCCGAAGGCGGTCAAGGCCCCAGTTCGTTCGTTGTACAGGCCGAAGTTCTTGGAGTAGGAACTGGCAATCAGGATTGGCAGGCCGGCATCGGCCAGCACGCGCACCCCGGCTGCATCGAGGTCCAAGCCCCTGCCGAATCCCTGGTAGGCCAAGTCCACCAATACCTGGAAGCCGCGTTCCTGGGACAATCCGGCCAGGCGTTGCCAGTCGTCCGGTTCCAGGTCCAGGCCCGTCGGGTTGTGGCAGCATCCGTGCACCAATACCACATCACCGGCCGGAACCGCGGCCCACGCTGCGAACATCTTCTCCCGCAGGATCGAGTGGGTTTCGGGATCGAGGTACGGATATGTGCGCACCGCCAAGCCGGCCTGTTGCGCAATCTGGGCGTGGTTGGTCCAGGTTGGATCGCTCAGCCACACCGTGGCGTCCGACCTGTTCTTGGCCACCAGTTCGCAGGCCAGGCGCAAGGCGCCGGTGCCGCCCGGTGTGTGCAGCGTGATGCTGTCCGGGGCGGTAGCCAGGGAATGATCCGCACCCAGCAGGAGGCTGCGCACCGCTTCGCCGAAGTCGGGGGTGCCGTCGATCGGCAGATAGTTCTTGGTGTCCTCGTCGGTCAGGATGCGCTGCTCTGCGGTTTTGACCGTGTCCAGTACCGGAATGTGGCCGGCGGCATCCTTGTAGACCCCCACGCCCAGATTCAGCTTCTGCGGATTGGGATCCGCGTTGCACGCGGTGGTGAGGTTGTAGATCGGATCGGGCGGGACCGCTTGGATGTCGGTGAAGATGTGCATGAGGCTGTGCGATACACCGATGGATCAGGGGATCAAATTGCGATCGGGTGAGTGGAAGCCGGGCAAAGAGAGGAGGGCAACGTCCCGTGAGGGGCGAAACCCGGGGATTGAGGCCGTCGCGCACCTCGCGTCATACCGCGGCCAACGACTGCCACAGCCACGTTACGGCGAATTAGTACATGTGGGACTGGACGGAGGCACTGACCAGGCGTCGGATGTCGAAGATGGCCTCTCCCACTTCATGACCAATCAGGTCCAAATTGCCGACGATGGCGATGCGATCCGACACGTGATGCAGTTCACGGGCGGAAAGCAGTTCCTTGAAGATGTCGCAGGCATCCGCCAGACCGATCAGCATCGCGTCGCGCGGGTCGGGGATTTCATCGGAGAAGAGTACGCGCAGGATGCGCATCTTCACTTCGCGTTCAACCTTGCCGTCGATGATGGGGTAGCGGCGGGCTCGGAAAACCCACAGGAAACGGCCCTCCGACTGTTCCAGGATGCCGTGCTCCACCAGCCGGGCGAGCGCCCTTTCCCGAATGGATTGGGCGTTCTGGGCAATGTGGTCCAGCCAGAAGCGGGTGTCGTGCGGGTCCCCGGCCGCGATTTCGGCCAGCGCAGGATCCAGGATGGTGTCGCCCACCGGCGTGGAGTCGACCAGAATGAGACGTTGGGGATCCGTGTCGATGCGGTTCTCAAGCGCCAGATCCATCAATACACCGCCAGCGATGGCGTAGTCCAGCACCCAACTGGGAACGTGAGTTGTGCGCCCATCATCGTGTATCAGGAGCAAGAGGGTTTCCTCAACGAACCGCAACATGATTTCCGTCCTTGTCCCGTTTGGGTTTTCCAATGCCGTAGGAACGGTCGTAGGGGCCGGGGGTGCCCGAACGGACCGCGGAATGCGCCGGCCACCGGCCAGTCTGTCGACCCCGTGAGTCTAGCACCGGCGAGTGTGGAAGGCAGGTCCTTCCGCTTGGTACGGCCACGGCTGGTGTCGGAGCGGTGGGCTGGTTTCCGGGAAGCCGTATCCGGATCCTATAGTTTATTGGCTTGTGACTTGATGCACATCCGATGCGGTCCAGTGGGGGGAAATCTACACATGCAGGAACAGAATCCAGGCGATTTGCTTGTGCGGGGAGCAGACTTGGTGGCCACAATGGATGCCAATCGTCGAGAGATCCCGGGTGGATGGGTCTCGGCAACCAACGGGTTTGTCACCGCGGTGGGCGAACCCGGGCAGGAACCGGAGGCACGGGACGTGATTGACGCCTCCGGGTGCCTGGTCACGCCCGGGCTGATCAACACCCACCATCACATGTTCCAGAACCTGACACGCGCCTTCGCTCCGGCGCTTGGTGGCGGTCTCTTCGATTGGCTAAAGGTGCTGTATCCCGTCTGGTCGCGGCTGGATGAGGAGGCTGCCCATGTCTCGGCATGGATCGGCCTGTGTGAGCTGGCATTGGGTGGTTGCACGACCACCACCGATCATCTTTACGTCTTTCCACCGGGCGCAGGCGACCTGATCAGCGCCGAAATCGCGGCCGCCGCGCAACTTGGCATGCGGTTCCATCCTACCCGTGGCTCGATGAGTTTGTCGGTCAAGGACGGAGGCCTGCCACCGGACGACCTGGTTGAGAACGAGGACGACATTCTGGCCGAATCGGAACGGTTGGTGACCACATTCCACGATCCGTCCCCGGGTGCCATGACCCGCGTGGCGTTGGCGCCTGGTTCGCCGTTTTCGGTAACCCCTGAACTGATGGCGCAGACGGCTGCCATGGCGGAGCGGTTGGATGTCCGGCTGCACACCCATCTGGCGGAAGTTCCCGATGAGGACGCGTTTTGTCTTCGTACCTTTGGTTGTCGTCCGGTTGAATACCTGGAACGCGTCGGGTGGGCCGGGGATCGAACCTGGGTCGCACACTGTGTGCATCCCAACGCACGGGAGATCCGCATGCTCGGCTCCTGGGGCGTCGGCGTTGCCCATTGCCCAAGTTCCAACCAGATCCTGGGTTCGGGTCTCGCACCGGTGCGCGAATTCATCGACGCGGGTGTATCCGTGGGTCTTGGATGTGACGGCTCTGCCTCGGCGGACAGTGCTTCGCTCTGGCTCGAGACGCGCACGGCCCTGTTGCTGGCCCGGTTGCGCGGCGGGCCAGGTACCTTTGGTGCCCGGGATGCCTTGGAACTGGCCACCCTTGGGGGTGCGGCCTGCTTGGGACGCGACGACATTGGTTCACTGGCTCCGGGCCAGGCCGCCGACCTGGCGGTATGGTCCCTGCAAGGCGTTCCGTTCGCGGGCGCACTGTCGGATCCGGTAGAGGCCTGGCTTCGCTGTGGACCCGTGGCGGCTCGCGATACCGTAGTGGCGGGCAAGCCGGTGGTGCGAAACGGTTGCCTCACAGTGCCCGACGTCGAGGAATATTTGGCACGGCATCGCCGGATCGCGTCCGAATGGCGGGCGGCAGCCGGTATCTGAGGTTGGGGGTGTTCGGGTGGAGGGGGACAGGCATGTGGCGATGGGGCAGGTTGATGCATTCCAAGCATGGCACGATTGTTCCGTTTGAAGTTGCGTGCCGGCTATCGAGACGCGGCGTCCATCTCCAAAAGCCGCCCATGCTGAAACCGACCGCCTTTTTGTTGCTCTGTGTGATGTTGGTTGTCGGCTGTGCCGGCGTATCCGAGGAGCCGGAGACTGCCGAACCGGCTCAGCCGGTTGCTTCTGCAGGTGCTACCGAACCCGATATTCCGCATGAGGGCTCTGCCGAGCAGAATCCTGGCCGCGAACCGAGGCCCGACGATGCCCGTGGTGAAGCGGAAGCCGCCGCCGTCGCTGCTGCGGACTTCCTTGCCCAACTCGATGAACGGCAGCGCGCAGCAGCCGTATTGCCGTACGACAGCGATCTGATCAGGAACTGGTCCAACCTGCCGGCGGGAATCCTCGGGTTCGAACGTAACGGTGTCCGTATCGGGGATCTCGACGAGACGCAACAAGCAGCCCTGCACGACTTCCTGGCTACGGCCATGAGTCCGTACGGCTATGCAACAGTCGCCGCGGTGGTGGCAGCGGAAGGTGTGCTGGAAGAGTCTGCGCGCGCCCGGCGAGTGGGTTGGAGCGCTGGCAACTACTGGCTGGCCTTCTTCGGGGAACCATCCCCCACGAACCCTTGGCGCTGGCAGTTCGGCGGCCATCATCTGGCCATCAACATGAGCGTGCGCGACGGGCGCGTCTCGATGTCGCCGACCTTTCTTGGCATCGAACCCGCGCGGTTTTCAGATGCCGAAGGCATCCACGTCCCGTTCATGGACCGGGTGGATGCGGGGTTGGCCGTGATCAACAGCCTGGACGGGAACATCGCAGCAACGGCTTTGCTCGATGAACGCCCCAATGCCCTGCAGAGTGGCACGGGGCCGGTCGGCTTCGTGCCTTTTGAAGGCGCCTCCTTAGAATCTTTCTCGGCAGCGCAGCGACAGGCCGTACTTGACGCGGCGGCGCTGTGGGTGAACCTGATGCCGGAACACAGCGCCCAGGTGCGCCTGGAGGAGATCGAGGCGGAGTTGGAGCAGGCCTACTTCGGTTGGCATGGCCCCGCCAACGGCACGGGTTCCATCTACTATGTCATTCACGGGGACACGGTTCTCATCGAATTCTCCACCCAGGATCCACTGGGGGCTGCCGAAGGCCACATCCACTCGATCTACCGCGATCCCACCAACGAATACGGCGTCGGGTAACGGCATGAGCAGGGACACCGACACAACCCAACATGAAACTGTCCAAACCATAGATTAGAGTGTGTCAGAGTAGATGGTGCAGTAACCTGCCACCTCCACCTGCAATTGAGGATTGGTTCTCATGACCCGTTTTATTGCTGCCTATGACACTGAAATGGCTGGAACCTGCCTGGAGGCCTGTGTCCGAATTCGCGAGGTTCATGTTGAATTCGACGTGCCGGCTACATTCTTTATTGTGGGAGTCCGCCTTGAAGAGGAAGGCAAGGCCTATCGCAGGTTGTTGGGCGATGTGCCTTCCTTTGAAATCGCATCCCACACCTATTCCCATCAGATGCTGCGCGATCATCCTTTTTGTGGCCCCGCGCCCGCCAAGGAGACGCGGCTGGAAGAACTGCGGCAGGGCAAAGAGTGGGTGGAGCGGACTTTCGATCGCCCCTGTGTGGGCCTGCGGCCCGGCTGTGGGTTTGCCAATGGGCTGCGCGGGGATCCTTGGCTGATCGAATCCGTCATGGAAACGGGTTTCCAGTATGTCAGCTCCGTCCTGTGGGGTCCCGAGACATCGCTGCCCGCGCTGCTGGAAGCACCGTTCACCTATGCTGAAGACGGGTTTCCCGAGTTGTGGGAACTGCCGGGACATGGGTGGCACGAGAATTTGCTCAAAGCCCATAACCTGACGGACAAAATGCAGCGCATACTGGCTTGGCCTCCTGCCTATCCCGAAACCATTCCGGCCCGGCCCGTGGCCACGCCCGAGGAAGAGTTCGCCATCCATCGAATGTTCATTGACCGCGCCGTGGACATGGACCTGCCCTACGTCTCGCTGATTCTGCATCCGTGGTCCTTGGCCCGGTTCGATCCCGAGATGAAGATGCTTGAACTTCTGTTCACCCATCTCCAGACGCACAACATCCCCACCACCACGTATCAAGCCGAATGGGAAGGGGCTTATATCGAATAGTGGACAGTCGAACTCTTGTGCTACAATTACTGCGAAGGAGAGGACCCGACTGTGAACCGGGCCCTCAACCGGACACAGTGGTGGGGACACCGTGACCAGCACCCCGCAGTCTACAACGCAGGAGCCCCCGACCGTCATACGGACCCTGCGCGTGCGTCTGTATCCCGGCACGGCCGCAAAGGGCCGGTACCTCGAACAACTGGCCGGTGCCTGCCGGTTCGCCTGGAACCACGTGCTGGCCGGGCACGAGACGGACTACCGCATGTGGAAGGCATTCGGGAAGTTGGGAGAGGGTCCGGGCAGTCCGACCTTCTTCACGCTGGGCCAGCGGTTCACGCAGTTGCGGAACGCACCCGGTAACGAGTGGCTGAAGGACTACGGCTACGAAATCGTCCGGTACACCTGCAAGTACCTGGGCGATGCCTACGCCGCGTTCTTCGACCCGGACCGTCCGGACCATGGGCGTCCGCAGTACAAGGCCAGGCACTACACCAAGCCCGCCTTCACCCTCCCGTCCCGCGTGCGCATCGAGGACGGCCGCCTGTACATCCCCAAGATGGGCTGGACGCGTCTCGGTCCCATCCACCGGTATGCCGACGGCCAGCCGCTGACCGTCCGCGTACGGCAGGAGTCCGAAAGCAGGCAGCCGAAGTGGTACGCCTACATCGTGTTCGAGGTGCCGGAAGACCATCCGGACGTGTGCCGGCCCGCGGAGACCGGAGCGGTCGGCATCGACCGCAACGTGGGGCAGGCCACGGACAGCACGGGCGAAGTCCATGCCCTCCCCGACACGACCGTCGAGGACGCGAAGATCAAGCGGTACCAGCGCAGGATGGCCCGGCAGCAGAAGGGCTCCCAACGCCGCCGCGGGACTGGCGGGAAACTGCGCAAACTCCAGCGCAAGCGCGCCCGACGCCGGGACAACGCCACACACCAAATCAGTCGCAAGGTGGCGGACACCGCCCACACCGTCGTGCTGGAGGACCTGAACACCAAGGCCATGACGAAGAGTGCGAAGGGCACGGTCGAGAACCCCGGTCGGAACGTGAAGCAGAAGGCCGGCCTCAACCGATCCATCCTGGCCTCCGGCTGGGGCCAGCTGGAGCGCAAGTTCGCGTACAAGGCCGGCGAGTTGCGGTTCGTGGACCCGGCCTACACTTCGCAAGCCTGCAGCCAATGCGGGCACACCGCCCAGTCAAACCGACCGTCGCAGGCGGTGTTCGCGTGCGGGGCCTGCGGGTTCCAAGCGAACGCCGACCACAACGCGGCGATCAACATCCTGGTGCGGGCGGGACTTCCGACCGCACCCATTCCGGCCCGTGGGACTGGGGCTGCTGCACGGCGAGGAGCGCTCCCTCCCTGGTCGGCCGCAAGGCCAGCCACAGGGACTCCCGCGACCCGTGAACCGGATATGCGTGGTGTCAACCATCGTATATAAGTCCCAGTGGGAGCGAACGGTGCAGGCAAGCACTGCTCCGTAACGGCTTCTCGACGCCCCCCAACTCCTTGTAGAGGTAGTCCCATGGCGAAGCAAGCTTTGGCTTCATCCCTGGCCCTGAATGGCGGACCGAAAGCAGTCTCACAGATCGTGGGCCAACCCCAGCCCAAGATAGGCGTGGATGAGTTCATGTCCATTGCCCAGCGGTTTGGGTTCTCCGGCGCGGTTCAGGAAGAAATCCGCGCTGTCATTTCCAATGAGGACCTGGGTCCGGGCCCCAATCTGGCTCGGTACGCCACAGCTCGTCCCTCCCAAACCAAGGGGGAAGCCTTTGAGGCCTTGGCGCGCCGGATGTTTGGTGTGCCGTTTGCCTTGGGGGTCAGTTCGGGCACCGCCGCCCTGCACAGCGCTTTCGTGGCGGCAGGGGTGGGGCCGGACACCGAGGTGATCTGCCCGGCCATCGGCTTCTATGCCACAGCGGCGGCCGTGGTGCAGTCGAAGGGGGTACCCGTCTTCTGCGATGTGGACGAATCGCTGGGGATCGATCCCACCCAAATCGAAGCCCTGATCACGCCCCGTACCGTGGCCATCGCACCGACCCATGTCATGGGCAGTGTCTGTGACATGGGGTCGGTCATGGAGATCGCCCGGAAGCACGGTCTCAAAGTCGTGGAGGACTGTGCTCAGTCTCCAGGTGGCCGATTCCGCTCCCAATGGGTGGGTACCTTCGGTGATCTGGGATGCTTCAGCATTTCCTGCTACAAGATTGTCGGCGGCGGCGAGGGAGGCCTGGTCTTGACGGGCGACAGACGACTGTGGGAAAGGGCCAACCAACTGGCGGAATGCGGCGGGCTCTGGCGGACGGACCGCTTCGCGCCCCCGAGATACGAAGGCGAACTGTTTTCGGGTACCAATTACCGGATGTCCGAGTTGGAAGCCGCGGTGGATGTCGTCCAGCTGGAGAAGTTGCCCCAAATCGTTGACCGCCACCATACAGTCAAGATGTCCATTCTGCATGGACTGAAGACGTACCGGGAGATCACGCCGCAGAAGCTCAACGACCCCGATGGCGAGATTGGTTACCTGCTGCTGTTCTTCCCTGAATCCACTGCCCTGGGCCGGAAGTTGGTCGAAGCGCTCAACGCGGAAGGCATTCCCTGTGGCATACGGGGGATGAACGCTCCTCCGGACTGGCACATCTACTCGGACATGTACCCCATAACCACACAGTCCGGAACCATGGCCTCCGATCATCCCTTCGCACATGCTGCCGATGGTGTGGCCACGTATGTCCGAGGTGCCTGTCCCGTAGCGGATGATCTGTTTGCCCGTTGTGTGACCATTCGCCTGGATCAATGGTGGGCTCCCGAGGACTGCGATGCCATCGCGGCAGGAATCAACAAGGTCTTTTCGGCGTACTGCACGGAAGATACCGCCGGCATGCCTTGGATCTGAATCTCCCGGGTATTTCGTGGAGCCCTTCTCTTGTCTCTGCCTGCCGAGGAGTTTCCGCACCTGATTGATCAGGTCGCGGCACATCAGTTCTAAAGTTGTGGAGTTGGCTGGTGGTCGCCAAGTACCGTTGGTGTCTCTCTTGAACCGGGACCGCGGACAGCAATGAGGCCCGTGGCTCCAAGCACAAAATCCCCTGCGTGGTCACGGTGACCGCCACCCGACACAACCCCGCCATCCGCGACTTCCACGCCCGCTTGTGCTGCCAGGGGAAACCCGGGCAGGTAGTCAAGGCCGCAGCCATGGGCAAGCTGCTTGTCCTCAACGCCACGCTCCGGGACCTGGTCCCGGAGCAGCCGAGATTTGCAACTACTCCCCTTGAAGCTTGACTTTCAGCACAGTTGTTTCAATCCCCTTGGCCGTCACAATGCCATATTGACAGAAAAACTTCCCTCAACTACACTGCGGCTTGAGATCTGCATTCTTCTGCCGGTCCCGGACATGTCCATATTAGTATCCATGTCGTCATATTTTTTGTCCAAAATAATCAGAGGCTTGACATTATGTTGAATGAAAAACGTCAAATTAGCCACATTTCACGCCGTTCATTTCTGCGCCTGTCCGCTACACTGGGCACGTTCGCCGGTTTGACGGCGTTGGCCGGTTGCGCCGCGCCGAGTGCCCCCGCTGAGGGTGAAGCAGGGGCGGACACCTGGGATGTGCTGTACTGGAAGCCGCCCCACAGTGCCAAGGCGGCTGAGGTGTGGGAGCCGTTGCTGCAGCGGTTCATGGATGCCAATCCCGGCATCACTGTGGACCATCAGGTTATTCCCTGGGGTAATGTGGACGAACAGTTCACTGCTGCCTTCGCCGGAGGATCACCGCCTGATGTCTTCTACCTCCCTGACGAGTGGTACCCCAAATACGTGCAGCAGGGCCAAATCCTGGATCTGACTGATCGGATCATTGATTGGGAAGAGAACTATCTTGAGTCCGCTTGGGAGATCGCCACTTACAAAGGCAGCACATGGGGATCCCCCTTCCTCGGGGTGGTGCAGGGCTGGCTGTGCAACATGACCCTCTTCCGGGAAAAGGGGCTGGATTCTGTCCCCACCAATTGGGAGGAGTTCCGCCAGGCTGCCCAGGTGATGACCGACCTTGATGCGGGCACCTATGGGATCAACGTGCCTGCCAGTTCGACCAACTGGGTCACCATGATTCCCTTGCTGGCGGCGGGCGGTGCCAGGCTCCTGAGCGACGACCTGACCGAGGTCACTGCCAACACGGAAGGAGGCCGCGCGGCTTTCGAGGCACTGCTGGAAAACATTACCTATGCCGATCAGTCCAGCATTCCGGTGGGCTTCACGGGCGACCAGCGCCGGGATCTGAGCCTGGGGGGGCAGGTTGGGATGATATGGCAGGAAAATTCAGCCATCAAGGCCCAGTGGCGCACTACAGCCCCGGATCTGGAGCTGGACATCATTCCGATGCTTCAGTTGACCGATGAGGGGCAGAACGCTGCCTGGGCCAATGTGGGCTTCATGTTCATGGCCTCCAGTTCCGCCAGCAATGACGGCGCGTTCACGTTTCTCGAGTACCTCTCCACCGACGAAATTCAGGTGGACTATGTACAGAAGAGCGTCGATCTACTGCCGCTAAAGAAAGACATCGCGCCGCTTGACGACATTGATCCCATCGTGGCCGAAATGGTCTCTTGGCTGGGCAAGGGCTATGGCGTGGGCACGCAGATCAGCATCCGGTGGCGCGACGCGACCAACTCGCTGGTCCAGGAGTCCCATGCTGTCATGAGCGGCATCAAAACGTCGGCGGAAGCCCTCGCTGATGTCGAAGCGACGGTGAACCCGATTCTGGACGGCGAATAACCCCAATCACCTGCATGATTCCGGACTGGCGGCACCCCATCCATGCCGCCAGTCTGGCAAGCCGTGGGGATTGCAGCCCAATCCTGGTTTCCTATGTGGTGGAAGCAGTGTCCAAGGCACGCCAAGGATGGGTGGCACCATTTTCATCTCCTCTCCGGTCACCGTGCCTGGAACAAGGTAAGGAGCGTTCATCCCTCCGGCCTGCCCCGCAGGTCCTCTCGGCCCAGGATGTAGTTGTATGAGCCTCTCGTCTCCGGGCATTGCCCGGCACCGGACCTGGCGCAAGGTGCGCCGGTCCCTGTTCTGGTACCTGTTGCTGTCGCCCAGCCTGCTGATCATTTTTGGATTCTCCACCGTTCCCCTTTTCTGGAGCATCTACTACTCATTGACGAAGGGCAGTATGCTGGGCCCGAAGACCTTTGTGGGCTTTGCCAACTACGTGCGGGCTGCCAGCCACCCCATCTTCCTGCGCACACTGCAGAACACAGTCCTCTATGCCGTGATGACGGTGCCCACCGTCATTGTGCTGTCCATTGTGGTCGCCATCATCGTCTTTCAGGTGCCCAAGGGCCAAGGCTTCTTCCGCGGCACGTTTTATTTCCCTCTCATCACTCCGGTGGTGATCGCGGCCAACATCTGGGCCTACATTGTCAATCGGGATTTCGGCCCCTTGAACCATATTCTGGGCTGGTTCGGTGTGCCGGGAATCGACTGGCTTGGAAATCCCACCTATGCCATCCCCGCCATCGTGATGATGGAAATCTGGCGTGGGTTTGGGTTCTACGTCATCATCCTGTTTGCCGCGCTTCAGGCCATACCGCGCGAGATGTACGAGGCGGCGCGCATCGACGGTGCCCAATTCTGGCGCATTATCCGCAGCATAACCTTGCCCCTGTTACGGCCGGCTCTGGGGTTCTGCTTCATCATGGCCACCATTTTCAACTTTCAGCTGTTCGACGCTGTCTATGTCCTGACCAAGGGTGGGCCCGCCTGGTCCACCTCCACGGTTAGCTGGTATGTGTACCAGCAGGCTTTCGAGGCGGACAACATCGGCTTCGCCAGCACCATGGGAGTGGTGCTCCTGATCGTCATCCTGACCCTGTCCCTGATGCAGCTTCGGTTTTTCCGCACCGACATCGAATATTGATGCATGGCCGCCCACATTTCCCGTCCGCCAGGCAGGTGAAGCCCGGCCCGCCAGCACCATGCCGGCATCCGATTCACCCGCACCGCGGTCCGGGTTCCGCTCCGTGGCGCGGGCTTCCGCTCCGTGGCGCGGGCTTCCGCTTCATAATCATCCAGAGGAGGGCCGGAGCAGTCCATGACCACAAGTTTCGGTAGCATGCGCACCCGGCGCGCCACCCGCTTGTGGCAGGCCGGATTCTATGCCGTGATGATCACCATGTCGGTGGTAACGGTGGTGCCATTCCTGTTCATGGCATCCACGTCCTTCACGAAGTCATTCACCATGATGACGTACCCACCCACCCTGATTCCGGACAATCCGTCCCTGGACAACTACGTTGAGATCATTTTCCGGTTTCAAAAGGGTCTGTTTCCACGCTGGTTCTTCAATACGGTGTTTACCACCACTCTGATCACGGCGGGCAGCCTGCTGCTAAACACCTTGTCCGGGTACATCTTCGCCAAGAAGGAGTTTTATGGCCGCGACTTGGTGTTCGCCCTGCTCCTCGCCACCATGATGGTACCGGTAGCGGTGGTACTACTGCCTTCCTTCCAAATCATCCGTGTGTTCCGCCTGTTCAACACTTACTGGGCCCTCATCATCCCCGCTTTGGCGACGCCCTTCGGCATATTCCTGATGCGGCAGTACATAACCAGTCTGCCCACAGCCCTGATTGAAGTGGCCAACATTGACGGGGCCAGCGAGCTCAGGATTTTTTGGTCCATTGTCATACCCCTGTCCACGCCAGGCATGGCAGCCTTGGGCATCTTCACCGTGATGAATGCCTGGAATGCCTTCCTCTGGCCCCTGATTGTCCTGCGCGCGAACGAAATGCGCACGCTGGTTGTGGGGTTGGCAACGGTTCAGAGCGAATTCAACATCAACTATGGTTTGGTTATGGCCGGGTCCGTGCTGACCGTGCTGCCACTTCTGGTCCTGTATCTAATTTTCCAACCCTACTTTGTGGAAGGGCTACGCATGGGTTATGGGAAATAGGGAGCGCCAGCAAATTTAATCAGGGACGCGTAAGAATGGGACTGTTCGTTGAAGATACATCATTTTAGAAGTCTTGGGTCACGAGGAATCCACATGTAGGCATTGACCGGCTTGGACAGTCTTGAGTCGGTTTTCATCGCTTCATTGCGGCATGTCCGAGTGCGGCGCCCGCAGTGGTGGATGTGGCTGTGTATCGTCCCTACCACGGACCACTGGCCGACCTGGGAACGGAGTCGCGCTTGGACGTCCAGTGCTGCTACTACCGCCAGCGTGTCCAGCTTGCTGCTTTACAACTGTAGTGCCAGACTAGCCCCGCTGGTACCGCCCACGTTCCTCCAATGTCGGCTCAGCGTCGTCTTTCGGCCTCCCACCAGATCAGGGGGGCGGCAAGCGGACCTCGGTGATGCAGAGCCGAATGGTATTGCCAGGCTCGGATTCCCAACCGTGCCAATGCGGGCAGATCCCGACCGGCCAAAATTCCACCACAGGCCACGAGGTCCACTTCATGACCGTGGATGTGTTTCAAGGTGGCCAGGGCGATCTGGGCTTTGCGTGCCAAGGGGGCGAGTGGCTTGCCACTCAGGAAAGCCGGCGAGCCATCCGGGTGGTACTGGAAAAGGACATCGGTCGCGATGATGGCCCTGACGTTGCATTTATCGCACAGTTCCAGAAGTTCTCGATAACGGGTTGCCGTCAGCTCGGGACTCACCTTGAACCAAAGCGGGGTGGCGGCGGGCATGGCTTGACTGGCCACCTCCACGAGGTTATCGACTGTGGCAGTCAACTCCGGGTCCATCATGATGTGCGCGAGGTTCAGGGTGAGCCAGGACGGTTTGAGGTCCGCGGCGAAGATGATCTCCAGGGACTCGGTGATCTCCTGTCGCATTTCTTCATCATCACCCGGTACCGGAGGGGGTGAGATGTTGAGTCCGTAGGTGGAAGGAAGGCCCGATTGATGCAAGGACAAATAGGCTGTCGCGGCGCGGATACCGGGGTTGCCGGAGACACCGGGTGCGAGTCGGGGCCAACGGTTGAACGAGCCGTACTCCACCGGCCCGGCCAACAAGGGCAGTATGCGCCAGCCCGGCAGGAACGAATCGGAGCGGACAACATGGGCCAGAGCTTCGCTCTCGTTAGCATAGCCTCTGCCCTTGATCCAGCCTCCCGCCAGAATGAAAGGCTGGGGTAACTGAACTCCTCCCACCTGAACGGGAGCCTGAGGAAGCAGCAAAGAGCCAAGTTTGTGACCTAAGCGGAGCAGGTCGGAGTGTTGGTCCGCGGGGCCAAGGTAGTCTTGCAGAAGCTTGGCCCTGAAGGTTTCCTCTTCTCCAGGCTTGGGGCGGCCCAATCTCGAGTAGAGGGCTCCGTAGCCGTCCAGCAAGGGTGGGACGAATTGGTTGCGAAGGGAGGACAACATCACGTGATGGTGGCTGGTCAAGTGGACAAGCAGGTGTTCAAGGAACCGGATACCTTGAGGCCGTAGTGATCACAGATTCTCGTCTGCAGCGGTTGTTGAGGCAGAAAGTCAGACAACGTCGTAGGGGGTTCGATTTTCCGTGTTGGTTAGGTGGCAGTAGCTACTGTTTGTTGGTGGGAGTTGCAGCCGCTGCCTGACCACGCCGGTTTCGCTCAAAAAGCAACCGTGGAAGAAGGTGGGGACCACCGACGCGCGGGAGTGAGCGCGACATCCACTGGACACATCTGTTCGTAGTTGGCCGTTGTCTGCGGAGTGTGGGGGATGGAAGTTCGCCGCGGGGGCTGAGACCCCGCGGCCAATTCCGGGGGTTGTGCCGCCGTCAGGTGTTGGTGACGGCAGAACCGGTGTCGTTGTCAGGTTTGTCCGGTAGTAACAGCGACTGCCACGCGTCGGGTGTTGACCGCACCTGCAGGATGCGGTCGACCACATCCGTTGGCGGACCGTCCCGGTGCCAGACTGCCTCGATTCGATTCCGGTGTGCTGTCGCCAGTTCCGACCCCAGATGCGCGCGCAGCAGGTCGATGGCCATGCTTGTCCTTTCCTGAGCGAGCCGGTCTCGTTCCTGCACTGCCTGGTCTCGTTCCTGGGCAATCCGGTCATTTTCCTGCACGACCCGGTCTCGTTCCTGCACGATCCGGTCTCGTTCCTGCACGACCCGGTCCCGCTCGATCTCGGCATCGGTTTCATGGTCGCGCCAACGAGACTCCGCGGTATCCCACCACTGGAAGCGGGGCGGCGGCCGGTTCCCTTCCGGCAACTTGCGAAACTCCTCGGCGTTCTCTCGCACGTCCGGCAAGAAACGGATGTACGTACCGAACACGTCGCTCCAGTGCCGGTCCGGATCCGACGAGGATCGTTTCGGCTCGGGGGCCATCTGTCGGTAGATCCCACCCTCCAGCCGGTACAACAGCAGCGACCGGGGCGAACCCGGTCGCCGCTTGCCACCAAGGTCGTAGACCAGGTACTCGTGAACGCCCAGGGCCTCATAAAGCAGCCTCTTGTCGCCCAGGTCCCGTGCTGCCGTGGATTCGGACAGGATTTCCAGCACCAACTCGGGGACGGGATCGTCGGGTCTGGGCCTGCGGTCCGGGTCTTGGTCACTCAGCAGCTCCTCCTCCGACGGCATCACCATCAAATCGGGCTTGATGGTATTCGACGGGCGGCCCTGCCGGGTTAGCAGCCCAAGGTTCTCAGCGATTTCCTCCACGAAACCGTAGCGGTTCTGGTACACCACACGGTGGCCGAACCGGTCCTGGAGGGTGTCGCGCATGTGCAGTTCAATGGCCTGTGGTCGGGTATCCTCGCGGTGCTGCACGCCATCCTCGTCGAATTCAAGCAGATCGATGGCCCTGGGGCCATAGTCGGGGTCGGTAGTCCAATCATGGTCGTACTCGTGGGCGACATCGTAGGCGTAGCGCGGATCATAGTGGGCCAGGTTCTCCAGGTCGCGCTGCCACTCATCCAGATGATCCAGCCGCCAAGCAATCCTCTTTTCCCGCGCCGCGCGTGTCATGGTTGGGTCGGCGTACCGGTCCCGCACGAGCCCGTTGGGTGTCGCCTGTATTCGTTCCCGTTCCCGAATGGCGGTGGCCATAGCATGTTCCCTGCGTGTGCCGTTGCCGAATTCTACCCCGGCCGAAGGAGAGCGGCCGGGACATGCGGCCTGCTCAGGGTGGATGGCACCCTGAGCGAGGCGGCCGCCAGCCTCAAGAACTTCCGTGCCAAGGACGGGCCACCGCCCCCAGGGGACGATCTCGACAACCCGCGCGTAGGGGCCGGTGTCATCCAAAACCCATTCTTCCGCAGCCTGCCAGTGGCTTCCTTGAGCCAATCACCTTTCCTAACCCTGGTAGCCAAGGTGCCTTTCCAACAATCTTGCGATTCTGTCAAAGCCTTCGTGGTAAGCCAACATCAGTGGCGTCCAACCTTGAGTTTCGATTTCAGCATCAATATCATCATGTTCCAGCAATAGCTTAACAATGTCGCGGTCACCATTCGAAACAGCCCTGAACAATGGAGTCCACTCCTTCTTGGTGTCGATGTTGGGATCTGTTTTCCGGTGGTCAAGTAACAACTCCACAAGATCCTCGTTTTCATCATACACGGCCCGGTAGAGTGCGGTGAATCCTATGTCATTCCGTTTATTGGGATCTGTTTCCCTGTTGTCCAGTAGCAACTTCACAAGTTCCTTGTTCTCGTTTGCCACAGCCTGATAGAGTGGGGTCCGACCGGAGTCATCCCTTATATTGGGATCGACCTCAGGATGGTCGAGCAAAATCGCCAACTGTGCTCTGTGCCCGAAAACAATTGTCTCATGCAAGGCTGTTTGCCCATCGTGATTCCTCAGATTGGGTCTGATCCTTCGATGTCTCAACAGGATTTCCAGAACTTCTGGATCGGGTTTCCATCTTGTGGCGCTGTGCAAGGGGGAATTCCCTGAAAACTGTTCCTGAACATTGGGATCGGCATTGTGTTTCAGGAGTATTTCAACCACATCCGTATGTTTGCTGCTCGCGGCAAAGTGCAAAGCGGTAAAACCTTTTCTCGTGGCAAGCGAAGGATCGGCTCCATGAGCAAGCAACAGCTCCGACATTGCCGCATTGCCGTGCGTGGCAGCTTCATGAAGCGGGGTCCGGTTTTTGTTCCAGGGGTCTGAATTGGCATTGTCAAAACGAACGTTGGGGTCCGCCTCAGGGTAAGTTAGTAGCAAGGCCATGATTTCCAAGGCATCCACTCTGGCTGCCCAGTGCAGGGCCGTACCGCTCAATCTGTTGCGGAACCTTGGAAATCCCGTACTGGCGATCATGCGACGCACCGTCACTATGTCGTTATTCAGAATGGCGTGGAACAATGCCCGTTTGTCTTCTTCAGTGTAAGTGCCTGAACCTGGTGTAGGAGGAGTGATAGCAGTCTGTGGAATCCTTGTGTTTGAGGGGAATAGAGGTTGCCAACGCAGCCACATGACCGCGACGCCGCCACTTTCGTAATATTCCAGCAGTACGTGATGCGAACCCGACGCCAGGTCGATGTCCTTATAGGAGGTGAGCTCCGGCGAGTCCCCCCATTCATCCAACACCAGTTCACCATCAATGTATAGACGTAAACCATCATCAGTGGTTACAAAAAAGCGATAGGTGCCTTCAGTGAAGTGGAAGTTACCTTCCATGCGGGCACTGAAATTGTCCTTGTGGACTTGAGGACCTGGGGAACCTGTACCCCAGTCAAACCGTTTTCCCACTGGCGCGACTTGGGTTAGCACAGGTGGCCCGCTCAGGTCCACGTTGTTGAAAAACTGCAGATTGAAAGCATCGGCTGGAGGGTTTGGCACTGGCATAGGAGCAACGGGGGGTAATGGCGGGGCCGCAATCAACCCAGGAGTCAGCCGTTGCCAACGGAGCCACAGACTTGCAGAGGATGCCCGTTCGTAGTAATCCAGACGCACCTGATGAAGGCCAGCCGTCAAATGCACATCGACCTCATGGGTGGTGGCAGCCTGATCGTGCCAAGCTTCGTGGACCAGATTGTTGTCCACATACAGTCGCATGCCGTCGTCAACAGTCACGCTGAAACGGTGCAGGCCTTCTTCGAAACTGAATTGGCCTTCCAGCCTGGCGGTGAAGTGATCGGCATTGACCTGCGGGCCTGGAGCAGCCAAGCCCCAGTCAAAGCGAGTGCCTGGTGCGACTTGCTGTGTCAGGACTGGGGATCCGGTGAAGCTCAGGTTGTTGAAAAACTGGACCGTAAAGAAACCAGATGTTGGATCGGTGTCAGCAGGTGTGGTTCCGGTACTTCCTGTTTCCACCATGCTTGAACCGGGAATCCGCAATACCTGGCCGGGATACAACCTTCTCGGGTCGGTGATGCCATTGGCCTCGATCAGATCTTGCACAGAAACACCGTGTGCGCGGGCAATCAAAAAGAGCGTGTCGCCACCCAGCACTGTATAGCTGGCTGTGCCGGGTTGGGGTTGAGGTCCGGTGCGCCCGGGAGTAGGAGACGGCTGACTGGTGGTACCCGGAATGCAAAGCGATTGTCCGACTCGAATCAGGCGATGGTTCGATAGGTTGTTGGCTTGGGCAATGCCGGTCAGGCTTACGTCATAGCGGTTGGCAATGGCCCATAATGTTTCGCCTCTCTGAACCGTGTGCAAAACAGGGCATGCTGAGTGCACCACCGAGCGAGTGGACGGCGGGGTAGAGACGCCTACCTGGGACACGATCAACGTGTGGCCAACGTACAGAGCCTCAGTTTCCGACAGATTGTTGAGCTGCCTTAACTGGGCTACTGTCGTTTTGTATTGCTCTGCAATGGAGACCAAGGTGTCGCCTGTCCGAACGATGTGGGTCTGATGGGAATTCTGAGCTTCAGCCACCACGTTTTGATGGGCAAAGAGCAACAGGGCCGCAACAATCAGCCCCAAGACCCGCAATTGAATGCTGCTGCGACTAGCGGACACGCTCTCCAAGCGCATTCTCAAGGTAGTGGGTGGATTGCCTTCAAGCAAAATCATTGTGAAGTCCAGAAGAGAGGAAACTGTAGGCCAAGAGCGACCTACAGGAGGGGTAGCTCTGCTTATCCATATAAGACGATTCCCGTATCGAGTTGTTGCGTTAGGTGTGTTCAGGGAGGTCAGTGCGAGGGGAATTTCAGATCTTCTGTTAGCGAGAGTTGGGAGCTGCAACCAGCGCCTATGAGACCGTTGTCACTCGGAATCTCCGCTTGTGACCTGGTGTAGGTCCAGGGCGAGGTGCACTGGGGGTAACCTTCTACGCACTGCCTGACGGTGTTCCGACCAGAACATAGGTGTCGGATCCGTTCGACGCGTTCTCGTGCTGCAAGTCAAGGATGACGGCGTGTGCCGGCCTGTGCCCTTCCGTTCCGTTTGCGGGACCCGTCATGCCTTCTTCAGCCCTGGCCTGCGAACCGGCCGCCCTGCGCGAGCAGGTGGCGATGCTGGTGGAGAAGAATATGTTGTTGGAGAAGCAGGTTAGACGGCTGCAGGAAAAAATCCAGGACCTGCGTCGGCAGGTGCACCGGGACAGAAGCAACAGCGGCCAAGCCCCTTCGCAGGACGGTCCGGGGCGCCGGCGACGCAGCCTGCACTGTGGGACGGGCCGGCGGCCGGGGGCAGTCGGGCCATCTGGACCTCACCTGCCATCAGGTGGCTCCCTGCCAAGTCGACACTCATGGCCCTATCCACTAAGGGTTACGTGTTCTTCCCGTCAGTATCGTCACTGGAGAGTTCGCCATCGTCACTGCCTTCATGCCCGTGCCCGGACCCGCATGGTCCACAGATATTCCATGCACGATAAACCTCCAACACACGGGTGCCCTCGGTTTGGCAATAGGATGCGATTTCATCCCAGGACGGGAACGAGGCCCCTGTATTGAGGGACTGGAACCGATGCCAGTGCAATCGGATCTGGCGTGTGTCCTTTGGTGTGGGACGAACAAGACGAAGCCCCAATTCCTCCAGATAGGCTATGGGACGTTCGGAGCCGTCGTGCGACCATGGACCCGAGGACGGAAGCTTGTATCGCTTGGCAGGGGCCAAGGCCTGTTCCAAATTGGCATCTTCCAAACTCATGGCCAGATAAACGTAGTCAACGTAATCCCGGGCCATGTTGCGCGTCATCAGCAGACGGCTTTTGAGAAGTAGGGTGTCGCGAAAGGTGGGGAGACGAATCGTCAAACCCTGCGGGGTGGTGACTTGGGTGGTCTCTACCTGCATGGAACCGGAAGCGACGGTGGGGTGTTGCGCCACCCCCGCCATGACACCATCCAGTTGTCCCAGGATCAGATGGGGCCTGCGTATCCGGACCGTGATCCATCCGGGCAGCGTTTCCAATCTGTCCAATACCTCGTCAAACCTGTGTTCCAGGTCCGGCATGTAGTGATCAGCATCATGGGATGTGCGGTGTCCCGCCCATAGGGCCGCCGCTGTCCCACCGACCACATAGATGCCGTCCAAGGCACGCTGCAGCCGTTCTGCAGCCTGCAGGACGTGCAGCCAGTGCTGCGGATCAGTCGGAATGGCCCGAGGTGCGGGCAAGATCCAGGAACTCCTGATACTCCGGACCAGCCCATGGGTGATCCAGCAGGTCGGGTGCCAGGGCCAATACTTCGGAGCGCACCACAGGGTCGGAGCGGACGGCATCGCGCAAGCACGCCAGGGCATCCTCGTCGCCTTTCTCAATGATGCGGGTGATGACGTGAGGCGACCGCAGGCCGTCGGTCACCTCCAGAACCGGCACCAGGGAAGGTATGGCGTATTCCTTGGGTATGCCCGGCACATCCACCACTTTCTGCATGGGGGGCATGTGCAATTCTCGGGTAATTCCGTGACGACGGGTAAAGGATCGCAGGTTCGAGGCCGTCCACAGCCGTCCCCGCACCGTCCTTGACCCCAGTTGGTTTAGCCTCCGTGCCGCTTCCACGTAGGTGCATTCATGCCAGTTGACCATCATCAACCCACCATGGGTGTAGGTGATGTGGGTGGGCGCTCCAATATCCAGTGCCGGATAATGAATATGCGTCGTTTTCTGTGTCTGCGATTTTGCCTGGCGGGGCGCATTGTGTTCGGTCATGGCTCTCTTGCCCAATACCGGTGGCCGACACTACTGCCCGATTCTATCAGGAAGGAGTGATGGGTCACTATCCACCCACGGCGTACCATCAGGGTAATCGCAGGCCCATTCGACGGGATCCGCTAGGGTTCTGTTCATTCCAACCCAGCTTCCTTGTTTGCGCTCAGTCTCTCCTGGTGCACTAACAGGCTGCTGAAGAATGGGTTTTGGAAGACATCGGCAACCCGAAGGTGCGCGGAAGCGGTGTTTAGGCAGTCCGATGGACCCTGAAATCCCCAGCGTGGTTCGCACGTGTGAGTTTTTTTGGGGTCCGTAGGCCCCTAAAGCTCTTGTGGGCCCGCCGCGGTCTCCGGCTCGGCCAGGAGTTTGGTCATGCAAGTTGTAGGCGGTCGCCATCAGGTAGCCGACCCACCCGGTACGGTCCACGCCTCTGTAGCGGGTGCGCTGCAAATCGCCCACCGTCTTCATCCAGCCGAAGACCACCTCCACCCGCTTGCGGAGGCGCAGGTTCACGGCATAGCCGGTATGCCGCGTCGTGCGACCGTCGATGGTCAAGTGCTTCTTCCGGGTCACATGCGGGGTCACCCGTCGCGCCCGGATGTCCCGCACGCAGTCCTTGGAGTCGTAGCCGCGATCGGCACCCAGCGTGCGCGGTCGGTAGGCCCGTTCTTGTAGCCCATCCAGGAGCTCCAACACCGCTTCCCTTTCGGCCGTGCTGACCGTGAGGTCCATCAGCAGACCATTACGGTCCTCCACAGGGCATGGCCCAGGAACGCGAGCCAGACCTCCTTGCACAACACCTTGTCCAGCAGGGGCGCTTCGGGGTCCGTTGTGCAGGACGTGTGTCTCGATTCCAGCACACCGAGGAAATTCTATCCTAACTGGACGCGATTTTGCTGTCAATCGAGAAAGAGAGTACAGCTTGCTTATTAAGCATCCGCTCGGTGCTTGACCACATTCCCACGTTCATCGAATTGCCTTACAACAATCGCCTTCCTCACTACCTGACCACAATCGCGCTGGATTTGAGCCAAAGCTGGTTCCGAAGCAACAACCAGCCAACCTTCGCTTGTTTCATCAGCATACTCTGACGCCGAATACACTGATGACCTTCCTTCCCGCCACCAAATACTTTCAACCATAACATTATTATCACAATCAACCCATCTGAACATGCCAGAATCGGAAACTTTCCAACCACATTGATAGCCCACGATGGGATCTAGTGCAAGCCAATTGGAGCCCGGCGAGTTAAAACCAAACGTCTGGTTGCGAACAATAATATGATGGGGCTTCCGAGTCCCACTCAACGATGGGTACTCAGTCACAATTGCGTTAGTCGCCGAAGCAAATATACTGTCTAGGCTTTTTCCTTGACCGAGGGGAAATTCCTGCTCAACTACCAAAGCGCTATAGCGCTCTTCAATTGATGAACGTCCAATACTTTTCTTGCTAAGACAAGTGACTTCAGCCACCAATTTGCGGTTGCCATTTGGGCACCACACAATATGAGGTAAGGAATCACTCGCACTCATAACCCAATCTTTAGGGCTGGACCTAATCGACGAAACTGACATTCGCGAGATTTGCGAAGGGCGTTGCTTGGATTCTGCCCGTACGAAGTAGGGATCGTATGTCCTTAAGTCAACTCCGATATCGCCAGCCGACTGAGCAGTGACCATGCCACAATCTATCAACTCAGCAAGAGTGTGAAATATAGCCCTGCGAGCAATGCAAAATCGAGGTCTGTGATATGCTAAACGTACTCCAACCGAATTCAAAGTTGATTGAAGCTCTTTCTCTGCTTGCATAGACAACACTGACGGATGTGGGACCAGAGAATGAATGATGCTGATCACACGTTGGACTACATTCTCTATCGGAACATTGGCAGCTGTAGCAATGCGCGTGATTTCGGTTTGAAATAAAGATATGAATTGGGATGGATCATCGTTAGGCCCAGTGTGCGCCAAGTCGACAAACTCATGATCGGGAAACGTCAGCATATATGTAGGATGGGGAGATTCCAACTTCCTGGCGTGACTTGGAGCTGGCCAATTCAACCGCTGCCCGATTGACTTTGCTATTGATCTGATCTGAAAATTTGGAGAATTATAAAGTGCATATATTTGGCTCCGAAAGAAATCAATGATGTTGGGATTGGACAAACTAACAGCATCCAATGCGATGAGGATTCCTTCTTGATGTGTTTCTGAAAGAGACAAACCGGTTTGAACAACCTCAAAAACTTGGCTTGCATTATCCAGGAGGAGATTACAGATACTCCGCTGCGTCGCTTGTTGCAGAACCTGACAAGGATGATCAATATGCCCAAGAATCAATTCAAGAAACATCTCACCAGGGAGCACTTCAGAGACATCATGCTGAAATAACGTTGGGAGACGATCAAAGTCTGTAGTTTGTAATAGTGGCTTAATATGTATGTCAATCTCTGGCCAGATAACGTCGTATCTTGCTGTGGGGTCCAGCAGCTCACATATGTCATCTAAAGCACTGATAATTGCAACAACAATGTCGAAATGTTCTCTGAGATCCGTTAGCAAAGTTTGCCAAATCAATTCAGAGGTGCGGGTTCTGTCGATCTGGTTCAATGCTCGAAATGTTTCAACTCTGGTTTCCTCTGACCAGATATACCACCCCAAGAAACTTGATCGGTTGAGTGCATCTGTCCCAATTTGCCACGCGTGTTGTTTAAACCCCAACTGGTCCAAGCGCGCGCTGATTGCAGTGAGGATCCTACTTGCGTTGCGTTGACATCCGAACGTCTGCGCTAGTTCGGTCAAGTCATCAACATCGCGTAACGAATGGCATAACTCCTTTACCACAGGCAACCAATTGAAATATGAGTTGTGCGTCTCTTTAGCCAGCAATTCGCGGACATCCAATACTGAGTTCACTCGTGTGAGTACTTCATCTACTTGCAAATGTTCAGGTTCCCCTTCCAACTCCAAAGTGTTTGAAATTACATCGGAATGGCTCGCGGCTTCGACTTCTTGGATTGTCAGTCCGGCGTCTGAATTTGCAATGTTCGCCCGAGCCAAACCTTCGACCAAGCCGCTCAACCATTCGGACCGTTGGGATGGGACTGTGTCCGATCTCACTCGGTTGACAAGGAGCCGTATTCCCTTAATGACTTCGCTGTGGTTCAACTGCGCGCTAAGCTGTGTCACCAAGTCACGCAAAACGCGGGAATCGGCTGTTGCATTGTATGGTAGCAAGAACTCGGTCACCAATTGTGAGACTTGCGGCAATGGTGGCGTTGCTAACTGCATTGCTTCCTCGATGAGGACGCTAATCCCCCCCCAATGGCTCAAGAGGTTCTGATGTTCAAACCAAGTGAGCAACTCTGGTGCGCATGCAGGACTATGTCGGAACGCAATTGCAAGTAACTGCCGCGCGGCTCGGTAGGCAGCTCTGCCTTCAGTACTCTCGTAAAGGTGCATTGTGCCAACGGAAAAACTGCGAATCCGATCAAGCGCAAGATGTGGCTCGACGCGATTGACTTTGTCGAGACGGTCAATCCACCGCTCCATCTGATAATCTTTTCGATATCCAACACCGAAACTTTTTTCTAGCGCCTTGCGCAGGGAGTTCATCCCGTTGTCAAAATTGCCACAGCGAATCCACGCCTCGGACTGGTTGAAACCTTCCTCTACCCAACTTTGTATGTCTTGTTCGCTCGGAATAGTTTCGTCAATGTCCCACAATGTTTCGACGATCCAATTGTTGGAGTCTGCAACTCCGATGAATTCGCAGATCAGTGATCGCTTGACCTCTGGCGGCCAAAATTGAGATTGGCGCGGGTCGTTCCACTCTTGGACAAACATTGTCCGAAGTTCGCCAAGTGCATCGGTACCATGGGGAGCAACCGCCATCACAAGCAATTGATAAAACTTGGTTTTGCTTCCATACATCTGAAAGGGTGACTGTTCATGGTTTGCCATGTCCACAGGGTGGTGGTAGTACAGGCGAAGCAGCCATGCCCATTGGCGTATGGACGAAGCGGCCATCTTCTGGCCGGCCAATGCAGACTCCCAAATGTACGCAATGGCATTCAGCGCGCGTTCGACTCGAATGTCAGAATCAGAGCCAGAGACGGTTGTGGTAGCGAAATCGTCTGGCAAATGGCCTTTGAATCTCAGATATTGCATCAAGCGCAATTTCCTGAACAGGAAGTCATGCGAAGGCAACTCGCTCCAGGTCATGTCATGCACTTGGGCATCTGATGCTGCTACTGCGTTAGTCAACAAACCTGTTGCGAGGTCGTAGCTCTGCCGCAAGCGACACGCACAATCAGCAAGTGCAATGTAATGCTCCTTGTGGAAACACTGGCGATCTAATCCCAACAAACGTGTGCAGTAACTTGATGCTTCCCTAAGTTTACCTACATTGTAGCTTTGTTCGTAAGCTCGGAACAGGAGCCAAAATAGTGGTTCACGGTACTGTGGATCGCCTGAATCAAGTGTATTCAGCACAATGTCTAAGTCGGACGAACGTTCTTGGGCTATCAGCTCCACACCGAAATCAAAAAGCAGTCGCCCACAGAATCCGCTCGACAGCTTCATTTCCAGCAACTCCACCATGTCAGGACTGTCAAACGGAATGGCTTGGATCACATCGATGGTCTTAGCAACATCTTTGACACAAGCCGCTGCTTTCACCCACTCTTGTAGCACTTGGCGCAAATCAGATGGATTCTGGTCAAAAGGTTCATTTGTCAAATTCGATGCAACACCAGCCAGCAAGTCAAGTGGTTCCGCAATTTCGAAAATACGCCGAGCTTCTGAGGTCAGACCAGCCTGAATGAGCGGCTTAACAACCCTAAGCGCCGTCACCGCGTCAACGCGCAACCGCAACCCATCCCGCAATTGCAACAGTGCCAACTCATGCGATGCAGTTCTTAACAACACACTGGCAAGTCTTGCAGGCTGATGATATTCCCCCCTTTGACACATCTCGGACCCTACCAAACAAAGACGGATCATGGCGATCAAGTCTTTACACTCCACAGCTACCGCAATTGAGTTGAGGATGTCCGCCCGGATAGCATCCAATGGCCGGAACTCCAAGAACTGTGTTCGAAAGTGCAGTTGAGTGGCTAACGTAAGCACTTTGCTGTGCTCACCCGCTGCAGCGCGATGATGCAACTCGTTCCATCGTTGTAATATATGTTCGGGTGCCGAGTCTGCGCAGTGCAACGCCAACTTTGCATGGTAATGACGATCTACGTCAGAATCGGAGTCGCCAAGAGGGGCTTCGCAGGTTCTGTCCGTCAAAAATTGCCGAAAACTGTCATGAAAAAAATACCAGCGAGTTGAGTTTTCAATTCTGAAATAATGCGAAAACTGCCTAATGAGTTTCTGAAGTGTTGGAAAATCGGCCCATGTTCTGACCCAAGTGATATCTATTACGCCTTTGACTCTAGCAAACATTCCAAGAAGTATTACCAATGTCATGTCATCAGAAAACCGCTGCCAATGACCATAATAGACAGTCTCAATGTCGTCACTATACTGTGTAGCTGATTGAAGAGTCTCCACGAGTGCTGTTGGATTTTTACGCAACCTAATTTCCTTGATCAAATAGTTCAAATACAGCGGATGTCCATCTGATACATCATATATTCGCCGTCGTTGTGTGACGTCCAATTCAGTAGATAAATTGGCAGCATCAACCACTTCATTTACTTGAGGACGTGTCAGTGGAGACATGTAGACTGTGCGGCCAGGTTGGCATTTGCGGTGCAACATGGCTCGTATATTAGGTTTCAACAGTGTATCAGTTTGAGTGCCGAGAACGAAATATACTCCGTCCGGTACTTGATCGGGATCAGGCAGGTCATTCAATAACGATTGAGTTGGTGAGAGTTCGCGTTCAATAAAATCAAGCCCATCAATCACTATGACAGTCTTGCGTCCAGTTGTGCGCCAGTCCTCATTCAACTGTTTGAGTAGTCGATGAAATCTTTCAAGCAGTAGACTTCGGTCGAATCGATTTGGAGTAATCCCAACCTGAAATCCACTTCGTTCTAGTGCAAGGGTTACGTCGTGCAAAAAACTCACTGACTCGCCGCGGAGATTCCGAGAATGTGGGTCATCTGGAATGTATGCGTAATATGAAATCCAACGAAGTTTTAATCTTGTGCGAATGTTAGTTAATAAGGTTGACTTGCCGGAGCCAGGTGAACCCATCACGGCAATGTAACCTCCAGCATAGGTTTCAATGGAAACCATGAGTTCGGTTGCAGAAGATTCAATCTCTTGATAAATGTGATTTTGCAAAGGGAAATGATGACTGCTTCTGTATTCAAAATTGTCAGTCCAATTGAGCCGTTCGAGCAACTGCTCGCGTGACATCTCGATCTCATGTTCGGGGCCGGCTACGGTTGAAAAAATCAAGTTCGCGATATTATCTACCGCTTCGGTTGCAAATTGCTGCTCTCGCGTGGATGGTATGTCTATGTCTAGATGCGGTCTAGCCCTGAATTCCAATTTGCAATCCCGGACGAAATTGTCGAAAGCAATTGCGGGAAGGTCACTTTGTTGCTGGAGTGCATTCCACGCGTGTAACCATTCATCAGGGATGTTGATGTCGGAGTCCATACGCGTGCGATGGGCTGGTTCCCAAACTTGGTGCAAAAACGCTGCGAAGTGTTTCGGTGTCGGCTGAGTTGGACCTAGTGGGATGTTGGCATTGGGAGAATTTGACGGTGTCTGGTTGGTTACCAGATGGACTACCACCAATTTGTTGGGATATCGCTCGCGCAGTGTAAACCATCCTTGTGCCAATTGCGTGATCAATGGCGGTTTGCCTTTGGGGGTTGTCAAGTCGTTAAAAGTGAAAAGGCCGGGATATTGCTCGGTTTTCACTTGGTATGCGTCAATCCGTTCTGCTGTTCCGATCAAAATGTCGTCTACGCGACCTGCCTGAGGATCTGCTACGCGTATCCAATCGAGTTGGCCATGCCTGAGTTGCTTGAGGATGATGACTGCAGAATATTGATATTGTTTGTAGTAACCAGCGGCAGCTCCGCGTTCGCCTTCTCCTGGTGCGGTGCGGCCTAAGCTTGTTGATGTTTCGGTGGTAATGTTTTGGTTCACTGAGGAATTCATGATACCTTGTATAGTTCAGGTAATGTTTTCTTAATGGTATTCTAACAATGTGCTCGGCTGGCCATTTGGAAACCTCGATGGCAAACGGGTTTGTTGGTTCTGGACCTAACGTCTGGAGTGTACTGGGAATTCTTATGCTGGGTCTTGTTCCGACGGAAACCGCATGTTGGTGAAAAATTTGCGCTCATGGAAATTTTCGTGGCACAGCGTTGGATCGCCAAAAACGAGGGGATGTCCTAGGGTGGTGTACTGAGCAAGCGTTGGAGCTCAATTCGACTGCCCTCGTAGGATGGTCACCAACATCGGTCTCGGCTCTGGAGCCGGTCGCGGGCCCGTTGGTTGCAACAACTCGCGTTCATCCTCATTCTCTTAGGTATAGTGAGGCGGCGGCAGGAACACTTGGCTATGGCGCGCGAGGTCCCGGATATTCAGGGCGTCAGTCTTCCCATTGTAGCAACAAGTGGGCACGAACGTGCACTTCTGTGTCAGAAGGGGCACTGTTTTACTTTCGTTGAAAACGGTTCAGTCCCGGAACGAGACAAGAGGCCCTGTAGCCTTGGTTTGACACATTCAACCAAGAAAAGGGCTTCTCGTCATGTCTTTTCTTTTACCGTAGTCCCTCTTGACCATCCCGCGCGTCAACTCGCGGACCCCGGTCCGCCGGAGGCGTGTCCCTACTGCGGCCGACGCGCCTTTTGGCGCAACGGCTGCTACGAGCGCCATCTGCTGCTGCTGGGGCCCTGCCGCGTGCAGCTCTGGCGCTGCCAGACCTGCGGCCGCACACACTCGCGTCCGCCGGACGGAGTGACCCGCTAGCAGCGCACGCGGCCCTGGCAGGAGATCCTGATGAGCCTGTACGTGCTCGGCGTCAGCCTGCGCGCGACCGCGGCCAGCCTGGAGGTCCTGGGCTGCTTCGTCAGCCCCGCCAGCTTGTGGCGGGATGTGCAGCGGTGGCAGGCGGAGGCACCTTGGGACACGACGGAGAAGCTGCTCGGGGTGGTCCTGGTGGGCGAGACCTGGCTGCCGCTGGAGGGCCGGCGGCAGCCGGTGGCCGTGGTCCTGGACACCGACGGTCGCCCGTGCGACCTACGCCGCACGGGGTCGGGCTTCAACTGGACGGCCTATTTCCGGGAGTTGGAGGTCCGCGGCGTGCACACACTGGTCACCGACGACGACCCCGCCTTCCGCAAGGCCCTGCAGGGCTGCGGGCTGGACCGGCAGCTGTGCGTGGTGCACATGCGGCGCACGGTGCGCCGGCGGCTGCAGCACCTGCGCACGGGCCTGCGGACCCGGGCGGACGCAACCGTGCTACGGGGGATGGTGCAACGGGTGTGCCAACTGCCTCTGTGGGGCGGCCAGCTGCTGCTGGTCTGCTGCGAGTGGGCCCACCAGGGCGTGATCCAGCCGTCACCACCCGTGCTGGCCCTGGTGGAGTATGTCATGGAGCGCTGGAACGACCTCATACGCTACGTGCGCGACCCCTCCATCCCCTCCAGTACGAACCTGCTGGAGGGATGGTTTGGACGCTTCAAGCCCCAGGCGCGGCTGGCCCGCGGCCTGAAGACGCCGCAGGGGCACAGGCCTTCCTGCACTTGCTGGCCGGCCACCTGGCGTGAAGCCGGCCGGCCAACCAGGACCGTGCAAAAGGAGCTATTCAGGTCCACCTGAACGGTTTTCAACGAAAGTGAAACAGTGTCGACGAGTTCTTTCATGTCCATGACGACGCGTCTGCTCAGGAGCGTTCCAGGTTGAGAGCTAGAAGTGCTGCGAGAGCGTCGTCCTCCGAGATGTCCACGGGCCATCCGTATGCCTCTGCCACAACGGTATCCAAAGTTTCGTGGGCATGGGACAGCCATGCAGGCCGCTCGTTATAAAGCTTGGTCAACGTTCGCTGCTTCAGGGCAGAAGCTGCGGAGGGGTTACGCGGCACCGGTCGCTTCGGGTAGCCAGGTACGGGTTCCTCGATCCACTCAACCCATTCGGGTGGGTTTAACCAGCGGTCGCGCAGTATTACCAAGTTCCTGGCTGCATCCTTGATTGCAAGCGCGCGTGGGGCCATCATGCTTCCATCCGTATGTACGTTGAGGTTGAGCCCATCGGGAAAGGGAAACGTATAAAATGCCGCGGCAGTGGGGTACCGGGGACGATCTTCCAAGGTTGATCCCAATCGAAGCGACCAAGCTTCGTGGAATCGGCTATGCAAGATCCCCAATACCGCGTCGTCGTCACGGGCAATGACAATCAGTTGGTGGTCTGGACACGAACCCCTGTCCAGCCATGCAAACACCCTGTGGCGGGAAGTCTCCGGGGTAACGATGAAACGAGGAAGCTCCTGAATCGCACGCCACATGTTTGGGCGGGCCTCACCGTGTATCCACCAACGTTCCCGCCGGCTCTTTCTTCGGTTCCTCAGGCGTGATGGCTTGACCTTGTGCACGACATGGGAGAAGGGCACTTCGTAGAGTGCAGCCTCCTCTTCGCTCATGGATGGACCAAAATCGACGATCCAGCGATCAGACGATCGGCCCATCAGATCAGCTCCGTTGACCAGGGGCTTCAGTACGTCCGCATTCGTCCGTCCGTTTGGATTGGCGGGGAGTTGCAGCCATTCCCGTGCCAGATCCCCAGGAATATCGAAGGCTCCCGCTTTTGAATTCCCCCGAAATGCAACCCCAGAGTTGCTCTTGAGTCTGGTCGCTCTCGTTAGGTCAAACGTGTCTGCTGTCAGATCCGCATGAATACAGTCCACACGTTGACCATTCAAGACGATGCTCTGAGGTTTTCTGTCAGCTTTGGCTCCAAAGCAAACCTGTGAAACGCGAACGGCCGCGCCATCCAACACCCAGGGTTCATCGGACCACGCGTCGAAGATGATTGCCTGCTGTACGATGCGGTCCAGCACGGTTCGATTGCGGCCTTCGCGTATCGAATTGGTCGCGACAAGCCCGGCTCGGTGTGTCCGGGCCTTGGCCAGTGACTGGGTAGCTTTGGCAAACCAAAAACAGACGAGGTCGGCACCTCCCGGGACCTGATCCCCGTACAGTTGGCGAAGTGCATCAACATAGTCGTCGCCCAGCCGGCCACGCATGAGTTTGTCACCCAGGAATGGAGGATTGCCCACAATTACGTCTGCTTCGGGCCACTCATATTCGGTCCTGTTCGTGTTGATGAGTGCATCACGGCACTCGATGGTGTCCAGAGGTTTCAGGATGGGATCTCGGGAGACGGGGAAACCGTTGTGGCGCATCCACTGGATCTCTCCGACCCAAACGGAAACCCGGGCCAGTTCGGCGGCATAGGGGTTGATCTCAATGCCCTTGACGTTGACGGGTCCCACAAACCGAAGTCCAGGTGCAAGGCCCAATTCCTCCGCCTCCAACTGAACGAGATGTTCCAGATCCTTGAGGGCATGGAGTGCCAGATAGAGGAAGTTGCCCGAGCCGCACGCCGGATCCAGGACGGTGAACTTCCTGAGCCGTTCCAGAAAGGTGTTGAGGGCACTGTCCGCTTGCCCGCGGCGTCGGTTGCGGGTCGATGCCGTCTTGGCTGATTCTGCCCGTTCCAGATGGCGCTGAATGTCCGTCTTGGTTGCCTCCCACTCCGCCAGCCAGGGATCGGAGACCACCGGTTTGATAATCCGCATGATCATGTCGCGGCCCGTGTAGTGCGCCCCCAGTTGCGAACGCTTGTCGGGATCGAGACCGCGCTCGAACAGCGTGCCTAGAATGGCGGGATCGATATCCGCCCAGTCGAGGGAGGCCGTTTCCAGCACCGTGGTGATTTCGGCTTTCTCCAAGGGCAAAGCGGTGTCGTCGTCAAACAGTCCACCGTTGAACCAAGCTACTGATTCGAACCCTACTTCGCTGCCTTCTGCCATCGCTCGAAAGAGCTGCTGGGCGTATCGCACAAAGTTGTTGGGTGTCTGGACTGCCCGTTCCAGCATGCGCGTGAACATGTTGTCCGGCAGTAAGTCCACGTCCTCGGCAAACATGCAGAACACGAGCCGGTTCACGAACTGCGCCACTACCCTGGGATCGTTGCCGCGTTGCCGCAAGGTTTGAGCCAGGGTCGCGAACGTCGTTGCAGTTTGCTCGGTAAGCATCTGGCGGCTGACACCCGGACGCAGACGCTCGGGTTCCGACATTGCCCACTTGAGTTTCTCCCGAACCTCGGCACGGGTCAGGTCCTCCAGCTCGAACTCGTGGGTCTCACTGACGCTGTTGGTCCAGTTGGTGCGGATGCGGAACCGAACCATGTCCGAGACGATCAGCAGCGGGGGATTCTCGAGGGCCAGGGCGTACTGCCGCAATTGATCAAAGGCCCTATCGAGATTGGCATGCTTGCCCTTGTACTCCCATGCGAAGTGGCCCCGCTTCCACACGTCGGCCCATCCCGCCCGGCCCGAATCCTTGCGCGCACCGCGCTCAAAGCAGTAGGTCTGACCGGTCGGGTCTGCTTCGGCTGGTGTGGGTTCACCCAGCAGATGGCACAGGTTGATGAAGTGCTCTTGGCTGCCGGAACTCTCCTTCAATTCCGACCCGCGCCACTTGTCGATAAAGTCGTGTGGTGTCATGGCATTGGCGGGGTAGGCTCCGGTACCTGCCTGCCCTTCGATTATGAGTTTGTCCCCGTTCAAGGCCCGGTTGTCTCCATCACTTGTGTTGTCCATCACCATGCATTCGGATCTTGCAAGGGATCTTCAAGAAGGATATTGCCTGAATGGTGCAACGGGATGGGGGTGTGTGACGGTTCAGAGTTCCTGGTCAGCTCCGATCCGTCCATCCCAGGCGACTTGCGTTTGCTTCGGGACAAGGCTGCACTGGCTGATGCCCTGCTCGCGGAGCAAGCCAGGCGGGGGTGGGTGGAGACGGCTTCACCCGACCTGGAGTTGCAGGGGATGCAACCCGGCTCTGATCTACCAGGAGCGAAGTTGCCTGAAACCGGCAGGTTTTGAGAAACGGAACCAGGGGTTGCCGTCAAGCCAAGGACAGGAAAAACGAGAGCCGGTTCGCCCCAAGGCGAACCGACAAGTTATGTTGATGTGGACCGGAGCAGGCCACATAGAGTGATTGCGGCCTGCCCCAATCGGTATGTGTTCAGGCGTCGGCCCTTTCTATCGCGTCCTTGGCAAACTGCTCCATGACCGGCTGGAACTTGGCCATGGCCTCGTCGTAGCTCAGGGTTCCTCCCAGCCATTCACTGGTGATCCGCCAGTAGGTCTCGCCATAGTCGAAGTGCATGGATCTCATGTGGATTGTCAGCAGGAACGTTTCACCCACATCGGGCTTGAACTGCTCCAGCTCGGGACGGCCTTGGGCGCAGAAGACGGCCGGCACGACACCACCGTGTTCGCGGCTCAGGCGGCCCTGACCCTCACAGGATGTGAACAGCTTCATGAAGTCGACACAGGGATCCAGTGTGCCGTTCCTGGTGGCCGTGGCCGTCATGGCGATTGTGTTGTAGGCTCCGCCCGGGTACTGGGTGGGACCGCCTTGGCCAATCGTGGCCATGCGGTCGAAGCAGAGGGGGAAACGGGCGATGGCGAAATCGAATTCCCGCAATGGATCGTTCTGCACCACCGGATACGAGTTGCTGGTACTCCACCAGAAGGCGGCTTCGCCGCGCGCGAACAACGCCGACATTTCTGCTGAAGTCAGGCCCAGGAAGCCTTCGCTCCAGTACTTCGTCCAATCCTGCGCCATCTGGTGCATGGCCCGGAACTCCACGGAGTCGGCGGTCCAGTCGCCTCGGTCAATGGCCTTGAAACGCTCGATGGACGTCACGAAGTCGTCGTTGTTGGTGTCCAGCACCGACCACTTGCCCGTGGACTTGAGGAAGCCGGAAAGGGACGTGGTCTGGATCCAGTTCCAGTAGGGAGGGGCCCAGGCCAGCGACCAGGGGGTGTGGCCCGCGTCGGCAATGCGCTGGGAGATCCCCAGCATGTCGTCGAAGGTCCAGCGCGGGTCGATGATCTCCGACTCGAAGTCGACCCCGGAGGCTTCCAGGATGTCCAGATTGCAGAAGATCTGCACCCCGTTGATGGCCTGGGGCACTCCGTAGTAATGGCTGTCAATCATGCGGTTGCGGGCATCGAAGCCGGCGATGAAGGCGTCCCGCCAGCGATCATGGCCCAGTTCGCCTTGGGGAATGTAGTGGTTGGGTTCCTCCACGTAGTCGTCGACGATGACCCAGTAGTCCGTGCCGATGTCCCGGTTCAGCCAGTTGTCCACGGCATTTAGGATGTCGGGCATGGTGCCCGCGGCCTGCAGGGACTTCACCCATTGCTCGATGCCTTCGCCGCCGGGGCCCGCCACGAACTCCAGGGCGTAATCCGGATGTTCCGCTTCCCATTCGTCCGCCAGATTGCGGGCTTCCAACAGGTGGTCCAAGCCTTCGCCGCGTGCCACTTCCGGCTGGAACGTGCCTCCGACATACAGTTCGATCGTCTGCCTTGCGGAATCCACATCGTCCCCTTGTGGGCCACCAGGTTGCACACAGGCTGCCAGGCCTGCCAGGGCGGCGGCTCCGGACAGGCCCTGTAGGAACGCACGTCTGCTCAACTGTGTAGTCATTGAGTTTTCCTCCCAAATCTCCGATGTTGTGAACAGGAATTCTAAGGCAGGGTTTAGGACCCCTTCGGCTGCCTAAGCCTTGATGGCACCCGAGGTGACGCCGGCCATGAACTGCTTCATTCCCACAAGGAACAGCAGGAACAGCGGTACCGATGCGATCAGGTAGCCCGCGAACATGGCCCCGTATTGGGTCTGGGTCTCACCCTGGAAATAATACAGGCCGACAGTGATCGTCCGCTTCGAGTCGTCCGCCAGGGTGATCAGGGGCCAGATCAGGTCGTTCCAGACTTGTTGCACGCGCAGAATGGCGAGGGTGGCGAGAATGCCCTTGGAGAGCGGCAGGGCCACCATGTAGTAGGTTTGGAAGTCCCGCGCGCCGTCAATGCGTGCCGCATCGAACAGGCCCTGTGGCAGGGAGCTGAAGAAGGTGCGCAGGATGAACACCGCATAGGCCTGCCCGCCGGCGATATAAGGCAGGATCAAAACCCAATAGGTGTTGAGCAGCTGCAGTTTCCGCACCCACATGAAGGCCGGAATCAACTGCAGGATCTGCGGGATCATCATCAGAATCATCAGGCTGCCGAACAGGATTTCCTTGCCCGGGAAGCGAAAGCGGGCAAAGACGAAAGCCGCCAGCGTCGTGGTGAAGAGAAAACCCACGACGGTGAGCACACCCACGTAGATGGTGTTGAGCAGGTAGCCGCGGGTTTGATTCCAGGCCGCCACGTAGTTCTCAACGATATGGGGGGGCCATGCGGGAATCCAGTAGCTGTGCAGGAACTGGGCATAGGACTTGGTGGACGTGATCGCCATGAAGACGAACGGATAGAGGGTGAGGATGACCAGCAGCACCAGCACCATGGATACGACAAAGTTGCTGACGTGGCGCGGTTGCCGGGTTCGACTGGGCCGCAACGTCAAGGCCGAAGCGGTATCCGAAGTGGAGATTGTGGACATGAAGGGAGAATGGACCGGTCGGTCAGTAGGTGACGTCGGTTTCCTTGAGAAGCTTGTTGTTGATCCAGGTCAGGGCCAGCATGACGACCAGCAGCACCACGCCAATGGCCGAGGCGTAGCCGAACCGATCTGCCTGGAACGCGCGCTGGTACATCCACAGGCCCGGCACCATGGTGGCGTACCCCGGGCCGCCATTGGTCAGGACCAGCATGCCGCCAAAGTTCTGGAGCGTGAAGATGGTGGTAATGATGATCAGGAGCTTGAACTGGCCGAACAGCAGCGGCAGATCCACGCGCATCACCCGTTCCCAGATGCTGGCGCCATCGATCTTGGACGCGTCCAGGACATCACCCGAGATGTTCTGCAGGCCGGCATAGTAAATCAGCATGGCGATGGCGTCGATCCAGGGGAAACCCACTAGCAGGACCGCAATCAGGGCGATCTTCGGGTCCGCCAGCCATGCATGCTGCCACTCGGTCAGGCCCAACAGTTCCAGCAGTGCATTCAGGACGCCCAAGGGCTTGGGCCCCATGATGAAGCGCCAGACCAGGGTGACCACGATGCCCGGCACCACGATGGGGAGGATCAGCAGAAAACGGTACCAGTACTGACCCCGCTCGCTGCGCAGATTGAAAATGAACTCCGCCGCCAGCATCGGGAAGATGAGAACCTTGATCAGGGCCGCGGCCAGGATGATCCCGATGTTCTTGAGGGATGCGACAAAGATGAAGTCCGTGAGAAGGGTTCGGAAGTTTTCCAGGCCGACCCAGGTGGCAATGCCGGCACCGTTCCAGCGCGTGAAGGCATGAAACACCGCGGAACCGGCCGGGTAGTAGCGGAAGATCAGGATGAAGGCGAAGGTCGGCAGAAGGAAGAGGTACAAGTGCCAGGACTTCCTGAGTTCCGACCAGAGGTTTTGCGCAGGATTCATCGAAGTCGGTTGCGGCAACCCCAACCGTGAAGCGGAAACCAAGGACGCCGATCTCGGAACGAACTGCAATCGGGCAACATTCGCAAGTCGGCTCAACCCAGAGTACCACTAGCGTGCAGGTCACTTAATCTCGGTGCGCACACCGGTTCCATTGCCGGTTTTGGACCAGATGGGTGGACTTCGCGACTACGCTGTGCCCGACATTGGGGGGTGAGCGAGATCAACTCAACGAGCGCTGATGCCTGCCGGTCGTGTCCTCACATGTGCCGGACCATCGCACGCTGTCGTGTCCGGAACCTCTGCGCCCAAGTTGGGGTTGCGGAGATCGGTTTCAGACCACCACGGGAACAAAGTCAAATCGGTCGACATCGACCAGGCCGAGGTCCGTGATCTTGAGCGACGGGATGACCTCCAAACCCATGAAGCTCATCGCCATCAGCGGATCATGCATGCGGCAACCCAGGTTTGAGGCGGCCGCCTGAAGTTCGCGGTACTGCTCCCTGACCTGCGCCATGGGTGCGTCGGTCATAAGGCCCGCCACCGGCAGGGGCATGTTGGCCAGAACCTGACTTTCCGAAGTCACCACAATGCCGCCCTGAAGTTCGGCGGCCGCACGGGCCGCGGTGTGCATGGCCGCGTCGGATGCACCGATCACGACCAGGTTGTGGTGATCGTGGGCAATCGTGCCGGCCATGGCGCCCGACTTGAGCCCGAACCCCTGAATGAAGCCCGTGGCCATCGTCCCTTTGCGCCCATGCCGTTCGATTACGGCTATCTTGAGCACGTCCTGGCTCGGGTCCGCTTCCAGACAACCGTCGGTTACGCGCAATGTGAAGTGCCGTGCCTCGGTAACGATCTGGTTCTCGATGGACCCGATGACGCGCACGGTTGCCTCGCTTGCGCCTGCGGGCGCGGGCACGGCAAAGTCCACGCCGTCCCAATCAATCCTTACGGTTCCGCCGACTCCGTCCGGTAGGGTCGCGGAAGCCGGATCGGATGCGTCCGGGACATTGCCGTCGTCCAGCACCACCTTGCCGCCGGCCACGACCCAGGCTGGTTCCAGACTCTCCAGGTCGCGCCAGACGATCAGGTCCGCACGGCGGCCCGGTGCAATGGCGCCCCGGTCCCGCATGCCGAACCATTCCGCGGGGTTCAAGGTGGCCATGGTCAGGGCGGCAACCGGGTCCAGACCACCCGCAATGGCCCTGCGCACGGGAAAGTCCACACTTCCTTCGGTCAGCAGGTCGTCCGGAATGCGATCATCGGTGCAGAAGCAGATTCTGCGTCTGTTGTATTCGTCCACGATGGGCAGCAGGGCATCCAAATCGCGGGTGATCGTGCCTTCCCTGATCAGGATGTACATCCCGCGCGCCAGCTTCTCAAGGGCCTCCTCGGCCGTGGTGCATTCGTGGTCGCTGCCGATGCCGGTGGCCAGGTAGGCATTGAGTTCCTTTCCCGACAGGCGCGGTGCATGTCCGTCGATTACCTCCTCTTGGAACGCCTCCAGAATGGCCAGGCAGCGATCGTCGCCCAGGTACACCCCGGGATAGTTCATCATCTCGGCCAGACCGTGCACAAGGCCTTCCTCGTGCAGTTCCTGCAGGACGACCGCATCCAGGTCGGCTCCGCTGGTCTCCAAGTGACACGCCGGCACGCAGGAAGGGGCCATCAGCTTGATGTCCAGGTCGGTGGCCTGGCTGCGTTCGTGCATGAAGACAACGCCTTGGACGCCGCAAACATTGGCAATCTCGTGGGGATCGGCCATGACCGTGGTGACGCCTCGGGCCGTGACCGCCCTGCTGAACTCTCCCGGCGTGCACAGGCTGCTCTCGATATGGACATGCGCGTCGATCAGGCCGGGGGAGATGGTTAGACCCTTGCAGTCGATGGTGCGCGGGCCTTGATAGTCGGGCGCGATGCCTGCGATGAGTCCGTTGGCCACCGCGACGTTCGCTTCCTCGAACCCGCCGGTGAAGACATTGAGGATGCGCCCGTTGGCCAACACCAGGTCCGGTGCGGCTTCGCCGCGGGCGACGGCGGTCAAGTGCTTGAGACTGGAGGACATCAACGGCTCCAAGCCCTGTCGGGGCAACTGGATTCGGGGTTCATGGCCGGATTGGGCACCGGCGGGAAGGCCATTCTACGATCCGATTCCGTGGATGGTTTCCTTCGCGGGTGAAACCGTGGATGCGTCCCTCAGCGGCTTGGCAGGGGATCACTTGAGGCCGCGGCCGGACCGCCGTTCGAATTGCGCGGTACGCAAGGGGCGCTCCAATGTATGGTTCAGGTACTCGCGCATGATGCTACGGGCCTCCGAAAGCGCCGGTTGCGCGACGCGTCGAGCCCTTACCTGCTCCCAGGTGCTTCGTTGTAGGAACCGCAAAATCTTGAATACTTCCAGCGGCAATGGTTGGCCGCCGGGCATGGCACCAAGACAGTCCGGGCATAGGATGCCGCCCTCCGCGACGGAAAATCCCCAGGGTTCCGGACGGGCTTCCGCACCGCATCCGACACAAAACTCCAAGGCCGGCTCAAAGCCGGCAGCCGACAGCATGTGCAGTTCCAGCCAACACAGGGGCAGGTCCGGGCGATCCGGCTCGGCATCGATCTCCGTCAGGACCGTTATCAGGGATCCGAACACCTCTTCAGCTAAGTCCGATTCCTCGCCCTCGACGGTCAGGTTGTAGACCAGTTCGCAAGCGTAGCTCGAGGCCACAATGGCCTGCAGGGATTCCCGGCATCCCTGAAACGGATTCAGAAGCTGAACTTCACCCACGAACGGCAGGAACTTGGACTGCTGCAGCTGGATGCGGACCAGCATGAAGGGCTCCACCTTGCCCGACTTGCGGCTGGCCGGCTTGCGTGCGCCGCGGGCGAGAACATCCAGTCGGCCAAGGTCCGGGGTCAGCAAAGTCAATATGCGATCCGCCTCGCGATGGTCGCGGGAACGCAGGATCAAGGATTCGCAGGTGTGCAGGCGGCTTGGAAGCATCGAAAAGCTCTGGGCGAACAACCGGCAACATGGCCTCTGGGCTATGCGGATCTTCCAGTGGCACGTCGGTGGTGTCAAATGAAACGGGCTAATTGCATGTCCCATATTGGCATCCTGTCCCATATTGGCATGAAGGCCTGCTCGTCCTCAAGGTAGGCGATTCAACCAGTCCGCCGTGCCAATTGCGCCACTTGGCCGTGTCCCCGAGTAGATCGTCGGATCAGGTACCACAAAACCGCGCGGTCCCGCCGTACCGTGGTTGGGTATCAGGGCAATCGCATTCTCATTTTGGTTGTGCCACCGGCGGGAAGGATCGATGTGCTGAAAGACTGCGATTCATCACTGCACCGGTGAAACACGTCGATTTGGAGCATCGCGGCTACGCTTAGGTCGGTTGGGGCCGGATTTGTAGGCCCAAGGACCTGTCAATACAGAATGTGAATGCCTTTGCGTTTCTCGCATTGAGGTAAATTCCAATGTGATACACTGCCGTCTACTTGCTCCCCGCCCGACACGCCGAAAGGCCTCGAGCGGGGTTATTTTTTTATTGGGCAATGAACAGCGAACCTCCCTTCAAGCGTGCAGTCGTCTTTGTGGATGGTCAGAACCTGTTCCATGCTGCTCGCGAAGCGTTCGGCTATACCTACCCCAACTACGACGTTTCAGCCCTCGCCAAGCAAGTTTGTACAAACCAGGGATGGCAACTGGTCCAGGTACGCTTTTACACTGGGATTCCTGATCCTGATGTCCACAAGGATCGCAGATGACACTCCTTCTGGACTCGCAAGCTCGCGGTGATGGGACGACAAGGGGTCATCGTATATAGCCGGCCGCTTCGATACCGGAAACGCACGGCGCGTTTACCCGACGGCACACAACACTCTTTTTTGACAAGGGAGGAGAAGGGGATCGACGTACGGATCGCGCTTGATGTGATTGCTCTTGCTCATCGTTGCGAATACGACGTGGCACTGGTCATGAGCCAAGATCAGGATCTCTCGGAGGTCGCCGGAGAGATTCGAACCATCGCACGGGAACAGCGACGGTGGATCAAGATCGCCTGCGCCTTTCCGCAGAGTTCCGACAGCCGGAACCGGAGAGGGATCAACAAGACCGACTGGATCAGGATCCACCGGAAACTCTACGACCAGTGCCGTGACCTTCGAGACTACCGAGAGGAGCCCAAGAAACCGTAGGCTCTTCATCTGACACAGTTCTGGCTGAATCCCATCCTCGTTATCACTTCCACTGCATCACCACCTATTCCTCCTGGCTGAACCCGATTGCGCACTGGTTCAGCGCCCTGCAACGCCATGTGTTGGCCCAAGTGCTTTCACGTCAAAGGCACGGTACCGGCAAGAGGACTGCAGACAGGAACATCGACAGTCGGAGACCTGCACTTGCACGGTGCCGTGTTCGCGGCCACCGGAGGGACGCGACCAACTTGCACCATGTGCTGGGCGGTGTAGATCCGAGGGAACGACTGCCTCATGCACCGGGACCACGCCAGGGGCAATCTCCATGGGTGAAACGCGGATATTGATCTCTGTCCATATTCATGTTACGTCTAGTTTTCAGCCTGATCCGCGCGGTGACTTGAAGTCCATCGCCGGATGCTCAAGGAATTCTCTATGGACGCGGTCTGTGAAGTGCGGTATCCGACTGCCGAAGTTCGATTGGTACGATCGGTCATGCATCAAAATCCCAGCTTTGCCCTACACCGCCCATGTTGACAACATCCGTGATTGGAGCCGGTATGGGTGGCAATGCCAGCCTGAAGGCCCTGGAGAATTCGCTCCACTACGACCTGCGCGCTGTGGCGGACATTTCTGAAGCCGCCCGTGCCCAAGTCCGCAAGCAGTTTGCCGATGTCGACACGTTTGGCGACTGGCAGTCGATGTTCAGAGAATGTCCCACGGATGTGGTCGTGGTCTCCGTGCCTCCTGCCCTGCACCGGTCTGCAGTCATGGATGCTCTTGAACTGCCGCTGCGGGGCATTCTGGTCGAAAAGCCGTTGGGACATTGCCTGACCGACGGCCGCGCCATCCTGAACGCCATCCGGGCACGTGGTTTGCCGATTTGCGTGCCGCACGGTCTGTTGGTGCAGACGACGCCACGAAAGGTTCTGGCCCATGTTTCCGCCGGTGACATCGGTCAGGTCCAGCTAATCGAAATCCGTTGCACCGGCTGGGACATCATCAATGCCGGCATCCATTGGCTGGATTTCTGCATGGCGGCCCTGGACTCGCCGGATATGGACCACGTGATGGCCCTGTGTGACATCTCCAGCCGGACCTATCGGGACGGCCTGCAGGTGGAGACGGTGGCCGCGACCTACGCGGTGACCCGCGAGGGAACCCGCATCGTGATGCAAACCGGGGACTTTGTGCACATCGGACGGCCGGGACGGGACACGCTGATGCGCTTCTGCGGTGACAAAGGCACGATTGAGTTCTGGCCTTGGTCTGAAGAGTATCGCATCGTGAACGCCGACCATCCCGGTGGGGTGAACCTTGCTCCCGAGAACCGCGAAACCCGTACCCCGCATCAGATACACCTTGACAATTTGGCCCTTCAGATCGATGACGGCACGGCGGACTACACGATTGCGGAGGATTCGCTCAAGGCACTCGAGATCTGCGATGCCGCCTACCAGTCGAGTTTCCACCGATGCCGCGTAAACCTGCCGTTGGATGACTTCGTGCCGCCACCCGCCCGGGACTGGCATCCCGGCCAGCCCTACACAGGCACGGGCGGCGGTCGAAACGGACGAAAGCTGCCCGAGAGCCCCTGAATATGACCGACCGGATTCGCTTCGGGCTGGTTGGGGCCGGTGGGCGTTCCGATTTCTTTCTGCGCATTGCCCGTCGGATGCCGAAACATTTCGAGGTGGTGTGCATACAGGTCCGGGATCCGGTCAAGGGGCAGGCCTATGCCAACCGTTGGCAGGTCTCCGTGGTCAACACCCTGCCGGAACTGTTGGAACGGGAGGAGCTGGAGTTCGTGCTCGTATCGGTCAGCCAACCCGCCGCTGCGGAGGTGATCGCGTCGGTGGCGTCAACCGGCATGCCGGTCCTGACCGAAACCCCTCCGGGCCAGACCGTGGCCGAATTGGAACAGCTCACGGCCCTGACGCACAACGGTGCCCATATTCAGGTGGCGGAGCAGTACCAGTTTCAGCCCCTGCATGCGGCCCGCATTGCGTTGGCCCGCGACGGGCGTCTGGGTGACATTACGCAGGCGCAGGTGTCCGCGGCGCATGGCTATCATGGTGTCAGTTTGATGCGGCGCATGCTTGGCGTGGGCTTCCAGGACGCGACGATACACGCCTTCGGCGTCGAGTCCAGCCTGTTGGCCAGTCGCCGACGATCGGCCCGTCCCGCTGCCGACCAATTTGAGGCCTCCCACCAGATCCTGGCCCTGTTCGAGTTCGACTCGGGGCAGTCCGGTCTCTTCGACTTCACTTGGGATCAGTACTGGTCCTGGGTGCGGGCGCCGCGCGTCCTGATCCGCGGCACGCGCGGTGAAATTGTGCAGGATCGCATTGCATGGCTCAGGGATTCGCAGACACCCATGTCTCTACCCCTGGAGCGCGTGGATGGCGGCCGTTTGGGATTCTTGGAGGGGTATCATCACCACGGGATTCAGGTCGGTGAAGAGTGGATTTATCGCAATCCGACGGTGCCGGCGCGGCTGTCCGACGACGAAATCGCCGCGGCTGACTGTCTACTGCGCATGGGTGCGAACGTACGCGCAGGCGGACGCTTCTACGACCTCGCGCAGGGTGCCCAGGACCAGTACCTGACCCTGCTCATCGAGGAATCGATGCGAACTGGGGCAGCGGTCCGGTCGCGTCCGCAGGCTTGGGCCGGTTAACGCCAACAGCCGCCAAACCGTGAGGTTTGGCGGCTGCCATTGGTACCCCCAAGGGGATTCGAACCCCTGTCGCCAGCTTGAAAGGCTGGTGTCCTAGGCCAGACTAGACGATGGGGGCATATCCCGGTCCAGGACCCGGCATTATAGGCGCGGATCGCCCGAGAGTGCAGAAACCAACCACGCCAAGACTGATTCAATCAGTGTGGGGATGGGTAGGTGCTGTCATGGATGCGCGGCTTCACACTCCGGGAATGTCAAAGCGCATTCGTTGCTGGCAGTGCCAAGGAGTCTGCATGCCCCTGCCACTGTCTGGAAGCCTCGGGTGAAGCATCCATCTGTTCCCGCGGTGCATCGGGATTGTGCAAGGCAGCCGGGATCGAACCGGTACGGAACGGCGACCTGAAACCCTGGACGGCTTGACTCGGACAATCCGAAGTGTTGGCGTGCCAAGTCCAGGAATTCTTCGGATGACGGTTTCGCCATCCATCCTCGGACCACATCAATTGCCGGCACGGGAGTGGAGGTCCGCTGCATCATCGACCGTAGTCGGTCGGCGGTGGAGTCGTCGTATCGCAACTGTGCCATGGTTCTGACCACTTTCTGGATTGCCCTCTCCTTCTCCGCCAGCTGGACATCTTTTTCTGCCAGCAGTTTGTCCTTTTCCGCTAGGAGTTGGTCCTTCTCGCTGCTACTGGGCAGCGGCCCGCCCGTCTCGGGGGCCACAAGCCGGTAACCGCCATCGGTTTCCTCCTTGTGCAATGCCTGCGACATGAGAATGTCGCAGGCCAGGGCCGGCGCGTGGGCGGACCACGTGCGGGCGGCTGCGTCCCAAAACGTAGCCAGCGGCTCGTAGCGGTCCTGTTCCAGCCGCCAGCCCATCAGGGGGCCGTCCGGCAGCAGCAGGCCGTGCTCGAAGTGGGCGGGGTCGTCGGAGTCGACCGGATCCAGGATCCAGTACTCGCGGACCCCCATCCAGGCATACCATTCCTTCTTGATCCCCAGGTCATTGTCCACGGTGGACCGAGATGCGACCTCGATGACGCAGTCCGGTGGGCAGGGCATGTCCCGGTGGCGCAGGGATCCCTTGCCGGTGTTGGGGAAGGGCATGACCATCAGGTCCGGGTCGCACCGCTGGGCCTGGCCGCGGTCATCGACGAAGTGGAGTCCGATGTCCTGGTTGACCGCGAAGGGCCGGCCGCGCCGCCTCAGGAGCGAGAGCAGGGCGTTGGACAGGTAATGGAGGATGTAGGCGTGCCCGACGGTCCTCCCCGGATCGTTCTTGGGCCATTCGGCAGGGTATTCCGGGCTGTCCCAGGAAGGGATCGGCTTGGACAGGTCGACCGGGAGTACTGGTTTGTCCTCCGGTGCTGTCCAGGGTTTGGTGACAGTCATCGGGCACCTCCCATGCGAGCGGAGTACTTGTATCCGCCAGGAAACGGCGTGCACCGGCCAGCATGCTGCGTTGGGTTTCCCGGTGTGGGGGTTCGGTAGTTCAAGTCTGGCGTCGATCTCGAAAGACCTGCTCGATTGGCAGGTGCAGTCAAACCAACCGCCAAGCGATCCCATCCTGCCCCGTTGTCCGGCATCGGCGCGGTCAGACCGTGATGTCCACGATCCGGCCCGTGTCCTTTTCCATCAGGATCATCTTGACCCGGCCGTCCGGCATGGTCTCCTGTTTGACGATGTTCTTGCCGTCGTACTCCGTAATCTCGCGGCGAATCGGATCCGCCTTGCCGTGCCGCCAGTCGACCTCCACCGGCACCCATGTGCGTTCCTTGGCCGACCGATAGCAGGCGTCCATGACGCAGTTCACCACGTAGCCGTCGTAGAAGTCCTCGGTGGGCGAGGTCCCCTGCTCCAGGCTGTTGAACATGTCCGTGAACATGTCGGTGTAGCCCAGCTCGACAATCTCGTCGCCGACCGGGAAGAGCCAGCCGCTCTCCACCTCCGACTTCTCCGCCACATAGCCGGAGCCCTCGCCGGAGGTGAACATCTCGAAGCCGGTGCGCAGGAAATGGTTGAGCCAAATGGTGCCCTCGGTGCCCGAGATTTCGTCGCGCAGGTCCATGCCGCCGCGGAAGGTCCAGCTGACCTCGAACTGGCCGACCGCGCCGTTCTCGAAGCGGATCCAGACCAGCGCCGTGTCCTCGGCCTGGATGGGGTGCACCATTGTGTCGTGCCAGCACATCACCTCGACCGGTCGGTTGTGCTTGCCCACATAGCTGCGGATGATCTCGATGCAGTGGCACCCCAGATCGATGACCGCGCCGCCGCCGGCCTTCTCGGCATCGAAGAACCAGGCGCTGTGGGGACCGGGGTGCGTCTCCCGCGAGCGCGCCACCAGGACATCCCCGATGGCACCGTCCTGCACGGACTTGATCGCCTTCAGGGCCTTGGGGGCGTAGACCAGATCCTCCAAGTATCCATGAAAGACGCCGGCATCCTCGACCACCTTCAGGATCTCCGCCGCTTCGGCACCATTGCGGGCTAGCGGCTTGGTACACAGGATCGCCTTGATGTTGGGGGCCTCGACTGCTTTCTGCACTGCTTCCAGGTGCATGAAGTTCGGCAGGCCGATCACGACTGTCGTAACCCCGGGGTGGCGCAGCGCCTCGTCGATGTCGGTGGTCCAGGCCGGCACGCCCCAGTCCGCGGCGGACTGCCGGGCCCTTTCCTCTGAGCGGGATTGCAGGATGGTGACTCGGTCCCGATTGCGCTGGCCGTTCAGGGATTGGGTGTAGAACATGCCGATCAGGCCGGTTCCCAGCATGGCAACGTTCTGCATGGGTGGTTCCTCCCGGTTCAGGGTCTGGACTTGGATATGAAGGCGCACTATGGGTTGGGAGTCCCGCGCCGGGAATCAATTCTACTGTCAGACCCCGGCGGCGCCCGGTCCCCGGTACCGCGGGACGCGCACCAGCAGGACCAGCAGCAGCATCAACGCCGCTGTGCCGCCGAGCGCGAAGAACCAGATGACGTACGGGCCGATGTAGTCGAACATCTGTCCGGTGATCCACGGCGTTACGAAGAAAGCAATCCCGGAGCCCATGTACATGTAGCTGGTGACCCGGCCCTCGGCCGGCAGGTACCGGGGAGCCAGGTTGAGGGCACCGGGAAACAGGTTGGCAAACCCGGCTCCAATCACGATCATGGCTGCATGCAGGACCGGTAGCGATTGCGGAAAGGCCAGGACAGCCAGGCAGCCCAAGGTCACGAACAGGAGGCTGACGGCAAGCAGTCGGGCGATGGACACGCGCCGCAGCAGGGGCACGCTCGCGAGCCGGGTCACGATGATCCCGAGAAAGAACTCGGAATTGATCAGGCCGCCCGTGATTTCGTCGGCCAGGTCCAGTTCGAGGATGTAGGCCAACAGCCAGGTGGACACCGACAACTGGAGGGCAGCGGCCATGAACAGCATGGCGGTCAACAGGAACATGGGCCACGGTGACAGAGGATAGCGTGCCTCATGCCGCTGGCGTACCGGCTCGGGACTGGGCAGGCGGACGTAGGCGAAGGATATCGACAGCAGTGCCAGGGCGATGACCGCGTAGGACGCGGCGAGGTCGCCGGTCAGGTCGTGGAAGAGGACAATCACCAGCGGGGCGAGCAGCGCGCCGATGCCCCATACGAAGTGGAGGCCGGTCATGTACGGCGCGACGCGGTTGCGGAACAGCCAGACGATCAGGACGTTGAACCCGATGTCCAGCGGGCCTTCCAACAACCCCACGACGATCAGGAGGCCGACCAGCCACCAGAAGAGGGGAACGTGGGGAATCGCCAAGGTCACGACGGCGGCCATCGCGGCACAGACCTGCAGCATGCCGTGGGGCCGGCCACGGTCGGCCAGGCGTCCGGCCAGGAACGAGCCGACCAGGAAGCCGGCCGCCCGCGCCGTGGCCAGCAGGCTGACCTGGGCCAGGGAGACCTGCATTTGATCCGCCAGAAAGGGCAGGGCCGGCCCCAGCGCGATCTGGCTCACGCCGAGCGCGGTGAACGACCAGTAGTAGGCCGTCGTGGCTCGGAAGGCGTAGGGGGTCAGGCCCAGGCGCGCCAGCATGGGGATTGCCGTTGGGAAGCCGCCGCCGGGGTGGTCACGCGGCGGCCTTCAGGACATAGCGCGGCATTTGTTCCAATGCATACAGCAGCAGCAGGCTGAGTATGGTCCCGCCAAGGGAGAAGTGCCAAATGATCTGCGGGCCCACCGACTCGAACAACTGCCCGGTGATCCACGGCATGGCCAGAAAACCCAACGAGGCCCCTGCGTACATCCAGCTGGTAACGCGTCCTTCGGGCGGCAGATGGTTTGGGGCCAGGCTAAGGCAGCCGGGGATGAGGGGTGCAAATCCTACACCGACCAGGATGGCTGCAATCCAGAGCACCGCCAGCGACGTCGGCATGGCCAAGGCCAACAGGCAGCCTGCGGCCAAGGCGAACAGGCCTCCGTAGAGAACCTGCGCAATGGTGAACCGCCGTAGGAGGAATATGCTTGCGAGGCGCGCGCCAAGCATCCCTAGGAAGAGGCTGGAGTTGAGATAGCCCCCGGTGATCGCGTCGGCCAGGTCCCTCTGGAGCACGTATGCGAGCAGCCAGGTGGCCACGACAATCTCGCTGGTGGCTGCCAGAAACATCATGGCGATCAGCATGAACATCGGCCGGGGCGGGATGTGATAGCGCGTCTCCTTCCGATCGCGGATCGGGGCGGGACTGGGCAGGCGGATGAACAGGAGCAACATGACCAGCAGGATGCCCGCGATGATCGTGTAGGACAGGCGCAGGTCGCCCGTGAGCTCCTCGAACGTGACAATGATCAGGGGTGCTGCCAAGGCACCGAGACCCCAGATGAAGTGGAGACCGGTCAGGAAGGGCGCGAACTTCTCCCGGAATAGCCAGACGATCACGATGTTGCCCCCTACGTCAATCCCGCCCACGAATGTCCCCATCAGGAACAGGCACACCAGCAGGAGGGGAAAGTCGGGCATGTTGGGGACCGCCAGGGCGCAGGCGGCGCTGACCAGCAGGCAGACCTGAAACAGGCCATGGGCCCGGAGGCGGTCGGTCAGGGGCCCTGCCAGGAAGGAGCCCAGCATGAACCCGGCCGACTGGGCGACCACCAGGCCGCTGGCTTCGGCCAGCGTGACCTGAACCTGCTCACTCAGGAAGGGCAACGCCGGTCCGACGGAGGCGGTGACGACTCCCAGGCCGATGAAGGACAGGTAGTAGGCGGCCGTGGCGCGGAACGAGTAGGGAGTCAACCCTAGGCGCGCCAGCATGGGAAAAGCCGTTGGGGAACCGCCGTCGGGGCGATCACGCAGCGGCGCCGGCCTTCAATCCGGGCAGGACGTAGCGCGGCATCTTTTCCAATGCATACAACAGCCCAAGTTTGAGCAGGGCGCCACCAAGGGCGAAGTGCCAAATGATGTGTGGCCCCACCGACTCGAACAACTGGCCTGTAATCCACGGCATGACTAGAAAGCCAAAGGAGGCGCCGGCATACATCCAACTGGTCACGCGCCCTTCGGGTGGCAGATAGGTCGGGGCTAGGTTCAGGCAGAAGGGAAACAGGGATGCAACCCCGATGCCGGCCAGGACGACCGCAACCCAGAGGACCGCCAGCGAAGTAGGCATGATCAGCGGCAACAGGCAGCCGACGGTGATGGTGATCAGGCTGCCGTACAGAACCTGCGAGATGGAAAACCGCCGGACGAGGAAGATGCTGACGAGGCGCGCGCCAATGATCCCCAGGAAAAAGCTGGAGTTGAGGTAGCCGCCGGTGATTTTGTCGGCCAGCCCCAGCTCCAGGACATAGGTGAGAATCCAGGTGGCCACCACCAGTTCAATGGTGCCCGCCAAAAACAACATCGTCACCATCATGAACATCGGCCGGGGCGGGATCGGATACTGCGCCTCCTCGCGGTCCCGAATAGGTTCGGGACTGGGCAGCCGGACGAACAGCAGTGACATGACCAGCAGCACGCCCGTGATGATCGTGTAGGACAGGCGCAGATCGCCTGTGAGTTCCACGAAGGTGACAATGATCAGGGGTGAGGCCAGGGCGCCAACCCCCCAGATGAAGTGGAGACCGGTTAGATAGGGAGCGAATTTCTCCCGGAACACCCAGACAATCACGATGTTGGCTCCCACGTCCACCCCGCCCACAAAGGTGCCCAGCAGGAACAGGCATGCCAGCAGGGCCGCGAGGTCCGGGAGGTTGGGGATGGTCAACGTGCAGGCGGCGCTGGCCAGCAGGCAAATCTGCAACAGGCCGTGGGCCCGGACCCGGTCCGCCAGGCGACCCATCAGGAACGAGCCCAGCATGAACCCGGCCGATTTGGCCACGACCAGGCTGCTGGCTTCGGCCACCGTAACCTGCACCTGGGCACTCAGAAAGGGCAGCGCAGGGCCGATCGATGCGCTGACCACGCCCAGGCCGATGAAGGAAAGGTAGTAGGCGGCCGTGGCGCGGAAGGAGTAGGGTGTCAGGCCAAGGCGTGTCAGCATGAGGGCGCGCAGCCGGGCCGGAAACCCGCTCCGTAGGGGTGGACCGGCCGGACCGCGATCCGGCCGGGAAGGGGCATTAGAAGGTCGTAACGACTTCCTGCACAGTGCCGGTCTCGGCGGACAGGTAGGCCTTGTCGAAGACCTCGATCACGTGCCGGGCGTGCTCCGGCGTGGACAGGGTGGGCTTGTCGTACAGCAGCAGGTCCACGAGCTGCATGATGTCCTCGTAGACGTGGGCCTCCTCCTGCTCCTGATGCGGACCCACGACATGGGGCAGGGATCCATTCAGGTTGTAGCCGCCGTGCTTGGTGTCCTCGTCCCGGCCGGGATAGTCGATCATCTCGCCGTTGAACATGGGGCCCGAAATGGTGCCCTTGGTGCCGAACAGCGTGATGCGGCCGTCCGCCCGCGGCGCGCCCGCGGCCACACCGTAGACGAAGCCGAAGAGGTTGTCACCGAAGTCGACCACGATCAGCGTGCTGTCGTCCATGTCGGTTGGCAACATTTCGCCCCTGAATTCCCGCTCGTGGATGCGCACGCCGGACATGGCGGTGACCCGCTTCACGGGTCCCAGGATGCCGGTTGTGGCATGCAGCCCATAGACCGTCATGTCGTAGAGCGGCCCGCCGCCCGGCTTGCGGAAGTACCAGGCCGGATTGATGTTCGAGAGGGGATCGTCGCCGTGGCGGACCCTTTCCTGTTCGTGGTAGGTGCTGAAGGCCGAACCGCAAATGGCCCAGGTGAGCGTGCCCAGGTCCCCGCGCTCAATCATGCGCTTGATTTCCTGGTGCACCGGACGAATCATCTCGCCGGGGCTGGCCACGATTTTGACCCCCTTGGCCTCAGCCGCCGCCATCAGCGTGTCGGCTTCGGCCTTGGTCGTGGTCATGGTCTTGTTGAAGTGCATGTGCACTCCCGCCTCGACCGCTTGTATGCCCTGTTCGAAGTGCAGGCCGATGGGCGATGCGATGGAGACCGCGTCCACGGTTCCGGACGCCAGCAGTTCCTCGTAGGTTTCGAAGTGGTTGGGAATGTCGAACCGCTCCGATGCCGCCGCGGCCCGCCCCGGCGCTGGATCGCAGACCGCCGTCATACGCACCCGGTCATGGACATCCTCCATCGCCAGATGAGGCATGATGCCGCGCACGGCGATGCTGCCGGCGCCTACAACGCCCATTCGTACTATCTCGGCCATGGCTGGGTTCCTGTGTGTGCGGGGAAGGCAGTGCAACGTGTGTTCCGCAGGAATTGTAGCCTGCCTGAAGGGAGGTGGCTTGCGGACGGCAACGGGAGGACGGATCCTCAACGGGTCAGTTGTTGCAGGGCGTTATAGACCGGGAGCGGTTCCCACTGGTTGCTCACAATGCCCCACAAGGCTAGTTCGGTAGTCGGGGCGACCACCCGGAAGTTCAGGTTCCAGAGGAAGGCGGGCCCCGTCCAGCCCCATGCCTCCATTATCCGGAAGGCCTGCACCGTCCATTCCGCTTGTTCGTCCTCGCTGTTGTCGTTGGCGTACAGGTAGGCCGCGTGGATGTTGTCCGCGCTGTTTTGGAACGATGGCCAGCCGAATTCGGTCGGAACGATCGGTAGGTGGCCCGCTCCGTAGCGCACCAGCAGTTCCCGGTAACCTTCCATGGTGGAGCGGAAGCTCCAGGAATGGTGGGGATTGTCGCAGGGGCCGTTGAAGAACTCGTTGCCCGTCGTCTGGATGGCCGTACAGGCCTCCTCCCACGTGGCTTGGGGCGGAACATTGAACCCGTGCGGATGGGCTCCGACGGCATCCACGTATTCGGCCAGGCCTCCCTCCAGCATCTGCTCCAGGTAGACGAAATCATCAACCGACTTGCCGGTGATGCTGGCCGCAGGGGTCAAGGCGCCCGAAATGATGTACATGCCGGGACAGTGTTGGCGGATCGCCTGTGAGGCTGGAATCAGTACGGCTAGGTAGTCTCTGCCGTGCATGTCCCGATCACCGGTTTCCACGTAGTAGTTCTGCTCGTTCCAAACCTCGATGGCCGCCACCTTGCCGCAATAGCGCCGGGCCAGTTCGCCGATGAATCCGGCCAGGGCGGCCGGGTCCTTGGGAAAGCCCGCCACGAATTTGTCGTCGTTGAGTTCGCGGGCCCAGCGCGGGGTGGCTGTGACGCTGAGCAGCAGATTGATGTTGCGGCGGCCGGCATCGGCCACCAGCGCGTCCAGCTCCGTGCGACTGCTCGTGAACTGGTAGTAGCCGGGGGTGCGTTCGAAGTCCTCCCAGCGGATCTGGGTCTTCAGCCACGTGAAGCCCAGGTCCTGGACCGCGTCGAGGATTTGCCTGCGATTCCGGGTGCCCACATCGATTACGTGAGCCTGAATGCCGTAGGCGAATTGCAGACCCGATGGCAGCGGGGATCCGCCGGTTGGCGTCTGAGGGGATCCGCTTGGAGTGGCCACGGGCTCGGCGGAACTGCCCGTATCCGCAACGGGGTTGGACGCAACAGGCCGAGCAGGCGGTTCGGGAATGATGTCGGCCACTGGAAGGTTCCTTGGGACATTGCGCACCAGCGGCGCCCAAATCCAATGGCCGTCGGCGAGTACCAGCCAGGAACTGTCCTGATTGCGTGCCACCGGTGTTACGGGCGTGTCCGCTTCCAACCATCCGGCCCTTGGGAAACCGGTACCGGGGCCTTCCCGCAGGTTGGAAACCCGATTGGTTGCCGGACCATCCGCGTCTTCTTCCACGGTAGCCGTAGGGGTTGGAGTTGCGGTATGGACAGGCGCTCGGGTTGGTACCGGCTCGGCCACGGTGATGGTCGTCGGCCGGGGAGTCGCGGTAAAGGTGGGCACGGGCACCGGGGCCTGAGGCTGGTTCGCGGCAGATGCAGGCGTGTTCTGCGGGCCCGCTTGACAGGCGGCAAGGAGCAGTGATGCCAGCCACCCGAGCGAGACGGCTTTCTGCATGGTGGACACGGACTTGCGGAACAACATCGGGACAAAGGAATGGTGCTGTTGGACGCGGCGAATCGTGGGACCGCCAACATGACGGCGGAACATTGTAGGAGTGTTCCCGGCCCGAAACCGGACGCGGTTCGGTCCGGAGTTGGTCTGTCCGTCCGCGAACGGGCGATCCTGGCCGGGGCCCGCAATCCGGAAGCCGGAGCAACTCGATGCGGCTTGCGTGAATCGGCTTGCTCGGCGGTGCGGAACCACAGACTGCCTACAGCGCGATATCCGGCTGGTTCGGGACTGCACAAGACCGCGGGCACCGTGCCTCGTCAAGCGTGGTTGGCCGGTGGCGCCGGGAGCCCCTGGTGGTCACCCTACTGCGAATCCTTGGCCAATCGTTTTGATCGGCGGTCCTTGCCAAACCTACAATGAACCGTTACCCCGACAAGCAGAGTCCGTTCTGTTTTCAATGCCGCAGGTTGTGGCGGCAGGAGTTCCCTACATGAAACTCGAACATTCGGCCATCAACGTCAAGGATGCCAAGGCGGTTGCCCAATGGTGGAGCGAGCACCTGGGCATGCGCATCGTCATGGAGAGCGACGAACCGCCTTTCATGCACTTTCTGGCCGACGACGATGGTGCCATGATGGAGATTTATGCCATGGCGGAGGCGGAGGTTCCCGACTGGGCAAACATCGATCCCCAAAGCATCCACTTTGCCTTCACCACCAGGGACATGGACGCGGAGCAGGCCCGGCTGGAGGAAGGGGGTGCGGAAGTGGTTGCGGGTCGAACCTCGCCGGCCGGCGACAGGCTGCTCTTCCTGCGCGACCCCTACGGCACACCGTTCCAGCTCGTTCAGCGCCAGCAGCCGCTGCTGTAGACCGCTTTAGTCGACACCGATTTAGGGAGTCGGTTGAGCGGAATCGATGTTTTCGGTGTAGACTTGGGCGAGAGTCCGCCACGCGCGACGCTGTCCGCTGGTTCGATCGCGCCGATTGACATTGCCCCGTTCCCGGTCCGGCATCGGTTGCCGTGTCCTGCCCTGCCGCGGCAGTGTGACATGTTGTGTCCGGTGCCTGCGCACTTACGGAGAGGATTGCCTGCATGTTTTTTGAACTACGCACCTATCGCACCAAGCCTGGCATGCTGGACCAGTGGGCCAAGGTGATGGACGAGAGGATCATCCCGTTCCAGATCTCCAAGGGCATGGTGGTTGTCGGTAGTTTCATCGGCGAGGACGAAGAGGATCTGTATGTATGGATCCGCCGGTTCGAAAGTGATGAACAGCGCGACCAGCTCTACCGGGCCGTCTACGAGGACAGTGTCTGGAAGAACGAACTCAAGCCGTTGGCCGACGAGATGCTGGACCGCAAGAAGGGGATCGATGTGAAGAAGATCCTTGCCACGCCCAAGTCCGTGGTCCAGTAGGGGACCATCATTCCATGCCTTCAAAACCCTTGGGACAACTACGGTTGTCTGTGCGCGTCCTGATTCCGGTCCTGTTGGCCGGCTTGCTGCTCGCCGGTTGCGAGTTCTCGCTGCTGCCGGAGGGCCGTTCGTCGGAGGTGGCGTCCAGTGAAGCCACCCCAACGCCAATTCCAACGCGCATCGTGCCCCTCAAGCCGACCTATACGGTGATGGAGGGGGAGATTGTCAAGGACCTGGTATTCAACGGCCGCATCGCGCCGGTGCGCGAGGAAGGATTGTTCTTCCGGACCTCCGGCCGCCTCAAGGCCGTCTACTTCGCGCGCAACGATCTGGTCCAGGCCGGCGATGTGATTGCCGAACTCGAGATCGAGGGCCTGGAAGCCGAACGGGAGGCGCGCCGGCTTGACCTCGCGCGTGCACAGGCCGGCCTCGACGCGGTGCAAAAGGAGGTGGAGTTCGCGGTCTCGATGGCCCAGATCAACCTGGACATCGCGGAACTCGCCCTGATCGAGACCATCCGCACCCAACCCGAAGGCTCGGTTGAGATCGCCATCCAGCGCAAGAACGTCGAACGGGCCCAGCTCGAACTGGCCAACATCAGCACGACCGTGGATCCCATCCTGGTCAACAACGTGGCCCAGGCCGAGTTGGCCCTCGAGCGGATCGACAAGCGCGTGGCCGATTCACAGATCATAGCCCCCTTCGACGGCATGATCCTGTCGCTGTCGCTGTCGGTGGGCCGCGGTGTGGAAGAGTTCCGGCCGGTGGTGGTGCTGGCCGATCCGGACGACCTTGAGGTGTCCGCCGACCTGATCAGCAACCAGCTGGCCGACCTGGCCGAGGAAATGCCGGTCAACGTCCTGTTGCTGGGCCGCCCCGGCGACCCGGTCACGGGCAGCATTCGCAAGCTCCCCTATCCCTACGGCAGCGGCGGCTCCGGCGCCACGGTCGAGGAATTGGACAAGTCCACCCGGATTTCGCTGAACGTGCCCGCGGCCGACGTCGGCATGCGGCTGGGGGACCTGGTGCGGGTTTCGGCTGAGCTGGAGCGCAAGGAAAACGTTCTCTGGCTACCGCCGCAGGCTATCCGCGTCTTCGACGGCCGCCGGTTCGTGGTCAAGAGTGTGGACGGCCGCGACCAGCGCGTGGATGTCAAGGTGGGCATCCAGACCATTGACAGGGTTGAAATCGTAGAGGGCCTGGAGCTCAACGACGTGGTCATCGGTCCCTAGCCGCCGGCTGTGGGACGGTCGGGGCGCTCTCGCCGTGAAGCTCTTCAATCGATACACATCCATTTTCGCGGTCGCACTGAAGCGGCTGTTTGCCCAGCGCGGGCTGACGGTCGCGATTCTGGTGGGCCTGATGGTATCGATTTCCCTGATCATGAGCATTCCGCTCTACGCGGATGCCGTCTACTACAAGCTGCTCAAGGACGAACTGGAAGGGCCGGCGGGCACCGGCAGCATCCGGCGGCCGCCCTTCTCCTACATGTTCCGCTACGTGGGTTCCACCTACGGGGCCCAGGAGTGGGAAGCCATGCAGCCGGTTGACACCTACCTGTCCGGTCCGGCTGCCGGCAAGCTGGGCCTGCCCCATGTGCGCACTGTCCGGCACTTCAAGACGGACAATGTGCGCCTCTTCCCGGCCGACAACATCGTCTATTCGGACATCACCGATCCGCTCGAGTGGGTCAGTTTCGGGTTCGTCACCGACTTCGAGAACAACATCGACATCGTGGAGGGCCGGTTCCCGGATCCGACCACCTCCGGTGATCCGACCGTTCCGATCGAGGTCCTGATTTCCGCGGCCATGGCCGACGAAATCGGGATTCAGAGCGGCGAGAACTTCATGACCTTCCGCCGCGCCCGTACCGACGAGGGCACGCGCACCATCCAGGTGCCGGTGGTGGTGACGGGGGTCTGGGAACCGCGGGACCCAACCAGCGAGTTCTGGTTCTACAACCCGAACACCTTCGAGACGGTCCTGATCATCCCGGAGCAGACCTATGTCAGCCGGATTGCCCCGACCTACGCCAACGATGTTTATCTGGGACTGTGGTACCTGATCATGGACGGCACGGATGTCACGGCATCCACCGTGCCCCAGCTCATCGCCAACACCACGGAAGTGGAGCAGGAGACGGCCGCGCTGCTGTCCAATACCCGACTCGGGGTCTCTCCCAGCGATGCCCTCGATCGCTACCAGTTGCAGTCGGGCCAGCTGACGGTCCTGCTCTATGCCTTCAGCGTTCCCATCATGGGGCTGCTGTTGGCCTTCATCGGCCTCGTGGTCGGCCTGTCCGTGGCGCGCCAGCGCAACGAGGTGGCGGTCCTGCGCAGCCGTGGCGCCACCTCCATGCAGGTGGTCGGCATTTCCTTCATCGAATCGGTGCTGTTGGCCGGCATCGCGTTGGCGGCGGCCTACTACGGCGCTCCCTTCGTGGCCCAGATCATCGGCTCGACGCAGACGTTCCTCAACTTTGCAACCGATGCCGATCTGCGGCTCGTGTTCAACGCCAACACCTGGCGCATCGGCGGGTTCGCCGTGGCCGTGACGGTTGTGGCCCAGCTGCTGCCAACCGTCGGGGCTTCCCGCTTCACTATCGTGACCTACAAGCAGGAACAGGCGCGCACGTTGCGACCGCCCTGGTGGCAGCGCGCCTACATGGACGTTTTCCTGTTGGTGCCCGCGGCCTACGGCATCTACCTGCTGCAGCAGCAGGGCAACATCGCCGGGCCTGGTCCCTTGACCGGCGCCACGCTCTTCGACAATCCGCTGTTGTTCCTGGTGCCGGCCCTGGGGCTCTTTGCCCTGACCCTGGTGGCCCTGCGCTTCCTGCCCTATTTCATGGCCCTGTTGGCCTGGATCGTGTCCCGCACGCGCGGGGTTGGCATCCTGCTGGCGACGCGGCATCTGTCGCGCAACCGCGGCCTCTACACGGCGCCCATGGTGCTGCTGGTCCTGACCCTGTCCCTGTCCACCTTCACGACCTCACTGGCCCAAACCCTGGACAACCACCTGTGGGACCAGATCCACTACGAGGTGGGCGCCAACTCCCGCCTGGTGGAACTGGGCTACTTCCCCGACGCCGGCGGTGGGGCGCCAGGCGGGGGCGGCGGAGATGCGGTTCTGGCGGATCCGAATGCCCAGCAGAGCTGGACCTTTGTGCCGGTGTCGGAGCACCTTCGGCACGAGAACATCACCAAGGCGACGCGTCTGGCCGAGTTTGAGGCGGCCATCCAGCTGCAGGGGGACTGGCGGCCCGTGCAGTACCGCGGCCTCGACCGCTTGGATTTCCCGACCGTGGCCTTCTGGCGCAGCGACTTTGCCTCCGCCAACCTCGGCTCGCTGATGAATTCGCTGGCGCTTGATTCGGCCGGCGTGCTCATGCATGGGCCGTTCATGCGACGCAACACAATTCGGGTCGGGGACACGGTGCGCATGCGCTTCATCCGCTACGGGATGCGGGGCGAGGCGGACATGACGGTTCTGGGCGAGTTCGACTACTTCCCGGGCTGGTACCCGGAGGATGGTGCCCTGATCGTCGGGAACCTGGACTACCTGTTCGAAATCATGGGTGGCCAGTTCCCGTACGACGTGCTGGTTGAGACGCTGCCCAACACCGACTTCGAAATCATGCAGCGCGACCTGTACAAGTTCGACATCAATGTCCTCAACTACTATTCGGCGCGGCAGAACATCGCGTCCGAGCAGGCGCAGCCGCAGCGCCAGGGTTTGTTCGGGGTCCTGTCGGTCGGCTTCGTGGCGTCTGCCATCCTGACCATTCTGGGGTTCCTGCTGTATACGCTGTTTTCCTTCCGCCGCCGCTTCATCGAACTGGGCACCCTGCGTGCGGTCGGATTGTCGCGCCGGCAGATGAGTCTGTTCCTGGCCTGGGAACTGGCGTTCCTGATTGGTGTCGGCATCGGCATCGGAACCCTGCTGGGCTACTTCATGAGCGATTCCTTCATCCCCTACCTGCAGGTGGGTACCAGCCCGGAGGACGTGACGCCGCCCTATCAGGTGAACATCGCCTGGGACGCCATCACCCGCGTCTACGCCCTGTTTGGACTCCTCTTCGTCTCGGCGCTCATGGCCCTGGTGGTTTCGCTGCTGCGCATGCGGATTTTCCAAGCCATCAAGCTGGGTGAAACCGTCTGACGGAGTGGACCATGTCTGGCAATATCCACAACTACATCGCCTGCGACGGCCTGGTCAAGATCTACAAGATGGCCGATCTGGAGGTGGTGGCCCTGCAGGGCCTCAACCTGACGGTTGGCGAGGGCGAATTGATGGGCATCGTGGGCGTGTCAGGCTCCGGCAAGTCCACCCTCATGAGCATTCTGGGCGGCCTGGACCGTCCCACGGCCGGCCAGGTCAAGGTGGCTGACACTGACCTTCTGAAGCTCTCCGACCGCGGCCTCAACCGGTACCGCCGGGAACAGGTTGGGTTCGTCTGGCAGCAGAGCGCGCGCAATCTGGTGCCCTACCTTAACGCCATCGAGAACGTCAAGCTGCCCATGACGCTGGCCGGCATCGGCGGCCGCGTGAAGCGGGAGCGATCCGAGTACCTGCTGGCGGCCGTCGGCCTCGGGGATCGCATGCGGCATTCGTTGCGGGAACTGTCGGGCGGCGAACAGCAGCGCGTGGCGATTGCGGTGGCCCTGGCCAACGATCCAGTACTGCTCTTGGCCGATGAGCCGACGGGCGAGGTGGATTCGGCAACGGCCCAGATGATCTACGACACGATTGCCCACCTCAACCAGGAGTTCAACCTCACGACCATGATCGTGAGCCATGATCCGGAAATCGCGCGTCAGGTCAACCGGGTGGTGGCCATCCGCGACGGCATGCTGGCCAGTGAGACGCGGCGCCAGATGGTGTTCGACGAGGAGACCGATGAGGAGAGCGAACCGGGCATGGCCTTCGATGAACTGGTCATTCTGGACTCCGCCGGCCGCCTGACAATTCCCAAGGAAGTACTGGAGCACTTCTCGATCAAGGGCCGGGCCACCATCGACATTTCCGACGAGGGCATCCTCATCCGGCCGGCCGAAGAGCACATTGACGCTCCGGAACTGGAGGCGCACTTGGAGGATGAGCGCCGGTTCCTGGAGGAAGCCACGATGGGTACCCGGCGCCGCGGTTTCTTCGGCCGCATGTTCGGACGACGTCGGCGGCCGGCCGAGACCGGGGCGGGCGAAGTCGACACAGGACAGGAATGACGGACATGAACGGCGACCACGATATGGAGGGCACCGTCCCCGCCATCCTGACGGAGGAACTGACCCGCACCTACCGCATGGGGGGACAGGACATTCCGGCCCTGCGCGGCGTCAATCTGGTGGTGCCGGAGGGACGCTACATGTCCCTCAAGGGCCGCTCCGGCAGCGGCAAGACCACCCTGCTTAACTGCATTGGCGGCCTGGATACGCCCACCTCCGGCGTGGTCCGGATCTTCGGTGAATCCATTGACCAGTGGACCGAACGCAAGCTCACCATGTGGCGGCGCATGACGGTCGGTTTCGTCTTCCAGTCCTTTGGTCTCATGCCGTCGCTCTCCGCCTACGAGAACGTGGAGCTGATGCTGCGGATGTCGGGTGTCAAGGGCCGACAGCGCCGGGCCAAGGCCGTGGAGTGTCTCGAACTCGTGGGGCTGACGCGCTGGATGCACCATCGGCCCTTCGAACTGTCCGGCGGACAGCAGCAGCGCGTGGCGATCGCCCGCTCCCTGGCCAACTCCCCCCGGTTGATTCTGGCGGACGAGCCCACCGGGGAACTCGATACGCAGACGGCCCGCGAAATCCTGGGCCTGTTCCAGAAGATTGTGCGCGAGCAGCAGGTGACGGTGCTCATGGTCACGCACGACGGCCTGTCCGATGAATACGTCGATGAAATTCTGTATCTCAGCGATGGCGCGATCGCTGAACAACAGCCGACCGTCCGGGAACGGGATCCCGCGATTCCCAATCCTGCCGATGTCAGGGTCCTGCCTGTCGCCGACGTGCAGGCGGCCGCGGCCGACACCGAAGAGGCGCCGGACCCACCATCCGGGCCAACCGAGTCCTGAACGCCAACGCCGCCAGGCCTGACGGGCTGGCGCTGTTCGATCCCGACCGGGGCAGGCACCTGCCCACGCTGCTCGACCGCGGGCGGCATTTCCACGAGGCGTTCGGGTTGGTGTTCGTCACCCCCTTTCCCTGCCCCGAGTTGTTTGCGATCCCCCCGTCGGAACCGGATGTGGAGGTGGTTTACGGACCTGTGCCGTCCATCACCCAACCGGTGTTCAACGGCTCTTGGAATCAGATCCAGTTTGTTGACGGGGCTTTCCTGTACAACAAGACCGGTGTCACGCGGGCACTGGTCAGCGACGGTCGCCGCATCGTCCTGCAGCGCGTTCCCTGGGTGCACGACGACGAGGTCCGCTACACGTTCCTGTCCATCGTCATGACGGCCTTGCTGTTGCAGAGGGACATTCTGCCCATGCATGCCAGCGCGGTTGCGGCGCACGACGGAGCCGTCCTGTTCATGGGGCCCTCCGGTGCCGGCAAGTCGACCCTGGCCGCGGAGCTGGTGCGCAGGGGCCATCCCCTCCAGGCCGACGACATTGCGCCCATTGTGCTGGACAGCGGCCGACCCGAAGTGGTGCCGGGATTCCCGCAGTTGAAACTGGCCTTGGATGCCGCGGAACATCTGGACCAGCCGCAGGCCGGCGTGGCCCGGGTCCGTCCCGGCGAGGCCAAATTGAGCATTCTCAGCCATGATCGGTTCCACCGCCGGCGGCTGCCCCTGAAGGCCGCCGTGTTGCTGGAGCCGTCCGCCGTGGACCGCGTGCGCATGCGCAAGCTGGATGCCGTGGCGAAACTGAGGACGCTTGTGAAGTACACTTTCAACCAGTCGTTCCTGGATGGCCTTGGTCGACGCAGCCAGCACTTTGGACAGGTGGCCGCCGTGGGCAATGCCACCGACGTCTTTGCCGTCCAGCGCCCGGACACGGGCTGGCAGTTGCCGGCCCTGGCCGATTTCATCGAACACGAGCTTCTTGCTTCCTGAGTGCCATGGCATCGAAACCGGAGATTCACTTGGCCACGCGGGTACAGCAGTCCCCGAACCCCATTGCGACCAGTCCGGTCGACGAGGATTTGATGATGTTCAGCCAGGAGCGGAACAGCTACTTCGCGCTGAAGGGACCGGCGCGCGCCATCTGGGAGCGCATTGCGCAGCCGATCGTGGTCGAGCAGCTGTGCGAGGAGTTGACCGCCGAGTTCGACGATGTGGACATCGACGAGTGCCAGCGGGACGTAATCGCCTTCCTGACCGAACTCCAGGATGAAGGGCTCATCCGGCTCATCGATTGAGACCTGGCGCCTCCGCCTGCGCACCCTGAGGCGGTGGGATCCCCTGCGGCGCGTGCTGGCCTGGCAGGCCTTTTGGTGGCTGGGCTGGTATCGCCTTCTAATTCTGACGGTCGGTTTCCGCCGGTTCGCCTGGTTGCACGGCTGGTACATGGCGGAGACGTTGCGGGGCGGTGCACCCGCGCAACGGCATCTGGCATCGGAAATCGGATTCGCCGTCCGGCGTATGGCCGACCACACCCCTTGGCAGAGTGCCTGTCTGCCCCAGGCTCTGGCTGCGCAGCGCATGTGCCGACGGCGCGGTCTCGGCAGCACCCTCTACTTGGGCGTGACCAGGAGCGGGGACACGAAGATTGAAGCCCACGCCTGGTTGCGCTGCGGCGATGCCGTCCTGACCGGGGAGGAGGAGATGGAGGATTTCGTCCAGGTAGCCAGCTACGCCCTGGATGTTGGTGTCCTGTACCGGCCGCGGCGTGTGCGTTTTGGTGCCCAAATCGGGGAGGTGAGTTTATAGTTGGGGACGGTTCGCTTTCCCGGTACAAGCTAAGGAGCACATCATCCATGCAGGCCTTGGTCGATCGCCTACTTCGGGACGGGGTCAATCTGGGGAACAACATCCTTAAGGTGGATGGGTTCATCAACCATCAGCTGGATCCTCACCTGACACGGGAGATAGGGAAGGCCCTGGCGCGGAAGTTCCGGGACGCGGGGATCAACGACGCCACCAAGGTGGTGACGGCCGAGGTGAGCGGCATTGCGTTTGCTCTGCAAACCGCCATCGAACTGGACATCGAAACCATCTTTGCCCGCAAGGTGCGTCCGGTCACCATGCCGAAGGATAGCTACACGCGTCGGGTAAACAGTCCAACCAAGGGCCAGGAAGTCGAGATTGTGCTCAATCCGGAGTACATCGGTCCCCAGGACCGGGTGTTGCTTGTGGATGATTTCCTGGCCTCCGGCGAAACCCTGGCCGCACTCCACGACCTGGTGTCGCAGTCCGGCGCGACGGTCACCGGCTTCGGCTGTGTTATCGAGAAGTCGTTCCAGAACGGTCGCCGCGTACTGACTCCCTATGGCCTGCCAATCGTTTCGCTGGCCATGATCCAGTCCATGGACAACAGCTCCATTAGGGCCGTGGCCACGCCGCCCGAACTGTACCGCGTACCCGGGATGACGGCAGCGGCCTGATACAGTCGTCCACACACTCAGGACTCCGTTGCGGCAACTGTTGTGACCGGGCATACCGCCAGTCTCCTGCGGTCCCGCCAGCGCGGGCACATGGGCGACTCCGTGATCAGGCACGACGCGGAGGCCAAGGTAACGGGCAGGACCCGGTTTGCGGACGACGAGCGTGTACCGGGTGCCAACTGGATGGAAGTCGTGTTTGCCGGTGTGCCACATGCCCGCCTCCGCAAGCTGGACCTTGCGCGGGCCCGGCGGATGCCCGGTGTCGTGGCAATCCTGACCGACGCGGATGTGCCGGACAACCGGTACGGCATCGTTTTTCCCGACCAACCCGTGCTGTGCGGTCTGAACTCCACGGCCGCGGCCCGCACCGCGCGCTGGCCGGGCGACCGCCTCTGCCTGGTGGTGGCCAGGACCCGGCGTCAGGCCCTGGAGGCGGCTGCGATGGTGGAGGCGGAGTGGGACTTCCTGCCTGTGGTCTCGGATCCGGCCACCGCCCTGGCCCCGGGCGCGCCCGAACTGCACGACTACGACGCGCGGCCTGTCCCCACCCTGGCGCGCGGGTCGAACCTGCTGTGTCGGCAGAACATCCGCCATGGGGATTGGGAAGAAGCCCTGGCTCGTTCGCCCGTAACGGTCTCCATGCGGGGCAGCACGCATTGGCAGGAACATGCCTACATTGAAACCGAGGCCGGCTCGGCTTGGCTGGACGACCGGGGTCGGGTTTGTGTGCGAACCGGCGGCCAGTGGCTGCACGACGACCGCCACCAGATTGCGGCGGCCCTGCAACTGCCCGAGGATCGCGTCCAGGTTTCCTATGCGGCCATTGGCGGCGGCTTCGGCGGCAAGGAGGATGTGCACCTGCAGGTGGTTCTGGCACTGGCGGCCTGGAAAACAGGCGAACCGGTGCAGGCGGCCTGGAAGCGGCGCGACAGCCTGCAGCACACGCACAAGCGTCATCCGTTTGTCTTCGACGGCATCCTCGGGGCTGACCGCGACGGCCGCCTGACGGCCCTGGAACTGAATATTCTGGGCGATGCCGGCCCCTATGCCAGCACCAGTCCCGCGGTACTGGGCAACACGGCGGTCTGTGCTGCCGGTCCCTACAACATTCCCGCGGTTTGCATCACGGCGCGCCTGGCTGTGACCAACAATCCGGTCACCGGTGCGTTCCGCGGTTTCGGCGGCCCGCAGGGCGCCTTCATGATCGAGTCCCTGATGAACCGGCTGGCCTGCGAACTGGGGATGGATGCCGCGGAGTTGCGGCGGCGCAATGTGTGGTCGGACGGCTCGCTGATGTGCACTGGGTCGCCGGTGCCTCCCGGTTGCCAGGCAGCCGAGGTGTTGGAAGCGGCGATGGCCGTGGCCAATCGCCGGCCGCCCCCGGATCCCCTGACCAGGGACTGGGCGCCCCGTCCCCGGCGCGGGCGGGGTCTCGCGCTGGCCGTGAAGAACATTGGTTTTGGTCACGGCACGGTGGACGAGTGCCACGCCTGGGTGGAACTGCACGGGGAAGTCGAGGTGGAGGATGTGCATGTGGGCACGGTCGGCGCGGATATCGGTCAGGGCGCGCACTCCGCCTTTCGGCAGATGGCCGCCGACCTGCTGGATGTCGACCTGGAACGGGTCCACCTGCATGCGGACAGCACGGACGACGCCGAATCCAGCGGCAGCGCCTCCGCCTCCCGCCTGACGGTATACACGGGCGCGGCCCTGCACGGCGCGGTGCGACAGGCCCTGGCGAAGTGGGAGGACGAGGAGCGTCCGGCACGCGGCGAGCATGTGTTCAGGACGGACAGGACCACGGCCATGGATCCGGAGACGGGGCGCGGGAACCCCTTCTATACATTCGGGTACTGTGCCCAGGTGGTGGATGTGGATGTGGATCCCGAGACCGGCAAGGTGCAGGTTCTCCAGGTCGTTTCCGCCAACGATGTGGGTCGGGCCGTGAATCCCCAACAGATCGAGGGTCAGGTGGCCGGTGCCGTGGCCCAGGGCCTGGGCTGGGCGCTCTGGGAGGACCTGCGTGTGGAGGACGGGCGGATCCTGAATCGGGGGCTGGAGACCTATCTGTTGCCGACGGCCCTGGACATGCCTCCTCGCATCGTGCCCGTGATCGTCGAGGACGGCGCACCGGAACATCCGCTCGGTGTCAAGGGCATGGCCGAGATGCCGCTGCTGCCCACGGCGCCGGCCCTGGCCTCCGCCATCCGGGACGCGGTGGGGGTGAATCTCGGTGATTTGCCGTTCACCAGTGAACGCATCCGCCGGGCCGTGGCGGCACTCCGCGGTCCCAAACCGGTCGGGAACGGCAGTTGCCAGGGGCTGTAAGTGTAAGATTAAGTGTTAATCCGCGTCACCAGCCAGCGAGGCTGACGAGTTACATGACCTTCTCCGCTACGGGTCCCATCCCGCGTCGTGTTGTGATTACCGGTTTGGGTGCCTTGACTCCCATGGGGTTGTCAGCCGTCGAAACTTGGGACAATGTGCTGGCCGGCCGCTCCGGCATCGGGCCCATGACCCGGTTCGATCCCAGCGAAATCAAATCCAAGATCGCCGCCGAAGTGAAGGGCTTCGATCCCCTCAACTTCATGTCGCGCAAGGAATCGCGCAGTCTCGACACCTATTCCCGCTTTGGCGTGGCAGCCGTCCAGGAGGCCATTAAGGATGCGGGCTTGGAGTTCTCGCGGGAGGACATCCAACGGGTGGGAGTCACCATCAGCAGTTGTGTGGGCGGCATCGAGGACTACACCAATTCAGTCAAGACCCTTCTCAAGCGCGGCATGCAACGGGTGTCGCCGTTTCTGGTGCCGCGCATGCTGGTGGACAGCCTGGCCTCCCGCATTGCGGTTCGCTATGGACTGCAGGGCCCCACGATGGGGGTCACGACCGCCTGCTCCACGGGCTTGACGGCCTTGTGCCAGGCGTTCGACCAGGTGCGCTTCGGTTCCGTGGACATCGCCATCTGCGGCAGTTCCGAAGCAGCCATTGTGCCGCCGATGGTGGCCGGTTTCGATGCCATGGGCGTACTCAGTGCCAACAACGACATGCCGGAGGAGGCCGCCAAGCCGTTTGACAACGAGCGGGACGGGTTCGTCATCGGTGAGGGGTGCGGGATCATGATCATGGAAACCCTGGAGCATGCCCGTGCCCGCGGCGCCCGGATTTACGCCGAGGTGGCCGGCGGGGGCATGAGCAACGACGGCAACGACATGGTGGCCATGGAGAAGAACGGCATCGGCATCCAGAACGCCATGCGCGTGGCGCTTTACCATGCCAAGCAACTGCTGGGGATTGATGCCAGCGATGTGGACTACATCAACCCGCATGGCTCCGGCACCAAGCTCAATGACAAAGTTGAAACCCACGCCATCAAGGGTGTCTTCGGCGAGCATGCGTACGATGTCAACATCAGCAGCACCAAGAGCATGATGGGCCACCTGATGGGGGCCGCCGGCTCCGTGGAGGCCATCATGGCGGTCAAGTCGGTGGACGAGGACACGGTGCCTCCGACCATCAACCTGCACACCCCGGATCCGGACTGCGACCTGAACTACACTCCCAACGTTGCGCAGCAACGGTCGGTGCAAGCTGCCATGAACAACAGCATCGGTCTGGGCGGCAACAACTCCAGCATGATTTTCAGCAAGCCGGACTAAGGCGCCTGGGCACCCGGTCCGGCAAGGGCTTTCACTATGGCCGTTATCCAAAACGGAACGGGACCCGCGGACGATACCGTGTCGGTGTCGGTGATCAACAGTGCCGACGGCCAGCACGGCGCGAACGGCGCGTCCGCTCCGGTCGCGCAGGTCCGGACCGATCCCCTGGCCACGTTTCCGGCCCACGGCCCGTATGCCCAGATGGTGGGCTGGGGTTATGTGACTCCCAGGAAGGTGGTTACCAACAACGACCTGGCCAACATTGTCGACACGTCCGACGAATGGATTCGGCAGCACACGGGCATTGAGTCGCGCCACATCGTGACCGACGAGTCCGAAACCTCGGCCACGCTGGGAGCCCAGGCGGGTCGGCAGGCCCTGGACGTGGCCGGGGTCCCGCCGCAGAAGGTGGGCCTCGTCATCTGCGCCACCAGCACACCGACCCATGTGTTTCCGTCCACCGCCAGCCAAATTCAGGACGACTTGGGCTGCGTCAACGCCGGCGCCTATGACCTGAGTGCCGCCTGTTCGGGATTTGTCTATGCCTTGGCCATGGCCCGGTCGGCCATTGTGGCGGGGGATGTGGAATATGTCCTGGTCGTCGGCGCGGAGGTGATGAGTCGGTTCGTCGACTGGACCGATCGGTCGACCTGCATCCTGTTCGGCGACGGCGCGGGGGCGTTGCTGATTGCAGCCAGCGATGTCAAGGGCGGCATCGGGGCCTGCGAACTGGGCAGTGACGGTTCCGGGGGGGATCTGCTGACCCTGCCGGCCGGTGGCAGCGCCCGCCCGGCGACCCTAGAGACGGTCAGCAGCGGCGAGCACTTTATTCGCATGGACGGTCCGGCCGTGTTCCGGTTTGCCACGCGGGTAATGGCGGATGCCACGCGGTCGGTTCTGCAGAAACAGGGCTGGACGCTGGACGATCTGGATCTGGTGATTCCACACCAGGCCAACAGCCGCATCATTCAAAACAGCGTAATCAAGCAACTCAAGATCCCGCCCGAAAAAGTCTTCATCAACATTGCCGAGTATGGCAACACCAGCACGGCTTCGATACCGATTGCCCTGTGTGAAGCCTTGGCCGAGGACAGGATCAGCCCGGGCAAGAATTTGGTTCTGGTCGGGTTTGGCGGGGGCCTCAGCTGGGGAGCCCTGGCCGTGAACTGGTCGGTCTCACAACAGGATGTGTCGCGCCACTGGTGGCAGGGGGCCCGACAGCAGGCGGCCTACCGCGCCGGCGCCGCGCGCAGCATGTGGCGCCGCGTGGAACGCAGGTTTGCCTCGCGCCGCGATCGCAACTGAATTGTCGCCGGCGGCATGGCTGACCGTGCCGGGGAGCTGTCAGGTTAACCCGCGATGCCGACGTTGAGCCGTCGGGATCAGGTGGGAAGCGGATCCGGCCGACCACCGGCCGACCTGACCCGAGTCCGGATCAGGTCCATTTGTAGCGTGCCGGCTGCTCCGCAGGCAGATCGGTCAGGTCCGCGACATCGTGCCCGTCCGCCTTGAGGCCGGCTTGTTCAATGATGAGGCTGGCCAGTTCCGCCCGGTAGCGGGTGTCTTCCCGTTGCAGGACGCCGGGGTCCAGTTCGTCCCCGGCATTGTGATAGACCTGCAGATAGATGTTTTCGTAGGTGGGATCGAATCGGCGGACCCAGATGTCGACGCGTTCGATCTTGTCCCATGTCCAGAACTTGTTCATGGCCCATAACCGGAATGGGTTGCGCACCTGCAGGCCCTCGCTGGTCACGATGAAAGTCTCGTTCATTTCCAGCAGGTTCGTATAGAGCAGCAGCACGCCCCAGGCGAAAAAGCTCCAGGCAATCGCCTCGGCGAAGAAGGTGTCGGTCAGGTTCATGGTGAACGCAAGACCGCCGCCCAGGATCAGGCCCACCGATGCCGCGACGTTGCGCTTGAAGCCGGTGAAGCGAATCGGTTCCATCGAGGCTGATTCGGAGGTTGGGCCGGACATGGTCATGGGTTTCGTCTCTCTCAACTAGGCCGGATTATAGCCGACACCCGGTGTTCGAGGGCATGCCGGGGATGCCCGCGACGGGCGGTACAACTCCTACGCATCACACCTGCCTGCGGGATTGCACACGGTTGGTACGGTCTTTGCACCCGGCTTCAACAGGGCCGTCCGACACTCCATGCCGTTGGGGTCTGGTCAGCAGAGAGGAGAACACATGAATTACCTGGACCAGTACGTCGCTCGGGAAATGTACGAGGAACGGCTGAAGGAGGCCGCCGCACAGCGTCGGGCCCGCAAGGTCCAGCGTTTGCGGAAGCCACTGGTTGCGTCGCCCTTGCGGCAGTGGACCGCCCGGCTTTTGATTGGCGTTGGCACCCGCGTCCAGGGACCGCGCCCCATCTCGCCGGCACCTGTCTGATATCGGCGATCAAACCATTCCCGCTTATCGAGCGCCGTCCTGCGCATCCAGCAGCGGCCCCGGGCAACCGGGGTCGTTGCGCGTCCGGGCTTCAGCTTGGGGGCAGAATGCCGAACTCCTGCTCGAGCATGGGCCAGCTTCCACCCGGATCCGACTCGATCAGCGGGGCCAATACCGGCAGGAGCCCCCGTTCATCCCGAATGGGCGCCAGTTCCGGAACACGGTGGAGGGGGACGGTTCCGCTTTCGATCCATGGTTCGGGCCAACCCAGGGTGGCCGGCGCCGGTCCGGGACCGGGACTCCACACGGGCCGCCAATCCCCCGGTTTGGCGGAAGGGTGGAGAAGGTCGAACCGCTGGTCAACCCCGTGCCAGACATTGCGGACCGGACAAGGCTGTCCGGTGGCCGTCAGGGTCAGTTGGCACAGGCGGGCAAAGTTGGAAGCGAAGGTGTAGGGTGATGCTGCCGGTGTCAGGCGGCGCACCAGGATGTCCTTCAGGCGCAGGGCCCGGGCATCCCGGGAGCGAACCTGCACGAGGGCCTTGTGGACACTCCCGGCCGGGGCGGTGACATCAAAGCGAATGGGACTGTCGGCCTCGGTCACGGGTGTCCGCGGCGATGCGTCCTGAACAATCCGCGTGAACGCCGCCCCGGCCCTCCGGTTGCCGGCGAACAGAATCAGGGTGAAGGAAGGTCCGAGCTCCGTCAGGGCGATACCCAGGAGTTGGGCCATCCTGATCAGGTTGGGTTGCATTTCCGTCGCAATGTCGTAACCACCGCAGCACAGGACCAGGTCGGGAGCCGCCTGCTCAAGGTCGTGGACAAACTCAAGAGGTCGCACGGTGTCGGACATCAGGGTGGTTCCCAGCAAATGGCCTGCTGCGGACTGGATGATGGTCTCGGCCGGCTCCTGCCAGACGGGCGTCAAGGCACAGAGCCAAACGCGGAGCGGAGGCAGTGGGTCCAGCGTCAGGTACAGGTGATCCATGCGCCATGCGCCCGGGACGGTCCTCGGCTCCGAATTCGGCTCCGGCTGGCGGATCTCGGCTCCCACAAGGCTGCCGACGTGATCCAGCACCGTGTCGACGGCCGCCAAGGCGGGGTCTGTGGCCGACGGCATGTTGCGCTCCGGCAGCAAGGGCTTGTCAAGGTCCAGGGCGTGCCAGGTGATCAGTTGCTGCCGGTCCCCATGCTTCTCACAGATTGCAGCGTGCACGCGATAGGCTTCGAGCCCGAGGCAGAGGGTCGTTGTCATGGAAGTGGCCGGTCCAGGGCGCGTACGGGGTGTGGCATCAGGTCAACCACCCAGCCGAACCAGCCAGTCGGTCAGCGACAGCAAGTCCAGCGACTCAAGCAGGCCTTCCAGAAAAGCACCCAGCAAGGTCATGCGGGAGGTCATCAGGCGGGCAAACACCATGCCGGCGGTCAGCATCAACAGCGGCTGACCCAGCGCAGCCACGCTTTGGACCACCCCTGCCACCCTGTCCGGCAGGTTTCTGATCCTGCGCCCCGCAGTTGCGCCGGCCAGCAGCGTCAGGCCGGTAAGGAGCGAGGTGGCCAGCAACTGCCACCCGGTTCGGGTGGCAACGGTCATCTGTGGAATCAGGGTGCCCACCAGCATCCCGCCGACCAGGGTTGCCGCAGTAAAGGCCAGGATCGCGGTGGCTGTCAGGGAGGCGGCCGCCTTCAGGATCCGAATTGGCACTGCGTAGGGGTTCAGAAGACTGGTCGGAGCCGGAGGATGGGGCAGACAGGTTGCCAAGACCAGCAACAGGAACAGCGACACCGGCACGGTCACCGCCGCCCGCAATTCGCCCGTGCGGATGGGGATCGCAATCCGGGGCTGGAGCAGGGATGTCCAAACCAGAACGAACAGCCAGCCGACGGTTGCGCCCACCAGCACATATTGCAGCAGCCTGGCAATGCGATGTTCGCGCCAAATCATGCTGAACAGGCCCAGGGACATACACAGACCGATCCAAAGTCCGATTTTCTCCATGCTGTCCGGTTCCATTGATTGGGCCCGGTTTCACGATTGCGGCGCCATGCCGCGCACCAGGAGTGCGCCGAGGACGACAAGTACCAAGGCAATGGACAGCCAGCTTTGGAAACGCGACAAGGCAAGCGTGTGCCGCGTCAGGTCCTCCGCTGCGCTGCCCGCCAGAGGTTCCGTCAGGTGGTGCGCGTCGCCGATGCCGCTCACGACTCCCGCAAGTTGGCCTGTTTCGAGATAGGGGCCAAGCAGGGGAGCCGCCGCCGCGCTGGTTACCGCCAGGACCGGCACCTGTGTTGCAGGTGAAACGAGTTCCAGCCAGTGAACGACGTCAAGGGCCTGATCAGTGACGATGAGGTGCAGGTTGTAGTCCGAAGCCCGCAGTTGTCCCCGGACTCCGGATACGGATGCTGGATGGCCACCGTTTTCGTTGGCCAGAACAGCACTGCCGTTCGATGCCATGGCGGGGAGGGCGGCGGGCCCTCCCGGCCAATACGCCATCGCCAAGACCGTTGTCATACCGGCGGGCATGGATCCTTCAGGCAAATCCCTGAGCAATGCAGTGCGGACATCGTTAAGTACGGTCTGGACCCGCGGCAGTGCCAAGGGATGTTGACTGAAAAAGGCCAGGGATGCGGTGGACCGCAACAATGCTGTCAGCACGGGTGCAACCGCCGTGTCCAATTCCCCAGCGACTCCCGGGTGGTTTTGCCAAAAAACCAACACGCGTGAAACTTCGTTGAGTTCGGCGAGGTGTCGGGCCGCGGACTGGCTGCCTCCGTATTGGTAGGGCACGTCCTCAACCGTGCCGGAGCCGAGGAGCGTCGCCAACAGGGCTGTCGCCAGCAGGAACAGCATGGGCCATTGGACCCGTGCAAAACGTGGGAAGACCCCGCGCACCGTGTCTCGGGCGGCGCCGGCTGGAACCCCCACCCTGGGAAGGCCCTGCAAGCGTTGGACTGATTCCGGGCTCAAGGATCTGCCGCCGGCCGCGGGATCCTGCCATGCAAACGGGTGCGGAAGTTCCGGCCGCGGCAGAAGACCTTCCAGATCCGAGATGACCGGACGGCCCAAAGGTTCCTCCTGCCGGGGTGGCTCCTCCACGGGTTTGGTCGGCACCGCAGGTGGTGCCGGAGGATCCACCGAGGGCTGCATGTCGTCCGCTTCGGTCGTGTCTTCGCTGCCGACGTAATCCAGACGGGCACCACATGCGAGGCAGTAGGGCTCGTGGATGGTGTTTTCGTGGCCGCAGTGCCGGCAGCTGACTTGCCGTATGGGCATGGCGGGTCAGGTCTCCGAAGTGTCATATTGGGGTGCTGGAGCATCCTCCGGGCCACGATGTCCGGCGACGGGAATCAGGTGCTGTATCAGGAATGCACAGGCGGCGATGACCGTACCCAGGAGCATGCCCCTGATGACTGGAGTACCGAACAGGGCGAAGGAATCATCCAGCCAGCGTTGGGCCGGCTGCGGGATGAGCGGCTGCAGCCACGGCAGTTGCAATACCAGGACCGCCAGGAAGCCGATGGCAAACCAGCGATGGCCCGCGCGGCGTCTGCGCAGGGCCAAGATGTATGCCCCGGCCAAAGTAAAAAACGTGGCTGCCATCAGGGCTTCTTCGGCCGGGGCGATCACCCAGCGGAACACCCAACCCAGTTGCAGGCTCGCAACACCCTGTCCGCCGAACATGCCCATGGTTGTGACGCCGATGGTCGCAGCTAGCAGGATCAGGCTGTAAAACCACTCTTCCTCGGCCAGCCACACGCGACGCACATGGAAAAGAAATACCTGAACGAGGCCGGCTAGGAGGGCCAAGGCGGCCAGCGTTACATAACCGGAGTACACGGGCACAAGAACAAGCTGGGTTGATCCCAGTTGCAACGGACCGACCAACCGGTCCAGCAGAACCCATGCGGCCACGATGGCGAACACGATCCACCGGGACGTGTGCAGCCATCCGGATCGAAAAGAGTGCCGAATAATGGGTCGCCCCTATTGGCCGGCCATGAAGCGGATCAGATTGCTTGCCAGCCAGATCAGCGCGATCACAAGCCACACCCACCGTACCCAAAGGTGGGTCCTGGGTGCGGGCCCGTGTCGGACCGGGAAGGCTTCCGGACTCCATGCCGGAACCCGAGCCGAGTCCAGCATCACCTGGCGATCGTTCGCCGTTGCCGCGGCCAGGGAATGTTGCAGATGGGGCGGATCGGGCTCCCTGCCCTGCAGGATCCCGTTGACCATCCCCCGCCGTGATTGTATGTTCAGGGCCGAGATCGCCATACCGTGTGTGGGGCCGCACCAAGCGACGCCGGGCGGTGAAGGGTTGCGAGGCCGCGGCGGGGCTCCTGGCGACGTGGATTCCAGGGCACACGAGGCCAGCAGCCAGCCCAGTCCGTCGCCTTCGCAGCAGAACGCGGCTCCGGTGTTCCTGGCTGCTTGGCGGTGCCACTCTTCCAAGGCCGCATGCACTTGAAGTTGTCCGGTTCCGGTCAGGTCTCCTTCAAGCCAAAGGATTGGCTGCTGGGCAGCCTCCATCGCCTCATAGCCGGCACGGCGCCAAAACGCCACCAACGACGATCTACGCATCATCGGGACGGGTTTGCTCGGGAGGGTGGGTCATGGGGGGCAATCCCATGAGTTGGAGGATGCTGGACCTGGGTACCGACATCCCCAGCACTTTCATCAGCGGTTGCAACGCCAGGATCAGGTGTCCAGCGGCGAATGCCAGCGGGGAATGGCCCGCGAGCATGAGTTCGGCCAATTCCCTCCACGCCGCGACGTCCGACCGGACGACAGCGGAGGTTGTATTGTCCGCCATCGATTGTTGCGCGCCGGTATTCTGGTTGTTGGTTGACATGTCAAGGGTTCGGCCTTCACTGCCTGAATGTTACCGACTCTGGGCGGCCGGCCGTCAAGACTGCATGATATCGACAGCGGTAGGCAGTGCCCGGTGCGAATACCGGGTATCGGCTGCTGTGATACGATTTCCCGCGTTTCGCCGCCTTTATCGCCCGGTTTGCGACCCGCCGGTCAAGTCCGCCTCCGTAGCGCGGGGCAGGCATGCATCCCCGCAAACCCCAACAATCCTCCGTGCGAATCACTTCCCAGCTGTTTCATCCGAGCCAGCGTGCGAAGAGGGACAGGTTCCTGCTTGATCTTTGCGCGCGTCCACGGCCTGGATGGGTCCGGTTCGTCGTCCAAATCCTGGTTGTCGCCTGCCTGTGGACAGCCACAGGCCAGACCGTTGCGTCGTTGGCCCAGACCGGGGTCAGCGGCTATACCTACTATGTGCAGCCTGGCGACACTTGGTTTGCCATTGCCCAGGCGACCGGACAAACCATTTCCGTACTGCAGCAGGTCAATCCGCAGGCAGTCCGCAACTTCGATCTTCTGTACACCGGCGAGCAAATCCAGGTACCGTCTGCCGGGCAGCCGCGGTATCACGATGTGCAGCCGGGAGACAGCCTGGCATCGGTTGCCAGTACATATGATGTATCGGTTGGACTGCTGGTGGCCACCAATCCCCAGTTGGGCGGCAGTGCAGGATCCTTGGCGGTTGGAGTGCGGCTTCTCGTCCCGTTGCTCAATGCGGAGGCGGACAGCGGGCCCTCCTTTGAGTTCGACCCGTCCGTGGCCATGGCCAGCCTGCCGGAAGGCGTGGTGGTTCCGCTGAGCTACCGGGTTAAGCCGGACGCGCCGGGCCTGCAGTCGGAGGATGCTGTCGGCGGCAGCCTGATCCCCGATCCCACTCTGCCGCCGCCGGTCTGCACGGCTCCGCCCGGGTATGCGGACTTCATTCGCAGCGCCCTCGACTACTGGCAGGGCAAGGCACAGGGGATTGCCCGCAGTGCCGGTCTGTGCAATCTGACCGTGGGCGAGTTGGTGGACGGCCAGGACATCAACGGTGATGGTTTCAACGATCTGCTGGTCACGTTGGAGAGCGGCGGTTTGGCGGAACCCGATGTACCGGAGCGTACCGATTTGCTGCTGCTGCATTGGCTTGGAGAAAACCTGCAACCGGCGCTGCAGACCAGGGCTTCGGGACGCGTGTCGTTGCTCGCGGCCGGGGATGTCAACTCCGACTTGCGTCGGGATCTGGTCTGGACGGATCAGTCCTGCGGGGCAAGTGCCTGCTACACCCGCGTCCATGCCATGAGCTGGGATCAGAAAACGGCGACCTGGCAGGACTGGACCGAGACGCCGATTTCCATGGTCAACGCGGATGTGCGCCTGATGGATGCCGACGTTTTGGGTGATGGTTTGGCGATTCGCCTGCAGGGCGGCGTGCACCAGGCCGAGGGAGCCGGCCCCCAACGGGCGCGCACGGAGATTTGGGCCAGCCGCCAGGGACAGCCCTTTGCGTTGCAGGCCCTGGAATTCGGTCCCACCACCCACCTGTACCATGTCGTGCTCGAGGCGCACCTGAAAACGGTGCAGTCCCCGTACCAGGACCTGCACAGTGCCCAACAGCTGTACCGGCAGGTCTTGGCGGACGACAGCCTGCAGGTTTGGCACGACGCCACGGAACAGGATTTCATGCGGGCCTTCAGTCTTCTGCGGTTGGCTGTCATCGCGTCGTATCAGCAACAGCCAGATGTGGCGGCGGAGATTGTCAACGTGCTGGAGCAGGCCTATCCGGCATCGCCGTTCACCGGCCTGGGACGGAACTGGCTCGCGGCCTATACCGGCGCTGACGATCCCATTGTGGGCTGTGCCGCCGCGCAGGCCTGGGCCAAGGCGCATCCGGCAACTTGGCAGCCCTTCGGCCTGTTTGGCTGGTCAAACCCCGGCATGACCCCGGATGCCGTGTGTCCGGTGATCGAAGGAGAGTTTGGTCAGCGTCTTGATATCGAACCGGCGGTGGATCCGCAGGCATCCACGACGCCCCCGGCCGAGTTGGCCCTGTTCCCCAATGCTGAGGAACTGCGCAACCTGTCCCCCGAAGCATTTGCGGCCTCCGACGACCTGCCCGAGTGTCCGGGCACGCTGGACGGCTATCCGCGTATGATTGAGAGCCTGCTCAACGGACTCCAGGGGGATCTGCTGCTGGTGGAGACATGGCTGCGGTTGTGCGAGGTGGTCTCCGACAGCATCGGGACTCTGTCTCAGCTGGACCTGAACAGCGATGGCCACGACGACACGGTGGCGATTGTGGGACGCGAGGAGACCGACGGCCAGGGACCCGACGGCTACGGTGGCCGCCTAGCTGTTTACTACGGGTCGTTCGGCAACGCCTCCAACCTGATTTTCGAACCGGCCGTGGTTGGTCTACCGTCCTTGTTGGCGCTGCAGGACCTGAACAACGACACGAAGTCGGAACTGGCCTGGGTGGATGAGGTGTGCAACGCGGTGTGTCTGTCGACCGTGGAGGTCCTTACCTGGAACGGGGATACGGTCAACAACTTCATCGGCAAGGGGGCCGTCATCACCAACGGCACGACGCGGCTGGCGCCGGTGCCGGACACCAATCCCGGCGACGGCTATCAGATTGTCCTGGAGGGCGGTGTGTCCGGTTTGCTGGACACTGACGTTCAGGTGAGCCACGTGGAGTTGTGGGAGAGCATCGGCGGCTTGCCGTTCCACCGGGTTTGGTTTGAGTATGACCCTTTGGATCCGGACAGCCGCTGCCTTGGCCTGAACCTGGTCGAAGCGGACTATCTGTTGGCCGGGGGGCCCTACTACGGATACGGTCCCGCAATTCAGATGTACGGCGACATTCTCGACAACCCAACCCTCACAACGTGCAGCATTGTGGGCACCAATCCGGATCAGGAGAAGTCACTGCTGCGCGGCCTTGCCTGGTTCCGCCTGGTCCAGGCGCACGGACTGGCAGGGGACATGCGGTCCAGCATATTGGCCCTAGAGGACATGAAGGCCGACGTGGGCACCGACGCGATCCATGTCCGCATCGCGGATGCCTGGCGTTCGGCCTACGCGGAACATGCCGATCCGGTGCAGGCCTGTCAGGCTGCGCTGCCCATCATCCGACAGGAACCCGCTTCGTGGCAGGTGACGGACCTGTTTGGCCTGGATCACCCGGCCGAGACCGAAACATCGCTCTGTTTTGCCCCGGGTGAGGACTAGAGCATCTTACTAGCACGACATACCGGCACTGAAAGGTATCCTGTGGTATTCTGTGGATATGAAAATCCATCGGGCCGCCGCGTTCGCGGCCAAGAGCAGGCAATGGAGACGTTCTGCCTGGGGGCAGACCTGGCGGTGGACGAGTGGCTGACCAAAATCGGGGACGGCCTGGACTTCCAGCGGCCCGTGTTCCGTTCGTTGAGGGAACGGATCGGGAAGCGCGAACCGGGCCTCCTGCTGGTCGCCCACGAGGATCGTCCCTGCCGGTTCGGGTTTGACTGGTTCGCGTACTTCGCCGAGAGCCACGGCTGCGAGATCCGGGTGGTCAACCAGCCCTCCCTGTCCCCGCAGGCGGAGTGGGTCGAGGACCTGATGGCCGTGGTCGACACCTTCTCCGGCCACCTGCCCGGCCTGCGCCGGTATCGGAAGCAGATCCGGAAAGCCGCCAGCGATGGCTGAGAAGGTCACGCGCGTACTTCACAGCCAGGGGCTGAACGCGGCCAAGTACGACCGGTTGGCGCGGACCGCCGTCCTGTGCGGACAGGTGCGCGCGGATGCCTGGCGACGGTGTAGCGGGGTGTCCACCGCACAGCAGTCCCCCTACGACATCCGCGATGCCTGGATGGCGGAGGGCTATGACTGGCACGGGCTGCCGGCGCGTCTGGGCAAGGCGACCCTGGCGGATGCCCTGGGCGACATCCAAGCCGGCAGGGAAGCGGCCAAGGTGCCGGTCAAGAAGGCCATCCGGCACCGCACGCGCGGAAACAGTGTCGAACGCGAGCGTCTGTACAGCCTGCTCAAGCGGAACCGCTGGACCGAGGACCCGTTCCTGCACCGGCAGATGCGGCAACAGTGGTGGGGCGGCCGGTCCCATGTGACGAACCAGATCGTGGCCGACGCGGGCTCCTACACCACCAAGGCCTGGCACGACCGGGCCTGGGTCTACCTCCAGGGTTTGGAACGCGGCCAACGCATCGCCATTCCGCTCAAGGGCACGCACCTGCCTTCCGGCACCCTCCGCATCCTCCTGCGGGACAACGGACAGGTGGAAGTCCACTACGCGGTGGACGAGACCCGGGTGTGCAGCACGCGCCCCTGCGGGGAGGCCACCGTGGGCGTGGACAAGGGCTACACCGAGGCCTACACCGACAGTGACGGGGAGCGTCATGGCGAGGGTCTGGGTGACCTGTTGTCCGCGGAGAGCGACCGGCGCAAGGTCAAGGGAACACGGCGCAATCACCTCCGGGACACCGAGCAGAAGCACCGGGCCAAGGGCAACCACCGCAAGGCCGACACCATCCGGAAGCACAACCTCGGCAACCAGAAGTGGGACCGGCGACGGACCCGGCACCACAGGCAGGTGCGCGACCACCTCTGCCACGCCGCCCACACCGTCGTGGACAAGGCCGGCACGATCGCCTGCGAGGACCTGTCCATGCCCATGAAGTCCGCTCCGTACCGCCACCGGGACACCAACCGCCGTTTGAACGGGTGGGTCAAGGGCGTGATGGCGGACACCTTCACTTCGATATCTCGGCGCAGAGGTTCTGCGTTGGCATTGGTCAATCCGGCCTACACATCGCAAGTCGACTCCCGCACGGGCCTGTTGCAGGGCCGTCGTCGCTGGGACCGGTTTTACTGTCTCGACGGGGTTGTGCTGGACGCGGACGTCAATGCCGCCTGCAACATTCTGGCGAGGCTGTACGACGAGGAGATCACGTTGTACATGCCCTACAGGGACGTGCGCGCCCTGCTCGCGGAACGAACCAGGACTACGGTGGGGACTGCTCCACCCGGACTCGAGTTGCGGGGGCGTGCAACGGAGCCCCCATCAACCGAGAGCGAATCACCCGCACCGGTACCGAAATGGACCAGGTAAAGGAACAGGGCCGTGGCTTCTGTGGAGTTTTGCGGCGGCAGGCAACTCATGGGGCTTCCGCCAGCCAGTTGGTGTTGAACCGGGCCAGGGTGAGGGTCTCGCGGGGTCCGTCAATCCCCCTTTCGTAGAGGCACAGGGCGGTTCCCTCGGCCGAAACGGCCAAGTCGCTGTACGCAGCTGGTCCGGCATGGAGCAGCTTGGCCCGCGGCCAGGAAAACCCTTCGTCCGTGCTATGCCGAACCGTCATCCGGGTTCGGTCGGTGGCGGAGGCCGGATTGGCAAACAGCAGGCCATTGTCGGCCTGGGGCCAACGGACGATACTCGCCTGGCAGACGGGTTCGATCAAGGCTTGGTCCCACCGAAATTCCTCGAAGGAGGAACCCAGATCCCGGCTGATGGCAACGGCCCGTTGGCTACGGTCAGCATAGTTGCGACAGTTGATCATCACGTCGCCGTTCAACAGTTCCACCACCTCGCATTCGTTGGTCCCGTCCCTGACGATGCCGCCGATGTGCCAGGTGGCTCCTCCGTCGTCGCTAAACACCACGTGGGAATGGTAGGGATCTTTGGTGCGGTCCAGATGGATGCCCACCATGTGGTCGCAAGGCACGATCATGCGTCCAGTCTGCAGCTGGATACCGTGGCCCGGTCCGGTCGCGTACCAGGTCCAGTCGGGTTGCATCACCCTGTCGGTCATGTCAACCGGCTCGCTCCAGTTGTCTCCGTCGTCCAGGCTGTGCGTTAGCCAGACTGTGCGTTTGGCCTTGCCTTGAACAATCAGTCCTTCCCCGCCTTCGGCGGTGTTCTTGCAGAACCAGAGCCAGATGGTGCCTGTGGCGCGGTCCTGGACCGGACACGGATTGCCACAGGTCATGTCGGCCTCCTTGACTACGACCTGCAGATCGGACCAGCTGGTGCCGTGATCGTCGCTGCGGCGCAGGACCAGTTCGATGGTGCCTGCATCACCGGGTCCGTGGACGCGACCTTCGGCAAAGGCCAGCACGCGTCCACTGCTCAACGTCAGCAGGGCCGGAATGCGGAAGGTGTGGTACCCAAGGGTTCCGCTCTGGAACAGTACTTGCTCATCCAGCATGATGGCGTCGTCTCCGGACTTTGGTTGGGGGTGGCCGGGATGCTGCCACCGGCAGGGACTTGAGAATCCTACAGGCATGGTCCGCCATGCCGGACGGGACGGTCTACGCGCCGTCCTGGGGCTCAAAACCCAGCGCCTGCCTCGAAGGTTCCAGGTCGACCCAGCGATGCCGATTGTCCGAAATCCCGTAGCAGATGTGGAAACAGGGCGACGCGGTCGCCTGCAGCGCGAGTTCGATGATGTTGGCTACGTCCCGCTGGCTGCACCAGAGGGAATCGGTCCAGCCAAACAGGCTGCGGTCTTCCTTGTTGACGGCCCCGATGCGCAGGCACACGGCGGCGATGTCGTGGGCATCGTGGTAGGTCCGGCAAATGCCTTCCCCCCAGACCTTGCTGGCCGAATAGGGTTCGGTGGGACGGGGCAGATCTGCAGGTGTAATGAGGGGAATATCCTCCGGTACGTCCTCAAAGCGCTCTTCGCGGATGGCGTTGTAGGGTTCCTGATAGTAGAAGTAGCCCATGGTGGCCATGACGGAACTGGCGTAAACGAGGCGCTTGACTCCCGCCTCCCGACAGGCTTCCAGCACGTTGTAGGTTCCGACCACATTGCTGTGCAGCACGTCCTCAAACGGGGCTCCGGGATCCGGTACCGCCCCGATATGCAATACGGCGTCCATGCCGGCAATGGCTTGCAGCATGGCTTCGGCATCCCCCAGATCGGCTTGCGTAAAGTGCGTGTCCGGCAGCCGGATCAGTGAATCGGCATCGGCACGGATGGAACTGGCGGAACGTCGGCTGCTGCCGTGGACGTCATAGCGTTCCGGCTGCTTGTTGAGATGGCCGTAGACAAGGTTGCCGATGAGACCGTACACGCCTGTGACGTGCACTTTCAGGGGGCTGTTTGACATAAGATTCTCCGATATGCCAATGGGTGGGTTCCGATGGGACTCGCCCATCGGTTTGGGCTCTGCGCGGCCGGGCAGCTACTGTCTCTGCTCCGGGATTGCGCGACGAGACACGGATCGGCCTCGTCGCGCAGGTGTCGTCCTTCCCGGTCAGGCGCGCACGCGCAGGAAGATGCTACCCCCCCGCACTTCGACGGGATAGGTTTGCAGGCTACCGCAGGCAGGCGAGCGGACCGCATCGCCGCTGACGATGTCGAAGCGTCCGTTGTGGAGTGGACACTCGATGACGCCATCGAAGACGATGCCGTCGGTCAGGTCGGCGTATTCATGGGTACAGAGGCCGTCGGTGGCATGGTAGGCATCTCCTTCCAGACGGCACACGGCGAAAAACCGGCCGCCGTGGTCCACGCGCACAACATCGTTTTCTTCGAGTGCGCCCACGGGACAGATTTCGATCCACTCGCTGTCCGCAGTGGCTGCGGCCACGGATTCCACTTCTGCAGACTTGCCCTGCTCCGTGGGGATGGGCCGCATGATTTGGTAGCTCTCGTCTTCCGTCGCCTGCTTGATCAGCGCCGGAATCATCTCTTTGTACACCGCCCATAAATTCGGGTAGGCGGGCGGCATCTGATCCTTCACGGCTTCATGGAACCGCCCCAACGCGTGGTAGGGGACCATCGGCACGGAGTGGTGCTCGATGTGGTAGTTCATATTCATGTAGAGATAGCGGTAGACCGGGTTGACGAACACGGTGCGGGTGTTTTCCCGGTGGTCAAACGTGTCCTCTCCGAGGCCTGCGTGCTGTGTCAGGCCAAGCAGTTGATGCAGCCATCCTCCGTAGAACCGCGGCAGGAGGACGAACATCATCGGCAAGAAGCTCCAGATCGCAATCGACCAAATGGCGAAGCCAACGATAATCGCCACGTAGACGCGACTCGACCAGTACATCTTGTTCCGTTCCGATTCCGGCACGAAGTGCCGCACGTCCGGACCGGGCCTGCCAAACGCATTGCGCACCACGCGCCAGACTTCGGGTGGCCCGCTTCGCAGGTAGAGGAAGTCCATCACGATCTTCAGCAGATCGGCGGGCCGCTGCACCTGAATCTCGGGATCGAGGCCCACGAAGTAGGTGTCCGTATGGTGGCGGGAATGGCTCCAGCGCCACATGTACGCCTCCCGCCAGGTCAGGAACGAACTGATGTGGTAGAAGAGTTCGTTCAGCCACTGGGTTCGGAATGGTGTTCCGTGGCCGCACTCGTGCCATCGGGCATCCGACGACGAATAGATGGTTCCGTAGACCAGGAACGCGGGAATGGCCCACCACGTCCCCCAAGCGGATACCGCCCACGCGGCACTGGCGGCGAGCAGCACGAACCAGAGGCCGAAATGCACCAGGGCAGGGCCGTCGGTGCGTTCCATGAAGGCGCGCATCTCCTGGCGCGGCAGCGTGGGCTGCCACCAAACGCCGTCCATCCGCGACTCGATGTCGAAATCATCCAAGGGAACGGCTTGCCCGGCTGTTCCCGTGAGCGAATAGTCTCTTGGTAATGCCTGTACGCTCATGGCCTTGCCGTGATTCTCATGTGTGTTGTCTGTCTCGGGTGGCACAGCAGCGGCAAGCGTTCACGGCAAGGTCCGTGCGGATTCCGTGTTCCGGCTGGACGTGAACTGCGCACGTTGACCGCGGGTGCAGCCGTGCCACCTATTGTAAGCAGGCCCGTCAAGTGCCTTTCGAACAGTCCAACGAGCGAAACCGGACCGCAAACCTGTCTTGGACAACAATTCGTTCCGTATAGGATCCGGCGTTGAGTCCTTGACTCGGACAGGGGTGACCCGGTTTCGCGGTTGCCGTCCCGGTCCTGCCTGCATTGGTCCCGAGACGTCGTGGCAGGCCAGGGCCGTCCCGTTGAACCCGCAGCCATCCCCGAGACCAGGTTTTCTGGTTCTCTTTCCACACCCGACCGGACAGCCGGCCGTCGCCTTCCGTGCCATAATCCGCCAACGAATGCCGCGCACGCGGCACCTGCGTTTCGAGTGAAATTACCCCACAACGACAACACGTCCGACCAGGAGCGCAAGACACACCATGCCGGGACCGGAAGGGCGGCTCCAAACCGGAACACACTCCGGTAACTGGGCACACCAAGGCAGGATTGGCGTGTTGCTGATCAACTTGGGCACACCCGAAGGCACATCGTTCCGGGAAGTCCGGCGCTACCTGCAGGAGTTCCTGTGGGACCGAAGGGTCATTGAGGTGTCCCGGCCCCTGTGGTGGTTCATCCTGCACGGTATCGTCCTTAACACACGCCCCCAGCGTTCCGGCAAGGCCTATGCCCGCATCTGGAATCGGGAACTGGACGAGTCGCCCTTGAAGACGATCACGCGCGACCAGTGCCTCAAAGTGGCTGCCGCCTTCCGGGACTACCCCGGCATTTCGGTGGACTGGGCCATGCGCTATGGGCAGCCGTCGCTTGAGCAAAAGATCATCAAACTACACGAGGAAGGCTGTGAGCGGATCCTGCTCTTTCCCCTCTATCCCCAGTACTCTGCCACGACCACGGCAACCGCCCAGGACAAGGCGTTTGATGCGCTGAGAACGATGCGGTGGCAACCCGCCGTCCGCATGGTGCCTGCCTTTCCGGACCATCCCCTGTACATCGAAGCCCTTGTCGAGTCGCTCCGTTCCCACCTCCGGTCGTTGACCTGGAAACCGGATTTGGTGCTGGCCTCGTTCCACGGACTGCCCCAGAGCTACATCGACCGCGGCGATCCCTATCGCCATCACTGCCTCCAGACCTTTCAGTGCTTGGCACAGTGGTTGGAATGGGATTCCTCCCGGTTGCGGATTGGGTTTCAGTCGCGTTTCGGCCGCGAAGAATGGATACAGCCCTACGCGGAGGCGACGGTGCAGGAGTTGGCTGCGTCCGGGGTCCGGAATCTCGCGGTCATCACTCCCGGTTTTGTCTCCGACTGCCTCGAAACGCTGGAGGAAGTTGCCCTCGAAATGAAGGAAATGTTCTTGGAGCACGGTGGACAGAACTTCACGACTGTTCCGTGTCTGAACGATGGTCAGTGGGCGGTTCGCATGCTGGTCGGGCTCATTCACAACGAACTGGCGGGATGGCTACCGCCGGCGGACGGCGAAGGTTCCGCCCCATCCGTTCGGCCTGCAGCCCGCGACGAACTCCTCGGCGTTTGAAGCCACGCCGGACGTGTCGGAACCGCCGCGCCTTGGCGCACCCGAAGAGGTTGCCCGAGGCAAGGCTGCCGGGTGTGTCTCACGCCTGTAACCGGCCGATGGTAAGGGTCAAAAGCAAGACCTGAGGGCCTGCCGCCATTTGACCGGCATGCGCCGGCCCAGTTTGACGCGCTTCGCGCCCAGGAACGTTCCCAGATCCTGCATGGTCCGGGCAAGGCCGTCGGCGAGGTGCAGGTCCTGCTCCCGCTCCTCTTCCAGAAAGAGGGCCCGGAAGTGCAGTTCGTTCCGTTGGCGGTCCATTGCGGTGTCCACGCGCCCGAGCATGGAGTCGCCGGCAAGGATGGGAAGGACGTAGTACCCGTAGCGGCGCTTGGCCACCGGCACGTAAATTTCGATTGTGAAGTCGAAGCCGAACAGGGGCAGGTTGCGCCTGCGGTCGCAAATCAGGTTGTCGAACGGGGACAGCAGCACGGTACGGCCCTCCCAGTTCGAGTCGGCCTCCAGGCCTTGCAGCATCTCGGTATCCTCGGCATGGACCATCCACGAGCCGGGCATGGTCCTGTTGTCCGAGTCCACCAGTTCGACCGGCAGGATGGTTCCATCCGCTGCCAGGGATGCCAGGACCGACTCCAGGTCGGGATAGGCGCGGCGCATGAAGTGTTGCCTGATGTCCCGGGCCGTACCAGTGCCCAATGCCTTCAGGGCGAGTGGCACGGCCCGGCGGCAAAACTCGTCCGGGGTCATGGATGTGCGATCGGCCCACGGCGGCAGGAACTCTTCGGTCAGGTGCCAGACCTTGCGGTTGCCGGAGCGCTGCGCCACCATCAACTCGCCGCGGAAAAACAGGTGGTCCAGCATGCGCGGCACGCTGCGCCCGCTCGTCCAGCCGGTGGAGTGCCAGGGCACGTGCGGCACGTCCACCGCAATGTCCTGGGAGGCCAACGGACCGCGCGTCCGGAACGCCTCCCTGATTTGCGCCAACAGGGCTCCGTTTTGCTTTACCCATTGGGCCGTGCGACTGCCGTCCGTCTCGCTGGTCGCGGCAAAGGCCTGCATCCGGTGGTGGAACAACGGGTAGTCGTCCATCAGGCAGATGGAGGCGCAGTGGGCCCAGTTCTCGAAGAACAGTCTGTTGGTGTAGAGCAGTTCGTTGAGCAGGCCCGGATCGAAATTGCCCAGGCGGCTCCACAGCACCAGCAGCTCGGTTCGTTCCACGGCGCGGATCGGGTCGATTTGCACGCAGCGGAGGGCCTCCAGAACCTTGCATATCGCCTGCTTGTCGCTTTCGGGCCGAAGCAGAGCGTGGCTGTCCAGCAGCTGCTTGCGGATGGCGAGGCGCCGCGCTGCCTTGAGCGTGGCCTTCAACGGAGGAGGCATGCCGGGATCATTACACCGGGCGAACCGAGTCAAGCGCTTCCAGAACCGTATCCACTTCGTTCTCGGTGTTGTAGTGGGCAAAGCCAATACGGAGTACACCCCCGGACTGTTCCACGCCCAAGGCTTCGGCGACGGCCAGGGCATAGAAGTTGCCGTCCCAGGCAAAAATGTTGCGTTCGGCCAAGTGGATGGCCAGTTGCCTGGGTGTGGTTCCTTCCCGCCGCAGGGCGAATGTGGGCACCCGGTCGTTGGCGGAGGGCAGGCCGTAGAGACGGTAGCCGACCAGGTTGCGGAAGCCCTCCAGGAAGCGGTTCATCAGATTGCGCTCGTGCTCCCGGATCAATCCGAACGCAGTCTCAATCATGTCGCGCCGGGAGGCGGAGATGAGCAGATCGGGATCGCCGGCCGCCAACGACGAAATGTACTGGATGCAGGCGCAGAAGCCGGCCAGCGCCTCGAAGTTCGCGGTGCCAATTTCGAATTTCCCGGGCAGCGATCCGTCGTGGGCCCTGACCTGATAGGCCGGGAGGCGGTTGAGATGGCGCTCCTTCCCGTACAGGATGCCCAGGTGGGGACCAAAGTGCTTGTAGGCACTGGTCACCAGGAAGTCGCAGTCCAAGGCGCGGACATCCAACAGTCCGTGGGGCGCGTAGTGCACCGCGTCCACATACACCATGGCGCCTGCGGCGCGGGCCCAGGTGGCGATGTGGGCCACGGGATTGACGGATCCGGAGAAGTTGCTTGCCAGTCCCATCGCAATGAGGCGCGTGCGCCGGCCAATCAGCGACCGCAGCTGCTCCAGGTTCAGCGTGCACGTTTCCCGATTGATCCGCGCCCAATGCACGACCAGATTGCGCTCCTCGGCCATCTGCAGCCAAGGCGCGATGTTGGCCTCGTGGTCCAGTTCCGAAACAATGATTTCGTCCCCGTGGCTCAGGGTCCGGCCCACACTGCGGCTGATCAGATAGGTCAGGTTGGTCATGTTGGCGCCGAACACCACTTCCTGCGGTGCGCAGTGCATGAAGTCGGCGGCCAGCCGATGGGCTTCCGCCACCACTTCGTCCGTGGCGATGCTGGTTGCGAACTGCCCTCCCGTGTTGGCCATGAAGCGACCCAGGTACTCCTGCATGGCCATGACCACGGATTCCGGCATCTGTGAGCCGCCCGGACTGTCGCAGAACACCGCGGGCACGCCGTCATAGTGCTCTTGGAGCGAGGGAAACTGGCTGCGGACATGGTTCAGTTGCAGAGGCACGGCTGGATCGTCTCTTTGGTTGGGCAAGGCAAAGCGGTCGGGGTATCGGGAGATCTTTCATTTGAGGTCTCCATGCTGCGAGCAGCGTGAAGGACGGCACCCGTTCCCGGATTCCTCCATTGTGTCAGGAAACCGGAGTGTATCGGAACTTGGGTTGACACAATGCCACCAATGGATACGACGGGTGAATGTCTGGCGGATGTATTGGCCGGGTCTCTGTCTACACATGCACGGGTAGCTGGAATCCCGTGTCTTGGTCGACCGTTGGCGTATCCAAGCCGTCCTGTCCGAGCCGGGGAACTAGGCCGCGATAATAGTGTGGATTGCTGCGCGGGTTCCAGGAGTGGGTGTGTCCGAAGGGCAGCCACCTGGACCGAAGAGCGACGATTCAGGATCCATCAACATTGGAGTGAGAGATCATCCATGATGAAACGAGTGTATGCATTTGGCATGGACGGCCTCATCCTGCCGATGGTCAGGCACTTCGCCCAGGAGGGTTCCCTGCCTGCATTTGCCCGTCTCATGGCGGAAGGCACCCACAACCAAACCTTCTGCTCCTTTCCGGTTTGGACGCCTACCAACTGGGCCACACTGTCTACCGGGGCGCATACCGGAACCCATCAGGTGTCCACATGGGAAACCACGTTGTCTTCGGGTGAGGAAGTTGACAGTTTCGATGGGCGCAGCAATCGGGCCGACCGAATATGGAACGTGCTGGAACGGGCCGGCTTGAAGGGCACGGCCCTGCACTACCCTGGAGCCTTTCCCTCGGGCGCCACAGCCAGCACGATCCTGGACGGGCTCGGCCATCCGGGCCATGCGCACACCGAGTTCGAGGTGGCAGCCTGCCAAGCCTACGTAACAGGTGTCGGCAGTGACGACTTCATGATTGGTCATGACGGTGCCCCGGTGGCCGGTTCCAGGAGCGTTCAGGGCATCTCCGGATTGACCATGGCGGTCGACTGGCGGAATCTGCCGCCGAGTCACAAGCCCCCACTAGAGACGGAAATCGAGATCGTATCCCGGTTCGGTAACCCCGCACAGCGGTACTCCGTGTTGGTGACCGCATCCACCGAGGAGTACGACCGGGTTCATCTGGCACGCGGGAAGGACGGAAGCCGCATCCTGGCCTCGTCGGGAGTCCGGGAATGGACGGACTGGCTGGTGGACAACTTCGCGGTCCCGGACAGCCGTGTCGAAGCCGCCTTGCGGTTCAAGGTCATGGAACTGGACCCCGGCGGCAACCATCTCAAACTCTACCGCAGCCAGGTCACCCACGTGCACGGCTACAGCTACGGGGATCCGGAACTGGAGGATCGGCTGCGGGAGCGGTTCGGCCCGTACCAAGAACATGCCTCCATGATCCCCTACACCTCGGGCATGACCGACTTCGCCACGGCCCTGGAGGAATGTGAGTACCAAGGCAACTGGTTTGCGGAAGTGGGCCACTACATGCTGACGGAAAGGGATAGCGCCTACTTCACCTGCCATTGGCATCTGTACGACTACCTGAACCACATCCATCTGGCGGACGTCGATCCGGTCTGTCCCGGCTTCGACCCGGCGCGCAAGGAGGAGCACATGGAGATGTTCAGGCAGGCGTACCGGGTCGGGGATCGAATCATTGCCAGGATGCAGGAGACCCGGGCCGAGCTGGCCGGGGACGACGTGTATGTCGGCGTGCTGGCCGACCACGGGGCCTATCCGGACGTGCGCGTGGTCAATGTGCGCAAGTTTCTCTGCGACACGGGTTTCCTTGTGTTGCGGGACGGTGAGGCGGCGGTGGCGGAGGATCAGGATCGGCTGTCGAACAACCAGATCGACTGGACACGCACCAAGGCGTACCTGCGCAGGCGCGGCTTCGACATCACCGTCAACGCAGAGCGTGGCTCCGACCGGTTCAACGACATCGAAAGGGAGTTGTTGACGGCTCTTCGCACCTGGGTGGACGAGGAGACCGGGCAGACGGTGGTGGCTATTGCCCTGCCCAGGCGGGACGCCTATATCCTTGGTCAGTGGGGAGACCAGTGCGGCGATGTGGTCTTCGTGTACGAACACGACTACGTCAGCGGCTACTACCCCCAATGGAAGGGCATTGTCGGAGGTGGCAATGTGGGGGCACCGCTGGAGTTCGGCGCCCACCACGGCGGTTTCCTGCCCACGGACAACGGTTTCTCGTCAACCTTCGGGTCGTTCCTGATCGCGGGTCCCGGGCTCAAGAAGAACTATGAACGCGACACCAATCAGCTGGGATACATCCATGCGGCGGACGTGGTTCCCACGCTGTGCCGCATCATGGGAATAGAACCTCCGCAACAGTCCCAGGGCACGGTTGCCCGCGATTTATGGGAAGGATTCGACATGTCCACCAGCGGCGGAAGTTAACCTGGTATGGGGTTTTCTCTGGTTTGAGGCGGGTTGTAGTCCGCTCCGGCTCAGGATTCACCCCCGATTAACAATCCGACCCGTCGCAAATTCACATCAAGCATCCCAGTCGCCCCCACCGGGCCGAGGAATTCCATGAATCCGAAACTCTCCTGCTGGTCCTCCCTTGGCAACTCCGATCTTGTGCACAAGGTTCTTGAAACGCCCCTCTGCGATACCCATGAGCACCTGCAGCGCCATACCGATTTCACACCGGAGAAGGTGGATATCCTGGGAGCGCTCTTTGAGAACTACGTGATTGCGGACTTGGTCGTGGCTGGTGCCAGCCAGAAGGCTGTCGACGACCTCTTCAATCCGGAGGCAGGTTCGGTGGCGGAGCGCTTCCGTGCCGTGGAGGAAGCATGGGGCCATTGTTGGCATACCGGCTATGGTGAGGCGGTGCGGTTGGCCGCCGAGCACTTCTACGGATTGGAGGAGTTGACTCCGGAATCCCTGACGGATGCGCAAGGCGCTCATGCCGAACTGATGCGAACCCGGACCCGCCTGCAAATCCTGCAGGAGGACGCGCATCTGGATCACGTCCAGATTGACGACTTCACAATGGAAATCGTGCCCGACGAGGAGGATTCGAACTTCTACCTCTACGACATTTCGCTATGGGACCTGGTGGTCGGCAAGCCGGACAAGGAGGCTCTGGGACGGCTCACGGGCGAGGAGGTCACGGACCTGCGGTCGGCGGAGGCCGCGGTGGCAAAGTTGTTTGAACGCTTTGGGCCGGAGGCCGTGGCCTGCAAGACACAACACGCCTATGCCCGCACTCTGGCTTGGCAAAAGCGGGATAGGGATGACGCGGCTCGTCTGTTGGATCGGTACCTGAAAACACCTGAGGAGTTAACCCCCGAGGAACACAATCTGCTGGGTGACTGGTTCCTGGATGTGTGTAGCGGTCTGGCTTCCGATCACTCGCTGCCGATCAAGATCCACACCGGCTACTATGCCGGCCACAGCCGCATGCCGCTGGACTTCATCTCCTGCGAGCACCTGTGTGGGCTGCTGGCAGCCCATCCGGGCACGGATTTCGTTCTTATGCACAACTCCTACCCCTATTCGATGGAGTTGGCGGCCCTGGCCAAGCACTATCCCAATGCCTACGTGGACATGTGCTGGGCCTGGAGCATCAATCTGTTGGATGCGTCGAACTTTCTGCGCCACGCCATCCACTCGGTGCCGGCCAACAAGGTATTCGTTTTTGGGGCTGACACGTCCTGGCCGATTGCGTCCTATGCCTATGCCATGCAGGCAAGGTACTGGCTAACCCACACTCTCCAGCAGGAAGTCAACGAGGGGTTCCTGTCGGAACAGGAGGCGATGGCCTACGCGGAAAGGGTGATGTACTGCAACCAGCATGACTGCTTTGCAAGGCTAAAGAGGTGAGAAGTGATCTGGGAACGGATGCCGACAGCCATGGCCACCGAACGGGCAGACTCGAGCCTTTGATGCCGACCGGCTGCACCACTCCATCGTGGCCCGAGGGGCCACCTTTCGGTATAAGCTCCTAATGCAAACCGTGCGTCTCGAGGATTGCAGAGCGGTTGTCGCGCCCGACGGTTCGCAGATTCGCGAGCTGGTGGCTGTCGCTCAGGGGAGCATGGTGCATTGCATGCTGCCGCAGGATGCCATCTCCATGGCCGTCGTCCACGCCACGGTTGACGAGGCGTGGTACTGCCTGGCTGGGATGGGTCAGGTCTGGCGACGGTGCGAGGAGACGGAGTCGGTACTCGACGTAAAGGCAGGCACCGCCCTGACCATCGAGCGTGGAACGCACTTCCAGTTCCGCAATACAGGCGACGAAGACCTCCGCTTCGTCATCGTCACCATGCCGCCGTGGCCCGGGGCCGAGGAAGCGCGTCGTGTGGAGGATTACTGGGCGATACCCCGGCCGCCCGTTGTCTGAGTGCCCGGATGCGGTGCACCTTGGCTGTCGTCCACGTAGAGGCCGCCGGCTTCATCCCCCCGGATGCCGCGCGGCCCGGTTCATATTGCACCCTCGAGGCTCGGCTCTGGCTCGTTGCTTGTCGGCTGTCCGACACCTGCTGTGGGAGGTGTGTCTACACGTCGTTCCCCTCGCCCACCACTGCCTGGTCTGGCTGGGCTGGAGGCGGTACCGTGCCTGGATGGTCCAGTGCTGTCACCACTGCCGACGCATGTCCACGGCGTTGTTAAAACCTCCTGTAGCCTCCCGGGCTTGGCCAAACCTTCACCATTCTGCCGGTCGCCATTGAGACGGTTCCATAAGCGGATCCGGAATCTGCCCGCGAACCGATCAAAATCCTGAACCTGGCACGCCGACACTGTCCGTGGCCTGAGATTCATGGTCATCGGCCGAGGTCGCGCACGATGGTCGTGACGATCTGCCATAATGCACCATTGCCCTCATGCCTGTACGGTGCCGTCGCTGAACTGCAAGGTTCGGCATCTTCGAATCCTTTGGGGGCGGTTCTTGCAAGAGTTTCGGGAGATGCAATGAATACCAAGAGAATGTCAAGACGCGGTTTCCTGCGCGGGTTGGCTGGCATTGGCGCCGCATCCGCGTTGGTGGCTTGTGTGCCGGCGGCGCCGGCCGCGCCATCGGATGATGCCGCCGGGATGGCACCGGCAGATGAAGCGGTCGTCGAGATAGTGATGTTCGACCGCAATGTGGTTCAGGATTTGGAATACCGCAAGGAGTTGGCTGAACGCTTCAACGCGGAACAGGAAGGCATACAGGTCACCGTGGATGTCATCCCGCAGGGGTACGACCAAACCATCATGGCCCGCATCGCGGGTGGGACCGCCGGCGACGCTTTCCGACATGCCTCCCACTTCGGGATGAGCAAGTTCACCACTCGCGGACTGTTACAGGAACTGGACGAGTTTGTGGCTCTGGACGGCTACGACCTGTCTGTCTTCATCGAAGGACCGCTCAGTTCCAACCGGGTAAACGGCAAGCTCTTCGCGCTGCCCGTGAACGGCCATGCCGGCCACGCCGGCCTCTACTTTGCGCCCGAGATTTTCGCGGACGCGGGCGTGGATCTGCCCACGGAGGACTGGACCTACGATGATCTGCGGGATGCCGCGGCCAAGTTGACCCGGGACACGGACGACGACGGCAAGTCGGACAGCTGGGGCATTTGGTTCGGCGCCTGGTACCAGGCCAATCTCACGCTGGTTTCCGCTCACGATGGATGGCCCCTGAACGAAGACGGCTCCCAGGCCACCTGGGCCGAACCCGGTGCGGTGGCCGGCATGCAGTGGATTCAGGACATGTATCACGAGGTCGAAGCGTTGCCGGTGATGGCTGATTCCGCGGCCAAGCAGCAGCTTTGGTCGTCCGGCAAACTGGCTACGGCCCTGTCGGGTGTGTGGGAAGGGGCCTATCTGGGCGATATTACTCCTGAAGGCCTGACCTTCAGCCTGGTTCCGGGGCCCAAGGGTCCCACCGGGAAACGCGGTGGATTCGCCGGATGCAACAACTTCCCCATCTGGAGCTCCAGCGAACATCCCTACGAAACCTTCCAGTGGATCAAGTATCTGTCGAGTCAGGAAGTGGGCGTCGAGGGCATCGGCCGCATTGGCGAACCCGGATTGCGGTATGACGTTTTTGAGGATCCGAGAGTGGCCAACGATCCCCTGATCATTCCGCATTTTCAGGTTCTCAAGGATGTCAAGCCATTCCCCGCCCCCCACAATGGTCGTGACTCGGAAGTGATCCAAGCCACGGCACCGTTGCTTGAAGGCATCTATCTGAACGAGCTTAGTGCCCAGGAAGGGTGTGAACGATTGCAGGAGGCGATCCAGGAAATCCTGGACATGCCGCCCGTCGAAGCTGCCTGATCGCCTTTCCATTAGTTCGCCACATCGGTTGAGGGTTGTTGCCGCCGCAGGGCGTGCAGCAACCCTCGGTTCCCGCTTGGGTGCTTGATGATTGCCCGCTACCGTGCGCGTAGCCGTGTGGCACGCATTGAGGAGTTGTGGGGATTTCTGCTCATTTCCCCTTGGGTTGTCGGGTTTCTGCTGTTCACGGCAGGTCCGATGCTGGTGTCCCTGTACTTCAGCTTTACCGAATATGCCTTTCCCTTGAAGCCGGCTTGGATCGGTTTGGCCAATTACGTCAGGGCATTTGCCAGGGATGAACTCTTCGGCATGTCGCTCTGGAACACGTTGTATTACGTGGGATTGGCGGTTCCCTTGGGGGTATGCCTGTCGCTGATGCTGGCCCTGCTGTTGGATCGCAGAATTTCGGGTCGCGCCATATGGCGGACCATCTATTACCTGCCTTCCATCGTGCCGGTGGTGTCGGCCACCTTCCTGTTTCTATATATATTCCAACCCGACTACGGCTTGATCAACGGCTGGCTCTGGAAACTGTTTGAAGTCGAAGGCCCGGGCTGGTTCAATTCCCGCGTCTGGGTCAAGCCCACCTTCATCCTGCTGGCCCTGTGGAGTGCCGGCGGCCCCACCATGATCATCCTGCTGGCGGGTCTGCAAAACGTGCCGGGAGAAATGTACGATGCCGCCAAGGTGGATGGCGCGGGCCGGGGGCGTCGCTTTCGCCACATTACCCTGCCGCTGCTCAGCCCCACCCTGTTTTTTGTGTTGATCACGGGGTTGATCGCGGCCTTCAAGATTTTCGGGGCCGTGTATGTTTCCACGCAGGGGGGACCCTTCTACGGCAGCTACTTCTATGTGCTTCATCTGTTTACCCAGGCCTTCAGCCACTGGCAGTTGGGATATGCATCGGCTCTGGCCTGGATCCTGTTCGTCATCGTGCTGGTGTTCACCCTGATCCAATTCAGGTTCAGCGGTGGCTGGGTGCACTACGAGGGTGAAACGGACAACCGGGCCTCATGACAGCCGGTGACACCGCGACTGCCAGAGGCGCACGCGGTCCCATCCAGGCATGGGACATCTTCACCAACATCCTGACGGTGGTGTTGGCCTTTGTGTTTGGCTTTCCCTTGTTCTGGGCGGTGTCCAGTGCCCTCAAGCTGCCCATCGAGCTGAATGTCATTCCACCCCTGTGGTTTCCCCCTGCCCCTCGATGGCGCAACTTCATGGAGGTGAATGATGTCCTGCCCTTTTTCCGGTTCATGGGCAACACCGCGGTCATCACGGTTGCCTCGACGGTGGGAGGGGTGTTAACGGCGTCGCTGGTTGCCTACGGCTTCTCCCATTTTCGATTCCGGGGCCGGCAGGCCATTTTCATTCTCATGCTGTCCACCCTGATGCTGCCCATAGAAGTGACACTGATCCCCACCTACCTGATTTTCAATGAGCTGCGGATGGTGGATACCTTCTGGCCCCTGTTTCTGCCCGACTGGTTTGGGGGCGGCCCGTTCGCGATTTTCCTGTTTCGACAGTTCTTCCTGAGCATTCCGCGCGATTTGAGCGATGCCGCCAAGATCGATGGGTGCCATGTCATGCGTTTCTATCGGAGCATTCTGGTACCGCTGTCGGTGCCGGTGATGATCACCCTGTCCATTCTGTTTTTCCAGGGGTCCTGGAACGAGCTGATGCGGCCGCTCATCTATCTCACGAGCATGACCAACTACACGGTATCGGTGGGGTTGATGTTTCTGCGTACCCAAATCCTGGCCAACGTGGCCCAACGCGGTGAACCCACGGAACATCTACTGATGGCAGGATCCGTTATTTCCATGATGCCTTCGCTGATTCTGTTCTTTATCCTGCAGCGCTACTTCATTCGCGGTGTGATCATGTCGGGCATCAAAGGTTGAGCCGGTGTGGCGTTGTAGTTTGAACTTCTGAAGGATCCGCACCACTGCATGTACCGCGGACGTACCCGGTTGGATTCTGGCCAACCATGCGTCAAAGGTTCGCCAGCAAATCCTGCACCGTGTGAACCGGTGCCTTGCATGTCCGGTTTTGGCAGATCCAAGCCGCAGGCTGACCATCCGGCATGGTCTTGCCTACCAACAGGGGCAGATCGGATCCATGGTCCGGCCTCACCTCCACCACGATCCGATTAGGGTGGTACATGCGTCGTGCCTGGTTTGCCAAGTCCGACTTGACAGGATTGGTGGGATCGCCGGTGATGACGATTTCCTGCGGGGTCGCCTGCCAGGCCTGCAAGGCGGCGAGCATGCGGCCGGCAGCAGTCGGGTAGCCCGACAGCAGACTTCCTGCAAACTGGAACACCCGCTGGGCGGCTGCCCGGTACCGGGCTTCGTCCGTGACCCAGGCCAGTCGGATCAACAATTCGGCTGCCATGCTGTTGCCGCTGGGGATGGCGTTGTCCTGGATGTCCTTGCGACGCATGACCAGTGTCTCGTGGCTGTGACCCGTCTGGAAAAACCCTCCGGGATCATCCGGGTCCTCGAACTCCGCGAGCATCGTCTCCGTGATCGCGCGGCAGCGTGTCAGCCACTCCATGTTCCCTTCAGCCTCGAACAGGGCCAGTAGCGCGCGCCCGTAGGCGGCGTAGTCCTCAAGGTACCCGCGCAAGTGCGCCTTGTCGTCTTTCCAGGTGCGGAGCAGCGTGCCTTCCGGGCTCCGCATGCGGTTCCAGACAAAGTCCGCGGCATCGCGGGCCGCTTCCAGCATGTCGGGATTGCCCAGCACCGAGCCGCATTCGGCCAGGGCGTGGATCATCAGGCCGTTCCACTCGCAGAGAATTTTGTCGTCTGTATCGGGATGTACCCGTTGTTCCCGAACCTCGAAGAGGATCTGCATGGCCTGATCCAGGATGGACTGCATCTTGCGCGGCTGCAGGCGCAGCCGCCGGCATACCTCCTCGGGTGCCATTGGACGGTGGAGGATGTTGTGGCCCTCGAAGTTGCCGTTCTCCGTAACGCCAAATACAGTGGTGACAACGCGTGCCGCCTCCTCGGACAGCGCTTCCTCGATTTCCTCCAGCGACCACACGAAGAACTTGCCTTCCTCACCTTCGCTGTCCGCGTCCTGGGCACTGAAGAAGCCGCCGCTTGGGTGGGTCATCTCCCGCCGCAGCCATTCAAAGGTTTCGTTGATCACGCGCAGATAGTCGCTGTGGCCGGTCAACTGCCACGCGTGTAGGCAGGTGCGCATCAACTGAGCGTTGTCGTACAGCATCTTTTCGAAGTGGGGTACCAGCCACACCGCATCCACGCTGTAGCGGTGGAAGCCGCCTCCCAACTGGTCGTAGATGCCTCCGTTCAGCATCCGGGTCAGGGTATGCTCAGCCATGTGCCGGTCGGCAAGGTTCTGCTGTTCCCAGCTGTTGGCCAAAAGGAAATCCAGGGTCATCGGCTGGGGAAACTTGGGTGCGCCCCCGAACCCACCCGCTTGGCTGTCGAAGGTGTTGCGCAACTGGCGGACGGCCTTGTCCAGGATTGCGTCGGGCAGATCCGGATCGCCCGATGTCCGGTCCTGCGAGGATTGCATGAGCGCGACCAGTTTCCGGCCATGTTCGGTCAGATCGTTGCGGCGCTTGCCGTAGGCATCGGATACGGCTTGGAGGACCTGCCGGAAGCTGGGCATTCCCTGATGGGGAATAGGTGGGAAATAGGTGCCGCCGTGAAAGGGGGTGCCGTCCGGCAGCAGGAACACGCTCATCGGCCAGCCGCCGTGCCGGGTCATCAGCTGAACCGACTCCATGTAGATGGCGTCCAGGTCCGGCCGCTCCTCCCGGTCGACCTTGATGTTGATGAAGTTGGCGTTCATCACCGCCGCCGTCTCCTCGTCCTCGAAGCTCTCCCGTTCCATCACATGGCACCAGTGGCACGCGCTGTAGCCGATGCTCAGGAAGATCGGCCGGTCGTTGGCCTTGGCGGTGGCCAGCGCCTCCTCGCTCCAGGGATACCAGTCCACTGGGTTGTGGGCATGTTGCCGAAGGTAGGGCGAAGTTTCGTGGATCAGGCGGTTGGTGTGGGTCACGGTGAGGTTGCTTCCGGCGGGATTGGTGGCTGGGGGGAGGGACAGGCCGGCAAGTAGCGGCGCGTTGGAATTGCCGACGGCCGCGGTTGGCCTTTCCCCGTACAGAATGCCTGACGCGGGCAACCGCTTGCGATTGGCCTGGCCGGTTCGGTGCCCGCGGGGACTGTGATCCCCAGAATCCGGATGACCACACCCAGGTTCCGCTCCGGCTAGTTCAGCGCCTCGCAGTAACGGCCATCGTTATCCCGATCATGGCTGGCTGGCTTCTCCCTGCCGGCGTAGAACGCTTCGTACTGGGCCCGGGTGTCGAAGTCGTTGCAGTATCGTCCCTGCCTACGCGGCGGAGGGAATCCGGACTGGGACGCGCTGACAGGGGGAACTGGAGTTGCCTGTGCCGGCTGTACTGGCTGGACTGGTGGCACGTAGGGTTGGCCTGTGCAGGTGTCCAGCATGGAAGACAGGGCAGATTTCTCTGCCTGGGTCACCAGCAGGCTGTACTTGTGCTTGACTTCGATCCAGTCCTGGGCATACCGACACCACGAAGCTTGCACCGGAGGTTTCCACTCGTCAGGCGCACCGGCACCCTTGGCTCGGTTGACCCCATTTTCCGTGGCCTGCAATGCCGATGCTAGGGACAGGTCGTTGGCGTAGGCCCGTTTCTGGTTCCTGCTCCAGGCATGGCCGCCGGAGATGTGGGCGTTGTGGAGCGGCACGTGGTGATCGATGTCCACCTGGCTGGCCTGGGTAAACGTCCGTCCGCCCCAGGGGCCTACCCAGAGGCCCGTATCAACGGTGCAGCCGTTGGAACGGTAGGTGACGGCTTGTCGGCTCTCCGCAATCAGAACCTCGGCCCGGGCATTCTCGCAGTCGCGGTCGTCATCGACCCAATGGTCCCACTCGTCCCTGTCGTAGGTGTCGTGGTGGGAACGGTTCCCGACCGGAAGTTGCGCAAGCATGTTTCTGTGGGTGTCTTCAGTGGAGAGTGGCACCGCCGGAGCCTGGGAAGTGGGGGTGCTGGTGGGCGGAGCTTGGGGAACGGGTGTATCGGTGGGTGGAATCGGTGTAGGTGGCAGGGCGGCCATCGGCAGACCCGGCGGGACGTGGTCCACCAGTTGAGCCCAGATCCAGACCCCCGAGTCCAGTTGCAGCCAAGTCCCGTCGCTGTTTCGTGCAACCGGCCGGACCAGCGCGCCGGCCGCAAGCTGACCGGCAAGGGGGAAATCCGTTCCCGGCCCGCGGCGCAGGTTCGAGGTGGTGTTTGTGACCGCTGCCGGCGGCGGTGGTTCGGGCGTGGCGGTGGGCAGGGGAACCGGTGTGTCCGTGGGCTGTGGCGTGACCGTTGCCGTCGGATCCGGAGCCGCAGGGGTGTTCGTCGGCTGTGGGGGTACGGGTGTGTCTGTGGGTTCCGGGGGTACATCCGGGGTTGGGGTGAGGGTGGGTTCCGATTCGGAGTCCGCCGCCACCGGTGTGGGCGGCATCGGGGTCGGTTCCGGCGGTTGGTTGCGATTGCCGTTGCATCCCGCCGCCGTCAGGCCGAACACGATGAACAAGGTCAGGAGGAGGCTTGCGTATCGCGTTTGGGAGCGGATCCCGAGAAACATCAGTCGTTCCTTGCTTGAAGGTGGAGGCGGGATGGAAGGATGCGTCCGGATTCAGCCGAACCATGGCCGCGCGTGCGGTTGGCCTTGTGCAGATCGCATGATGCCTCTTGGGCCGGATGCACAGTTCATTTCGGCGGATGCTGCCACCATGTCTCAAAAAACCCGGGGTCGAAGTTCGGACCCGACCGGGTCGCGCGCGGCGGCCCGGATTTTAGAACCATGTGCCGGTTTGGCCTATACTGTGAGTATGAACGCCATGCACTATTGGTACGGCAATCCAACCCTCAGGCGGCTACCATCCGGTACCGCCGCGGCAGCCGCCGAGCTGTCCGCAGGCGGGTGACTCCTTGATTTAAGCCCCCGCACTGTGGACAGCGAGGTTCCACGGTGCAGTCAGCAGCGAACGAAGCACTGTGGGACCAGGCCACGGTGCTTTTTTTTGGCTCCGATGACCACCTCCGACAAATCCCCCCATCTGGACCATGACACGGTCCGCGCCGTGGCCGATCTGGCCCGCCTGAACCTGACCGACGAGGAGGTTGTGCGCTTTGCCGGTCAGCTGGGCCAGGTTCTGGCCCATGCCGAGAAGCTCCAGACCGTGGATACGGCCGATGTGCCGCCCACCCCCTATGTCCTGTCCCTGGCCAACGTGGCCCGCGAGGATGAGCCTGCACCGGGTCTGTCCCAGGAAGAGGCGTTGGCCAATGCCCCTGAGCAGGACAGAGGCTTCTTCCGCGTCAAGTCCTTCTTCGGATCGTGAGCAACACCATGGCCGCGCCTGATCTGACCACCCTGACGGTCAGTGCCGCACGGGACGGGTTGCGTTCCGGTGCCTGGACGTCGGAGGAACTGACGGCGGGATATCTGGAACGCATTCGTTCCGTGGATCCGTCCGTGCACGCGTTTCTGCACGTGGCGGATGAACTGGCCTTGGTCAAGGCCGTCGAGGCCGACCGTGTACGGGCCGAAGGACACGGCGAACCACCACCGCTCCTAGGCGTGCCCCTGGCCGTCAAGGACGTTCTTTCCACACAGGAAATGGACACTACCTGCGGCAGCCGCATCCTCAAGGGCTACCGGCCGCCGTTCACCGCGACCGCCGTCGAACGGCTGCAGGCGGCCGGCAGTGTTCTCCTGGGCAAGACCAATACGGACGAATTTGCCATGGGCTCCAGCACGGAGAACAGCGGCTATGGTCCGACCCGCAACCCGTGGGATCTGACCCGGGTCCCGGGTGGCAGCAGCGGCGGCTCCGCGGCGGCCGTGGCCTGTGGCTTGGCGCCGGGAGCGCTGGGCACGGACACCGGAGGCAGCGTCCGCCAGCCGGCCGCCTTCTGCGGCATTGTGGGGTTGAAGCCCTCCTACGGTCGGATCAGCCGCTACGGACTGGTCGCCTTCGGCAGCAGTCTGGACCAGATTGGCCCCCTGTGTCGCAGCGTGGAGGATGCCGCGCTCCTGCTGGAGGTAATGGCCGGCCGGGACCCCAGGGACAGCACGACGGTGCCGGAGCCGGTGCCGGCCTACAGCCGGGATTTGGATGGGGACGTGTCGGGTTTGAGGCTCGGCGTGCCCGAGGAGTATTTCATCGACGGCATGCAGCCGGAGGTGGAAGGCCGGGTGCGGGATGCAGTGGAGCATATGGCCGGGTTGGGGGCCGAGATTGTGCCCGTGTCGCTGCCGCACACGGACATGGCCCTGCCGGTCTACTATCTGGTGGTGACGGCCGAGGCCTCCGCCAACCTGAGCCGGTACGACGGCGTGCGCTTCGGCCACAGCGCGCAGGCTGGTTCGATGACGGAGAACTACCGGCAGACCCGCGCCCAGGGCTTCGGCGACGAGGTCAAGCGGCGCATCATGCTGGGAACATACGCCCTCAGCGTCGGCTACTACGACGCCTACTATCTGAAGGCCCAGCAGGTCCGTACGCTGATCAAGCGGGACTTCGACCGGGTGTTCCGGCAGGTCGACCTGTTGATCTGCCCGGCTACTCCGACTACGGCCTTCGAGATCGGGGACCGGATTGACGATCCCTTGTCCATGTACCTGGCCGATGTTTTCACGCTGAGCGTCAACCTGGCCGGCGTATGCGGGATCTCCCTGCCCTGTGGAACCGATGCGGCCGGCCTGCCCGTGGGCCTGCAGTTAATCGGTCCCCACCTGGGGGAGCAGTCTCTCCTCAACGCGGCCCATGCCTACGAAAGCACCACGGACTGGCATGCACGCGTGCCGGATCCAATCGCCTGAATCGCAGCCGAGACAGAAGTCGGAACAAACCGGGGTCCTTCATGCAACATCACAGCGCAACGCTCAACGGCCGCGTCGGTACGGGACGCATCAGTGCCCGGGCCGCGGCGTTGCCGGCATCCCCCATTCGTCGCTTCTTTGAGATTGCCAACACGCTGGACGATGTCATCAGCCTCAGCATTGGCGAACCGGACTTCGTTACCCCCGAGCCCATCCTGGAAGCCGGTGTCGCCGCTCTGCGGCGCGGCAGCACGGCCTACACGGACAATTCCGGAATCCTGCAGCTGCGGGAAGCCATCCTGGCCCATCTTGGGCAGTTCTACGACTGTCCCGCATACGATGCGCGCCGGGAGGTTCTAATCACGGTCGGAGTCAGCGAGGCAACCGCCTTGGCTTTCGACGCACTGCTGGATCCCGGGGACGAGGTCATCGTTCCGCAACCATGCTTTGTCAGCTTCACGGCCACCGTCGCACTGGCCGGCGGCGTGGCGGTGCCCATCGCGACCAGGGTCGAGGATCAGTTCAAGGTCACGGTCCCCCAGATTGAGGCGGCGATCACGGAGCGCACCAAGGTGCTGATGCTGAGCTATCCCAACAATCCCACCGGCGCGGTCCTGGACGAAGCGGACCTGCTGGCCATTGCGGAGGTGGCCGAGCGGCACGACCTGCTGGTGATTTCCGACGAGATCTACGATCGGCTGATCTACGGCAGCCACCGGCACGTCATGTTTGCCGGCCTGCCGGGCATGCGGGATCGCACCATCCACCTGGGCGGCTTCAGCAAGGACTACGCCATGACCGGCTGGCGCATCGGGTTCGCCATGGGGCCGGCCGACATCCTGGGATCCATGCGGCGTATCCACCAGTACCTGATCATGTCGGCACCCACCATGGCGCAGGAGGCTGCCATCGCCGCGGTCACGCTGCCCGAGGCCGAGGAGCATGTCCTGCGCATGCGGAGCGAATACGACACCCGGCGCCGGGTCATTGTCGACGGCCTCAATAGTCTGGGTCTGCCCTGCTTCGAGCCCAAGGGGGCGTTCTACTGCTTCCCCAGCATCGTCAACTCCGGCATGGACGACATGGAGTTCGCTGAAAGGCTCTTGGTGGAGGAGCAGGTGGCTTTGATTCCCGGCAGTGCCTTTGGAGTGGGCGGCAAGGGCTACGTTCGCTGCTGCTACGCCGCCTCCATGGAGGACATTGAGGAGGCTCTGCACCGCCTGCACCGGTTCATGCGCCGGCACGGCTGAACGGGCTGGCTCAGTCGTCGCTGGTCGTAGTGGACGCTTCCGCGATTTCGTCCTCCGGTCGCAGCGGTACCACTTCCAGCCGCCACAGGGGCAGCGCCAGGTTGAGGTTCCGGATTTCCCGGTTCAGTTTCTCCACATCCCGGTGGACTTGGTTCGTCCAGGCCTTCCGCAACTGTGCCGCATGGGGATGGGAGTGGTCCAACTGGCGGAATTGCCGCTGCCACTGTTCCCGCCGGGCTTGGATTTTCGTCAGCAGGGCTGTGCGGTCTTCAAGCCAGCTTGGCTGTACGTTGGCATCCTCCATGATCTTGTTGGCCATGACCATATCGGGCGGCACGCCGGGAGGCGGGTCGAGATCCAACTTGTGTCCCTTGCCCTTCAGGTTGCGCCAGCCGGGCGAGTTCATGGCCTCCGCCAGCTGGCGGTCGATCAGAATTTCTCGCTCGCTGGGGTACGCCGGGTGCTGCGGGCGCTTGGTTGATCCAGGAGCCTTGGGCTTGGATGATTCGGCCATGTTCGTTTGCCTGCACAGGAAGCTCTGTCACCATTATGAACCGAGATCGGCCTACGGGCCCGGCTGGGACCTTCGTCTTGACCCTTCTGCAGCAATCCGTGTGATGTCGTGAACAACAAATTGTGGGGTGGCCGCTTCGAGAGCAGTGTGGTTCCGGCCATGTCTGCCTTCAGTGATTCGATTGCCTTCGACCGACGCCTATGGCGGGTTGACATTCAGGGTAGCCAAGCCTACGCCGCCGCCTTGGGCGGAGCCGGTCTACTTACTGCCGAGGAGGTGTCCGAGCTGCAGTCCGGTCTGGACCGCGTGGCGGCGGAGTGGGAGTCCGACACGTTCGAGTTGCGCCCGAGCGACGAAGACATCCATACGGCCAACGAACGGAGGTTGGGTGAACTGGTCGGATCCGTGGCCGGCAAGCTCCACACCGGCCGTAGCCGCAACGACCAGGTGGCCACGGACCTGCGTCTCTGGCTACGGGATGAGATCGACGCCTTGCACAGTGATCTTCGCCAACTGATCGGGGTGATGGCCGACCGCGCCGAAGAGCATCTGGATGTGGCCATGCCGGGCTTTACCCATCTGCAGACAGCCCAGCCCATCCGCTTCAGCCACTGGCTGCTCTCCCACGTCTGGCCCCTAGTGCGAGACTTGGAACGACTTGGTCAGGTCCGCGCCCGCGTGAACGTGCTGCCGTTGGGCAGCGGGGCTTTGGCCGGCAATCCCTTTGCCATTGACCGGGAGAAACTGGCCGCGGCCCTTGGCTTTGAGGCGGTCTCCGCCAACAGCGTCGATGCCGTCAGCGACCGGGACTTTGCGGCCGAATTCCTGTTTGCGGCTTCCCTGTCCATGATCCACCTGAGCCAGCTGGCCGAAGACATCGTCATCCACTCCTCGCAGCCCTTCGGCTTCCTCCAACTGGCCGATGCCTACAGCACCGGCAGCAGCTTGATGCCGCAAAAGAAAAACCCGGACAGCTTTGAATTAATTCGGGGTAAATCCGGCCGGGTTGTCGGTTCGCTGACCGGTCTGCTCATGACCCTGAAGGGCTTGCCGCGGGCCTACAATCGGGATCTGCAGGAGGACAAGGAACCCTTGTTCGATACGGTGGCCACCTGGCACGGTGCCCTGGAGATTGCGGCCGGAGCCATTGCCACCATGGAGTGCCGCTCGGACCGAACCGCAGCTGTCATGGACGATTTCATGCTGGCAACGGATGTGGCCGAGCACCTGGTGCGGCAGGGCGTCCCGTTTCGCCAGGCCCATCATGTGGCCGGTGCAGCGGTCCGTCTGGCCGAAACCCGAGGGCTGACACTCGCCGAGTTGGACGCCGCGGACTGGGAGTCGCTGCATCCGGCCTTGGCGGGCGGCATAGCTGGACTTCTGGACTTTGAAGCCAGCCTGGAGTCGCGCGATGTGGAAGGTGGCACCAGTGAACGCGCCCAACGGACCCAGCTGAAACACTTGAGGCGATTTCTGGAACTTCTGTAAGGACAAAGGGGGCAGGCGAACGCCGATTCCGTTCCAGGTTGTTCGATCCGACTCTGTGCGGCTCCTGGGCCGACGGTCTTCCCCTACCCTGACCGGATCGCGTATGATCCAAGCCAAGGTGCCAAGGATATCTGCCTTGGCCGAACCCAACAAGTGCGATATGACCGTTTCGCAACCCGCTGTCGCGGAACTTCAGTCCCCGGTCCTGCTGCCGCTCCCGGATCCCCCCTTGCGCAATCCCGACGAACTGATGGCCAATTTCCAACACCTGACCATCAGCGGCGGTGCCCTCCATCTGGCCAAGCACTTCGGCAATCCCGCCACCACCCTGTTGGGGGGCGACTTGTATCTTGCCCCGGTCCCGCCTGGCGACATGACGGGGATTCGGTACCCCGACATGCTGATCGCCTTTGATGTGGATCCGGAGGCCTACCACCGGCGCAATGGCTATGTCATTTCGGAGCAGGGCAAGCCGCCCGACTTCGTGCTGGAGATTGGCTCTCCCTCCACCGGACGGGTGGATGTGCAGGAGAAGCGGGACGACTACGCGGCACTGGGCATCCCCGAGTACTGGCGCTTCGACGAGACGGGTCGGAGCCACGGCACGCGTCTGGCCGGGGATCGTCTGGTGGACGGGGTCTATCAACCGATCACCATTGAGGAGCTGGCGGAGGATATCCTGCAGGGCCACAGTCGGGTTCTGAACCTGGACCTGTGCTGGGAGCAGGGTCAGTTGAAGTGGTATGACCCGGAGACGGGGCGACACATCGCCACCTACGATGATCAGGTGGCCCGCGCCGACCGCGCCGAGGTACGCGCCGATGAAGCCGAAGCCGAACTCAGGACTGAGCGCGAAGCACGAACTGCCCTCGAAGCAAGAGTCCGGGAGTTGGAAGCGCAATTGCAACACCGTGATTCCTGATTGGGTTGAACTGAACCGCCAACTGCTCCGGTTCCTACAGCGTTGGCCGACCACAGATGTGACATGACGGTTGCAGATTTGGTCGACTAGGCTCGGCGGGCGATGCGTTTTCTGGCCGGTCCCTTCTGCATACCGGCAACCAACAAGAAGGATTACAGCCCCAACGGGGACTTCGAGCAGGACCGGGCCGCCGCGCCGGATGTCCAGTCAATCAATGGAGATGTATGCCGCGCAGGATCTTGACGGGACGGAAAGCACGGGCAGTCCCCGTCCGGCGGATGAGTAATTCCGAACCCATGGGGTCGGTTTGTCCTGCACCGGGCCTGGAACCGTGCCCCGAAACAGTGCGGACACCCCGCAATAGACTCTGCTGGTATAGAATCGAGCCATCCCCGCGAGCCGGTCCATTTTCCTGCCACAGCCCAACAGGGCTGGTGGCATGGCATGGAACCGCCGGCCCCTGATCCGCGCCAACGGATGTCGGTATGAGCAAAACCCTACTGAACGTCAGGGATCTCGAGACCAAGTTCTTCACCCAGGACGGCGTGGTCCATGCCGTCAACGGGATCTCCTACCATGTGGACGAAGGAGAGACCGTCGCCATTGTCGGGGAGTCCGGCTCCGGCAAGAGCGTGGGTGTGATGTCCCTGATCCGCCTGATCGCGTCGCCACCCGGAAAAATCGTCAACGGCTCCGTGGTCTTCGACGGCCAGGAGCTCATGGATCTGGCCGAGGAGGACCTGCGCCACATCCGGGGTAATCGCATCGCGATGATCTTCCAGGATCCGATGACCTCCCTGAATCCGGTGCTGACCATCGGACGGCAGATCACCGAGTCGCTGGAACTCCACATGTCCATGAACCGCAGCCAGAGCCGGGAGCGCGCCATCGAACTCCTGGAACTGGTCGGCATCCCGGCGGCCGCCAACCGGCTGGACGACTACCCCCACCAGTTTTCCGGCGGCATGCGGCAGCGGGTCATGATTGCCATGGGCCTAAGCTGCAATCCCCAACTGCTGATTGCCGACGAACCGACCACGGCCCTGGACGTGACCATCCAGGCGCAAATCATCGATCTGGTGGATCGGCTGCGCAAGGAATTGGGCATGGCCATCATCTGGATCACCCATGATCTGGGCGTCGTGGCCGGCATGGCCGAACGGGTGATCGTGATGTATTCCGGCTTCATCATCGAAGCGGCCACGGTGAATGACCTGTATGCCCAGCCGCACCATCCCTATACGCTGGGCCTGCTGCGTTCGATTCCGCGGCTGGACGAGGCTCACAAGGAAAGGCTGGTGCCCATTGACGGCCTGCCGCCGGATCTGTTGGACGAGCCGTCCCATTGCCCGTTCGCGCCGCGCTGCGAGTTCGTCATTGAAAAGTGCTGGCAGGAAAACCCCCCGCTCGAGACGGTTGCCGACGATCACCTGTCGGCCTGCTGGCGGGACATCAGCGAGATCCGGCTCGAACTGGATGCCGGCCCGGCAGGAGGTGCTGCATGAGCGAAGCCGCCAACATGAACGGCAGCGGTGAGGTTCTGCTGGAAGTCCGCGACCTCAAGATGCACTTCCCCGTCACGCGCGGGATCCTGATCCAGCGCCAGGTGGGCTCCATCCGGGCCGTGGATGGCCTGGATTTCGACCTAATCAAGGGAGAGACCCTGGGCCTGGTCGGCGAATCAGGCTGTGGCAAGTCGACAACCGGGCGCGCCATCCTGCAGCTACATCGCCCCACCGCGGGCAGCGTGCGTTTCGAGGGCGTGGAACTGACCGAAACCTCGGGTCCGGATCTGCGTCAGATGCGGCGCCGCATGCAGATGATCTTCCAGGATCCCTATGCCTCGCTCAATCCCCGCATGACAGTCGGCAGCATCGTGGGCGAGCCGCTGGACGTCCACCAGTTGGGCAACTCCAAGACCGATCGCCAGGAACGGGTGCGCGAACTGCTGGAAATTGTGGGCCTCAACCCCTATTTCGTTAACCGCTATCCCCATGAGTTCTCTGGCGGGCAGCGGCAGCGGATCGGTGTAGCCCGGGCCCTGGCGGTCAATCCCTCCTTCATCGTCTGCGACGAACCGATTTCGGCTCTGGATGTGTCCATCCAGGCCCAGGTTATCAATCTGCTTGAGGACCTGCAGCGGGAACTGCAACTGACCTACCTGTTTATTGCCCACGACCTGAGCGTGGTCCGGCACATCTCGGACCGCATTGCCGTGATGTATCTCGGCAAGATTGTGGAACTCGCCGAGCGCACCGAGCTGTACGAGAACCCGCGCCACCCCTACACGGAAGCCCTGCTGTCCGCCGTGCCGGTGCCCGACCCCGTGGTTGAAGCCAAGCGTCAGCGCATCATTCTGGAGGGGGACGTGCCCAATCCGGCCTCCCCGCCCACCGGCTGCAACTTCAGTACCCGTTGTCCCAAGGCCATGGACCGCTGCTTCCAGGAGGAGCCGGAGTTCCGCGACGTGGGCGACGGCCACTACGCTGCCTGCTTCCTGAACGAGGAATAACCCCCCGGGGTCGGCATATTTTCGGCTCCGTACGACCCATTTCAATCGCCTGTCCCGGACAGAGGAGACAAAATGAAGAGACTTGCTTGGCGCCGGCTGTTGGCTGGTGCAACCCTAGTGGCGTTTGTGTTGCCATTACTGGCGGCCTGCACCACCGTGGCCGTGCCCACACCCATGGAAGCGGCTCCGGCCGGTCCCATTCAGGGTGGAACCTGGACCGAAGCCAGCAGTGCCGACGGCACCATCCTGAACCCAATCCTGGCCTCCGACTCGGCCAGTTTCGACATGATGCCGTATTACCCGGGTCTTCTGGGCACCAACCCCAAGACCGGTGCGGTGGAGGCCACCGAGATGGCCGAAAGCTGGACCGTTTCCGAAGACTCCCTGGTCTGGACGTTCAACCTTCGGTCGGGAGTCACCTGGAGCGACGGCGAGGCTGTGGACGCCCACGACTTCAAGTTCACCTATGATGCGATTGCCAGCGAGCTGGTGGAAACGCCGCGCAAGGCCAATGTGGCAGGTATTGAGAGCATCGAAGTCATCGACGACCTGACCGTCAGGGTCACGTTCACCGACCTCAAGTGCGACGGCCTTCTCGACCTGGGTCTGGGTTGGCTGCCCAGCCACCTGTATGCCGAGGACTTCTCCGATATCATGGACAGTCCGCTCAATACGGCACCCACCGTCACGGCCGAGGCCTTCGGTTTCAAGGAGTGGCAGCGGGACAACTTCATCGCCATGGAGAGCAACGACGGTTTTTGGAAGGGCGCACCCAACATGGATGGCCAGATCATCCGTGTCATCCCGCAGGCCGGCAGCCGCCTGGCCGCCCTGGAGAACGGCGAGATTGACGTCATGGGCCTGGAGCCGACCCAGCTGACCCGGGTCGGGCTCAACCCGGATCTGAACATCTTCAAGTTCAAGGACGACGGCTACAGCTACATCGGTCTGAACCAGGCCAATCCTGCCAACCCCCTGCCGGGCCAGGATGAGGATGGCAATTTGGTCGAGCAGGATCCCCATCCGATCCTGAGCGACAAGATGGTGCGGAAGGCCATGGCGCACAGCCTGGACTACGAGGCGATCATCAACAAGGTCTACTTGGGCCAAGGCTACAAGTTGGCCAGCAATGTGCTGCCGGCCGTGGGCTGGGCCCACGATGCATCCATTGAGCCCTATGCCTACGACCTGGAAGCCGCGGCCGCCCTGTTGGATGAGGCCGGTTGGACGGACAGCGACGGCGACGGCGTGCGCGAGTGCAACGGCTGTGCCACCGCCGAGGCCGGCGTCACCCTGTCCCTGAACCTCAAGACCAACGCCGGCAACTCCACTCGCGAGGAACTGGGCGTGCTGGTCCAGGATCAGCTCAACAGCATCGGCTTCGACATTGAATTCGAGGCGATTGAATTCGGCACGCTGGTCGGCGAACTGCTGGGCCAGAGCTACGAGATGGTGATCATTGGCTGGACGGGACTGGGTACGGATCCCAACGACGACTCCTTCTGGCACTCGAGGTTCGACACGCCGGGTAGTGGCTTCAACTTCGTCAGCTACCAGAACCCGCGGGTCGACGAGTTGTTGGAGCTGGGCCTTGAAACCCCCGGCTGCGCGGCCGAGGATCGGGCCCCGTACTACTACGAAATTCAGCAGATCATCCACGATGAGATTCCCTACCTGTTTGTGACCGGCAGCATCGGCAACGTCGGCTATTCCAACCGCTGGGAAGGCATCGACCCGGGGACCTGGAGTTTCTCCTGGAACATCCACGAATGGGCCCTGACGGAATAGGTCTTGCCTGACCGTCGATACGACGTTTTGATTTTTTGAGCGCGGCCGGGCTGACTTCCCATTGGGGAGAGGCCTGGCCGTTGGCACCACGGATCCCGGTTTGCAAAGGTCCGTGACATGACCCGATACATCATCCGGCGCTTCCTGCAGGCCATCCCCACTCTGTTGGGCATCAGCCTGCTCGGTTTCACGCTGATCAAGGTGGCGCCTGGCGACTACGTTCTCATGTCCACCTTCGACCCTTCGATCACAGCCGAGGCGCGCGACGAGTTCCGGCGGCAACTGGGACATGATCAACCGATTCCCATTCAGTACGTGGAGTGGCTCACGGGCGTTTCGCTACGGGGTGGCAACATGGTTGACAACATGGCGCCCATGTCCAAAAGCTGCCGCTACTTCGGTAGTCTGAACTTTACCTTCTGCGATCGCGGTGGCGGGTTGCTCCGCTGGGATCTCGGCTACAGCCTGGCCACCAAGGAGCCGGTCTGGGACATGTTGCGCAGCCGGATGCCGGCCACGTTCGAGCTGGGCATTGTGGTCCTGATCCTTTCCTTTTTGTTTGGCGTGCCGCTGGGGTTTCTCGGAGCCTTGTTCCGCGGTTCGGTTACTGACCAGGTGGTCCGACTGTTGTCGGTAGCCGGCCAGGCTGTGCCCGTCTTCTGGATGGGCATCATGTGCATCTTTATTTTCAGTGTGCTTCTGGGCTGGCTGCCGGTCAGCGGCCGGATGACGATTTCATTGGACATGAAGTTCAGTCTGGTGGACCGCATTCGGCACCTGATTCTGCCCTCCTTCGTGTTGTCGCTGGGCCCGGTGGCGTTTCTGACCAAGCTGGTGCGGACCCAGGTGCTGGAGGTGATTGAACAGGACTTTGTGCGGACCGCGCGGGCCAAGGGGCTGGGATCGCTTGCCCTGTGGACGCGCCATGTGCAACGCAATGCCATGCTGCCCCTGGCTACGGTGCTGGGCCCGGCGATCGTGGGCGTGATCAACGGAGCCCTGGTTGTCGAGACGATCTTTGCCTGGCCCGGCATGGGACGCCTGACTTGGTTCTCCGCCCTACAGCGGGACTATCCCATGATCATGGGTGCAGTCATGTTCTTCTCTCCATTGACGATTTTGAGCTATCTGATTTCCGACATCCTTTACGCGGTTGTCGATCCGCGCATTCGACTGCGATAAGTTCGGTTGTTGCGTGAGGAAACCGGTTGTGACATCCACGACGGCTGACCAACCCTTGCCTGTAGCGGCCAGTTCGGCTCTGTCGACCAAGCCACCCAAGACCTTCCTCACCGTCACGCTCGAGCGCATCCGGGCGGATGCGATGACGGTAGGACCGCTACTGTTCATCCTCCTGATTGGCCTGCTGGCATTGTTGGCCAATCCTCTGGGCGATTTGCTGGTGGGCGTCGATCCCAACCGCACAAATCTTGATGCTGCGCTGCAGCCACCCTTGCTTCCGTCCATGGCGCGCCGACTGGTGGGCCTTGACCAAGGCGTTGCCGACTCGCTGTTGGAAGTGTCGGGCGGCGTCACCCACTGGCTGGGCACGGACAGCTTGGGCCGGGATCAACTGGTGCGACTCCTGCACGGTGCCCGCGTCAGCATGCTGGTCGCCTTCTGTGCAGCCGGCATTGCCTTCGCCCTGGGTACCACGATCGGCATGCTGGCGGGATTCCTGGGAGGGCGCGTGGACGACTTGATCCTGTGGCTGATCAACACGTTCAGTTCGCTGCCCACGCTATTTGTTCTGATTCTCCTGACTGCCATCTACAAGCCCAACGCCATTCTCCTAACCCTGTTTCTGGGGTTCTTCGGCTGGATCGGTCCGGCGCGGTTCACGCGCGGGCAGGTGTTGCAGATTAAGGCTCTGGATTATGCAACCGCTGCCCGGGCGCTGGGAGCCTCCCGGCTGCGCATCATGTGGTACCACATCCTGCCCAATACAATTCCGCTGATCATCATTCTGATCATGGTAGATATCGGCTCGTTAGTATTGGCTGAGTCCGTGCTCAGCTTCCTGGGCTTCGGGGTCCAGGCACCACAAGCTACCTGGGGCAGTATGCTGGCCAAATCCCAGGATTTCTATTTCCTGCTTGATCCCACCACTGGCAATCGCGTGGCCTGGCACCTGATCTTCCCGCCTGGCATCCTGATTTTCCTGACGGTCCTGGCCCTCTACCTGCTGGGTGACGGTCTGCGGGATGCCATTGATCCGCAGTTGCGCATTGACCGATAACGCTGAAGGGAGTGCCCGTTGCGCGTCGGCCGCCCGGTCGTCCCTCTTTGCGGCCGACTGGAGACGGCTTCGCGCGCGCTGGCCACAGGCGCGTCGCAGCCATGTATCCATGGAAGTGGATGATCCGTTTTTGACGGTGTATCCCCAGAATTTGCTGCGGGATGGCAGAGTTGCGGAAGTCTGCTATCTTCTCTACCGCGGTCAACCGCAAGCGGGCATTCTGCTCCACACCAAGAGCTACTATCCAAAACAGGCCTACCGGCTGCCTACCGGGGGACTGGCACCGGGAGAAGACCCGGTGGCGGGGGTTGTGCGGGAAGTGGCGGAGGAAACGGGTCTGGAGGTGTGGGAGGAACCGGCGGAGCTCCGCACAGGTTGCATCGCGGACTTCGCCGGTCTGTTGACCTATAACATCCGGCATCGGCATCTGGATCGGGAACTGTCCTTCGCCACCTTCATGTTTGCGATCCAAGCACCAGATGACATGGAGCCGCAGGTGATCGACGAGATCGAGCAGATCGCGGGTTGGGCGTGGTGTCCTCCGGACGATCTGTACCGGATTGCCGCCAACCTGTGCGGACTGAAGGACAGTACTCCGGATTGGGCCGACTGGGGCCGCTTCCGAGCGGTGGTTCACACCGCGGCGGCGCGGTACTTCGAAACCCGTGGCCCGTCCGGTGTCGGCAATTGCCGGCCGGACTGAGTTCGGCCGGGTTGGATTGGGACGGTTGGGACGGCGAATCCCGCTGGTCCGCCGCGAACCGTTCTACCAATCCGCGTCGGCGTAGAACTGATCCAGGTCGTCGAAGTTGTCCTCCAGGACGTGTTCCGCGGCAAAGTGTTCACACAGGGCAATCACCGAGTCGGGCTGGGCCATCCAGGTCCAGTCCCAAATCTGATCCATCTCGGTTGCGACGACCCCTTCCATGGACCGAATGTGCCGCATGGTGAACTCCGCCAGGTCCGCACCCGGGGAGCCGAGCAGCAGGAGAGACAAGTCGTCGGCTTGGCCGTTGTAGGAATTGAGCGACCACACCACGCGCACGGGATCGTCGACCGGCAACATCGCGCAATGCTCCTGGACGAACCGATCCTGACCGGGTGCCACCGTCACCTCCAGGAAGGCGGAACAGGCTTCGGTGTGGGGCAGGACCTCCATTTCAAGATCCAGCAGCAGATCCAGATTGGCCGAACCGCTGAAGCTGAAGGCCGTGCGCGTTTCGCGCACGCCGGCCACGCTGCGAATTTCGTCCAGCATCAGGCTTTCGAAGCTGGTGAAGTTTTCCACCAGGCAGACTAGCCGACAGTCGCCCCGGTTCCGGAAGGTGTTGAGCCACAGGGGGGTGGCCCCGCTGCTGTACCAGACCTGCAGATTCTCCTGCAACGCCTGGTGGACGGAACTGTCGCGGCCGCTTTCGACCACGGCGTCCACGAATGCAACCTGGAGGCCGGTGCGCTTGTCTTCAATCATGTCTGTCATGGGTTCGGATTGACCGTCCGGCGGCGCGGCACCGGTCAGCGGCCGTCCAGCGTCTGGGTGCGCACAACCAGCAGGTACTCGGTCACTCGGGTGCCGAAACTGGACACGGTGACCAGAATCTCGCCGCCCGCGGGATCGTACCATGCGACCGTTTCGACCTTCGGGTCCATGGAGGAGGTTCGATAGTGCAGCTCGTGGCTGTCTGGATCGTACCGGTTGCTTTCCAGATCCAGGTCCTGATCGCTGAGCGAGACTAGGACGAAGGAGATCAGATTGGCATTCGTGGGCACCGGGTAGCGCCAATGCTGGACCGCGCCCGGCTCAATCTCCCTGGCCACCACGCCCATCTCCGGCAGTCGCGCGGGAGGTTCGGCAATGCCAATGTCCAGGGTGTAGTAGCCAAATCCGTATCGCGTGTCAACGCCGATGTAGTAGTCCCCGGCCGCCGGTGCCAGGAAGGTTACGGGACTGGCCAGCATGTTGTCCCGGACTTGGCGTTGGCGGCCGAACACGAGACCGTGGGCAGCCACGATGGCGGGGGACTTGAGTTCAAGGGTGACCTGCTGGCCTGCAGCCGGAACATGGAAGCCGTGCAGGTTCAGCGGATCGTCCTCGCCTTGTGAGGCGGACTGCTGCCCTCCGGCATGGCTAAAGAACGTCTCAATCGGCTCCACGCCCAGCTCTAGGCGGAAGCGTGCCGGTCCCTGACCGGCCGTGCGGGTGACCGTCACCAGGTAGGAGTCGGGGGTCAACAGCAGTTCCCCGATTCGTTCGGTGGATAGCGGCGTGGCGCTGCGCGCCACCTGCCGGGTGGGTTCCGACAGGGGCTGGACGGACAGGTCCAGGTCGCCGCCGAAGTCCGAGTCCAGTGCCAGGTTGGCAACAACCCCATCGTCCAGCGTCAGGCGGTAGTGCAGTGTTTTGCGATTTGGCGCCAGCGTGCCTTCCGCCACCGAGTTCAGGTAGAGCGGAGTCAGTTCGGTAGCACTGGGTTGCAGCAGTGTGAAGGAGGGGGCAATCCCGCCCTCGGATCGTTCCAGCACCATGTCGTACAGGCCGCCGGCCGACCAGAAACTCAGTGTGGCCTCCGTGCGCACTTCCGCGGTCAGGTCGAGATCGGCTCCTTGCAGGCGGAGTTGGAACGGGGCCACCGGACCGTCCTCCAGCCGCAGAATCCATTCGGTTGGGCCGGCTTGCTCCGGGATGCGCAGCTGGGCATGCAGGTCGGGCACGTCCAGGCTCTGGCTGGGCAGGTGCTGTCCCGGATCAACGTGGCGGACAACGGCCGGGTTGACGGAGTAGGTGCCGTGGTGCCGCACGACCGCGAAATCGAAGGTGGCGTCGTCCAGGGCCGAGAAGGTGAATTCGTAGGTTCCGGGTCGCAGGGTCAGATCAATGGGGGTGAACGGATTGGCGAAGAGCGGGTCGCCGCCGGCGGCGGATACCGTTACCTGTACCTGCTGTGCCACGGGCAGAAGTCCGGTTGTCAGGCGATAGCGGCCCACCTGCTCCACATCGAGCTTGTAGACGGTCTCGTCCCCCGCCAGCAATTGCACCGCATGGATGTCGCCCGGCTGCATTGGCAGTCGCGCGGAATCCGGCGCCACCGGCGAGGAGTCCTGAGCCAGAACGCGGACAGGCAGGGCCGCGGCCGCGGCGATCAGGCAGCAAAGGAGCAGGGCCGCGGGCAAGGCACGCGGCCGCTGCGGAACAGTGTTTGTCATGGGATGTGCCGGTTGGTGTAGTGCAATTCGAAGTTGTTGTCTATGGTTGGGATGGTTGCCGCCCCAAGTCCCGGTTCGGAGGGAATCAGAGTTCAATCGGAGACCAATCGTAACGGGCCTTTTCGGCCAGGATGATGCTGCAGACTTGCTCCACGGTCACGTCCTGCAGGTTGTCGCGGTTGACGACCACGTATTGGAACTCGTTGATGCGCTTCATCTCCTGTCGGGCTTCGGCAATCCGCATCCTCAGCTGGCCGGGCGGATCCGACTTGCGCTCCTTTAGGCGGGCCACCAGTTCGTCCTCGGACGGTGCCGTCAAAAAAATGGTGATGGCCTCCGGGATCAGCTTGCGAATGGTTTCCGCGCCCTGGACGTCGATGCGCAGGATGACATCCTGGTCCCTGTCCAGGGCCGACTGCACCTGTTCCTTGGGAATGCCCTTGTAATCGCCGTAGACGTTGGCATATTCGAGAAATTCGCCCTGTTCGATCATGTCGGCGAACCGACTCTTGTCGACAAAGTGGTAGTCGACCCCGTCGATCTCTCCGGGACGGATGGGACGGGTGGTGGCGGTCACGATGAAGTGGGCGCCGGACATCCGCTTCTTAAGGCCGCTGAGCGTGGTGTCCTTGCCGACGCCGCTGGGGCCCGAGAGTACGACAACCAGCGGCCGCTGATGGCAGACCGCCTCGTAGATGTGAGACGGATCCTGCTCCTGCACCTCGTTGCCGGCATTGTTCTCAGGCATCAGCATGGCAGGGATTGTAGGCCTCGGCAGGGTTGGTTCCCAAAGATCGGCATGGGGGTCAGAAGCGGTGGAACTCGTCAATCGACCAGACGAAGACCGAAGCTCCCCCCAACTGCTTCTCCACGGGATCCGGGAGGTGCAGCTCGCCCAGTTCCATGACCGGGGGCAGAGGCGTGACGAACCGTGTGCGGGCCTGGCAGGTCTCCCGAATCAGGTCAAGCAGGCGCTGGACGTCCTCGTCCTCGACGCCGCAGTAGATTGTGGCATTGCCTTCGTGGAGGTAGCCGCCGCGCGAGTTGACAATGGTCGCGGTGAATCCCTGGCCGGACATCGAGTCGAGCAGTGCGCTGCTGTCCTGATAGCGCACCACGGCCATGACCATCTTCATGGGACCGCCTTCGCCGTACTAGGCAGCAGGACGGAGACTCCGTCCCAAATTTGGGCGTGGACCGTGGCCGGGGCCCCTTTGGCATCCACGGTCAGCCAGTGCTCCGGATCCTGCCCGGCCAGTTCCAGATAGCCTTCATAAACGCGTTGATGGAAGGAAAGGTCCAGGGCGTCCATGCGGTTCCATTCGCGCGTACCGGCATCCGCCAAACAGAACTGCGCATCCTTGTGCTCCTCCGTCAGGCGTCGGGCCAGCCCGTCCGCCGGAGGAATGTCCAGAAATATGCGCAGGGAAGGTTCCAGGCCGCCGGTGGCATATTCGATCATGGGCCTGAGCAACGCCAGATTCTGGCGGTGGCCAAATCCCTGATAGGCAAGGGTGCTGTCGGCGAACCGGTCGCATAGGACGATGCGGCCTTGGTCGAGGGCGGGTTCGAGCACCTCCGTGACCAACTGGGCCCGGGCCGCGGCGAAGATCAGGGTCTCGGCCCGGACATCCAGGGGCTGGCCGGGGTGGTTCAGCAACACGTCGCGCAAGGCTTCGCCCACGGCCGTACCGCCCGGTTCCCGGACCGCCAAAACCCGGTGGCCGGCGTCTTCCAGGCGTCGGGCCAGCATCGCGGACTGCGTGGTCTTGCCACTTCCTTCCGGACCCTCGAACGTGAGGAACAAGCCCCTGCAGGACATTACGTGCGCTGCCGGAAAATCTTGACCCGGCGATGGGGTTCCCGGCCCAGACTGTTGCTGGCGAGGTTGGCTGCCCGGGCCAACTGGTGCTGTTGGTCCCGCACCACCGAAGGCTGGGGCGACAGCTCGATATTGTCCAGGCCGGCGCCAACCTTGCGGATGGCGGCTTGCGTTTCGCGGATGGCGGCATCGTAGGGATCCAGGTCGGTGGAACCCAGGTGGAAGAGATCCACCAGCATGCGTTCCATTTGGGATGCCGTGTTGTTGCGCAGGACATAGACCGGAATATCGGCGCGCTCCGACAGGGAGAGCACATGCGATTGCGTCCGGTAGTGATTGCGCAGGGTGACCACCACGTCCGCGTGGTTCAGGTCCGTGACGAAGGAAACCGGCACGTTCAGGTTGCGGGAGGCGGCCCGCAGCTTGTTCTGGCCGATGCCGAAGGGGAAAACGCGCAGGGTCTGATGGCGCGCGCCGTTGGTGCCGTTGGCTTCGGGGGGCCGGGTTGCGGACCGATCCTGGCGATGGAAGGCCTCCGAATCAATGTTCAGGCCCCGGGCGGTGCTCTGTCGCAGGCCGGCCGACCGCGAAAACTGCTCGGAGGGGCCCTGAGTGTCCGTCAGTTCATGCTGGATGGCGCCGGATTCATCCACCTGGCGCAGTTCCGGCTTGAGTTTCCAGCCGCGCAGCAGACCGTCCACGGCACTGCCCACGTCCTGATGCAGCACCATGCGCTGGCGTTCCTGGATTTCGATCAGGACATCGAAGGTGGGAGGCGCCCGCCGTTCCAGGACGGTCTTGCGGGTGCCGCGCCGCCGCGCTTCCTCGTCCGACAGGGTGACGCTTTCGAGGCCGCCCACCAGATCCGAGAGGGTCGGATTCATGATCAGGTTCTCGAGTGTGTTGCCGTGGGCCGTGCCAATCAGCTGCACCCCCCTTTCGGCGATGGTGCGGGCGGCCAGGGCCTCGAGCTCCCTGCCGATTTCATCGATGATGATGGTTTCTGGCATGTGGTTTTCCACCGCCTCGATCATCACTTCGTGCTGCAGGTCCGGGGTGGCCACCTGCATGCGCCGGGCGCGGCCGATGGCGGGATGGGGAATGTCCCCGTCGCCCGCAATCTCGTTGCTGGTGTCCACGATCACGACGCGTCGGTCTGCGGCGAGGACCCGGGCGGCCTCGCGCAGAAGGGTGGTCTTGCCGACACCGGGCCGTCCCAGCAGCAGGATGTTGCGGTCGCCTTCGATCATGTCGCGGATGATCTCGATTGTGCCCGAAATGGCCCGACCGACGCGACAGGTGAGGCCGATGATTTGGCCGTTGCGATTGCGGATGGCAGAGATCCGGTGCAGCGTGCGTTCGATCCCGGCGCGGTTGTCGCGCCCGAAGTCGCCGATGCGGCGAATGGTCTGCTCCAGATCGTCGAATTCGATCTCCTGGGCGCCCAGCGTGTCGTCTTCCTGGCTGAAGCGCGCCTCGGGCAGCCGCCCGAGGTCCATGATTACCTCCACCAGTTCCGGCGTACGCGGGTCGGCGTCCAGCAACTCCTGCAGGGGCCGCGGCAGCACGGCCAGCAACTGATCCAGATTGTCGACGATGGTCAGGCGCATGCCGGCCGCGGGGCGGAGATGCCGCGTCGAAGCAAGGGGACAGGGCCAGACCGTGCCGGACGGTTGGCGGAAGGCAGGGGATCCAACACCTGGACGCGCGCCGGCAGGCAGACCTCACGCGGGTCGCACCGGCGGGGGAACGGGACGAAAACGGGTACCGGGAGTGTCAAATACGAAGGCAAGGACTTCTGGATTCCGTCCGCGCAGTATACAACTTGGAGCTTCTCCTGTTATTGTCGCGGCATCGGAATCGGTTTGTTGTAGGGTCGGTTCCGTCCGGCGGCTTTGGGATCCGGATCGGAAACGGATGTGAGACAAGGTTCTAACATGGGGTTCCCGCGAACCGATCCGGACGCCTGTCACCGCGTCCCGTGCCAGGCAGAACCTTCATGCCGCCGCGTCCACCACCTCGAGGAGACAAAGTTGTGAGCGGTCCTCCCCGCCTGTCGCAACCCATCCTGATGGTACTGTCCGTGCTGATGTGCCTGCTGGCCGCCTGTACTGCCATTCCCTTCGGCGGTACCGCCCCCATGGTGGGGAGCACCTGGTTGATGGAGGGAGGCAATCCCCAGCGCGTTCGGACATCCGAGGACAACCTGGTCCCGCCCTTGGTCCGCGAGGGGGAGATCGAGATTGAAAGTGCGGGACTGTTTGCCAGTCCACCGTCCATCGGTCCGGAGCATCTCTACGTCGATATGGAGGGGGGCTTGGACGCGGTGGCGGCCGCCGACGGCAGCCGCGCCTGGCGGATTCGCCTGAAGGGCTTCTACCTCTCCCCCGTGGTGGAAGGGGACCGCGTATACGTGCGGGCCGAAGCAGGCAACCAGGGTGCCCTGATCGCCCTGGATGCGGGGAACGGCGATCTCCTGTGGCAGTTCGACTTTCCCGAAGTGGGCAGCGGTGCGGAAAACATGGGCGGCCACGTGACGGCGCCGTTGCCGGCCGGCCGCAGTCTTGTGATCGCGAGCGGTCGCAACCTGCACGCCATCGACCATGACACCGGCGCGGAGGTGTGGCGCGCGCGTCTGGCGGAGCCGGTCACGTCCTCGGCCGCCCTGGGCGACGGCGTGGCCTATGTCGCCGACTTTTTCAATATCTATGCCTTTGACATCGAGTCGGGGGCGGAGATGTGGCGGCATGGTGACGAGCAGGTGGCACAGTTCTTCGCCCCGGTAGTGGTTGCGGGTCAGGTCCATGTGTCGTTCCAGAACTCCTTTCGGGCCCTGGACGGCGAGACTGGCGATGTAGTTTGGGAGTCGGAGCCGGCGGCCGGCCCCGTGATTCCGGCCGGAGCCGCCGGGGACCGGGTCTACAGCAAGTCCGGGCATCGGCTGCGCGCCCACGATTTGCAGACCGGGGAGGTACTCTGGACCTACGAGACGCTCAACTTCGTTTCGCTGCCGGCCATCTCCCATGGATACCTCTACGTCGTGATCCGCTTCGGGGAGGGCAGCCACCTGGTGGCCCTGGATGCCGGGGACGGAACGGAGGTCTGGCGGTCGGCGCGCATGGACTTGGCCCGCACGGCACCGGTCATCGCACTGGGTCGGGTATGGGTCAGGAATGGCCAAGGTGGTATAGTCACCTTCCTTCCTGCAAATTGAAACGAGCCCGATGCTCGTCCGGTGCCCGTGGGCACCGGCGGAGCAGGGACCCCTGCGATGCTCTCGATATTGCCGAGACCGAAGATGGCCCGCAACGAGGCCCTCTGGTTCTGGTTGTTCATATCTCCTTGGATCGTGGGGTTGATTCTTTTCCGCGGCGGCCCGATTCTCGCCTCGCTGGCGCTGAGCTTCACCGAATACAACGTGGCCGATCCGCCGAGCCCGGTCGGATTCGAGAACTACGCGCGGCTCTTGCGGGACGACATCTTTTACAAGTCCCTCAAGGTGTCGGGTCTCTACACGCTGATGGCTGTGCCCCTGGGCATTGTCGTCTCCCTGCTGATGGCCATGTTGCTGAACCAGAAGGGCGTGCCCTTCCTAGGGGTGTTCCGGACCCTCTACTACATCCCCGCGCTGGTGGCCGGCAGCGTGGCCGTCGCCCTGCTGTTCCAGTGGCTGCTCAACCCCAGTTTCGGCATCATCAACTTCCTCATCAGCCGCTTCGTCGGCGAGGAGGGACTGGTTCCGCTGGGGCTTTCCGGTCCGCGGTGGTTCTTCGATCCCAATTGGGTGGTGCCCTCCTTTGTGCTGATGAGCCTGTGGGGCTTTGGCGGTTCGATGCTGATATACCTGGCCGGCCTGCAGGGGGTGCCCACGGCACTGTACGAGGCGGCGCGGATTGACGGTGCCGGGGCCTTCCGCCGGTTCCGCAACGTGACCCTGCCGATGATTTCCCCGGTGATTCTGTTCACCTTCATCACCGGCATGATTGGTTCGTTCCAGATCTTCACGCCGGCCTACATCGTTAGCGGCGGCGTCGGCGGCCCCGCCTATGCCTCGATGTTCTATGTTCTCTATCTGTACCTCAACGCGTTCCGCCGCTATCGCTTTGGGTTCGCTTCGACGCAGGCCTGGTTCCTGTTCATCATCATCCTGATACTCACGATCATCGCCCTGAGAGCTTCCCGCAGTGCGGTCTACTACGAGTCGCCCGGCGACGACAAGATGATTTAGGCAGGCCCCGGAACAAGCCATGGCCGAACAGACAGCTGCCCAACCCTTTGCACCGGTCGCGGACCGCGTGCCGACCCGTTCCCTATCCATCCGCGGCCAGGAGCGGCTCATGGCCGGGATTGCCACGGCCATTCTTGTGTTGGGCTTGACCGTGGTTCTGTTTCCCCTGTTCTGGATGCTGTCCACCAGCCTCAAGGGGGAGATCGAAGCGCTCAAGATCCCGCCCAACTGGATCCCCAAGTCGTTTCAGTGGGTCAACTATCGGGATGCCTTGACCCACAATCCGTTCGGTACCTACTTCAGGAACACGTTTTACTTCGCCGGCATGGTGGTGATTGGCGAGGTCCTGTCCAATTCGTTCATTGCCTATGGCTTCGCCCGCCTGCGGGCACCGGGCCGCAATGTTCTGTTCATCATGGTGCTGGCCACCCTGATGGTGCCGGCCGAGGTGACGATCATTCCGACCTATGTGCTGTTCGCCAACCTCCCCGGCCAGTGGCTGAACACCTACAACCCGTTGATTATCCCCGCCTGGCTGGGCAGTGCCTACCTCATCTTCCTGCTGCGCCAGTTCTACCTTGGAATTCCGTTCGAGTACGACGAGTCGGCGCGTCTGGAGGGTGCCTCGCGCTTCGGCATCTGGTGGCGCATCATCCTGCCGCTGTCCAAGCCGGCCTTGGGCGCGGTGGCGATCATGTCGTTCATCTTTCACTGGAATACCTTCCAGGGACCGCTGATCTACATCAACGACAACGCCAAGTTCCCCGTGTCCCTGGGCCTGTCCATGTTCCGTACGCCGTTCGGTGGAACTCCCCAGCACTGGTACATGGCGGCTTCCCTGGCCGTGATTGCCCCCTGCATCGTGGTTTTCTTCATTGCCCAGCGCTACTTCATCCAGGGCATCGTGGTCAGCGGGGTCAAGGGCTGACTGGTCCATATGCCGGTCCCATTCATCAAGGTACAGACTGTCGACATCGGCAGCTGACACATCGAATTGTTCTAAACACGGGCTTGTCCCGACAGGAGAATTGCAATGAATCGACGTTTGTTGACATGGTTGGGACTGCTGGCAGTCCTGTCCGTGGTTTTGGCTGCCTGTGCCGCACCGGCCGGCGATGCCGGGGCCGAGGAGTCCATGCAGCGCGAGATAGTCTGGATGGCCCGCACCAACGTGGTGGAGAATCCGTGGGAGCAGGATGTCGCCATACCGGCCTTTGAGGCGGCGAATCCCGATATCAAGGTCAACCTGCTGATTGTCGACCAGCCTGACATCGCGGTGAAGCGCGAGGCCATGATTGCAGCTGGCGAACCGCTGCATGTCTGGTCGCCGAACTGGGGCGGCAACGGGTTTGCCAGCGACCGCGTGCGCGGTCTGCTGCACGATCTGAGCCCCCTGATTGAGCGCGACGGTCTGGATACCTCCGTCTTCATCCCCGAAGTGCTCGCGATTTACGAAAACGAGGGTCGGCAGTACGGCTTCCCGTTCCTGACGACGGGCAGCTACACGTTCTACAACATGGATCTCTTCGACGCCGCCGGCGTTGAGTACCCGCCCGTGTCCTGGGACGACGAGACCTGGACCTGGGACCGCGCCCTGGCCATTGCCCAGGAACTGACGGTCAATCCCGACGATCCGATGAACGCCACCTACGGCTGGGTCGAGGGCATTTGGCCAGCGGAGGCCATCACCTGGCTCTTCGACGCGTTCCCGTGGCCCGAGGACGCCTTTGACACTGGCTTTGCCCAAAGCATCGACTTCACCTCCGAGGGAGCCGTCAAGGCATTCCAGTCCCGGCATGACTTGACCTACAAGCACAAGGTGGCGCCTGATGCTGCGGCCATTGAGGGCCTGAGTGCCCTGGGCGGTGATTTCCAGAGCGGCAAGGTTGCCATGAAGACAACCGGTGGCTGGGGCTGGTGGGTCTATAGCCCGGTTACCCCCGACGTGGAAGGCGGTTTCTGCTGGGGTGTGGCCCCGCTGCCCTTCGGTGCACCTGGTGCCCCCACGCGCGCGGTCATCTTCACGGATCCGTGGGTGATCACGGCAGGTATGGAAGGCCAGGAGCTGGAGGATTCCTGGACCTTCATCAAGTACCTCATTTCCGAGGATGCGGCCCGCGCCTACATGCAGGCCACCAACACGCCGCCCACGCAGCACAAGCTGCTGGAGGAGTGGTATCAGCAGTTCGGCTGCATGGATCCAGCCGACGTGAAGGATGTCTACCAGGGCGCCTTCACCAACGGCCTCGAGTCCAGCAACCACCTGATGGTCGGCTTCGACGAGCTCAATAGCACCTGGGACAACCTCCTGGGCGTCTTCTGGAGCGATCCCGAAGGGGATGCCGCGTCGCTGCTGCCTGACGTGGAGGCTGCCGTCGGCGAGGCGCTTCTGCGCATTGCCGAGGAAGAGGACTACAGCTTCGAGTAGTACCGTGTGGGTTCAACGAGCCGGTGGTTGGTTTCGTGCCGACCGGTTGGCTGTCAGTTGAAGCCAGCCATATGGAAGGGGGGGGGGGGGGGGCCCCGCGGCGGGGGGGGTGGGTGGGGGGGGGGGGGGGGGGGGGGGGGGTGGCCGGCGCGCCGCCGGGCGGGGGCCGGGGGGGCGGGGCGG
>VXMJ01000020.1:0-25117 GCA_009841145.1 Caldilineaceae bacterium SB0661_bin_34 | reverse complement strand
TTACACTAGCGGGTTGTTGGTTCTGAGCGTCTGTGTTGGCTGTCTGTTTAACCATTAAATTTGTATGGGGGCGGGGTTGAACCAGGCCGCCTTTTTTGTGCAGGGGAGGCGGGAGAGGCCGGGATCTGCTTCCAAGCCGAATTGGGGAACCAGGCGCGGGCGGCCAGGACTATCCAAGAGTTGGGTTGGGTTCGCGCATGGATGCGGCCAGTCGAGTGCCAACGGTTGGCAGGAGCGGAATCTACGGACTGAACGCAGTGGCCCACAGGTTCACGAAGAGTTCCTAAAGTTTCCAAGTAATCCGGGATAACGCGTTGGTGAGAGTACACGGTTGGTCTTGAAGCACTCGAGCAAGCAACGCCAGCGACTGCAATCGCCATCCCAATCGTTCATATTCGGAATGCCCATGTTGCCAAGTGCCAAGCTGGTCCCTGTAGGAGCTGCCGCTGTTCTGACGGGCATCTGTGCCCTGATTCAGGAACTGATCTGGGTGCGTCAGGCGACGCTGGCCTTTGGCCTGAGCGTACAGGCCTATGCCGCGGTCGTGGTGGCGCTGCTGGGAGGAACCGCTCTCGGCAGTTGGCTGTTTGCCCGGGCCATGGGGCGAATTCACCGGCCGCTGCTGTGGTTTGCCGGAATGCAGGCGGCACTGGCCGGACTGGCGCTCCTGACACTCTTGAGTCTGGAGCAGGTTCGCCATCTTTATGCCGCGCTGGCACCCGGCCTTGGCTTGGAACAGGGCTTTGTCCAAGCACTTCGCCTCGGTCTGTCGGTGGCTGTGTTGTCGCCAATAGCCCTGCTGGCGGGAGGGTCCCTGCCGTTGCTGGGCCGGTGGGCGGGCCAACAGGACACACAGCACGGCAGTGCGCTGGTCGGACGCCTGTACGCCTGGGAAACAGTGGGCGCGGCAGTCGGGTGCGGCTGCACTGCCCTTATCCTCCTGCGCACGCTACCGGCCGGAGCTGCCATCCAGCTTGCGGCCGGCCTGCATATTGTGGCCGGTCTGTTGGCCCTCTGGGTCCATCGAACGGTTTCTACAGAAACGGCCGATGCCTCCACATTCCTACGATCAGCCAGAACTTCGGCTAGGTCCGGTCGAGGTAGTCGCGGCATCTGGCTGCTAACGGCCTACGGGGTTTCCGGCGCGGTTGCCCTTGGTTATCAGGTGGTGTGGGGCCGCGTCTTGGCGGTGTTTACCCTGGATGCCGTCTATTCCTTTGCCATCGTCCTGACTGTGTTCCTGATGGGGTTGTCGATCGGCAGCGGGATGGCCGCGCGGCGGCTGAGGCGGCATCAACCCTCCCTGGCCGGTTTTGGACATCTGCAGCTGTGGCTGGCAGCCCTTGGTCTCGCGACCGTCTTTCTGTTTTACCTTCTGCCGCTCGTGGCCTACGAAGACCTCTTCGGTGCCTACAGCCTCGGCAGGGCAATCCTGTTCGAGTTCCTGTTGGCTGTGTTCGTTCTACTGCCACCCACCTGCCTTATGGGGTACCTATGGCCGATCGTCCAGCATCTGGCGGCCGCGGACACGGATGGCAATCTGGGTGTCGCCACAGGTCGGGTCAACGCCGTCAACACGCTGGGGGCTGTCGCGGGCGTGTTGGCTACCACCTTTGGGTTAATCCCGACCGCGGGGCTGCAGGGGTCGCTGTTCCTGCTGGCCACGGGAAGCCTGTTGTTGGGCTTGGCCGCGCTGGCCGGATTTTCGCTTAGGGTGGCCGATCCGGTCCGGAATCTCCGGTGGCCGGCCGCCGCGGCCGTTCTTCTCCTGGTCGGTTTCGTTCTGCGGCCCCCGGCCGTGTATCTCGGCTTTCGGCAGGACCCCGGCGAATACATGGCCTTCTACGCCGAAGGCGTGGATACGACCGTTGCCGTGTTCGATGTACCGGAGAGCAACATCAAGGTGTCCTTCGTGAACGGCCGCATCGAGGTCCCGACGGACGCGATCAGCATGCAGGCGTTCCGTGCCCTCGGGCACCTGCCGCCCCTGGTCCGGGAAGAGGCCCAAAGTGCCTTGATGCTGAGTTTCGGCAATGGTATTGCCACCGGCTCCCTCGATGGCCACGGAATTCCCCATGTGGATGCGGTCGATCTGTCCCGCGAAATGTTGGAGGCGGCCGAGGTGTACTGGGAAGAGAACCACAACGTTCTCCATTCACCGCGGGTGTCGCTGCATGTGGAAGATGGTCGCAACTTCCTGCTGCGTACTCCCCACCGGTACGACATCATCACGGCGGACGCCACGCATCCAGCCAACACCAGCAGCTGGGCCCTCTTCACACACGAGTTCTACGAAACCGTGGCCGATCGCCTGGTGCCTGGCGGAGTCTTCTTCCAGTGGCTGCCGTTCCACAGCATGTCGGAAGATGACTTCCGCCTGATTCTGCGGACATTCAGGACTACCTTTCCCCACACTGTTCTTTGGTATACCGGGGGCAGCCACTCGATTGTGATGGCCACACCCGAGCCGTTTGGGGACGCGGACCTCCAGGCACTGCTCGCGCGCATCGACGACATGCCGCGGGCGCGCAAGGATCTTGGCGGCAGCACGGCCGTGGCGGCGCACTTCGCGCTGGATGCGGAACAGTTGGCGGCCTATGTTGGCGAGGGGGGCATCGTCAGGGACAGGCAGGTCTTCTTCGCGCCGGTGGCGGACCGGGTGCTTGAGATCGCCGAGTCGTTGGCGGTTGCCGGGAGCCGCTGAACCTGGACATGGCCGGGCCCGCGAGTCCATGCGACTTGGGGTGGGGGACAAGGGTTCAACCGACGGGCTCGGTACCGGGGCAGGGGCAGGAATGTCGTTCCCTTGGCCGGATGGATCTGTCGCCAGCACAGTCCGACCGGTATTGTCCCGGTCAGACTTCAGCACAGAACTTTGCCAAATCCTCCCTCGTGGCCATGACCAGAATGTTGTCACCGGGCAGAATTACCGTATCGGCCGCGACATCGGGTACCAGGGTACGGTCCTCGTGCATAACCTGCAGTACGCGCAACCCGTGCAGCGTCCGGAATTGGATATCCTTCACTGTGCGATGGGCAAACTGGGACGAGTCTCCAAGCTGCACCACTTCAATCACGTAGCCCTCTTGGCTGCTGACTCGCATCCACTCCATGGCCTTGACTTCCGAAGGCTGGGTAAGGCGAAAGGCCATCGCGTAGCCTGCGGCCGAGGTCGGGCTGACAACGTCGTTGGCCCCGGCAAACTTCATCTTTGCCTCGTTCGCCACGTTCTCGGCACGCGTGGCAATGAAAATGTCGGAGTTCAGGGTTCGGGCAGTCAGAACTCCCAATAGATTATCGGCATCATTGGAAAGGCAGAAGCAGATGCCGGCCGCCCTGTCGATGCCGGCTTGCCTGAGAACCTCTTCATGGTCCGCACTGCCGGCCACGAAGAGCAGATCTCCCGCTTCCGTCTCCGCCTCTGTTATGCGCTCCGTGTCAATTTCAATGACTACGACGGCCTGTTTCTGCTCAAGCAGCAGGTTGGTCACGAACGATCCGACCCGGCCATAACCGGCCACAATGAAGTGATCTCGCATGCGGTTGATTCTCCTTCGGTTGCGGGTGGACCGCCACGCGCCCGACAGCTGCCCGGCCACAATTGCCTGCGTCCCGACCGTGAACACATAGGAAATGGCACCGACCCCCGACAATATCAGAATGGCGGTGAAGATCCGGCCCTCCCGGGTCAGGTCCTGCACTTCGCCGAAGCCGACCGTGGATAGGGTTATGACGGTCATGTACGTTGCGTCCAGCCAGCTCCAGCCCTCCAGCAGCATGTAGCCGACGGTCCCCGCCAGAAGCACCAGGGCCGGCAGCAGCACCAGGCGAAGCAAGGTCAGGACGGACGGCGACTTCATGGTACCGGGAATGGGACTTATAGGCCGGACTGGACAGCCGGCCCATCTCGTTCACGGGTCGTCGGGGACCCCCACGGGATCGCCCCTCGCCGTGCAGCCGCCCCTGTCCCACGGGCCGAAACGGGCACGCACGGAAGTCCCGCCCGCACCAAAATGTTGATTGCCGCATTGTGGTCGGCGTTCGCACGGAACCCGCAGGCCCCGCACGCAAACACCGCCTGCGACGGCCGGTTTGACTTGTCAACATGGCCGCACCGGCTGCACGTCTGCGACGTGTAGGCCGGGTTCACCTTCCGCAGGTCACCCGCCTTGTACGCCAGCTTGCGCTCCCACGAGCCCCAGCCACTGGCCAGGATGCTGCGGTTGAGCCCCGACTTCTGCTTGACCTGCTTGCCGGGTTTCTCCACCGTGCCCTTGGCCGACTTGGTCATGCCCTTCGTGTTCAGATCCTCCACCACCACGGTGTGCGCCGTGTCCGCCAGCTTGCGACTGGCCTGGTGCGTGGCATCGTCGCGCTTGCGCGCCCCCTTGCGCTGCAGCTTGTTCAACTGCCCGTTCACGCGCCGGCCCCGGTTCGACTTGGGTCGGCGGTCCCTGGGTCCCCAGCCCTGCTTACGGCTCAGCTCCCGCTGCTTGCGGGCGATCTGCGCGTCCAACTTGTCCGTGTCGGGCATCGCGTATACGGTGCCATCACTGTCCGTGGCCTGCCCCACGTTGCGGTCCAGACCGAGCGCGCCGTCCGCGGCAGGCTGTTTCACCTGCTCCGCGGGCACCTCGTAGCAGACATAGGCATACCACTTGGGGTGCTGTTCCGTGCCCTCCATGCGCACCCGCACGGTCAGAGGCCGGCAGCCGGCGTACGGGTTCGACCCCGCCAGCCGCAGCCAGCCGACCCTGGGCACGTACAGATGGTCCCCGTCCATCCGGACGGCCTCGGGAATGGTGAACGCCGGCACCGTGAAGTGGCGGCCCTTGAACCGGGGCTTGCCCTCGTTCTCCGGGTCCGCCTTGTACCGCGCGTAGGCGTCGGCCAGGTACTTCAGGCTATAGCGGATCACCTTGTAGGGGTACTCCTTCAGCCAGGCATGGTCCGGGTCGTTGCGCAGTTCCGTGAACCGCCGGCCCAGGGTGAAGAAGCTCGTGGACGGACCGGGTCCCATCTTCCTGCGGACGGCCTTGGCCCATGCCGTCTTGCCCTCCCGGACTTCCGGCCAGTTGAGAGCGGGCACGTGCATTTCCTTCCAGCGCGCATACCGCCACTCGCAGTCGGCCAGCATGTGGTTCCAGACATAGCGACAGGCCCCGGCGATGGCCGTCAGCAGGATGCCGGTGGCGGCATCGCCCGGAAACAGGCGCAGGCGCACCGTGCGGTGGACGGTGTCCGGGGCCTGCGTTGTAGAATCGGGGCTGTTGGGCATGGAAGTGAAAGTTCCGTGTCCGGCGGAGAGTCCGGTGGCTGCCGGACTCTCGCATTTATGGACGCCATTATGCCACAGGATCCATTGTCAAGTCAGGAAATATAATTCCTCCGGAATCCTTCGACGGTTTCGCGCAGTCTACCGGTATGACAGGACACCGCGTCTGCGCCGCGGCGCAGGCGTGCGCGGTTGGCCGGTGACAGTGCCCAGTACCTGCGAGTGACGGAGTTGTGCCACGAATCCCAGGTGCCGATAAAAGGCCAGCGTGTCCTCGTTGCTGAGCAGGGCATTGAGACTCACCCGGGTCATGCCGGCCCTGTGCATAGCGTTGACGGCACCGGCCATTAAGGATGTGCCCACGCCCTTCCGGTGTAGGGCCGGATCCACGCATACGCGGACTACGAAGCCCTGGGCACGGCCGTTCTGCAGTACGGCTTCCGTCAGGATGAAGCCGGCCGCCTGTCCGTCCGCGTGGGCCACCAGGAGACGGGCCGATTTCGGTTGGGACAGTTGGCTGAGGCGCTGTGCGCCCATGTGCCAGAAATTGGGGAAAGCGCGGGCATCGATTGCTGCCAGTTGCGGAAAGTCTTCGGGTTGGGCCGGACGCAGCGTGTGCTTCGGCTCCAGGCTGGTCATCCGGTGCAGGCGATGCTCCAGGTAGGCCATGGTGTCCAGCCTGCGGAATCCGGTGGCCAGCGCACCGTCAACGAGCCACCGGTAACGGGAAGCAAGGTGGAAGAGGCGACCTGGCCACTGTCTGTCCAAGTCCGATAGGACCTGCTGGAGCAAGTGCGTTGCGGCGGCCCGGATGCCCGTTTCGCCACGCACCGCGACGCCTCGACCCGTAATCCGGTTGGGCACACAAGAGGGAAGGGTTGGCGGCCGGTCTTCGATTTCCAGGACCACGGCCCCCGCGACGCGTTGGGCCGCATCGCGATGCGCCAGTATGCTCCAGTTGGATGGGGGGGTGGCCAACGCCTCCGGCGGGAAGTCCCGGATGTAATGATGGTGCCCGCTAAAGAGTTCAGTGAGGTCCTTGGTACTGACAGGTTGGGCGGCAGCGGCATCGGGACTGTGCAGCCTTTCGCCGGGTTCAGCGTACATGGTCCGGACGTCCTGCGTACTGCCGTGCGTAGTAGTCCTGGAATTCGCCGGCGCGCACCGGCTCCCACCACGCGCGGTTGTCGCGGTACCAGCAAACGGCCGCGGTGATGCTTTCCTCCACCGACATGGCCGGGCTCCAACCCAGGTCCAGCATCTTGGAGATGTCCAAACCGTAGCGCCGGTCGTGGCCCGGCCGGTCCTGCACATGCCGGATCAGGGAACGGGGCTTGTCCAGGGTCTCAAGCAGGATGCGCACCATCTCCAGGTTCGTGACCTCCGTGCCAGTTCCAATGTTGTAGATCTCGCCCGGCTGCCCGTGTTCCAGAACCGCCTGTATGCCTGCGCAGTGGTCAAGAACATGCTGGAAGTCCCGCCGCTGTTTGCCGTCCCCATAGACCGGAAGGGGGAGATTGAGCAAGGCGTTGGTGGCGAACAACGGCACCACCTTTTCCGGATACTGGTAGGCGCCGACGCAGTTCGCGCCCCTGGAAACGGTGACCGGCAAACCGTAGGTTTGGTGCCAGGCCATCGCCATCAGATCGCCGGCGGCCTTGCTGGCGGAATAGGGACTGCTGGGGTTTAGAACATCGCCTTCGGAACTGCGCTGCGACACGGGCACGGTGCCATACACCTCATCCGTGCTGACCTGGTGGTACCTGGCCACACCCTGGTCGCTAACCTGTCGCAGCAGGACGGCCGTGCCATTGACATCGGTGCGGACAAATGTGTCCGGATCCGCGATGCTGCGGTCCACATGGGTCTCTGCGGCAAAGTTGACCACGATGTCGGGTTGGGCTGCCTGCACGGCCCGCTCAACGGCGGTGCTGTCGCATATGTCACCGACCACGAGTTCGCATCGGTCCTTGAACCGTGCCAACGGCTCCTCCAAATTCTCCACGCGGCCGGAATAGGTGAGCTTGTCGTAGACCGTGACCTTGGCATCCGGATATCCAGACAGCAGAAAGCGAACGTAGTTGCAGCCGATGAAGCCGGCCCCACCGGTAATCAGATATCGCTTCACATCACACTCCTTCGTACAGTTCCCGAGACGCCGGTGCACACTGCACGGCCATCGTGAACGTGGTCAGCGATTCCCAGGCCGGCAGGAGGCCGGACACCAGTTCCGGGCAGCCCGGCGTATGCCAGGACGGGCGCCAGTTGAACATCTCTTCCTCGCCGTCGGTGACCACAAGGTAGTCCAACTCGTTCTTGAGTGTCCAGAGCAGGCGCTGAGCCACCAGACACAGGTGCTGCCACCGGCGCGCCATCTCCGGTTCGACCTCGTCGCGGAACAGCTGCATGGCCGGGCTCTGCCGGTTGGGTTCCCGGCCTACGGGAAATGCCGCCCGATAGCTTGGGGCGAAAGTCTCGACAAAGTAGTGTTCCGCCAACTGGAACCGGGGGATCATCAGGTCACCGAAGAAGGTAATGCGGGTCATGCGGCCCGTTCCGCGTATGTCGATCAGAACTTCGGTCTGTTTGGGATACAGGTCAAAATAGGCCCCTGCATCAAAGTCCTGCCATTCCGCATAGGCGTGGGACAGGCGCTGAAGGTGATCGGAGAGGCGTCGCAGCACATGCGCCATCGTGTCGGCCTCGCGGTTGAGCACCGATATGGACGGCCTGGCATCGAGCAACGTGTCCAGTTTGGACGGATGATAGGTTTGCACCAGCTCTGCCGCCGGACAGGCCAGCGAACTGCTGTCGTAGATGCGTTCGCGCGGTACGTTGCGGATGTGTGCGGCCAGCGAAGGCACCGACCGTATGTACCGGGTGGCCACGGAGAATCGGCCTCAACTCTCAACCAGGACCGTGCCGGTGGCCATGATCCCGGCCTGGGCCAGGATCCGCTGTGCCCGATTCACGCGGCTGCGGCGGGTGTGGCCGGGCCGGACTGCCATCAGGACCGCGTCCGCGGACCCGGCCAGAAGTACGCCCACGGGTGATTGGTCAAGCGGCGGCGTGCGCCAAATCACGCGCTCTGCACAGGCCATCAGGGCAGGGGCGAACCAGCCGATGGATTCCGTGTTCAACCATTGCAGGGGGTCCTCGTTGCTGCATCCGGCCGCCAGGACCAGGAGACCGTGGTCGTGTGTCGCCGCCAGGGCCGATGCGGGCTGCCCTTTTTGTTCAAGCCATTGCCTGAGGCCGGGGGCCAGGTCCAGATCGGCCAGGAGGTGGAGACCGGGATCCTCCATGTCGGAATCCGCCAACAGGGTCGATGAGGTATCGGTCCGAAAGGCAAGACCCAGGTTCCACACTGCGTCCGCGGTCGGAACCGAATTGTCCGGGGACAGCAGCACCACGGAGCGGGCCGGTTTGTGACAGGCCAGTTCGATGCTGGCGCGCAAGGCCCGCAACTCGTGGGCCACTTGCTCCTGAGCGTCCTGTTGCCGAGAGCTGGGATTGGTGTTCACTGGTCGGTCAATGTGTTCAGTTCGACCGCAGTCTGCCCAATACGGGTTGCGGCACCGACTTCTCGATTGCCTGCCGGGTGAGCAGCCACTCCTCGTCGCGCCAGTGCAGCATCAGGACCAGAGCCAGGCCGGCGGCGAAGCCGACAAACAATCCGGCCAGCACGTTGGTCATGACATTGGGTGCGATCTGTTGCAGCTCGGGTTCCCGATTGCGGATTTCGAATTCGATGAACTCGATGAAGTCCTGCTCCGTGAATTGCAGGGATCGCCGACTGTGGAACTCCCTTGCGGCTGTTCGGGCCAGGATCCCGGCGGTGGCCGCGTCGCCCGCGAAGGCCTCGATCGTAATGATCAGTTCCCCGTCGTCCCAACCCGCCCTGAGACCCTCCGCGTCCGTTTGCAGGCCGATCTGGTCCTGCACTGCGGCCAGAAGCTCGTCCGATGGAAAGGTGGCGACGGCGTTGCGGGCCAGTTCCTTCGTCAGATCACGCATGCGCCAGTCCATCACACCCGGAATCATGCTGATCCGGGCCCGCGCCCTGAAGACCGGTTCCTGCACAGTGGTTAAGCCCAGGGCCAAGGCCCCGCACACCGCTGCGCCGGCCACCATGAGCCACCCGTGGCGCAGGAACAGACGGCCGTATTCGGACCAGGTCATGGGGGATGTGAACGATGATGGGCGGGCGGATGCGGGGAAGTATATCGCCTGTACGGAGGGAGAAGTTGCGGTCGGAGCCGCATGATCCCTATTGCCTGCCGGCGGGCAGACGCCTCCCCATGGGCAAGTTCAGTTCTCCAAGGCGGCTTCAGGCCGTGGCCTGCGCCAAACCAGTGCAAGACCGGGCGAACAGTGATCAATTCGTCGAGCCAAGGTCGACAGGGGGACTGTAGAATCAGACGTTGGGCTGTGTGGAGGGCGGTGATGGATGCGGTAGGGAATACCGATTGGATCCAGAAAGTGGCCAACGGGGGCTTGCATATCATGCGGCGCGGTGATGTCGATCCGGACATGACGCGCGCGGCGCGGGAACAGCGGAGTGCCTGGCGACTGGACAACTTGGCGGAATGGCGGCGCGGCCTTGAGGAATTGGGTCATTACGATCCGGAGTATCCATACGACATCGGCCATGACTACGATTGGGATTGGACGACTGATCCCGAATACACCTCCGATGGCGCCCACTTCTCGGAATACGACAATGGTGGTGCCTATTACCCGTCCGACTTGCGGAGAACGGCGGTTCCGTTGTACATGTGCGATACAGGCCGCGACCGGCTTGGCAATCGTGTGGAATGGCAACCCTGGATTTACTTTGGCGAGGCGATGGCAGTAAGCCTAAACCTGCTCACCCGCCAGGGAACCCCAAAGAACATGGTGTCACCCGGACTGGTGGTTCTGCCACCTGTGTTTGAGCGACCGTCAGCGATTGCGGATCGGCCTGATATGGACAGGATTTTTCGGATCGACATGGGAGACCCCGCTCCCGAGTTGGTGTTCGAATGCCTGTCGCCGACCACCGCGGAGTGGAAGCTGAACGGCAAGATGCGGCTGTATGCGGCCCTTGGTATCAAAGAGTATCTGGTGTACGACCCCGGCGGCATGTGTGCGCCCGGTTCGCCGGCCCGGCTGTTGGCGTACCGCCTGAAGGACGGGGTCTATCGCGCCATCAAGGCCGACCCCGAGCTGTCCGCGCCCGCCTGTCCGGCATTCGCGAGCGCGGTTTTCGGGACGCACATCCGCATGCAGCCGTGGGCACGGCATCAGAACGAGGGACTCTCCGACCTGCGTTCTCGATTTCAGTGGCACGACCCAGCGCGGGGATTCTGGCGCGATCCAGAAACCGACAAGCGGATCCGGCATGAGCGGGAGGTTCTGGAAGGTTATGCGGAAGAATGGATAAAAAATTATCTGAAAGGAAAAGTGAAAATATGGACGCTAATGTCCATTGATCTTCTACATGTGTTTCTGGAAAATGCACTGACACCAAGCATCCGGGAGCAGGTGGCCGCAGTTTGGCAGGAGAAAGGTCCGCCGCCAGCGGTAGTCGACCGCATCCGGACTGTGCAGCGGACCCCGGAAGAGTGGCACGCCCAGTTGTTGGGGGCGGTTGGGAATTGGGAAGGAGATGCCGCCCCGGAGACCGACAAGCGAATTCGGTTCCAACAGGAGGTCCGAACGGAAGCCGTGATCGCTGTGTTGCATGTATTTTTGGACAAGGAACTGAATTCGAATATCCGGGATCGGGTGGCCGCGGTGTGGCGGCAGGAAGGAGCGCCGGCAAATGCCATTGACCGAATGCTGGCTGTGCGGCGAACCCCGGGGGAGTGGCACTCCTTGCTGTTGGAATTGGTGGCAAGCTAATAGTTTGCCTCCAGCACCAAGGTCTCGAAGTGCCCACAGTGAAGGAGGCCGGCTACGCGGCTGACAGAAAGTGCCGAAGTTGGTCCCTGAACAGTTCGGTGCTGAAGCGGTCGGCCTGTCGATACAGGACCTCGGGGTCCCAGTTGATGGTCTCGATTGTCTCAATAGCTTCACGGAGAGCTTCCGGCTCGGAATGGTCGAAGAAGATTCCGGTTTGCTGGTCCGCCACCGTATCCAGGGCGCCTCCGGCCCGCAGGGCCACCACGGGGCTGCCGGCGCTCATGGCTTCCACCGGGGTGATGCCGAAGTCCTCCTCGCCAGGGAAGATGAAGCCCCGGCACCGTTGCATCAGGTCAACAACTTCACGCCGCGGCAGGTAGTCGGTGAAACGGATGTTGGAACCGGCCATGGCCTTGAGCGCGGCGGCATCCCGCCCATCCCCGACAATTACCAGGTTGCGGTCCGGCATGCGGTTGAAGGCGGATACGGCGAGGTCAATCCGCTTGTAGGGAATTAGGCGCGACACAACGAGGTAGAAGTCTTCCCTGGGGGCGGGCGACTCGGGCCGGAAAGCTTCGGTGTCAACAGGGGGATGGATGATAGTGCTGGAACGGCCATAGATGTCGCGGATCCGCTTCTGTACGGCCGTGCTAATGGCAATGAAATCATCCACCCCTCTTGCTGCATCCAATTCCCATCGGCGCAGATGTTCCAGCAGCAGTTGCATGGCCAACCTGGCCGGTCCTGAGACCTGCTCGCGCACCATGTACTGGTCAAAAGCCCACAGAAATCTAGTGGGAGTAAGGCAGTAGCAGACATGCCTGGCCCGGTTCCCATCAGCGGCCGTGCGAACCCCGAGGCAGAAGGCACTCTTAATGCTGATGACCAAGTCATGGCTGGCCAGGTTCATGCTTCGAAAGGCGCTTGGATACAAGGGCAGGAGATAACGGGCAAGACGGTCGCATTGCGGGATGCGATTCAGCCATGAGGTGCGTATATCCCAGCCGCGCATCGCGTTCGGCATGCGCGGCGGCACGTAGAGACTGGTGTAGATTGGCGCCGACGGGAACATGCTATGCAGCACCTCGAGGACGTATTCGGCACCGCCCGTTTGGTTGAGCCAGTCATGTACCAGCGCGGCTCGGCCGGCAAACGGATGGTCAGTCATACCGGGTTGCGTGCGAGTGTGCCGTCGGACGGAGTGAAAGGTGTGGGAATCAGGATTTGAGATGTCGCATCACTGCGATTCTGCAACCAGCTCGCTGCTTGCCGAAATCGATCCCTGTGGCACCGCAATGAGACCTGCGGAATAGTCATGATGCCCGCGAGTGCCAATCGGCCCAAGTCCATTGTCTTTGTGTTCCTGGATGGTGTGGGCATCGGGCCGGAGGAGGACAATCCGCTGGCGGAAGCCGACATGCCGTTCCTGGATACCGTGTTGGATGGCGTCCGGCCCACGGCCCGGCATCCCCTGATCGTAACGGACCGAGGGGCGGCGTTCCCGGTGGATGCCTGCCTGGGCGTGGCGGGTCGGCCCCAGAGTGCAACCGGACAGGCTGCCCTCCTGACCGGTCGCAACGTGCCGGGCGAATTGGGGGAGCACTATGGCCCCAAACCAAACCCCGATGTGCGTCGGGTGTTGGATCAGGGCACGGTTTTTTCGACCCTGGTCGGCGCGGGCGTGCCCATGGCATCCGCCAACGCCTATCCTCCGAGCTTTTTCAGCGGCATCCAGTCCGGCCGGCGTCTGCTGAGTGCCATACCGTATGCCCTGACTGCAGCCGGTCTGCCCCTGCATGACGTTGAAGCATACACAGCGGAACAGGCCATCAGCGGAACCATTACCGGCCGCGACTGGCATCGCAATGCCACCCTGCGGCATATCCCTGTACACGAACCTGCTGCGGCCGGCCGCCTTGTCGGGGCCCTGACGCAGCGCGCACGTTTTGTGTTCTTTGAGCATTGGGTCACGGACGTTTTGGGTCATCGGCGGACACTGCGGCAGGCGGCGGCCCACTTCTCCCTGGTTGACGGTTTCCTGGAGGGCTTGACCGCAAGCTTGGATACCTCCCGAACCCTGGTGATGGTTGGCAGTGACCACGGCAACGTGGAGGAATCCGGCCATGGCCGGCATACGCGCAATCCCGCGCTGGGCCTCATGTGGGGCGCGGGTTTCACCGAGTGTGTGGAGAGGATCAACAATCTCACCGACTTCCGTCCCTTGATCGAGGACCTGCTGATTACCCCGCAGTGAACTCGCCGCCGCGATAACGCCGTGTTGTCTGTGGGTTCCCACAACGTATGCCATTCTGATCCATCGCGATCGTGGGGTTGACAGCCATGCCCTTGTTCGACTGGATCGAGATTCCTGTTGAGGATCTCGACCGGGCCGCCTGCTTCTACTCAGCTGTTTTGGAAACGGATTTGAAAGTGACGGAGCTGCAGCCTGGCTACCGCGTGGCGTTTCTTCCCATTCCTGAGGATACGCCGTCCGGTCCCGGCGGCATGTTGGTGGAGACGGAAGGATTTGGTCCGGCCGGGGAACAGGGCTGTCGCGTCTGTTTTGGGGCGGCAGCGGACATCGACGGTTTCTTGATGCGTGTGGAAGAGGCGGGGGGCCGCATCAGCCAACCGAAGACCCGATTGGACGATGGGGACTCCGTTGCCTACTTGGCGTGGTTCTACGATACGGAAGGAAATTTGCTGGGCGTCCACGCACCGGGCTGATCGCCACGCAGGCGCGCCCCAGCCAAGTTCAGGGAGTGCTCGATGGAACATATTGTGACTTGGTTTGAGGTGCCGGCTCTGGATATCGACCGCGCCATCTCGTTCTATGAGACGGTGTTCGGTTACGAAATGCAGCGTCATGACCATCCCGACTGTCAGCAGGCATTCTTTCCGTTCGACCAAAGTGGGGTGGCTGGCGCCTTGATTTGCGGTCTTGGTATGAAACCGAGTGCGGACGGAGTGATCGTCTTCCTGGATGCCGGCCGGGATTTGCGGGATCCGTTGGACCGCGTGGAGGCCAACGGTGGCCGGATTGTCAAACCCAGAACCGACATCGGCGAGCATGGGTTCATCGCCTGGATCTTGGACTCCGAGGGCAATCGGGTCGGAATGTGCTCGCCCTCATAGTGAGTTTGGGACGGAGATTCGATCCGTCCTTGCCAGTCTATTATCTGTATGTTATCTGTTCTTGAGAGTACTATGTTAATGTGAGATATCCGGAGGCCATTCCCTCTCATCGCTTGGTTTCGAATCGTCGAAGTAGCTTGAGATGACCCAGTTAGCACGCAGATTCCTCATCCTGCCGGCAATGGAGCATCGCCGAATCGGGGTTTGGTTTCTGCTGGTCATGGCGGTCCTGCTGCTGTGTTCGCGGTCGGCAGGGGGTATAGGGTTTCCACTTGGTAGCAGGACATGCCCATCCTCGCTCCTGTGGTTGCCTGTGGAGATCACCGATTTGATTGTGGAGTGGGACGGTCGAACGGAGACGCTTCGGAAAGTGATGATGTTCGAGCAGAGCCCAGTGCAGACCGGCCAAATGACTGTGGTCTTCAAGGATTTGGATCCGGCGCTGCCCTTTGATCACTATTTGGTCATCGCCAAACCGGTGTCGAAGCTGTCGGAGGACCTGAAGATTCCGGAGGTCAGGGAAGGCCTGCGCCGGACACGCGACCCGGACGGTCTGGTCAGACATCATCTCAACTTGGAACCCGGCACGGAATACGCTGTTGAGGTCTACGCCACTGCGCCTGGCTATGTCACGCTTCTGAGTGGCAAGCCGGACTACAAGGCAGCCACGACACTGCTGAGCCCCCTCTACTTCGGCGGCTACCAGTTGGACACAACTTGGGCGTGCAGTGAGGCAATTTCAGGAGCCGGATGTGTCATCACCGCAGCGACGGAGGACGTCGTGGTGGAGACCGACTTGACACTGAACGCCGAATACCGCAACACAGGCACACTGGATCTGGGCCCCCGCGACAATCCCAACCAGGAACGAACGGTGCGGATGCTCAAACCGTTCTATTTCGGCCCAGGGGATCACCTGTTGTCGGACCGGTCCGACAGGGTTACGCATTACCAATTGCAGGTCACGGAAGTGGCAGGCAGCAGCAAGCCGGCGTTCTTCCAGCGTATCGATACGGAGGACTTGGTCTATCGGGTGGTTTCCGTAAACAGGTATACGGTTGTGTTCGACGGAACCGGGACGGTACGCGACATGGATGGCAACCCGTTGCCGGACAGGAGGCCTTTCGTGTCGGGCCACCGCTTCGTGATGCAGTTGGAGGACGGAAAATACATCTTCGAATTGCACGCGGTCGAGCGAAAGGTCGACGCCGATACGGAACAGGTCACCTGGATCACCCACACGGCCCCATCTCGCCTCGAGGCAACCGTCGGTTCCTCAACGGTGGGTCAATTTACCCGGGACGAGTACAGGATCATTCTTGATGACATCGAGCACAGCATCGATCCCAAGGATGACGACCTGGAATACAGCCTGTGGTTTGACGTGCTCTATCCGGATTGGAAAAACGGCGAGTATTTGTATTGGGCAGCGGACGACCTGGCTTTGAAGTTTGACCAGCTGCTGGACTGAAACCCCGGCAGTTAACCCCGGGGGACGCATTGCCAAACCCGGTCAGCACTGTGGTTGGGCCAGGTCCAATCGCAGGACCGGCTCCGGAGCCGCTGGCACGGGAGGGTGGTCTCGCTACTCCACGGTGTTGACCAGGGACAGGTCGCCGATACGGATGGTGATGACGTCGCCGGACAGGAGCGTGAACTCGTCCGGCGGCACGATGCCGGTTCCGGTCATCAGCAACGCGCCGGCCGGGAAGTCCAGTTCCCGGCACAGGTACTCCGCCAGTTCGGGAAAGGTGCGTTTCATGTTGGAGGTGGAGGTGCTGCCCTCGAACACCGCGTCCCCGTTCCGCTCGATGCGCATGTCGATTTCAAGTCCGACCAGTTCGTCCGCATCGCAGAGGTGGATGGCCGGTCCCACCGCACAGGAGCCGTTGTAGGTCTTGGCTTGGGGCAGATAGAGGGGATTGGCCCCCTCGATGTCGCGCGAGGACATGTCGTTGCCCACGGTGTAGCCGACAATCTCGCCTTCGGCGTTGACGACCAGCGTGAGCTCGGGCTCGGGCACGTTCCAATCCGAATCCCGTCGGATGCGCACCCCCTCCCCGGACCCGCGGGTCCGCCACCCCTGGGCCTTGAAGAAAATCTCGGGTCGCGCGGCATCGTATACGGCTCCGTAGACATCGGCTGCCGCCGACTCGGACTCGCGGGCTTCCCGGCTGCGCATGTAGGTGACGCCGCTGCCCCAGACTTCCTGGTGCCGGTCGACCGGTGCCTGGACGACGGCATTGGGTGGCAAGGGGGCGGACGGTTCCTCGGCCAACTGTCTTAGCATCGCCTGGCGGCTTTGACCCAGCAGCGTGGACAGGTCCGTATCACGCGCCAACTGCCTGCCATCAACACTCCATACGCAGGCACCGTCAATCAGGTTTTGCTGAAGCAGCATGGCACACCACCGGTTGGTTTCAGAACGGGGACTCCCGGCCGCCGGATCCGGAATCCGCCCTGCAGCCGAACGGGGCTATGGTAGCATTCCGGCGCGTTCCTGAACCGCCAACCCATATCAACCGATGGCCGGGACAGCATCCAGTTGCTCCCGCCTGAGTCACTCCTGCCCGCATGATCGGCAGGGTCGCCGCTTGGTGGCTTTGAACGAAACACTACCTGTTTTTGCAGATCTTTGAGGAGATGCACATGCGACACCGATTCATGCTGTTGGGGGCGCTGCTGATTGCCCTGTTGGCCCTGGCGGCCTGCGGCGCACAGGAGGCCGAGGAAGAAGCGCCGATGGCGGAGCCGGAGGCTCCCGCCGCGGACATGTCGGACAGCCCCTATGGCGAAGCCCCCATGCTGGCCGAGATGGTTGCGGCCGGTGAACTCCCGCCCGTGGAGGAGCGCCTGCCCGTCGAGCCGGTCGTGGTGCCGGTGGTTGATTCGATCGGCCAGTACGGCGGCACTTGGCACACTGCCTCGTGGTGGGCCGGCATGGGCAACATCAAGATGATTGCCTACGATCCCCCCATACGCTGGCGGGCCGACTACAACGGCTACCAGCCGGGACTCTTCAAGGACTACGTCTTCAACGACGACGGCACCCAGATCACCTACTACCTGCGTGAAGGCCTGAAGTGGTCGGACGGCGCGCCGTACACCACGTCGGATCTGCAGTTCTGGTGGGAGGACCTCGCCACGAACGCCGACTACGGTGATGTGACCGTGCCTTGGTACGGCTTCAACTCCGACGGCGAGACCATGGACGTTGAATTCGTCGACGACTACACCATGACGTGGACGTGGGACGAACCCCACTGGATCACCCCGACCATCCTGGCCCAGGGTTTCTGGGAGTTCCAGGACCGCATCATGAAGCCGCGGCACTATCTCGAGCAGTTCCATCCGGCCTACTCGGACAACGAGGACTACTCGGCCCTGCTGGAAGCCACCCAGGACTACTTCCGGAACCCGGATCACCCGGTGATCACCGCCTGGGGCACGCAGTCCATGGAGGCTGGCGTACGCGCCGTGCTGGTGCGCAATCCCTTCTACTGGAAGGTGGATTCGGAAGGCAACCAACTGCCCTACATCGACTACATGGACATCGAGGTCGTGGAGAACGAGGAAACCCGTCTCCTGAACCTGTCCGAGGGCAAGTACGACGCCTCCTTCCGTGACGGCTCCTCCAACCCGACCCACATTCCGTTCCTGACCCAGAAGGCCGAGGACGGCAACTACACCCTCTACACCGAGTGGATGAATGGTGCGGGCGGTTGGCCCTGCTGGCTCATCAACCAGGATTACATCGGCGACGGCGAGGATCCCGACAAGGACGCGGAAATCCGCGCCCTGCTGCGGGACGTGAACTGGCGCAAGGGCGTGTCCGTGGCAATCGATCGCGAACGCCTGATTGACGTGGTCTGGGACGGCATCGGCATTCCGCAGCAGTCCACGATCAGCCCGCAGGCCTGGCATTTCCAGAGCCCCGAGGGGCAGGCTGTCAACGAGGCCTGGCAGCAGGCCGACGCCGAATATGATCCTGACCTGGCAGCCCAGCGCTTTGAAGCGGCTGGCTTTACCGACCAGGATGGCGACGGCTGGCGCGATCTGCCCAGCGGCAAGTCCTTCCAGTTAATCCTCGATTCGGGTGATTGGGGCGGACAGGTCATTTCCGAGAACTCCAACATCGAGCTCAAGGAACAGATGAATGCCATCGGCATCGACGCGATTGTCAACGACCTCTTCGGCCAGCCGGAGTGGGGCAGCCGCCAGACCGAGGCCAAGTACATGTTCCGCAACTGCCACGCCTCCGAGCTGGACATCTGGACCTATCCGGACTGGATTTTCCCGCTGCGCGGCAACCGCGCCTGGCCGCTTCAGGGCCGGTGGCGCCAGACTGGCGGAGCCGAGGGCGAAGAGCCGCTGCCGGGCAGCCCCGCAGCCAAGCTCCAGGCCCTGTATGACAAGGGCATTGCCACCGGCGACCAGGAAGAACGACACAAGGTTGTGTGGGAAGCGGTGCAGATCCACATCGACGAGGGTCCCTTTACCCTTGGCGGCGCGGGCGATCAGCCGATGCCCGTGGTGATCAAGAACTACTTCAAGAACGTACCGTCGTTCGGCATCCTGGGCCCGTGGGCTCCGGGTAGCCCCGGTAACGTGCATCCGGAGCAGTTCTACATCGAACAGTAGATTGACAAGGTCCCCCCCCGTTGTGGCCGCGGCCACAACCGGGGGGCAATCCCGGGCCCGCGCAGGCGTGAATGTGATTGCCAGCCAGCCCGGTTCGTAGGCAGGTTGCGCGCCGGCCCCCGCTTTAGGTAGACCGCCCCACTTGGTTCCGGCTCCCGATCGTGCTTTCCTACATCATCCGACGTGTGGGCTACTCGGTGGTCATGCTGGTGCTGGTTTCGTTCGTCGGGTTCGTGATCATCGAACTGCCGCCGGGCGACTTCCTCACACAGCTACTGACGGAACTGGAGGGGCGCGGCGACCGGAGCGCGGAGGACCGGGTCACGGAACTCAGGCTGCGGTACGGCCTCGACATTCCCCTGTTGCCCAGATACGTGAAGTGGGCCACCAATTTCGTACGGGGAGACTTCGGCGAATCATTCGCCCTTGAGAGACCGGTCCGGGAGGTGATCGCCCAGCGCTTCTGGCTAACTTGTGCTTTGGCGGTGGCCTCCATTCTTCTGGTGTGGATCGTCGCCATACCCATCGGCGTCTTCTCCGCCACCAACCAGTACTCGATAGGCGATCAGATATTCACGACGATCAGCTTCATTGGTCTCGGCGTCCCCGGGTTCCTGCTCGCCCTGCTGCTCCTGTTCTATGTGGTGCAGTTCACGGATGTCGACATCCTGGGACTGTTCTCGCGGGAATACCGCGATGCTCCCTGGAGCTTCGCCAAGTTCGTGGACCTGCTGAAACACCTCTGGCTGCCGGCCCTGATCGGCAGTATCACGGGCACGGCCGGGCTGATCCGGATTATGCGCGGCAACCTGCTCGACACGCTTGGCCAGCCGTTTGTCGAGTCGGCCCGGGCGCGCGGCCTCAAGAGCCGGACCGTGACCTGGAAGCATGCGGTGCGCATGGCCATCAACCCCCTGATCGTGATTCTGGGGTCCGAGGCCCTGCCCGGGATTATCGTGGGCAACGCCCTGGTGGCGACCGTACTGAACCTGCCCACGATCGGACCGGAGTTCGTCCGGGCCCTGCAGCGTCAGGACATGTATCTGGCGGGCACTACCCTGGTCTTTTTTACCCTGATACTGCTGGTCGGCAACCTGCTGGCCGATCTGGCCCTGGCTTGGCTTGATCCGCGCATTCGCCTCGAGTAGCCACAGACCCTACCATTCCGTTTAGGAAGACCGGAAATGAGCACTGCCGTCCCCGAACCGTTCGCAGAGGAGCAGAACGCCAAGGAGATCAGCCAGAACTACTGGGTTCTGGTCTGGTGGCGGTTCCGGCAGAACAAGCTGGCGATGTTCGGCGGCTTCCTGATCATCGCCTACTATTTCGTCTGCGCCCTGACTGCGGAATTCTGGTCTCCCTATCTGGTCGACACCGTCTCCGACTACCTTGAGGCCCCGCCCCAGCGGCTGCAGTTCCGCCATGAGGGCCGGTTTCAGGCCCGGCCCTTCGTCTACGGCCTGAAGGAGGAGGTGGACATGCAACTGCGCAAGCGCTTCTTCGTGGTCGACGAAAGCGTGCGCTATCCGATCCACCTGTTCGTGCGCGCCGAAGAGTACCGCCTGGCCGGCCTGATCCCGTCCAACATCCATCTCTTCGGGGTGGATCCCGAGGAGAGTCCGGACGGCTACGTGTACCTGTTCGGCACGGATCGCCTGGGCCGCGACCTGTTCACCCGCATCATCTACGGGGGCCGTCTTTCCCTGCTCATCGGCCTGATCGGCCAGTTTCTGACCATTACCTTCGGTGCCACCCTAGGGGTGATTTCGGGCTGGTACGGCCGCCTGGTGGACTTGGTGGTGCAGCGAGTCACGGAGTTCCTGTCGGCCTTTCCGGACATCCCGCTGTTCATGGCCCTGGCCGCCGCCATTCCGCCTGAGTGGTCTCCGATCGCGGTCTACTTCATGTTGACCATCATCCTGGCTTGCGTACGCTGGGGCGGCCTGGCCCGGCAGGTACGCGGCTTGGTTCTCTCGCTGCGGGAACGCGAATACGTTTTGGCTGCCCAATCGTTTGGTTCCAACGACTGGCGCGTGATGTTCCGCCATTTAATTCCGGGTGCCACCAGCCACATCATCGTGATTTCCACGCTGGCCATTCCGGGCATGATCCTGGCCGAAACGGCGCTCAGCTGGCTGGGTCTGGGCCTGCGGCCGCCGCTGACCAGCTGGGGCGTGCTGCTCTACGAGGTGTCCGGCATCCGGGCCATCCAGTTCTCGCCATGGATGCTGATCACAATCCCGGTCATCATCGGGGCCATCTGGGGCTTCAACATGCTGGGCGACGGCCTGCGCGATGCCCTTGATCCCTACGGAGGCCAGTAGTCATGGCGACGGCCGTCCTGGACTCTGAAGTCCTGCTGGACATCAGGGACCTGCAAGTTCATTTCGACGTGCGGCGCGGCACGGTCCGCGCTCTTGAGGGGGTGAACTTCACGATTCGCAAGTCGAAGACTCTTGGGGTCATCGGCGAGAGCGGCTCCGGCAAGTCCGTGACGGCCCGCGCCATCATGCAGCTGCTGGCCAAGAACGGCTCGATTGTGAGCGGCGAGATGCTGTACAACCGGCAACGGGACGATTCCGGCGACTCCGAACTCATCGACATTGCCCAACAGCCGTCCGACAGCCAACTGATGCGGGACCTGCGCGGCGGCGAGATCGCCATGATCTTCCAGGAGCCGATGAGTTCGCTGACCCCGGTCTACACGGCCGGCCTGCACATCGGCGAGTCGATTCAACTGCACCTGAAGCCGCGTCAGACCGTCGGCGACCAGATGGCCAAGGCCATTGCCAGGCAGAATCGGATTCCGCGCGAGGAAGCCCGACAGATCGCCGTCGAGATGCTGGACAAGGTGGGCATTCCCCGGCCGGAGGAACGGGTCGTGAGCTATCCGCACGAGCTTTCGGGCGGTCAGCGTCAGCGCGTCATGATCGCGATTGCCCTCTCCTGCGGCCCCAAGCTGCTGATTGCCGACGAGCCCACCACGGCGCTCGATGTCACGACCCAGGCTCAAATCAACGATCTCATGCTCGACCTCCAAGAGGAGTTCGGCATGGCCATTATGTACATCACCCACGATTTGGGCGTCATCGCGGAGATGGCGGAGGACATCGCGGTCATGTATCTGGGCCGCATTGTCGAACAGGGCACCACGGATGCGATCTTCTACAACCCGCAGCATCCGTACACGCGGGCCCTGCTCCGATCGATTCCCCGCATTGGGCAGACCGAAGGGTCCCGCCTAGAGGTGATCGAGGGCATGGTGCCCGACCCGTTCTCCATTCCGACCGGGTGCCCCTTCAACAACCGGTGCCCCGATGTGATGCCCGGCATCTGCGATGCGCGCATGCCCGAACTGCTTACTGCAGGCGACGGACAGCGAGCCGCCTGTCTGCTGCACGATCCGGACACGATGCAAGAGGTGACCCGTGCCCGCGTCCATTGAGGATCCAGGCGTCCTGCTGGAAGTCCGGAACCTGAAGAAGTACTTTCCCATCCGCAAGGGCCTGCTGCGCAAGGTGGTGGGCCACATCAAGGCGGTTGACGACGTCAGTTTTGAGATCCGCAAGGGGGAAACCCTCGGGCTGGTCGGGGAAAGCGGATGCGGGAAGACCACCGCTGCGCGCACGGCCATTCGGCTGTACGACCCTACCGACGGTGCAGTGCTGTTTCGTTCCCACGCCAACGGTTCCGGAGACGGGGAGGTCTACGATTTGGCCACTTTGCCCCTGCGGGAGATGAAGCCGTTGCGGCGCGAGATCGCGATGGTGTTCCAGGATCCGATCAACAGCCTGAATCCCAGGATGAGCGTGTCGGACATCGTCAGGGAACCGTTGCGGGTGCACGGACTGGATCTTGGGCGTGAAACCGACGAAGAGGTGCAAGGGTTGCTGTCCGCAGTGGGTTTGCGACCCGAGCACATGGAGCGCTATCCACACGAGTTCTCCGGCGGCCAGCGCCAGCGCATCGGCATTGCCCGCGCCCTGTCCCTGCGCCCCTCGCTCATCCTGCTGGATGAACCGGTGTCGGCCTTGGACGTGTCCATTCAGGCCCAGACCCTGAACCTTCTGCAGGACTTGCAGGAGGAGTTCGATCTGACCTACCTGTTCGTGGCCCACGACCTGAGTGTGGTCGAACACATTTCCGACCGAGTGGCGGTCATGTACGTCGGACGCATGGTGGAAGTGGCACCCAAGCGCGAGCTGTATACGAATCCCAGACACCCCTACACCGAGGCGCTGCTGTCGGCCTCCCCCAAGCCGGACCCCCGCAATCCTACGGTCCGCATTCCGCTGATCGGCCAAGTGCCGGATCCGTCCAACCCTCCTTCCGGTTGTTATTTCCATCCCCGGTGCCAGTACGCCGAAGACATTTGCAGGACCGAGACTCCGCCGCTGATGACGATTGGGGAGGACCATGCGTCGGCCTGCCACTTTGCCGACAAGCTGGAATTGCAGGGGATGCAATAACCTCGCGCGGGCCTGACCGATACGGGGCCGGCAGTTGGATGCAGTCCGCGAACGCCGGTACAGACGGCGGAATCCGGTTGATGTGCGCCGAAATCCAGGCAGGTATCGGTCCGGCAGCCGTCCCTGACCCACACATGCTATGAGCCTGCCCCGACCTCTTGAGCCGATCCTGCTGGGGTTGGTTTGGCTGTTGACCTCGGCTCTGGGGATTGCGGAGGTCGCGATTGGGGTGGATCTGGTCATGGCCGCCTATGCTGGCCTGCTGCGCCTCTTCAATGTGATTGTGGAGGATTACGGGCGGGAATACTGGGTCGGCTTCAATGTCCAGACCATCTCGGCGATGGTCCTGGGCCTCGTTGTCATTACCATGTCGATTGTCAGCGGCGAGACCTACCTGCGCCATCACGGGACCTGGCGGGCCCGGCGCATGGCAGCGGTGGTGGTGGCTGTCGAACTTGCCATTTTGCTGGTGGGCTATTTCTTCTCGCCCGACGCCTTCGTCATTCTGGGGTGGGTTACGGGTTCGGGTTGATCCCGGACCGCTGGTTGGCAATTATTGGGACTTATATACCTGACTACGCAGTCGGCATACCTTGTTCACGGGTCCTTGAGGATCCCAATGGATCGCCTCTCGCCGTGCAGATGCCCCTGTCCCGCGGGCCGAAACGGGCACGGGACGGAAGCCCCGCCCGCGCCAAAATGTTGATTGCCGCGTTGTGGTCGGCGTTGGCACGGAACCCGCAGGCTCCGCACGCAAACACCGCCTGCGACGGCCGGTTGTCCCTGTGCACATGGCCGCACCGGCTGCACGTCTGCGACGTGTAGGCCGGATTCACCTTCCGCAGTTCGCCCGCCTTGTACGCCAGCTTGCGCTCCCAGGAGCCCCAGCCGCTGGCCAGGATGCTGCGGTTGAGCCCCGACTTCTGCTTGACCTGCTTGCCGGGTTTCTCCACCGTGCCCTTGGCCGACTTGGTCATGCCCTTCGTGTTCAGATCCTCCACCACCACGGTGTGCGCCGTGTCCGCCAGCTTGCGACTGGCCTGGTGCGTGGCATCGTCGCGCTTGCGCGCCCCCTTGCGCTGCAGCTTGTTCAACTGCCCGTTCACGCGCCTGCCCCGGTTCGACTTGGGCCGACGGTCCTTGGGACCCCAGCCTTGCTTGCGGCTCAGCTCCCGCTGCTTGCGGGCGATCTGCGCGTCCAGCTTGTCTGTGTCGGGCATCGCGTACACCGTGCCCTCGCTGTCCGTGGCCTGCCCCACGTTGCGGTCCAGGCCCAGCGCGCCGTCCGCGGCAGGTTGCTTCGCCTGTTCCGCGGGCACCTCGTAGCAGACATAGGCGTACCACTTGGGGTGCTGTTCCGTGCCTTCCATGCGCACACGCACGGTCAGCGGTTGGCAGCCCGCGTACGGGTCGCTGCCCGCCAGCCGCAACCAACCGACCTTGGGCACGTATAGGCGATCCCCGTCCATCCTGACGGCCTCGGGGATCGTGAACGCCGGCACGGTGCGGTGCCGGGCCTTGAACCGGGGTTTGCCTGCGTTCACAGGGTCCGCAAGGAACCGCTTGTACGCGTCGGCCAGGTACTTCAGGCTGTAGCGGACCACCTGGTACGGGTAGTCCTTCAGCCAGGCATGGTCCGGGTCGTTGCGCAGTTCTGTGAACCGCAGGCCCAGGGTGAAGAAGGTCGGAACGGGCTTGGGGCCAATCCGGT
>VXMJ01000050.1 GCA_009841145.1 Caldilineaceae bacterium SB0661_bin_34 | reverse complement strand
CAAGACCTCGCAAGGATAACCCGTGTCTTCACATTCGTCCATACGAAAGGCTTAGTGGAGTAACTTGGTGAAATTGTGGGGTGTAACATAGGTTGTCGCCCGGTGGCCGCGACCGGCAGGTGCCGTGCTGCGTCCTGGCCCGGCAACCATCGAGATCTCCCATGTCCCACAAGCGCTACCTCGTCGAACTGTCCCCGGGGGAACGGACCCGCCTGCGGTCCCTGACCGCGACCGGCAGCCCCACGACCAAGGCTCGGCGCCGGGCCCAGATCTGGCTGTTCTGCGACCAGGGACCGGAAGGGCCGGCCTGGACCGATGCCCGCACGGCGGAGGCCGTGGGTGTGACGGAGATGACCGTGTCGCGGGCGCGCCGGGCCTTGGTCGAGGAGGGGCTGGAAGCGGCCCTGCAGCGCAAGCCGCGTCCGCCGCGCCCGCCCAAGCTGGACGGGACGGCCGAGGCCGAGCTGGTCCGGCTGGCCTGCTCGCGTCCGCCGCCCGGACGCGCGCGCTGGACCCTGAAGCTGCTGGCGGCCGAGCTGGTGGCCCTGGAGGTAGTGGATTCGATCGCACCAGAGACGGTGCGCCGCACGCTCAAAAAAACGCTCTGAAGCCCTGGCGGAAGCAGTGCTGGTGCATCCCCCCGCAGGCCAATGCCGCCTTCGTGCACAACATGGAGGATGTGCTCACCGTCTACCAGGCACCGGTGGACGACCGCCGCCCGGTGGTCTGCGTGGACGAGAGCAGCAAGCAGCTGGTGGCCGAAACCCGCATCCCCCAACCGCCGGCCCCCGGCCAGCCGCTCCGCTACGACTACGAGTACCGGCGCCACGGGGTCTGCCACCTGTTCATGCTCACAGCCCCCAAGCGGGGCTGGCGCACGGTCAAGGTCACGGCGCGGCGCACCAAGTTGGATTTCGCCGCTGTCCTGCGCGACCTGACGGACGTGCACTTCCCGCAGGCCGAGACGGTGGTCCTGGTCTGCGACAACCTCAACACGCATCACCCCAGCGTACTCTACGAGGCCTTCCCGCCGGCCGAGGCCCGACGCATCGCCGCGCGGCTGGAGTGGCACTACACGCCCAAGCACGGCAGCTGGCTCAACATCGCCGAACTCGAGTTCGCGGCCCTGGCCGCACAGTGCCTGGACCGGCGCATCGCCAGCGAGGCCGAGCTGCGGGCCGAGATCGAGGCCTGGGTGCGCGACCGCAATGCCCTGGGCACGCCCGTGCGCTGGCTCTTCACGACCGAGGACGCCCGCACCAAACTCCTCCACCTGTACCCTACATTTGAGTGAAGTTGACCCACTAGGTTACATGTATGCCCTGGAACAGGCGGATGGCGGTGATTTGTCGGTCCTGGTGGGCCTCTTGTACAGGTTGACCCGCATCATGATCCGTTTCGTGCTCAACGATGCCGAGGAAGCAGCAGTGATTCTCGGCGCACCGCTGCCACCCGATGAACTGACGATGGGTGATTATCCGGGGCTGCGCCAACGACGATGACAACCACCTGGGCAATTCAGACGGCCTGGGCAGACGAATCCTGCGAGGTACCAAAAGTAAGTCAATGGGTCTGACTTCCCTGCCGCCTACGTTCATTCCGGATCGCCTGTATGACGTGCTCCAAGCGGTCTGATGCGCGCAGAACTTTAGTGCACACATCCGGGTTTGTGCCATTGCTACACTCCGGAACCCAACACCCGTAGGCGTTCCTCAATCGAGAACTCGTGCATCACCATGCGAATGGCCTTTCGATTCATGGCGATCAGGAAATCGGTCAAAACCGAAAGATCGCCAGCATCCGCTTGGTTCATGGCATCTAGTGGGTCAACTTCACTCAAATGTGGGGTACAGATGCAGAAGTTTGATGCGGGCGTCCTCGGTCGTGAACTGCCAATGCACGGGCCTGCCCAAGGCGTTGCGCTCGCGCACCCAGGCCTCGATCTCGGCCTTCAGCTCGGCCTCGCTGGCGATGCGCCGGGCCAGGCACTGCGCGGCCAAGGCGCTGAATTCGATTTCGGCGATGTTGAGCCAGCTGCCGTGCTTGGGCGTGTAGTGCCACTCCAGGCGCGCCGCGATGCGCCGGGCCTCGGCCGGCGGGAAGGCCTCGTAGAGCACGCTGGGGTGGTGCGTGTTGAGGTTGTCGCAGACCAGGACCACCTTTTTCGGCTTCGGGAAAGTGCACATCCACCAGGTCGCGCAGGACGGCGGCGAAATCCAACTTGGTGCGTCGGGCCGTAACCTTGACGGTGCGCCAGCCCAGTTTGGGAGCCGTGAGCAGGAACAGGTTGCAGACCCCGTGGCGCCGGTACTCGTAGTCGTAGCGGACCGGCTGGCCGGGCGCCGCCGGCTGCGGCAGGCGCGTTTCCGCGACCAGCTGCTTGCTGGTTTCGTCCACGCAGACCACTGGAAAGCGGTCGTCCGGGGGGCGGTGGTAAACCTCCAGCACATCCTCCATGTTGTGCACGAAGGCGGCGTTGGCCTGCGGGGGAATGCACCAGCCTTGCTTCTGCCACGGCTTCAACGCGTTTTTTTGAGCGCCCGGCGCACCGTCTCGGGTGCAATCGCATCGACCACCTCCAGGGCCACCAGCTCGGCCGCCAGCAGCTTCAGGGTCCAGCATGCGCGTCCGGGCGGCGGCGTCGAGCAGGCCAGCCGGACCAACTCGGCCTCGGCCGTCCCGTCCAGCTTGGGCGGACGCGGCGGGCGCGGCTTGCGCTGCAGGGCCGCCTCCAGCCCCTCCTCGACCAGGGCCCGGCGCGCCCGCGACACGGTCATCTCGGTCACGCCCACGGCCTCCGCCGTGCGGGCGTCGGTCCAGGCCGGCCCTTCCGGGCCCTGGTCGCAGAGGAGCCAGATCTGGGCCCGCCGCCGGGCCTGGGTCTTGGGGTTGCCGGTTGCGGTCAGTTGCCGCAGGCGGCTCCGCTCCTCCGGGCACAGTTCGACGATGTAGCGCTTGTGGGACATGGGGCGTGCTCTCGAGGGTCGCCGGGCCAGGACGCACACGGTGCCTGCCGGCGACGGCCACCGTGCAACCGCCTATGTTACACCCCACAATTTCACCAAGTTACCCCACTAGGTAGTTGTCGCGATCCCTTCGATGCACCGAAACGGGATTCCAGTCAGCACTCCACAGATGCCAGTTCAACAACATGCGGCCCGTACGGCCGTTGCCATCAGGAAACGGGTGGATCTGCGCAAAGCGATGGTGTAGCCAGGCACCGACTAGCAGCGGATGGCATGTTTTTCGATAATCTCCGTAGAGTTCGAGCAGGCGGTCCAGTTGGGAGTCGATCTGTTCGTACGGCACGTAGGGGATTGTTGTGCCGTCTGGTTGTGTCGGGTTGTTGGGATATGCCGGGAACATTCTGAAAGCTCCCGGTTCCATCTTGCGAATTACTCGCTTACCCAACGAATCGTCCGCATCGTATGTCTCCTGGTGGGCGATGATCAGCTGGTGCAGCCCGCGGATCGCATACTTGGTGATCGGACGGTCCTCAAGGACGAAATCCAAGATCTTGGAGTGGGCTTGGGTGTGGTCAGCTAGAACGTTGAGCAGATAGTCGACCCCCTTCAGATTCCGTTGGCGGAAGGTAGAAATCAGGTTCGATATGTGCGGGTCGACTCCCTTTTTGCGTCTGCCACGCAGCGAATCGAAACCACTGCGCACCAGAGCTTCCGTCATTTCTTCGGTGAGCTCGTAGAGCCCCGCAATAGCGCCGGTCTCGATCACTAGGCTGTTTACAAACCGGAACTTTCCTTTCTTAATCCGGTCCTGTTCGTTTGGCGAAGTGCGCAAGGCGCGAAACCGCCGTTGCCAAAGGTCCTCGTGATCGAAGGTGCGCTTCATGTCGGCGGGCGACAGGGGTTGAATGCCCTGCCAGCCCGCGTAGTCGTCCAGGTGCTGTTGCGTCATGGTTGGTTCCCATTGGGTTGGGCTGGGTTTGGGATCGCTCCGGACGTGGTTCCAGGTTGGGCACGGCCAACCACTTGATATAGGGATGTGATGTTCGTACGCGCAAACCAATCGCCGGGATAGCGTTCTGTCGTCGGGAGTCTCTCTTCTGGAGGTGTTTCGCTGGGGATCGACAATCGCATGTGCGGCAGTCTACAGCCCAGGTTCGACTACCGCCATTCCGAACCTGGGCTTCATGGAGCGGGTCCCTGCAGCGGGCAGTCGCCCGCCTGTCCGGTGACCGCGCTTCGAACCATTCAATCCGCACCCTTGATCGCTGGCAGCATCGCGTGGGCGCACACATCACCGACGCTGCCAGCTTCGCGCCTCCTGCAACCGGCAGTGTTCGTCCTGACGGATCGCCGCGGTGCGTCATCCAGGTTCGACCCCTTGATCGACCACCCGCGGGTGCGCGCAGCCCTGCGCCAGTCGGCGCAGACTCGCCGCATGCGGCCGACCAAAAACGCAAATCCCGGCGCGTGGGCGGCCCATTCGGCCCATCCGCACAGGCCCCCGACCGCTCAATTTGCGGCCAGTGCGCCGTGTTGGGGTTGGCAACTGCCGATGCCGGCAGCCGCCACGGTGCGGATTGGCATCGCCCGCACTGCCGGTCGGTCCGTCACTCGACCGGCGCGCCCTGGATGCTGCTGTCAAAAGCCACGCCAATAAACCCAACGAGCCGGCTGCCCAAATCGGCCAGCCCGGCCACCACCAAGTCGCCATACGCGGTAGTCGCGACCACATGCAACACCAGGAGAGCCAAGATGGCCGGCACGAAGCCCCTCCGGATCAACAGTGTCAAGATTCCCATTGGTGCCCTCCCGTCCGCGGATCTCCACCGTGCTGCCAATTATCCCACTCCGGCGCGTCGGCCAGCAACCCGTCCCATTTGTACGCCTGCACGACGTACCCCTTGCGCAGCTTGGATTGCACCTGCTTGCGGGCCTCTGCGAGGGCCTGCCGGTGCAGCTCCTTCTTGGTCAGCGTGCGCGGTTCAGTCATCGCGGTTCTGACACAGTTCGGCAGCACCGGGCAGTGCGGGGAGCTAAACGTGGGACATTAAGTGGTACAAATCGATTTTCAGACCAATTTTCAGTCTTCGGTACGAGTCCCCCCAGCTCCACCAGGCTTGACAATATCGAGAACCCGCCGGCAGGTTCTGAACGCTGTCGAACGCGATGGGCAGCACGCTGACGGCGATCAGCATGGTCACCGTCCCCGTAACAACCTGCGTAAAGATTCGGCGCAGCGTTTGGCAACCACCGGCAAGCGCAACCTGGATCACGCAGCAGACGGCCATCAGGCTCGCGGAGGTTGACGGTCCGGCCGAGGTGACGGTCGCCACCATGATCCCGATGAAGAGCGCCGCGGGACAGGTGAGCACAATATAGCCTGCCCCGAATCGCCGGAACTGGAACGCTTGCAACGCCGTGATCGCCGCGCTGATCAGCAGTGCAGCGAAGACGCTCCAAGTCAGGTAGGTGTCATCGAGTCCGGCAGAACGGACTGCGATAGCCACGTTCAGCACCGTCGGCGCCAGTACGAGTGCGGTGCCCTGGAATCCGACAACCAGCGCGGTCGACGGAGGACAGGCCTCCTTGGGCTCAAGTCGAATAGGCTGGTCGCTGCTTCCGGTAGTCAATCTCCTGTCCCCTTACCGTACAAGGCTCGGGGGACCTGCTGGCGAGTTCTCACCCTACCGTCGAGGAACGTGCCGGACGGGTCTGGAGACGCGCGTGTTGCCCTCGGGGCTCGCGAGCTGTCGCTCCAGCGCGGTGAAGGCCTCAATCAACTCGGGGGCTTCAAATATGCGATTGCGCCTGCCGACGGTGACTTGTGCCAACACTCTCGCCTCCATGAGTTGATTTATTGCTTGGCTTGCTGCCTGGAATGACCGTCCAATCAACTCCGCGGCGGTGGAGGTTGTGAGCCCCGGCACTGCCGGGAGTGCTTCGATGAGCAGGCGAGCCGCAGAGTCGCGACGGACATGTCCTGCCCGTTCATGCCAGGACCTCTGCAATGTGCGCACCTGCTCTTCAAAGCGGCTGGCGTCATCAATCGCCCGGTGGCACGCCGACGCGAAGAGCGCGATCCACCGGTTGACTCCGGCGTGGGCCTCGTCGGAGTCTGAAGGGCCGACATAGCGGGTCGCAGTCAGCCCGGCAACATAGTCCCGCGACCACGTGGCAAGAATAAGGGAAATCGGGGGCAGAATGCGCAGTCCGAGCCCCCGGCGGCGCATGATCAAGTGAAACAGCACCCGTCCTGTACGTCCGTTGCCGTCCACGAACGGATGGATGGTCTCGAATTGCGCATGGGCGATGGCCGCCTGTGCCAACGCCGGAAGCGAGTCATCGTTGCAGAAGGTGAACAGATCGTCCAGAAGGCGGGCCACTCTCTCTGGCGGCGGCGGCACGAACTCTGCGGAGCAAGGATTGTAATCACTGCCGCCAATCCAGTTCTGCATGTCGCGAATGCGGCCCCCGTGTTCCTCAAGACGGGTACCGGCCAGCAGACGGCGATGCACCTCCAGCAGACTCTCCACCGTCATCATGCCACCGGGCTCCACGCCGCGTACCCCCCAGACCATCGCGTTGATGTTGCCGAGCACTTCCGTGGCCGTAACATCCCTGGGGTCTTCACCCAGCTGCCGCGCTGCATCGGCGCGGAGCAATCGCCGTCCCCCCACCTCCAAGCCTTCAATGCGGGACGAGGCGACGCACTCCGCGCGGAGCAGGAGCCGGGCCAGCGCCTCGGTGTTGGCAAGCGCGGAGGCAGCAGTGTCAAGCCGCACGAGGGCGGTCTCAGCGGCGGCCACGTCTGCGGCCACGTCGCCGTCGAGGACGAACCGGCGGTCGGACAATGTATCGGGCAAGTAGACCGAGTAGTTGCAGGGACGGCGATCACGCCGAGTTGGTCCAGCAGCCTGACCCTCCCAGTATCGCGCTTCCAGATGCGCCATTAGCCTCCTCCTTATTCAAGGATATTACACATCCTTGAATAAGGAGGAGGCCTGTTCAAGGTTTTGGCAACCGGTATCGGCGTACACGACGGCTCAGTGATGGAAATCCTGTCCTCTCTGCCTTGGCTCTTGTCCGACGCGCGGGCGCAGATGGCCGGATGTCTCCCCTCGTTCCCATCATTGGCGGGCCCCGCTATGACTTCTCCCTTCTGTACAGACCCGTTTCCCACATGCGCGGCGATGTCGCTGGTTAGATGGACCGAGGCCAACGTCATGCAACTTCAACGTCGGTAAGTGCAAAGTCCTGGCCCTTGAACAGAAGAGGCTCCCGCGCGGCCTGGGCCAGCGCATAGACGAAGCAGTCACCGAAATTCAACCCGGCCGGGTGATTGCCCTTGCCAAATTGCCGCCAAGCCCTTCGAGCGGCCTGCGCCTGCTCAGAAGTCACCGGCTCCAACTCGATCTCCGCCTCTTCCAGGAATGCATCCAGCTCATACCCGGCTGCGGCACCGCCGCGACTCTCGAGCACCATGGTCGCTTCCACCAGCGTAGCGACCGACATCCGGCGAGACGATGCCAGCGCAATAGCCGTGGCGTAGTGTTCCGCGTCCGGCTCGCGGAACAGGATTGCCAGGATCGCCGACATGTCGGTGATCACTTGGGCAGCCCGCGCTCGTCATACAGGAAATCGCCATGCTCGACGGCAGTGGGACCGTCGTCCAGCATGCCTGCGCATCGGCTGCCGATGGCGAGAAGTCTCTGTACGCGGGTCTCGGTGCTGCCCTCCCTCCGCATGCGCTCCAGGTGCCCTCGGAGGGCCACTGTGATGGCCCCGGTCATGGTCTCACCGGTCAGCTGCGCCAACTCGCTGGCCAGCCGGCACGTCTCCTTGTTCTTGATGCTGAGACCCATTGAATTCAATCCATACCGGTAGATTTACAATCCATAAGTCCACCCCATGCTGTCTCAGCCCCTTGGGTAAATCCAGCTTGGGGCACTGTTTCATGCTCGTTGATTTTGGTCCGAGGCCACGGACGCGACGGACATGCTGTGCCGAGTGTCGCAAAAACCAGTCGGTGCCGGACACGGTGGGACACGCGGTGCTGATTTGTCTACAGCAGGTGAATGTCCGTATCAATGAGATATGAAACAGTCCTCAAGTCCTGCATCGGGCGAACAAGCCCACGGGCAGGCGGCAGAGATCTCTATGAGCAATCCTTTCCCGGCAGTGAACGAAGAGGCCATATCGGACTGGGTAGGCCCACGGAGTTTTCAACTCGGTCACAGTTACCTTGCGGATGGGGCCATCCTCGAGCCGCGCCTTCAAGGCTGCACCCTCAAGGCCTGGTGTCAAGGCTCCAAGGCCCAACCTTACCGCTTGCGGGATACCTACAGTGCCGAAGGTATCGAGGAGGCAGATTGTTCCTGTCCGGTGGGTGGCGGTGGACGTTGCAAGTACGTTGGGGCACTGCTGCTGGCTTGGTTGGACCAACCCGCTGCCTTTCGCGCGGTGGAAGACCGGACATGAACCTGGAGCAACTCAGCAAGTCGGAACTGATTGTCCTCATCCGGCAAATGCTGCAGGTTCAGCCCAACCTGGAGGCCCTGCTGGAGGCGGCACTGCCCGGGGGCGACCGGGGCCGCACGACGATCGATCCGGAAAGTTACCGTCGGCAGATAGTGTCCGCCTTCCAACGCGCTGGCGATGATCGGAATGCAGCCCGACAGGTTGTCGCGGACATTGACATGGCCATGGACACTGGCGATGAATTCATGGACATGTCCGACCATGCCAATGCCTGCATCGTGTACCAGGCGGTGCTCCAGGGGTTGTTGGAACATTACGACATGATGCTGGACAACCAAGACTACCTGTGGGATGTGATACACCAGTGCGTCGATGGGCTGGCGGATTGCCTGGCTGCCGGGGACGGTGACGTTGCGGTCAGGGAGAGGGCTCTGCAAGCCCTTTTTGAAATGTACCGTTTCCACATGGACATAGGACAGTTCGGTTTGGCGGAAGTTGCGGAGGACTTCATTCTGGAACTTGCCACCGGCGAGGAGAAGAATGCCATTGCCGGTCGGGTGCGGGCCGCCATGCTGGCAGCCACAGGCAAGTACGATGACTATCAGCGCCAAGAGTATGGCCGTTTCCTGCTGGACTTGGAGACGGACGACTGGACGACGACGCCTTCCTGGAGATCTGCCGCGAGAGCGGCCGCCTGAACGACTTGGTGGACCGCCTGCTGACGCTGGGACGGTTGGACGAGGCGTTGGCCGAAGCCGATCGTGCCGGGGACTCAGACTTGCCGAACCTGGCGGGGGTATTCCGCAAACATGGCTGCGACCGCAGGCTGGAACCGTTGCTGGTCAAGCGAATTAAAACGACCCGCGTCGATGGTTTGGTGGAGTGGCTCAAGGAACGATACGCAGAACGAGGGGAATTGGCCGAGGCTCTGGCCCTGGCCCAACGACTGCTCGAACAACGCCCCGGCCTTGACAGGTACCGGAGTGTACGGGAGCTTTCCCGGCAACTTGGGGGCTGGCAGGCATTACGCTCGGAGTTGCTGGCCAAGTGGACCGCCGCCCGGCAATACGGCCTGTTGACCGACATCCATCTGGAAGAAGGCGACATGGATCTGGCGTTGAAATCGGTGCGACAACAAACGCAGGTGTTTTCCCATGGTGGCGACCGGTTGATGCGAGTGGCCCGAGCCGCGGCGGAGACACGCCCCCAAGCTTCCCTGGAAATCTACCTGGAACAAGCAGAGAGGTTGGTCGAGGCGCGCGGTCGGGACAACTACCAGCAGGCGTGCGTCTACCTAACCAAGGTACGGGACCTTTACCGCCGGATGTCACAGGGACCGGCGTGGACCGACTTCATGGTCGGGTTCCGGGAACGCCATCGTCGCTTGCCCGCGCTGCAGGATGAGTTGGACAACGCTGGTCTGTAACCCTGCGCTGGCGTCATCCGGTGCCGGTCATGGTGACGATACAGGGGATCGCCTACGGAAGCGCGACCGCCTCAGGCACGGCACTGATACCGACTTCTGTTTCGGTTCAGAGGGACGCACCGGCCGGCGTGGCAATCCCACACCCGTTGCGACGGTTCACGTCCGGAAACTCGGACATGAGCACGGCGGCCACGACCGGATCCTCCTCGGGCACACTGCACAGCAGCCCGGCTCGGGATTGCCGGATCGCGCGGTTCAACTGTCCACTATACTGACTGTTTCCTTTGCCTGGTGGCAACCGCAAAGGGCGTACCTCGGCAGCCGGATGCCTCTATCAACGAGCCTGACGGTCCGCCCTGTGTCCAGCATCTAGCCCGCTCAGAGTGCGCCCGCAATGTCCGCGTTCCAAGGATGGCTGCACGGTGAGAGGCGTTTCCGTTAGGGACCTCTCCTGCGCGGCTGTCTGTGCGGGATTGCAAGGAAACAGCAGGACATCATGCGCGATCCCTTCCCCACAGTGAGCGAAGGGGCCATATCCGATTGGGTAGGCTCACGAAGCTTCCAACGCGGTCGCAGTTACTTCAAGAGTGGGGCCATCCTCGACCCGCGTCTTCAAGGCAACACTCTCAAGGCCTGGTGTCAAGGCTCCAGACCCCAGCCCTACCACTTGTGGGTTGTTTGTGGTACCGAAGGCATCAAGGAGGCCGATTGTTCCTGCCCGGTGGGTGGCGGCGGACGTTGCAAGCATGTCGCGGCGTTGCTGCTTACCTGGTCGGACCAACCCGATTCCTTCCGCGCGGTGGAAGAACTGGACACGAACCTGGAGCGGTACAGCAAGTCGGAACTGATTGCCCTCGTCAAGCAAATGGTGGAAGTTCACCCCACCTTGGAGTCCCTGCTGGAGGCTGTTCCGCCCGAAGACGGCCGGAGCAGTCCCTTGGTCGACTCGGAAAGTTACCGTCGGCAGGCAGAACTTGCCATCCGAACCAGTTTTGACGATTGGGGTGGCACCGGGGACATCAACATTGTATTGGGTTCCGGCGACAACTTCCTGGCCAAGTCCGATTACGCCAACGCCGGCATCGTGTACCAGGCGGTGGCTCAGGAGGTGTTTGAGCATTTTGAGATGGTGCTCGACGAATACACCGGCGAGTACTTGTACGAAGTAGTGAACCGATGCGTTCAAGGGCTTGGGACCTGCCTGGCCGACGGGGATGGCGATACTGCGGCCAGAGAGACAGCCCTGCAAGCCCTGTTTGCCATATACCGTTCGGACTCGGACTATGGAGGGTATGCGGGGGAAGCCGCGGAGGACCTGATACTGAATCATGCCACCGACGACGAGAAGAGGGTCATTGCCGATTGGGCGCGGACTGCCATGTTGGCAGCTACAGGCCGGTACGACAGCTATCGACGCCAAAGATACGGCGGTTTCCTGCTGGCCTTGGAGGACGACCACCTGGACGATGATGCCTTTCTGGAGATTTGCCGTGACAGTGGCCGCCTGGATGATTTGGTGGACCGACTGCTGACGCTGGAGCGGTTGGACGAGGCGTTGGACGAAGCTGATCGTGCCCAAGACTTCGACTTGCTGACCCTGGCGGGGATATTCGGCGCACATGGCTACGGCCGCAGGTTGGAACCGTTGGTGGCCAAACAAATCGAAACGACCCGCATCGATGGTTTGGTGGTGTGGCTCAAGGACCAGCACGAAGAACGCGGGGAACTGGCCGAGGCTCTGGTCCTGGCCAAACAGTTGCTTGAGCAACGCCCCGGCCTTGTCAGGTACCAGGATGTACGGGAGTTGTCCCAGCGTCTTGGCGTCTGGCAGGTAACACGTTCGGAGTTGCTGGCCGAGTGGGCCGCCGCCCGGCAATACGGCGTGTTGACCGATGTTTACTTGAACGAAGGCGAAATTGATCTGGCGTTGAAATCGGTGCGGCAACTGGAGCGGGTTTCTCCCTATGTCGGAGACCGGTCGATTCGAGTAGCTCAGGCCGCTGCGGAGACACGGCCCCAAGCCGCGGTTGAAATCTACCAGGAACAGGCGGAGAAGTGGATTGAGGCTCGCGGTCGGAAAAGATACCAGGAGGCATGTATCTATCTGACCAAGGTGCGGGACCTTTACCGACAGATGTCACAGGAATCGACGTGGACCGACTTCATAGCCGAGTTGCGGGAGCGCCACCGTCGATTGCGCGCGTTGCAGGATGAGTTAAGCAAAGCTGGCCTGTAGCCTGGAGCCAGTAGCTGTAGCCGGTGTCGGGCACGGTCTCTGGAATCCGCGCTTCGCCCACTTCGTGTCGCCCGTGGCCCTGTGTGGTCGGCCCCAACTGCCTGTCATCCCACCGGATAGAGCACTGTTTCGGTTTCGTTGATTTGGAACCGAAGCCACAGACACGACGGACGTGCTGGGCCGAGTGTCGCCAAACCGGTCGGTGCCGGACACGGTGGAGTGCCGGGTACTGAGCCGTCTACAATGGGCAAATGTCCGCATCAACGAGAATGAGACAGTGCGGTCTCGGCCATCGCCCTGGGTTCGCTTTCGAATGATGCGAAAATGGTTGATGAAGGATGCGATGCCCCTTGGCAGTCGGGGTCGGGCCCATGGTACAGCCCGTTTGGTTGCGCTGGCGACGCGCGGAACAGATTCGCCGAGAGGGATGGTAGGTTCAGTTGCGAGAGCCTCAGGGCGCCTCTTGTTTGTTGGCTGCGTGTCGGAAGACCGTGCGCGAACGATAAAGTTCGGGACCGGCTGACGCGATCAGTGTGAGTGTCCTGCATCGGGCAACCCAGGGAACAAGCCAGCGCGAGGAGCGGTGGAAGTCATGAGCAATCCCTTCCCTGCAGTGAACGAAGGGGCCATATCCGATTGGGTGGGCTCACGAAGCTTCCAACGCGGCCGCAGTTACTTCAAGCGTGGGGACATCCTCGAGCCGCGCCTTCAAGACAACACCCTCAAGGCCTGGTGTCAAGGCTCCAGGCCCCAACCCTACCGCTTGTGGGTTGCCTGCGGCACCGAAGGGATCAAGGAGGCTGATTGTTCCTGCCCGGTGGGTGGCGGCGGACGTTGCAAGCACGTCGCGGCCTTGCTACTGACCTGGTTGGACGATCCTGATTCCTTCCGGGAGGTGGAAGAACTGGACCCGAACTTGGAGCGACGCAGCCAGTCGGAACTGATTGCCCTCATCAAGCAAATGGTGGAAGCCCACCCTACCTTCGAAGCCCTGCTGGAGGCGCCTCCGCCCGAAGACGGCCAGAGCAGCCCCTTGGTCGACCCGGAAAGTTACCGTCGGCAGGCAGAGCTCGCCATCCGATCCGGTGTTGACGGCTGGGACTGGGGCGGTGTCGGAGACATCAACGTGGTATTGGGCTCCGGCGACAACTTCCTGGCCAAGTCCGATTACGCCAACGCTGGCATCGTGTACCTGGCAGTGGCACAGGAGATGTTTGAGCATTTTGAGATGGTGTACGACGAAGACGGCGAGGAAATGCACGAAGTGGTGAACCGGTGCATCCAAGGGCTTGGCAACTGCCTGACCGCGGAGGACGGCAACGCCGCGGCCAGAGAGAACGCCCTGCAAGCCCTCTTTGAAATATTCCGTTTGGACCTGAACTATGGAGGATACGGTATGGGGGATGAAGCGGAGGGACTCATACTGGAACATGCCGACGACGACGAGAAGAGGGTCGTTGCCGGTTGGGCGCGGACCGCCATGCAGGCGGCCACAGGTGAGTACGACAGCTTTCGACGCCGATCGTACGGCAGTATCCTGTTGGACTTGGAGGCCGACCACCTGGACGACGACGCCTTCCTGGAGATCTGCCGTGAGAGTGGTCTCTTGGACGACTTGGTGGATCGCCTGCTGACGCTGGGGCGGTTGGACGAGGCGTTGGCCGAAGCCGGTCGGGCCGGAGACATGGAATTGCTGACCTTGGCGGGGCTATTCGGCGCACATGGCCATGGCCGCAGGTTGGAACCGTTGGTGGCCGAGAGAATCGAAACGACCCGCATCGATGGTTTGATAGCGTGGCTCAAGGAGCAGCATGAAGAACGCGGGGAACTGGATGAGGCTCTGGTCCTGGCCCAACAGTTGCTCGAACAACGCCAAGACCTTGCCGCGTACCAGGACGTACGGGAGTTGTCCCAGCGTCTCGGTATCTGGCAGGCAACACGCCCGGAGTTGCTGGCCGAGTGGGCCGCCGCCCGGCAATACGGCCTGTTGACGGACATCCATCTGGACGAAGGCGAAATAGACTTGGCGTTGAAATCGGTACGCCAACCCAGTCAGGGTTTTTACTATGGCCAGTGGATGCGAGTGGCCGAAGCCGCGGCGGAGACACGTCCCCAGGCCGCCGCCGAGCTCTACCGGGAGCAAGCGGAGAAGTTGGTGGAGGCTCGCGGTCGGGAGCGATACCAGCAGGCGTGTACCTACCTGACCACGATGCGGGACCTGTATCGACAGATGTCGCAGGAACCGGCGTGGACCGACTTCATGGCGGAGTTCCGGGAACGCCACCATCGATTGCGCGCGTTGCAGGATGAGTTGAGTAAGGCCGGTCTGTAGTCCTGCACCGGTACCAGGCATATGGACGGTGGAAGTCCGTGTCGATGTAGGCATCATTCCGAATGTGCCCTACTACCGCTGTCCAGATGCCCGTGTTCGCCTTCTGAACCACGGTCCCAGCCACTGACCATAGCCCCCTCTTGCCGGGCAATACCGCTCAGCGGTATACTTTCCGGTACGGTATCCGGTGATGGGGCGCGGCGTGCGCCAGTTCACCGATGAGCACGGCAACGAGGTCCGGCTCACCGACGAGCGGCTCGGGCACATTCTACGGAGGCATTCCGAATTGGCCTTCCAGATGCACCGCTTCGCTGAGACCCTCGCCGACCCCGACGCGGTGAGGCCCTCCAGGTCCAGCTCTACTTACCGGCTTTACACCGATCTGCGGGGCAGAAACCGTTACCTGTGTCTGGTGGTGAAGAGGGAGACGGAATACTCCTTCATCCTCACCGGCTACCTGGCCCCGAGCATCAAAGGAGAGCGACCATGACGAGCAGAAAGGTGTTTGTCTCCTACGACCACGAGGGGGACATGCTTGAGGTCCTGTGGGCTCTCAGGGAGGGCTACTTCGCGGCCACCGACGACGAACGGGTCCTCAAGCGGCTGGACGACGACGGCGAGGTCATCGGGTTCCTGATCCACGAGATGAGCACCCTCAAGGATCCGAGCCCCATCGAGTTCGAGCTGGGATCCGAGGTCGCTCCCGATGACATCGGCAATGTCACGGTCAAAGAGGCGGCTCTCCGCCTAGGCGTCTCGGAGCGTCGGGTGCGCAAGCTGGCCAGGGACGGAAGGGTCCGCGGCGCCGTGAAGGCCGGCTCCGAGTGGCTCATTCCCACACCGGTAGAGGTGATACCGGGAAGGCGCGGCCCCGTCGGAGTCGCGGGGCGCGCTCAAGAGGCAGGGAGCTAGGGGCCGGCGCGCCCGACCCAGCCTGTCGAAGAAACAGAAACGGGGAGGACACGAGCTTGACGACTGACCCAAGCACCGATTGGAACCACCCGGGCGCCAGGTGGTGGAAGTTTGACTTCCACACTCACACCAAGGCGTCCGTGGACTATGGCAAGGGAGAGAACCAGTCCTCCCTGAAGCAACGCCCACTGTCGGAGTGGCTGCTCGGCTTCATGCGCGCCGAGGTCGACTGCGTGGCAGTCACAGACCACAACACCGGTAAATCGTTTGACCACCTCAGGAAGGAGCTGGACGACCTCGAGTCGTCCAACCACCCGGAGTTCCGGCCCCTTCACCTGTTCCCCGGAGTGGAGCTATCCGTCAATGGGGGTTTCCATCTTCTCGCGATCTTCGACACTGACGCGACCACGTCCGACATCGACTTGCTCCTTGGCGCCGTCGACTATGACGGCACCAAGGGACACAGCGACGGCGTTACCAAGGCATCACCCGTGAAGGTTGTGGAGACCGTCCTGGACAGAGGAGGGATCCCCATTCTCGCCCACGCGGACAGGTCCAAGGGCCTGCTTCGCACCCAAAGCCCCGGCTCGAAGAAGTTGGCGCTCGATGCCAGCACTGTCAACCAAGTGCTGGACTGTGAGGGCATCCTGGCGATGTGGACCCGGGGTTCCAGAAGCCGGAACTGTACGTGCAGCGGAAGCTGGCCTGGGCTGAGGTCCTCGGGTCCGACTCGCATCACCCCGATGGCGAGTCCGAAGAGCACTATCCGGGTTCCCACTACACCTGGGTGAAGATGGCAAGGCCATCCCTTGAAGGGCTGCGTCTGGCGCTGCTCGACGGTGGGGGCTTCTCCATCCGGCGAAGCGACACGCCGGAAGCCTTCGATCCATTCACGTTGCCGGGTCACCGCATCGAGTCCATAGAGATTGGCGAGGCGCGCTACATGGGGCGCGGGCCAACGTTTGCGAGGCTGGACTTCAACCCTTGGTTGAACGCCTTGATCGGAGGACGGGGGACGGGCAAGTCAACGGTCATCCATGCGCTGAGAATCGCGGCGCGGCGTCATTCGGATTTCGAGGCGCTGCCCAGCAACAGCGAATCCAAAACAACGTTCGATCGGTTCAATCAGGTGCCGCCCGACCAAACCAAGGCCGGCGGCCTGACGGACTCCACGAACATCCGGTGGACGCTGACCCGTGACGGCGTGAAGCATCGCGTCAACTGGGCGAAGGACGACAAGGCGACGTCTGTCGAGGATGAGCCCACGTCCGGTCAGTGGCAACCCTCAGGCGTGCAGGACGTTACGGCGGACCGGTTTCCCCTCCAGCTGTTTAGCCAGGGACAGATCGCCGAACTGGCCGGGGACGACCCGACGGCGCTGTTGAGAGAGATCGACCGGGCCGCCGGAGTCGGAGAGCTGCAGAGCAAGCTCAATATGGCTGTCGCAGCCTTCGATTCCTCCAAGGCGCGGATTCGCGAGCTGGAAAGCAAGCTGGGCGGACTTGAGGGCCCGACCGCGATTGCACTCCAGGACGTGGAGCGTAAGCTCGTCCGCTTCGAAGAGTCAGGGCATACGGCCGTCTTGACAGCCTATCGTGGCCGTCAGCGACAACGCCAGGAGATAGACCGCCAGTTCGAGGCGGTCGAGGAAGCCGCAAAGCGGATCGAAGCCACGGCAGAGAGCCTCAGCATGGACGACCTGCCAGATGATCTGTTCGAAGAATCATCGCAAGAGGACCGGCAGGTCGTCGAATTGGCGGCCGCACTGAGGGCGGCTGTTGAGACGGCACGCCAACAGTCGCGGGAAGTAGCGCAGAACCTCCGAGGAGTCGCCGAGTCTCAGCGCGAAACGCTGAACAATAGTAGGTGGGCGGCGCTGGTGGAGGAGGCCGATAAGGCTTATCGCGACCAGGTCAAGAGCCTTGAAGAGGAGGGCGTCACGGACCCGAACGAGTACGCATCCCTGGTACAGGAAAAGCAGCGACTCGAAATCGTGATGAAGGACCTCCAGTCGGACAGGGATGAACAAGCCAGGCTTGTGGGAGAAGCTCAGCAGCGCCTACAAGAAGCCGGTGAGATGCGCCGCGCCATGACTCGTGCCCGCCGTGACTTTCTGGCCAACGCACTGTCACAGAACAACTTCGTGCGGATAGAGGTTCAGCCCTATGGGGACGACCTGCAGATCATCGAGCGGTCCTTCCGCCAGGTGCTAAACGTCCCCGATGACAGGTTTGCCGATGACATACTCACCGGAGGCGGCCAGTCGCCCTCCAAGGGCATTGTAGCTGACTTCCTCAAGGGACTGCCGGACGATCCCGATGCGCGAATCGCAAAGGTAGATGACCGTCTGGCAGAGCTGAAGCAGCGACTCGAATCGGCGTGTGCTGGGCAGGGTGACTTTGGCGGCCGCCTGAACAACTATCTTGAACGGGAGTCTGGTCGCCGGCCGGAGTTGCTCGACAACCTCCTGACCTGGTTCCCGGAGGATGGACTTGCCGTCAGGTACAGTCGGACAGGGGATGGTAAGGACTTTCAGCCAATCTCGCAGGCGTCAGCCGGCCAGCGATCCGCGGCAATGCTGGCTTTCCTGCTGGCGCATGGAGAGGAACCTCTGGTCCTCGATCAGCCGGAAGACGACCTGGACAACCATCTGATCTATGACCTGGTCGTGCGCCAGATTAGAGAGAACAAGTTCAGACGCCAGATCATCGTGGTGACCCATAACCCCAACATCGTCGTAAACGGTGATGCGGAAATGGTCCACGCACTGGCATTCGATAGAGGCCAGTGCGTCGTCAAACAGTCCGGCTCCCTGCAGGAAGAGACCATTCGAGATGAGGTCTGCCGAGTGATGGAGGGCGGCCGGGAGGCGTTTAGGAACCGGTACAGGCGACTTGGCTAGGGGCCCACGCATGGTCGACAATCTCTACATCCACTCCTGCCCATCCCGGACCCATGCAGACGGCTTGGCGTCGCCGCCGACTTGACATCGGCAAGGCCCTTCGTTCTTGACCAGCCGCCAGCGAGCCGCAGTTCCGGATCCGCGACGGAGGATTTGCCTGACAGGATCAGACCTCGACTGGGATGGCTGTTTAGCCGTGCCGCCTGGCTCGATTTGGTGTGTGTGGTGACCGAAACGAGCCCGTTTATCCAAGGGCATGCAGATCCTTGGATAGGACCGCGGTTGGCACCGCCCGTACGCAACCCGGTGGTCTGCCTAACGGGCTACTGACACGATTTGGTGTGTTGCACGCAGGGGCAACACCATCCCCGAAGGGATCAACCGGCTAGGGATTGGTTTGGGTGGTCAGGCCGCGGGCACGACTGACCCGAGGCCGAAACCGGAATCTGGGGCCTGGGTGTGCTTGCTGATTACTCCAGTCTTGATCCACCTGTCGGCATCGGGATAGAGTGATGCATATTGCATCATTCATGCCTCAAAGGCGATGGCCCAATGAACCAAATTACGGTCAGAGGATTCGACGACGACCTGAACGCCAGTTTGCGCTGTTTGGCAAAGCGGGAAGGAATCTCCCTGAATCAAGCCGCCCTCAAATTGATGCGGAAAGGGGCTGGCCTGGCAGATGGTGCGGAAAGGACGGATACCATCGGCTCCTCATTGGACCATCTGATGGGTACCTGGACTGCAACGGAGGCGGATGAGTTTGATTGCGCCCTGGAGGAGTTCGAGACCATCGACGAGACAGCTTGGCAATGAGGTTTCTACTGGATTTCGGTGCCCATTCCTTGCTCATGCGGGGACATGAGTAGGATGCCAAGTTGGTGCGGCGAGCAGTTCTCCACCATCCTGGTTGGCGAGTTGATGCATGGTGTCGGGTGAGGAACCCAATTCGAGCAGAATGCCGCCCCATTCTCGTCAATGATGTCTGGCTTGTTGCCCATGCAATGGATGGGCGCGGACCTCATTTCAGTGGACAGCCACGTTGAGCATATTGACGGGATTGTTTGGATTCGCGTGTCGGCAAGTTGAGGCCTGACAATGATCCACAGGAGGACGAAGAGAAGAAACCGTTGCAACCCCCTATCCTCGGCGGCCCTCCATGCGAAAGTTCCGGGTGATCACCAGGACACGAATCTCTCTGTGGCCGCCCAGCTCAGGCGTTCAAGGAGTACACCAGAAAAACGGCTGCTCTGGGGGATCACCTGAGGGAGGTGAGTGGTGACGACAGCCAGAAAGTGCTGTCGGTATGCCTGTATGCCTCCTGTGAGTTGCCTCGTCCCGGAACTGTAGGAAGGGAAGGGGCGGTGACCTCAGAAGCCGCCTCGTGCAACTCGGTATTCTCAGTCCAACGTCATGTAATTCCGGCAAGGTGCAACAATGAGGCAGGCGGCGTTCACTGATTATGGTTATACCAATCTAGCGTAAAAGAGGGACTTGATGTAGGCTTGTCTGTCCCCCTGCCTGTCACCGGAGCCCTCCGCCATGGCCCGTCCCGCCGTCATTCCCTGGGCGGAGGCCGACACCGCCGAGGCCCTGCACCAACGCTATCTGGCCGAAGCCGATGGTGTCGTACGCACACGGCTGCATGCCCTGTGGCTGCTGCGCCAGCCGCAGGCGGGCTGGACACCCACGACCGTGGCCGCGGCCCTGGGGGTGCAGCGGAGCAGTGTGCAGCGGTGGCTGCAGTGGTACCGGGAGGGCGGCCTGGCGATGGTGTGCGGCCGGCGCAAGGGTGGCGTGGGGAAGCCCTCCTACCTGACGCCGACGCAGCAGGAACAGTTGGTGGCGGCGGCGGCCAGGGGGATGTTTGCAACGGCCCAGGCCGTGCGGGACTGGCTGGAGGCCGAGTTCGGAGTGGTCTACACCCGCGACAGCCTGTACACGCTGCTGCCGCGGCTGGGGATCCGGCTGAAGCGGCCGCGGCCCCGCCCCACGAAATCCGATCCCCTGGCCCAGGCGGCCTGGAAAAAAGGGGGCTCGGGGAACGGCTGACGGCGGTCGGGTTGCAGGCGGGGCAGGGGATCGTATGGGGCGACGAGATGAAGCTGGGGCTGCGCGGCCAAGTGCGCCCAGTGTGGGCCCCGCGCGGCGTGGCGGTGTCCCAGGCTGTGCAGATTGGCTGGAAGTACATCTATGTGGCCGTGGCCATCAACCCCCTGACGGGGCGGCTGTGGTGGGCTTGGCAACAGAACATGAAGGGCGAGGAGATGGCCCGCATCTGGGGCATCTGGGCGAAGGAGCCGGCCATTGACGGCTGGGTCTGGGACGGGGCCCGCGGCCACACGGGCGAGGACATGCAGACCGTGGACGCGCCCCAGGTGGTGCAGCCGCCCTACGCCCCCGAGCTGAACCCGGTGGAACGCTTCTTCCGGGAGTTGCGCCGGGCCGTTGAGGGCCGCGTCTATCCGACCCTGCAGGCCAAGCAGGACGCGCTGCAGCCGGTGCTGGAGGCCTGGCAGGCGGACCCCAAGCGGGTGCGGCAGCTGTGTGGCTGGGGCTGGATCCGGGATGCCCTGGAGGCCCTGCCCACCAACACTCAAGTCGCATAGCCATACTGGATTGGTATTACTTGGGGAAGCCTGTCTCGTCGATCGTGAGCACGTCGTCGAGAGTCCCCAGATGCTCCGTGACGGAGGTGAACAGTTCGTCCCAGGCCACGTTGGCTAGCCAGACCGCTCTACCGGTAGATGCTGCAAGCCGTGGAGCACGGTGGTCTGAGCAAACGATCGGGACATTCTGCGCGTCCGGCGATATCCATTCTGGACACGGAGCAAAATCAATGAAACGGAAGTTGCCTCCGTTGTTGCGTGGAACAATCTGTGGCAACGCCTTTTATCTGGTATGCTATGACAACAAATTCAAGCTAGCCAGTTGGCTAGCCGGAGGAGCCATGTCTGAATGGGCTTTGCAGGATGCCAAAAACCGCTTCAGTGCCGTGGTGAATGCCGCTTTGGCCGGAAAACCCCAAACGGTCACCCGCAGGGGCACTCCCGCCGTCGTAGTGGTGGCGGTCGAGGACTATAAGCGGCTTTGCCAAGCGGAGAAGGACCGCGCGCCTACTTTCGTTGATCACCTCTTGGCCTTCCCTCAGGGTGGCGAGGAGTTCGAGCGCATGCCTCTTGAGGCCCGGCCACTGGACATCTGACCATGTTCTTGCTTGACACGGATGTGGTTTCTCTCAGACGCAGACCAAATCGCCATCCCGTTGTCTTCCAGTGGCTGGAGTCCCAGCGTCAGGCCGACTTGCATCTCAGCGTCGTAACGCTGGCGGAACTGGCGCGCGGTATCGTCCGGCAACGGCGACACAATCCGGACTTTGCACGCGATCTCACCTTATGGCTGGAGCGGACGATCACATGGTTTGACGACCGCGTCATCCCTGTGAACGCAGCCATCGCCGAGCGTTGGGGCCAACTCTCTGGAGAGTTGGGCCACTTTAACGTCGATCTCCTCATTGCGGCGACCGCTATCGAGCACGATCTCGCGGTAGTCACCCGCAACGTCCGCCATTTCGAACCCACCGGGGCCAAGGTGCTCAATCCTTTCAACAACCTGGATTTGCCCTGACTGTGTGAGGCAGGGATTGGCTGGATCTGAAGGACAACGACAGCATGAAGATTGCAGACTTGATACGGATCTTGCAGACCTACCCGCAGGACTTGCGCGTAGTCGTGGACGGCTATGAAGATGGGTATGACGACTTGGTCGAGGACCTCATACGTGTCCGCGAGATACGGCTGGACATCGGCGAGAATTGGTGGGAAGGTCGACACAACGACGCCGACTTCACACCTGACATAGATGGCAGAGTCACCAATGCCCTGGTCCTGCATCGCCCACTGAAGGACCAATGACAACGCCACGAGAGGCTACGGATGAGGCGCAACCCACTCCGTTCAGTAGTAGGGCCGATAATCTCAAACCTGTCCATCTCGTACTGATGGAACAAAGTTCAGCCTGGTGTTGGCACGACCACCGTGAATCCCGGATGGGTACCTGCATAATGACCGGCATGGAGCTTCGTTGCCAGCGCGGCGGCGCATCAGCCCCATTGTTCTCTTGGCGTTGTCTGTACAACCATTGGCGTCATGCTGCTAACCATCTCCACCACGCATCGGCCTGCAACCGATCTTGGGTTCCTGGTACATAAGAACCCCGCCCGATTTCAGTCGTTCAAACTCCCGTTCGGGCGGGCCGATGTCTTCTATCCCGAAGCGGAAAGCCACCGCTGCACGGTGGCGCTTCTGCTGAACATCGACCCGGTGGGGCTTGTACGCCTGAAGCCCGGCGCGCCCAAGGGCGGCGGCTGGTTGGAGCAGTACGTCAACGACCGTCCCTACGTGGCGTCATCGCACTTGAGCGTGGCGATTGCCAAGGTGTTTGGCAGTGCCCTCGCGGGCAACAGCAGGGACCGGCCGGATTTGGCGGAACAGGCCATTCCTCTGGAAGCCCGGATCCCTGTCGTGCCCTCGCGGGAAGGCGCGGACCTCATTGGGAATCTGTTCGAACCCCTTGGCTATGCCGTAGGGATTGAGGGTCGCCCGCTGGACGAGCGTTTTCCCGAGTGGGGCCCCAGCCCATATTTCAGCGTGCGCCTCGCGGCGACGACCCGGCTCCGGGACCTGCTTGTCCACCTGTATGTGCTGTTGCCTGTCCTGGACGACCACAAGCACTACTGGGTCGGCGACGATGAGGTGGCCAAGTTGCTGCGCTTTGGTGAGGGTTGGTTGGACGGCCATCCGTTGCGGGATCTCATCTCGCGCCGCTACCTGAAGCATCAGCGCGGGCTTGTCGATCAGGCGCTGGTCCAACTGCTCGATGCCGGGCCAACGGATCCGGGTACCGCCGCTACACGGCACGAACAGGCAGAGAAACAGCTTGAAACCCCGCTTCGATTAAGTGAGCAGCGTATTCAGGCAGTGCTGGACGCGCTCCGCAGCCTTGGGGCTGTCAAGGTGCTTGACCTTGGTTGTGGCGAAGGAAGACTGATTCATGCCCTCCTCGGTGAATCTTCAGTACGTTCAATCACCGGCATTGACGTGTCGCTCCGGGCATTGGCAACAGCGCGTCGGCGTTTGCGCCTCAATGACCTGCCCCCTCGGCAGCAGCAGCGCGTCAACCTACTGCACGGGTCCCTTGTCTATGGGGACAGCCGCCTTTCAGGCCACGACGCCGCCATAGCCATGGAGGTGATTGAACACATCGATGCTCCGCGGCTTGACGCCTTCGAGGAGGCCGTGTTCGGGTCCGCGCAACCCAAGGCTGTCCTCGTCACGACGCCCAACGCAGAACACAACGCGGTGTTCGACAGGTTGCCCGCCGGAGCATTCAGGCATGGGGACCATCGGTTCGAGTGGACGCGGGAGCAATTTCGGGACTGGTCGGGGCGGGTTGCCAACCGCCGCCGGTACGATGTGCGTTTCCAGGACATCGGTCCTGTCCACCCCGACCATGGGGCACCGACCCAGATGGGGATCTTTACGCAATGAAGATCGCCATTCCCGAATTGTGTCTGGTGGTTCTCATTGGCCCCACGGGCTCGGGGAAGTCCACCTTTGCCTCCCGCCACTTCAAACCCACGGAAGTAGTGTCCTCGGACACCTGCCGGGCTATGGTGGCCGATGACGCCACCGACCAGTCCGCAACGCCCGACGCCTTTGCCCTGCTCAACTTCATCGCGGCCACGCGCCTGCGGGCCGGCCGCCTCACCGTCATTGACGCCACCAGCGTGCAGCCGCGGGCGCGCAAGCCTCTGGTGGGACTCGCCCGGGAGCACGACTGCCTGTCGGTGGCCATCGTCCTGAACATGCCCGAGGCCCTGTGCCTAGCCCGCAACAAGGATCGTCCGGAGCGCTCGTTTGGCCCCCATGTGGTGCGCAATCAGGCCGCACAGCTCAAACGATCGCTGCGCAGGTTGAAGCGCGAGGGCTTCCGGTATGTGTTTGTGTTGAACTCTCCTGAAGAGGTTGAAGAGGCTTTCGTTGAGCGGATGCCCATGTGGGTCAACTTGCGCAACGAGCACGGGTCGTTCGACATCATCGGTGACGTCCACGGGTGCTTCGATGAACTTGCCATCCTCCTGAAACGTCTCGGATACAGGTTGGAGACCCGCGCCGACGACATCGGGGAACCCGGTTTTTCCGTCACCCATCCGCAGGGGCGCAAGGCCGTATTCGTTGGCGACCTCGTGGACCGGGGTCCGGCTGTTGCCAAGGTACTCAATCTGGTGATGTCCATGACCGCGGACGGCACCGCGTTTTGCGTGGCGGGCAATCACGAAGCCAAGCTCGTCCGCAAACTTCAGGGCAGGAAGGTGCAGATTTCCCACGGACTGGCGGAAACGCTCGCTCAGCTGGAAATGGAGTCCCCGGAGTTTCAACAACGGGCGGCTGCGTTCCTGGATGGACTGATCAGCCACTATGTGCTCGATGACGGGAATCTGGTGGTGGCCCACGCGGGGTTGAAGGCGGAATACCAGGGCCGTGCATCGGCCCGCGTCCGGGACTTCTGTCTCTATGGCGAGACCACCGGGGAAACGGACGAATTTGGTCTCCCGGTACGCGCCGATTGGGCGGTTGGCTATCGCGGGCCGGCGACGGTGGTCTACGGCCATACCCCAGTTGTGGAGCCCGCTTGGCTCAACCGCACCATCAACATTGATACGGGTTGTGTCTTTGGTGGCAGGCTGACCGCACTTCGGTACCCCGAAAAGGAGCTTGTGTCGGTTCCGGCGGCGCAGGTCTATTGTGAACCGGTGAGACCGGTGGCCGAGGATGTCCAGTCGGAGGTTTCCGTTGTGTCGGCCGGGACCCGCGCGGCGAACGTCCTTGACATTGGAGACGTAATTGGTAAGCGCATCGTTGCGACTCGGCTCCGCGGCAATATCACAGTAAGGGAAGAAAACGCAGCGGCGGCGCTTGAGGTTGTGAGCCGTTTTGCCCTGGACCCCCGCTGGCTGGTGTATCTCCCGCCGACCATTTCCCCGTGTGAGACCTCCGCGCTCCCTGGTGTACTCGAACATCCAACCGAGGTGTTTGCCCACTTCCGCAACAACGGCGTGTCCGAGGTAGTCTGCCAAGAGAAACACATGGGTTCACGGGCCGTGGTCGTGGTTGGGCAGGATGCCGCAGCCATCGAACGGCGCTTTGGCATCGCAGGTGAAGACATCGGCACCTGCTACACGCGTACCGGACGGAGGTTCTTTGAAGACCGCATCCTTGAGGCGCAATTCCTGGAACGTATCCGAAAGGGCATTGCGGATGCCGGTCTTTGGGCTGAACTGGAGACCGATTGGGTCGTACTGGACAGTGAACTTATGCCGTGGTCCCTCAAGGCACAGGAACTGCTCCGCGAACAATATGCCGCGGTGGGCGTGGCCGCGCGGACCAGTCTCACGGCCGCCGAATCCCTCCTCCGGCAAACGATGGAGCGCGGCATCGACGTTGGTGAAGCCTTGGCCAGAGTTGCGGAGCGGCTGAACCTCACTCAACTCTACAGTGATGCCTACGCCCGGTACTGCTGGCCGGTAACATCGCTCGCCGATATCCAATTGGCGCCGTTCCACCTGTTGGCGAGCGAGGGCCAAGTGCATGTCGGGAAGGACCACCTGTGGCATATGGGTGTGGCCGGACGCCTGCACACAGCCGATCCAGGGTTGTTCCGGGATACCCACCACAAGGTCGTGCGTCTGAATACCGAGGATGAGGTTGAGGCCACATCCTGGTGGGAGGAACTAACGAGCAAGGGCGGGGAAGGCATCGTCGCCAAGCCGATGGACTTTGTTGCGCACGGCACGCGCGGCTTGGTGCAACCTGCCATGAAATGCCGGGGTACCGAATACCTGCGCATCATCTACGGACCGGAGTACACCCTGTCGGAGAACATGGACCGTCTGCGCAAAAGGAACATCTCCACGAAGCGGTCACTTGCCCTGCGGGAGTTTGCGTTGGGCCTGGAGGGCCTGCAGCGTTTTGTGGAGCGAGAGCCTCTTCACCGGGTACACGAGTGCGCGTTCGCGGTACTCGCGCTTGAGAGCGAGCCGGTTGATCCAAGGTTGTGAACATATTCCCGCCAGCGCGACATCTGGCGTGTCTGGAATGACGGAACTGTTGGTATTTCAACCGTTACGGAAAAGGGCCTGACCGGTCTGCCGCCAGACGTTTGAGCGCAAATGCGGGAGTTGGAGGCTCTGCCCAACGACCGGATCGACACGATTTGACCTTGCACTCGGCCCGAGGCTGCTTCAGGCTGTCCTCCATCGGAGGCCAAGCACCCGGGGCCTCCAGGTCGCGCCGGAGGTGGATGCAGAGGAATGCGCTGATTTCCTAAGTGCACCGTCTCTTTGCGCCCGGGAGCAAGGCGTCCCCAGCCGTGAGCCGGGCGGCTCACGGCTGGGAATAAACGACAGCAAGCGGATTGTTGACCGCATCAGACACCGGCGATACTTCGGCGCCGTTTATCGGGACCAACACGTTGGAGGATGCCCTGCGCGCCGTCTTCCAACAGCTCAATGCACACCGGTGTCTGCAATTTGGATCGTGTCAGCTCAATCCTTTGACTTGATTCGAACAATCGCCGCGTGAATGTCACTTAGATTCCTGGTACCCGTCGCGTCCGGCAGGAATGTCCGGAACACATGGGTCAGTGTGCCGGTTGATCCCCCGTCGTCTGAGAGAGTCACTATCCCAAACCCGGGACAACTGCCCAAACCGGCGTGTTTCACAGTTATGGGGTTTGCTCCCCTGAAGGAGACAACAAGCATTCGGCCATCGGGGGAAATATCCACGAGGTCGGGAGCGGGATCATCATTGAATTCATATCCTTCGTCCTGCATGTTGACGAAGGGCGCCCCCTCGCCGACACAATGTCCTGTTCCCGTGAGATCCAAAGTGCCTACGTGCGCCGCTGCCTGCTCTTCCAGCGTAGCGTCGGGATCGTTGATCACCTTGTCCAAATCAAACACTTCCGCATTGTTTTGGATCCGATCAAACTGATACAGATACCGGCCATCCACAGAAGCGACAGCACCGTGCGAATCCCGGCGTTTGGACAACTCGGTTTCGTCGGTGATCTCCAGTACCTTCTCTTCGTGGAACGTCACCACCGGAGGCACGTTCGGGGTCGTATGCGGGTTTGCGCCATCAGGGTAGTCAAGCGGCAGACGGTACATGATGAACGTTGAGTCATCCGCACCCGCGGGGCTTGCCGAGACTCCCGCGTTCAGGTGCATGAAGCCTCTTCCTTCCACACCGCCACACCCGGCAACGCTGATGACGTCGTTGGTGTATTCCGCCACGATGGACATCGGCTCGGTTGTAATATCGACCACGAACAATCCGCCGCCGCCGAACGTGACATAGGCGTGCCGGTTGTTGCTGCTGACTATGGGACACACTACGACGTTGTTGGCCCGCCCTGGACCTTCCTTGAGCGCGCCGCTTGGTGTGGTTGTCGGCTGAAAATTGGTATACTCGCCGCTCACACTGCCGTCAGGCAGAGTCGCATCAGCCTGAGCTTCCATGGTGGTCAGATCCCGGCCGCCCACCAGATCGAGCGTGGCGGCCTTGTTGAACGTGAAGGTGTCGGACTCCGCATCGTAATCAATGCGTTCCAGCAGCTTGGCCCCAAGATTGGCCACGATCAACTTGGTGCCGTCCGGTGAGAAGAAGGACATGTGATTCGAAGGCGATGAGCCTTCCGGGCCGGTGGTGCGAAACAGGGCTTTGCCCAGCTTCACAGCTTCCTCCGGACTGCCTTGAATCGGCTTGCATTTCCGGAGGCCGTCGGCCAGCGGCTCGCATTGTCCTTCGGCATCGATGATGCCCACCAGTCCCGCGCCCGGACCAAAGAAGTTGGCGTTCATGTACCGGTGGTTCGAGGGCTGCGGCAACATGCCGTGAAGGCGTCGCACATGCACACCGAGTTCTTCGAAAGCGGACGGGAACACATCGACGGCTTCGATAACAGTTGGCCCGTACTTCGGATCATCTTCGGCATACCAACCCGGAGGAGCAGCGAGGATGTCACTGCTTTCGTAAATGACAATGCGACTCCCATGGGTTCCGGCCGGATTGTCGGCACTGATGTCGACACTGTCCGATTGATCGGACAACCACACTTCCCAGCCTCCCGTTTCGCTTCCGGCCGCACTGGCATCTTCAACCGTTTTCTCCACCTCCGGGGGAGCAGCGGCAAATTCCGCGTCACAGGCCACCATGAAGGCTCCCATTGTCAAGAATACCGCCAAGGACAAACCTAACCTTTTCATCTTCGAGACCTCCGTGTCTTGTCTGGTTGAAGCGTCGTCAACGTTGCCTGTTGCTACGGACATCTGGACGAACCGAATTTCCGGCTCCTCGGGTCGTCGAATTCAGGCGGCCGGGGCCAGATTCTCGGGCTCGTTCTCCAACCGGGTGAGCCAGTAGCTGAGATCGAAGGTGTTGCTGCCGGTCAGGAACCGCCAGAACTTGACCCGATTCACAATCTCCAGGCGGCCCACCGGAAACTCGTACCACGGCTCGGGGCGGGAGAGGATGGAGTAGATGTTTTCCTCTGTGCGGTTCCTGGCTTCCAGGTTGGTCACCGGATCGGCCTGCATCTGGTCGTCCAGATCACCGGTATTCCACAACCGATGCTGGCGTACCTTGGGGTTCAGCCGGATCTTGAACATGTAGCGGACCCGATCCGTCTGGTTGCGTCGTCCGCAATGCCAAATCCCGTGGTGGAGGGCCAGCACGGTGCCCGCCTCGCACACCATGGGAATCTGGCCCACGAAGTTCTGGTAGCGGGCGATGTCCGATTCGTTGATGCGGCGGAACTGGCTGCCCGGCAACAGGAGCGTGCCGCCCATTTCCAGCGGTGTATCGTGGGGGAAGTACATCAACTGGATGTCGAAGTGCATCCGGGTGTCGATGATGGCGTCTCCGTGCAGGCCCTGGGCCCGGCCCTCGTTGGGCTGGCGGATGTGGACGGCGTGGTGATCGAACAGCGGGTCGGGACCGACCAGGCTCTGGACGATGCCCTGGATTTCCGGCAGGTGCATCAGGTCGTCCAACGGCGATCCGGGTGCATAGACCTCGGACAGCGGCAGACCCGCGGCCGGACGCGCAACCGGTCCGGCATCAAAGGTGTCCATGACGCGTCGGTTGAGGTCGTCGGACACCAGACTGTCGAAGCGCAGGAAGCCGCGTGCGGCAAACGACGCCATCTGGTTTGTAGTCAGCAACAGTTCGGGGTTCACGGTCGCGGTTGTCATGTCTCCACCTCCACCATCTTCTCGAAAACATACTCGAACTTGAAGAAGGATGTCGTGTATTCCAGATCCTTGTCCGGGGGGATCAACTGGGGCATCTGGATCACGCGCCAGCCGTCCTGCATCGCCGCCAGGCCCGTGGGATACGGCGGCGTGTCACTGTCTCCGGTGGTGGGGTAGGTTTGGCCGGTCCCGTCATAGATGGTCCAGCCCCTGACATCGCTGTCCAGGGCGGAATTGGACAGGTAGAGGATCATGATGATCTGGCGCTGGGCGGACATGCGCGGGCAACCGTATGGGAACGCGGGCGGGAGGCGGGTGTCCCTAAGCATAGGCCAACGCGCGATGCACTGGCGAACGGATGCAGTCCATGCTGGTTATGTCCGCTGCTCTCGGTGTCGTCCATGTACTCGTGGGCGACTAGGCAGCCGTAGCACTCGGCGCAGTTGCCCAGTACATGGTTGGGCAGCCGCGGAGAGCCCCGCGACTTGATGGTCGCGGGAAACCTGGGTGTGCAGGACCGCCGGAATCAGGGGGCGGAATGAAACCTGCATGCTTCGCGCCTGTCGGATTTCAACTTGCTTCCATTCGCACCCAGGCAATCCCATCAACGTATCCAAAGTGCTTGTCTGCCGACACAAGGTCGGCACCTGTCTCCATCGCGTGGGCTGCAATCCAGACGTCGTTGATGGGAATGGGCCGCCCCTTGGCTTTCAGCGCCGTCATCACTCGGGAATAGCGGTCCGCAGTTACTGGTCCGACCGGTACAAAGGTCACGTAGGGACGTTCGAGGAAGGATCGGAGTTCTGCAAGGTTCCGACCGAAGTGCACCCCCTGCCGAAAGCCGTAAAGTAGTTCCCCTACCACGACAGCCGAGAACAGCACCTCTTCGGCGGCTTGTATCAGGCCTCGTACCGAGGGGGCGCCTCGCATAAACGCGGAGTAGGCATTGGAGTCCAGCAGAATCTTCATGTCCACGCTGACTCGTCCACAGTCTCAAAGATCTCGAGGGCAGCATCGAAACTCTCCGCCTCATCCTGTTTCCACACGCCGAACAGGTCGTCCAGCGAGGACCCTATCGCGTGGGGGTTCTCCTTGCTATCGGTTAGACCGGCACCCTTTTTGAGCAGTCTCAATGCTGCCTGGTTCAGGGAAATTCCTTCGGTCTTGGCCAGACGGCGCACAGCAGAACTCAGTTCGTCGTCGAATCCCCGGACCGTGAGCTGGTTCATGTTGCTTGCTCCCTTGTGAATCACAATTCGAGTTGCTGTGAGGCATTATATGAATCGACACTGTTGGCCTCAATGGTGCGCCGTGTCTTGTCTGATGAGATTCTGTACGGCAGCACCCTCGAGCGCTTGACCTACCCGCTTGGATTGGCGGTTGATTTTGTCAGAATGATGGGCCGGCCATGGACAGGGGCGTTTGAAACAGAGCGTGCGACTTGGTCGGGATGATGGTCCACCGGTCGCAGGAGTGAGCGGCTGCCACCGGCCCAACGGGTTCCGGACCTCCTCCGGCAGGCACTCTGGGGGAAGGGCATGGGATTGAACAAGATGCCCAAGCCCCGATCCCCGTTAGGGTGCATGTCTGTGATCCTCTAGAATCCGGTATTCGTCACAACTTCTCTTTTCGTCCGGGCGGGGCATCGTCTTTTTAAACCATGAGAACCTACATTCTCAAGCGGGTGATACAGGCGATTCCCCTCCTGTTCCTGATTTCCTTCATCGTCTTCCTGAGCATCCAGGCCACCGGCGATCCCCTGGCGGCCTACACCGTGGACGCGTCACTGACTTCGGACGACATCGCCCGTCTCAAGGCCAAGTACGGGTTGGATCAGCCTGTTCCCATTCAGTACCTGAACTGGCTCAAGAACATGGCCACAGGCAACTGGGGCACCTCGTACTTCACGCGGGAGGACGTGGTGGACATGATCCTGGAGCGTCTCCCCAACACCTTGATCCTTTTTGCGGTGTCCTATGCGCTCATCCTGGGCGTGGCCTTGATCCTGGGTATCCTGACCGCGATACGCCAGTACTCGCTGTTCGACTATTCGGTGACGGCACTGAGCTTCCTGGGAATTGCCACCCCCAGCTTCTGGCTGGGCCTGATGCTGATCTATCTCTTTGCCGTGCGGTTCAAGGCCTGGGGGCTGCCTTCCCTACCGGTAGGCGGGATGTACGACCTCAGCGAGGGCAAGACACTGGCTGAGGTTTCACGCCATGTGATCCTGCCGGCCATCACCCTGTCGGTGGTGGTTTGCGCCCGTTACGTACGCTACATCCGCTCGTCCATCCTGGAGCAGCTGCAACTGGATTACGTTCGTACGGCAACGGCCAAGGGCCTCCGGAGCCGGGCGGTACTCTTTCGTCACGTCATGAAAAATGTGCTCCTGCCCCTGGTCACGCTCGTGGGACTGGACCTGCCCAACTTCCTTTCGGGAACCATCGTCATTGAGTCCATATTCGCTTGGCCCGGTGTGGGCCGCCTATTCTGGTCCGCGGCGGAACGAACCGACATTCCCGTGTTGATGGCCGTCATGCTGTTTGTGGCCGTCATGACGGTCCTGTTCAATTTGATCGCCGACATTTTCTATGCGGTGGTGGATCCGAGGATCAGCTACTCATGACCGGATCCAGCGACACTTCCCGGTTGCGCGAGGCGGCACCCCTGGCGGAAATGGCGGTTTCCGGCGCTCTGGCACGCCCGCCGGAGACGATGTGGACCATGTTTCGGCAGCGGTTTGTCCGCCATCGGCCGGCCATGGTCAGTCTGGTCGTGCTTCTGTTCCTGGTGGTGGCCTGCTTCGGGGTTTCCCTCTTCGTGTCCGAGGACGAGGCCAATCTCATCGATGTCCAGGCCATGCGCAGTCCGCCTTCATGGGAACATCCCTTCGGCACTGACGACGTGGGGCGCGACATGTTCCTGCGCACCCTGTTTGGCGGCCAGATCTCCCTGCGCATCGGCCTTCTGGCGGCTTGTATCAGCGTAGTCATCGGGATTGCAGTAGGGACGATCTCGGGTTACAACACAGGGTGGATCGACAATGTCCTCATGCGCATCACCGATGCCCTGTTGAGTATCCCCACGCTCTTTATCCTGATCGTCCTGACCCGGGTTCTGGGAGACCACATCGGCGTAGGCAATATCGCCTTCATCACCCTGGTGATCGGCACGCTGTCCTGGATGCCCACCAGCCGCATCGTGCGGGCCCAGGTCTTGTCGCTCAAGGAGCGGGATTTCGTGCTCGGTGCTCGTTCACTGGGTTGTCAGGCGGGCCGCATACTGGTGCGCCACATCGTTCCGAACACACTGGCGCCTGTCGTGGTGGCGGCGACGCTGGATGTGGGCAGGGCCATTATTTTCGAGGCGTCCCTGAGCTTTCTGGGATTGGGCATCCAACCTCCAACGGCCACTTGGGGCAGCATGCTCAACCGGGCCCAGGCCTACCTCCTGAACGCCCCGTGGATCGCGCTGTTCCCCGGCATCATGATTTTGGTTACCGTCCTTTGTGTGAACTTCCTGGGCGACGGTTTGCGCGATGCCTTTGACCCCCATTCTCTCCGATGAGGTCTGTTCCAATGTTGCAGTCAACCGTCAATGCCGATCTCCATGCTCATATTCGGGAGGTGTTTCCAGACCATCTGGAACGGATCCGAAGCTACATGGCCCAGCCCAGTGTCAGCGAAGGCAATTTGGGCGTGCGGGAATGCGCCGAACTGCTCTCCGAAAGTTTTCTGCAGATTGGATGCCAGGAGGTGGAGATTGCCGAGACGCCGGATCTGCCGGCCGTGTGGGCCCACTTGGATGCCGGCGCCGCCCAGACCCTGGCGGTGTACGGGTTCTTCGACACCAATATTGTGGGCACGGGCTGGACCCACGATCCCTTTGAGGGTGTGGTCACATCCCATCCCGACTTTCCCCAGGTGTTGTATGGGCGCGGTGCCTCCAACAAGGGCGGGTTCATGGCATTCCTCAATGCGATTGAGGTGGTGCAGCAGGTGCGCGGCTCCCTGCCGGTCAATCTCATGTTCGTGTGCGAGGGCGAGGAGTTTGTTGGCAGTCTGCATGTCCCCCAACTGATCGAGCGCTATCGGGAACCGTTGTCCCGGGCATCGGGCATGCTGTCACCCGGTCCGTGCCAGAATGCCGCCGGTGCCGTGGACTTGGCCCTCGGCAACAAGGGGTGCCTGCACATTGAAATGCGGTGCAGCGGGGAAGATTGGGGACGCGGCCCGCAGGGAGCGCCGACCCATTCCTCCACCATGGGGGTCGTGGACCATCCGGTCTGGCGTCTGGTGCATGCCCTGTCCACCCTGTACGATCCCGCCTCCGGCAACATTACGGTTCCGGGTTTCCTGGATGGGTTGCGCGAACCCACGGCCGTGGACCTGCAACTGGTGGAGGATCTGGCGGCCCGTTACCAAAACAACGAGGCGGCCGGTGTTCCCGGCATTGGGCGGGCCGATCAGGTGCCCTGCTTCGTCAACGACGCAACGGGTTCCGAGGTGTTCAGCCGCTATTGTTTCCTGCCGACCATGAACATCAACGGCATCCGCGCAGGTTTCACGGGACCAGGCACCACGCTTTGGACCTTGCCGCACGAGGCCCGATGCACCATTGACCACCGTCTGCCGCCGGACTTGGATTCGCAGACCTGCCTGGAACGGATACGCGAGCATCTGGATGCCCAGGGCTACACCGACATCCATCTCGAAGTGCTGATGTCGGTTGGGGCCCAAAGCCTGGACCTGCACGACGATCTGGCCCAGTCGGCCCTGGGAGTGTTTGCCGACTGGAGCGTGGAACCCATGGTTTGGCCCCGGCGCGGTGCCAGTGGCCCCACCGGCTATTTCAGCCAGATGCTGGGGCTCAAGGTCCTGGGCAGTACCGGTCTGGGATATGCCAGCGGCCACTCGAGTGCCGACGAATTCCTGGTTGTGGAAGGCAACGGGCGCGTGGGAGGCATCGTGGAACTGACCGGTTCCTATGCCGATCTGCTGTGCAGCCTCGGAGTATCAACAAGCCCTTGATATTGTAAGGGTGCATATGGCATTGTGTGGCTATGGACAAGATCTATCGCATTTCCCAGTTCGGTACCGCGTGGGGCGCTCGGCGCATCAGTTGCGCGTCATGGACCGCAATGGCACGTTCCCGGCCCGCTGGACCGCGACGGGGCGGCGGTACTACACGGAGGCCGATGCTTGCGGTTCCTGGGAGAGGGAGACGAGTCCCCCAAGGGTCTGACTGTGGTCTACTGCTGGGTGTCCCGCCGGGGTCAGGAGGACGATCTGGAACGCTAGGTCGCGGCCATGGAGGCGTACTGTCTGGGCGCGGGTGTGGCCGTGGATGAATGGCGGTCGGAAATCGGGGGCGGCCTGGACTTTAAGCGCCCGGTGTTCCTGGCGCTGATGGAACGCATTGAGGAATGGGCGATCACCCACAGAGACCGCCTGACCCGTTTCGGTTTCGACTGGTTCGAGCATTTCGCCAAGCAACACGGTTCCACCCTCACGGTTGTCAACCAGGCAAGCCTGTCGCCCCGGGCGGAGTTGGTCGAGGACCTGATGGCCATCGTCGACACCTTCTCCGGCCGCCTGTCTGGCCTGCGCGCCTGTCACAAGCAAATCCAGGAGGACACCACCAATGGCTGAGAAGGTCACGCGTGTACTTCACAGCCAAGGGCTGAACGCGGCCAAGTACGACCGGCTGGCGCGGATCGCGGTCCTGTGTGGACAGGTGCGGTCGGATGCCTGGCGACGGTG
>VXMJ01000086.1 GCA_009841145.1 Caldilineaceae bacterium SB0661_bin_34 | reverse complement strand
CGCTGTACACGCCCTTCCGGGAGGTCAAACGACTGCTCCGGGATCGAAGCGGGACAACGGTGGGGACGGCTCCACCCGGACTCGAGTCCGCCCACGCGGCCAACGCCGCCTGACGGCCGAGAGCGAATTACCCCAAACCCATAAGCGTTTGGGGAACTGACTTCAAGCTACCAGCGGACACCTTGACCGCTATTGTCTCTCCGCCGCCACCGAACACACGGCATCCTTGTCCGGACAAGGACGACAACCGAGCGCGTCGGGGGGTGGAGCCGGCCCTGGCCCGGCTGTGCAAGTGTCGGGACCTGTCGGCACCCCGTGAGAAAAAACGACGGACTACACAGGTACCTATCAGGTGGTCTGAACACTCGACTGATTTCGGCGGCTGCAACGCAATGCAGCTTTTGCGGAACGGTCTCTTGAGTCAACGGAGCGGGTTCTGCCCGAAGGAGAACGGCGACCAAACGACTTTGGCTGGCCATCTCCCGATGCCAGCCTCTACCGGCTTGCCAGGGCACTTCCCGATCGATTGGTCGGATCGAAGTAGGGTGCGGAGAGATCCCCCCGCACGAGTTTGAACACTGCCGGCACACGCTCCTTGTGGCCTGGCGACAGATCGGGCAGATCATCCTCGGCGAAAAACCCCACGCCTGTCGTTTCCGGACCTACGACAGGACTCTGTTGGTCACCGATCTCGACCCACCAAACGCCGACGTAGATTTGTTGCTTGGCACGGCTCCTCCACAGGCGCGAATCAAACACCCCAAGCAATTCTGTAGCCGTTCCCTGCACACCTGTCTCTTCGCGCAGTTCCCGCTCCACCGATTCCGCCCATGTCTCACCGACCTCGGTCGCGCCACCCGGCATGGCCCAAAGACCGTTGTCCTCGCGTTTGATGAGGAGGATGTGCCCCTCTCGGAACACAGCCGCTTCGGCAGCGACAAAGGGAGTAGGATGAACCACAGACTCCCTACACTCCTGCATGACATCGGCCGCAGCCTTCCCTGCGAGGGCCGCAACCAACCGGGCGCTCAACGAACGAACTCTGCCGTACCTGTCCTTGTCGTAGTGGTCTTGGGCGAAGTGCAATCCCAGATCCGCGATATTGCGCAACTCATCCGCTACGAGGGACATCTCATCTGTTGCGTCCAAGCCATTCTCCTGTTGCCGGCGATCGGAAACCGTAGCCATTCAGGTACCGAGATCGGAACGGCCGCCGGCGCGGCAGCGGCGAGTACAAAGCCAACCCATCGTTGATCAGGGTTTTCCAAATCTCTCCACTCCCAACACCTTTCCGTTCAATAGGCGCCGCGACCCCTGACCACCACAGCGATGGTTCGCCACATGATCTGAAGATCCAGCCACAGCGAGTGATTCTGGATGTAGTAGATGTCATCCTCCGTGTGGAGGTGCATCGGCTTGTCGCTGCGACCGGTCACCTGCCACCAGCCGGTCATGCCCTGGGGCACGGCAAAGCGCTTCAGTTGCCAGGGCTTGTACTTGTCCACTAGCCAGGGAAGCTCCGGGCGCGGCCCCACCAGACTCATCTCGCCCTTGAGTACGTTCCAGAGGTTGGGAAGCTCGTCCACGCTGTACTTGCGGATGAACCCTCCAACACGCGTCACCCTTGGATCGTCGGGCTGTTTGTGGATGACGTTGCCGGCCTCGTCCATCTCGTTCACGTCTTCCTGCAAGGCTTCGGCACCCACCCTCATGGAACGCAACTTGAGCATCCGGAAGGGCTCGCGGTTCTCACCCACGCGATCAGTCCAGTAGAAGACCGGTCCCCGGTCCTCCAGCCAAATGGCCGCAGCCACCACCGCCAGCAGCGGCGCGGCACAAACCACCAACAGGGAACCCAGCAGCAGGTCGACGACTCGCTTGACCACTCGCTGAAATCCGTCGATGGCGGGTTCCCGCAGGCCGATCACCGGGATGCCTCCAAGGGTATCCACCGTGAAGTTGAAGAAGGCTGTGTCGAAGTAGTCTGGAACAACATGCACGTTGACCGGAAGTTCGGACAGCTCGGAAATCAGCCTTGCAATGCGGCTGTATTCCCAGCGGGGCAGCGCGATCACAATCGAACGGATGCGGTACCCCGTGACGACACTCGTCACATCGTTAATGTTACCCAAAATTTCGGCCCCTGGCAGCGGTTCCGGAGTTGCTGGATCCCGAACCGGCTCGTCATCCAGGAAACCGGCCAGCTCCAAGCCGGGCCAAGAGGCGTTGATGAACTCCCGGGCGAAGTTGACGCCAATGTCTCCTGCCCCAAGGACCAGGACCCGGTTGACACCGTGAGTTCGCTCCCGCCGCAACCGCCGCCAGCGGTGCCACAGCCGCAGGACAATCCGATAGCCCCAGATCAGAACGGCCGCGATTCCGATCTGAACGAGGAACACCCCGCGCGGCAGGACGCCACCCGACAAATACAGCAGGCCGGCCAGCAGCAGCCCGGCCAGGATGCTCGCCATGAACACCCTCTGTCCCTCCTGGCTCCAGCGAACGCCCTTGCTCGGGTTGTAGACATCGAGCACCAAAAAGGCCAGCAGCCAACACAATCCCAGCTGAAGATGCAACCCGGACGTGGCCACTACCCCGCGGTCCGTCAACAGCGGCGCAATCCACAGAGCCGCCTGGTACAGCAATCCGTCCAGCAGGAACAGGATCGCCATGTAGTTGGCGGAAAATCGTTTCAGCAAGGCCGAATACCCGGAGGTGCCGCTGGATCAACTTCGATACGATCACGGACCGGAACAACCGTTGCTGCGGCACGCAGCTGAACCGACCGCAGTCCCACTGTCATTGTGACAGACGAAATCGCATCCTCAAACGCTGAAGCACTACTCGGCCAAGGAATTGGGGATTGCCCACCAGATACCGACGCCATAAACGGCCGGGCTCGATCAGCAGCCGGGCCAGCCACTCAAGCCCGTTGTCCGTCATCCAGCGCGGACCGCGCGCCAGTCTTCCGGAGACGTAGTCGAGCACGGCACCACCAGCCAGCGCGACCCGTACATCAAGCCGGACGCGGTTGTCGGCCAGCCATCGTTCCTGCAACGGCATGCCGAAGGCCGTGATCAGGATGTCGGGGCTCGCGGCGTTGATGGCCTCGAGCACCCGGTGGTTGTCGGCGGAATCGAGCCTATGGTCAAAATAGCCGTGATGACAGCCGACAATGTCCAGCCGACTGTGACGTTCCTCCAGTCTGCGCGCCGCCTCGCGGGCCACTCCGGGCCTGGCGCCCAGGAGAAACATGGTAAAGCCTTCCCGTTCGGCGAAGGCCGCCAACTGCCAGATCCAGTCCGCATAGGTGATGCGGGCGGGCAGCCGGCCGCCCAACAGGCGTGCGGCCAACTGAACACCGGCACCATCACAGACCACCAAATCAGCGCTGTTCAGGTAATCGTGCAGCCAAGGATGCCGACATGCCAGATTGAGGGCATGCACGTTTACGTGCAAAAACGTCGCCCGGTCTTCGGCCTGTACAGCATCCGCGATGCGACCGTGCAGCTCAGGCACGGTCAGCGGGTCTACGCCGATGCCCAGCACCGAAACACCTTCCGATACTTTTTCGCTGAACATGCCTGATCATTCAGGGCGAACGCGACGCAGGTTGCAGGCACTCCTGCAACCAGGGAGTATCCACCAAAGCAC
>VXMJ01000056.1:34269-37429 GCA_009841145.1 Caldilineaceae bacterium SB0661_bin_34 | reverse complement strand
GTCTTGGTGTTCCCCACCCGTGTGTTAACGGGTCTGTTTCACCGGCACCCAGTAACCCCCCGGTCTCCCCCCCCCGGGCTGGCCCCCCCGGCGGCCGCGGGGCCCTACTGCGTTTGGCTAACATACTAGTTACTACCCCCTTGCTGCGGTGGGCGGAGGCGTTGTCCAGAACCACCAAGCGCGGGCGGTCGCCGGGCCGGGCGTGGCACAGGCTGGCGACGAAGTGTGCTGCGCGCTAGGTGAAGGGGCCGTCCACCTGCGTGCCGGGGGCGGCCAGGGCCGGTACCTTCAGGCCCTGGTCAAAGGGCAGCAGGCACTCCACCCGGTCCCGTTCGCGGGAGTGCCGCGTCGGGTTTCGGCACAGGGTCCGCAACTCCTGGCACTGGCAGGGGGTGTGCGAGACGCACAGGGGCGCGGACATGGCCAAGGACACCGTACAGGAACAAAAGCTGTGTCATAGCCAAAACCGCTAAGTAATCCATGCCAGGCGCTTACGACAGAGGATCCGAATCGTGGCGAAACCTACGCCTGCTAATACCCATTCAGTGAATGATCCTGTACAACAGCTGCCCGCATCGGCCCTTGCCACACCAATCCGTGGCCGGACTGCAACTCCCTTCCTCGTGCCTGCCTGTGAACTTCAGCGTGGGTAACCGGATGCCGGTTGCTTCATTCGGTTCTTCTCCGACGAGATCCATGCTGTCCTGAGTACAGGAGGGTCCATTGGGCTTGCGCATCCTGCACGGGCCGCTGGGCTCCTTCAATGCACATTTCCCCGTCCCGGGACTTGGACACGTGCAGGGCAATGCAGGTTGCGTCCGCCATGTTGTCCAGTTCGACCAACAAGCTGCGTCTGTACTGTTTTCGGTCCGCCTGTTCCTGTGCCTCGTGCAGGCTGCGGTTGTACTTCAGTTCGATGATACAGACACGCCCTCCACAGAAGGTTGCCAAGTCAAAGCGTCCGGCCAGCTCCTGCCGCTCCGAAAACGGCAGGATGTTCATTCCAAAGAACAGGCCGTGGAGCGCGGCATGATAGGAGTCCTCATCCTCCATGATGTTGTAGGGGAAGGCGTACAGGCAGTCCAACAGGGCCGTTGGCAGGTTGTCGTAGTTCCCTGTCTTCAGACAGGCACGTAAACGCTCGATACCGGGAAGTGATTCCTCGACATGGGCCTGAGCCAGATTCGCGAGCATCGCGGATGCCACTTCCCGGTTGGGTCAGCCCAGCCGGGCAGGCCGGGTGTCCTCCGCGGGAAGGTAGGTCAGATAGCCGCTCTGCAGCATCAGGGACTTCAAACTGCTTGACTTGTTGCTGAAGAGGTCCACATCCAATTCCGCCTGACCGCGCAACAGGCTTGAGTCCACTCGAGCAGCATGCAGTCGCAATCTGTCCACAAGGATTTTCGCCACGCCGGATTCCGACCAATGTGCAGGAAGTCCCAGCTCCCTGATCTCTTCCCGCAATTCGGGCACCCTGAGATCGGACAGTGTTCTGCACAGGGACCAAGGGTTGTAGACCGCTGTGGACAGGCCCCGTCTGTCAAACCGGTAGCCGTTGTAGTGGTCGCGCAGGGCCGTTCGCAATGCGTTCGTTGACTGAGCCAGCCCTGCCGCCGCGGTTTCGATGAAGGTTGACAGGGGTGGCCTGTCGAGGTCCTCTTCGGTGAAGCCGCATACACTGCCGAGATCCGGGCGCCAAGTGCAGTCCACCAGGTTGTTGAGAGCCGAAAACTGATCGCCGTATGCCCTGCGCGTAATTCCGGTGACCAAAACCTTGTGGAGAAGTCCTTCGCATTGCTTGAACACGCGAAAGAAGTCGCGGAACAGATTGAGGTACGGTTCGATTTCAGCGGGATTGAGCCTAGCCAAGGAAAGCAACGGCGTGTCGTATTCGTCCACCAGCACGACCGGATCATTGGATCTCCTCCGGAGCGATTGGAGCAGTGCAGCCAGCATGTTCTGGGGTGCATGCGGGTAACTCGTCGAGTCCAGCAAGTACCGCATCTCAACGCCGGGGTCGTATCCTCTTTCGTACCAGAGAAGCGCGTGTTCGGCGATGTGCAACTTGAGGGACTGCTCCAGCTGCGCGACATCCTGGCCGGTCACATGGCTCATATCGAGCCGAATCACCGGATGCCTTGGTGAAATCGCGAATTCATCCTCCCACACCAAGCCCGTGAACAGCTGTTCGTCCGGAACCTTGGGCATGGGTCGTACCGGCTGTCCATCCGGACCACGCACAATGGGAAGGTGGCCTTGGTACATGCACTCGATGGTCGAGAGCATCAGCGTCTTGCCGAAGCGGCGCGGCCGTGCCAGAAATAGAAACTTGCCGGTGTCGAGCAAGTGTCCGAATTCCCGGGTCTTGTCCACGTAGGCGTACCCGTCGCGGCGCAAGTCCGCGTACTCCGAGATGCCGGGCAGCAGCACAGGTGCGGGCACGGTTGACTTGCTGTCCGCTCGGGTACCGGGTTCGGTGTTGGATGCGGCCATGTTCATGCACTTGCGTCCGGTTGAGTGGCCTGGAGGAGACGCGCTTGCTCTTGGAGTGATTGTAGTCTGCCGGGTCCGGTACATGCAGGAGATGTTTCCACCGCCCGCAGTCGGAAGAATAGGGTCTATGCGGAACGGTCGAGAACGACAGGTCGATTGCATCTAAACTGGGTGGGCCACAAGGCTACAGTGGCCGGTTCCGGATTCTCAGCCGGCGGAGAACTCCCTCAAGGACGGCCTGATGCCTCCATTCCTAGTCGAGCTCCTGGACAGCCCGGGGAGCCACGGGTCGACCGGACTCAACTGCACAACCTGACGGACATCCTGTTGCTGTCCGTGCTGGCGGTCATCTGTGGAGCCGGCGGTTTCGTGGCCATCGCCCTCTTCGGCAAACTCCACGCTGCCTGACTGCGCACGTTCCTGGAACTGCCGAACGGGATCCCCTCTCACAACACGCTGGGACGGATCTTCGCGCGGCTGGATGCGGCCGGGGTCGAGGAGGGGTTTCGGGACCAGGTGCGGGGCGTCTTCGAACTGACCGACAGGCCGGTCGTGCTCATCGAAGGGGCCCGCCGGGGGCGGGGGGGGGGTGGCCCAATAATGGGGGTGGGACGGCGCTAGCGCCCCCCCAGTTTGGGGGCGAGCGGGGTGAATGCGGTGGGTTAGA
>VXMJ01000056.1:0-34259 GCA_009841145.1 Caldilineaceae bacterium SB0661_bin_34 | reverse complement strand
GGGGGGGGGTGCGGGGTGTTGGGTGGGTTTGGGGACCGGGGGGGGGGGGCTCTCACCGTCCCCGCCCGGGGGGGGGGCGGCCCCCGCCGCCGGGGGGGGGGGGGGGCCCTTCGATGCCCATTACATGGCGATCTCCAGCGCATTCCCCACAACCTGTTGCGGCAGGACCGCTTTCAAGGAGGGTATCGCCAACAAGCGGCTGGCGGCGGCTTGGAATTGGGACAATCTGCGCCGGCTGGCTGGCCTCGAGCCCACACCCGCGAAGATGCAGTCGCCTGGAAGGGCACCCTAAGGCACCAGAACATTCTGTCGGTTTGGGTACAGGCAGACCGTAGGCTGGAATTACCCCTTGAGACCAGTGAGGGAAATGCCTTCGATGAAACTGCGCTGGGCAAAGAAGAAGGCCAGGAATACAGGCAACGTGATCAAGGAAGACACGGCCATCAACCAGGGATAGGCCAGTTTGGTGTTGCCAATCTCATATACCGCCCCACGCAAGCGGCCGACACCGAGCGTAAGCACCCATTTGTGTTCCTGATTGATGTAAATCAAAGGACCCAGATAGTCGTTCCAGGCGTTCATGAAGGTGAACAGGCCCACCACCGCCAAGGCTGCCTTGGACAAGGGCAGAATGACGCGCAGAAAAATGCGCAATTCGCTGGCACCGTCAATCCTGGCGGCATCGGACAGTTCCAGCGGGAGAGCCATGAAAAACTGGCGCAACAGGAAAATGAAGAATGCGCTGCCGAAGAACTGCGGTACGACCAGGGGATTGAAGGTGTTGATCCAACCCAGTTTTCTGAAAATCACGAACAGGGGCACGAGGCGTACCCAGTCCGGAATCATCATCGTGGCCAGCACGACGGCGAACAGCGCATTGCGGCCTTTCCACTCAATGCGGGAAAAGGAATAGGCAACCAGCGACGACGACAACACGACCCCGACCGTAGCTGGAATGGCGTAGCGCACCACGGTGTTGAACGTCCACAGATTGAACGTTTCGCTGTTCCAGGCATTCCAGAAGTTCTCCCAAAACTGGGGGTTGGGGAACCAGATCGGCGGCACGACATACACCTGCGCATCATCCTTGACGGCCGATGACACCATCCAATAGAAAGGCAACAGGAATGAGACGGCCAGGACAATCAACACGAAGTATTTGAGAATGTGTCCCAACAGTTCCAGAACCCGCTGGTGCCAAGGCTGGGAATAATGGGTTACGGCCAACTGTGTTGCCATGGTCTTGAACCGGTTAGCGTGCCGCGCCTGCGTAGTACACGAAGCGGCCGGAAGTGCGGAAGATCAAATAGGTGAACAAGAGAATGAGGACGAAGAGGACCCAGGCCAGGGCGGACGCCTTGCCCATGCGGAACCATTGGAACGCGTTCCGGTAGAGATAGATGGCGTAAAACTCCGCGGACCGGCTGGGGCCGCCCTGGGTCATGATCCAAGGCAGGGTGAAATACTGGAACCCGCTGATAAAACTAATGACCAAGTTAAAGAGAATTATCGGGCTGACCATGGGCACGGTGATGTTCCACATGCGGCGTAAAGCGTTGGCACCATCCACGGTGGCCGCTTCATAGAGGGACTTGGGAACATCCTGCAAGGTCGCCAGGAAAATCACCATGGCAGCCCCCTGGCTCCACATGTGAATGACCACAAGCGACCATTTCATCAGATCGGGACTGGAAATAAAAGGGATTGTCTTGAACCCCATTGACTGCAGAGTGGAGTTTATGGCGCCGTATTGAATGTTCAGCAGGAAAATCCATACGAAAGCGGTCACAACCACAGGCACAATCGCGGGGAAAAAGAATATGGATCTAAAAAATGAACGCAAAATGATTCGTGAATTCAACAGCAGCGCCATCAGAAACGCAGACAATACACCGAGTGGAGAGCTGATCAGCACCCACCACAAGGTGTTGCCTGCAACCAACTTGAAATCGGGATCGTCTGCAAAAGCTACGTAGTTCTGCACACCTATCCAAACGGGATCGCGGACCAGGTCGTAGCGTGTGAAGGAATAATAAAGCGCCGATCCGACCGGATAGAGTGTAAAACCCAAGAATCCGATGATCCAAGGTGAGGCAAAAGCCACACCCAACAGAAAGTTGCGCCACTCGCGGGAAGTGGCTGGAAACGACCGTCGCAGTGCAATCACAATCGTCTACTCTCAAACAGCAAACCGGCCAGGCGGCCCCTAGCCTGCCAGGCTAGGGGCCGCGCTGTAACCGGCTTTGTTGATTCGCGGTATATCAGCAGATTTAGGCGAATCCTGCTGCCTTGTACTCTTTCGTGCAAAGATCCTGCATTTGGGCAACCGCATCAGCGCCGCTGATTTCATCCCGGTATACCTTTTCGCGGAATTCACCGTATTTCACACGCACAAAGTCTTCGATTTCGCAATTGATCTGTGGACCCCAATAGTTGGCTTCCTGCACAGACTGAAAGACGAACGCCAGACCTGGGAACAAATTTTGGTCCGCTACATCGTAATAGGGTTTGTATGAAGGAAGCCAGCCGATGTTGTGGAAAATCTGGTCGCAGAAGTAACTGCCCTGAAGCCATTCCGCAACGGGCCAAGCTTCATCCTTGTAGTTTCCATCCTTGAACAACTGGACCATGTGTCCACCGCCCTGCTGAAGCTTTGTGCCTCGTCGCCTTTCGGGAACCGGGGTCCAGGATGCCCTAATCTGTTCGGCCACTTCCGGAACTTCGTTGAAGGTTTCGCCACAATGCCAATAGCCTTCGATGATGCAGGCCTGCACCTCCGCATTGAAGGATCCTCCCCAAGTGCCTTGACCTTCGACGGCACGCATACCTACGAGATTGTCTGGACCGATGAGCCGAATGTAATCTCCCCATACTTCCAGACCTTCTGCGAACTCTTCGTTGTCCAGGTTGAATTCCTTTGTGTCTTCGTCAAAATAATGGAATCCAAATGAGTCCGCCATACCCCAACCATCGTTGCCTGGCCCGACACCCCCTTCCGCGTCATAGGGATCAAGCCCTATTTGCAGCAGGTTGTTGTTCTCATCGAACTGGGTCAAAGCCTCGTGCCATATCCAAGCCTCGTCCCAAGTCACCGGAGGCACGTCAGGGTCCAATCCTGCATCGGCCACCATGCGAGCGTTGTAGAAAAAGCCGCGTCGCACGAAACCTTCGATGGCAGGAACTCCCTTTTGGACGCCTTGATAATGGGTTTGTCCCCAGTTGATTTCAAGGAAGTCTTCTTCATTGATCACCGAACTGGCTGCAACGTAATCCGTCACTTCGACAACCACATCACGGGCCATGAAGTCCAGGTAATAACCGAGCGCACCAATATCCGGGGGCGTGCCGCCAGCAACAGCAGCCAGACGCGCTTCATTCGCCACCCCTGTACGGAACTCCAGCGTGTTGTCACCCATGAAGTCCGGCAGACTTGGATCGGCCATGATCTGATCGTGGATACGGCCAGGCTGGGTCCAGAAGATCCAGAATTGGACCGTCACTCCCTCTTCCGCGGCTGCAGCCTCTCCCGAGGGAGCAGGGACGCAGGCGGCAAGTGCGGTTAGTCCAGCTGTCGCCCCCGCTAGGTTGAGGAATCCTCTGCGCGTTAGTTTGGGTGTCATCGCGGTCAGCTCCAAGTGTTGTATGACAGGCTACCCTGAATTGCCAACCGATGATGTTGCTCCAAAGCAACATACAACATTACTTTCAGATCTCGTGACCTGACTTCAGTTGTATTCGGTTGTCATGCAGCGCAGCATAGCAGGTGGCTGTGCTGCGTGTCAATCCTGCCGGAGCCGTGGGATACGCGGTTTGGCTGTCAGGGAACCCGGTCTCGGATCACCGCGTTCAGGATGGGGAGCAGCTTGCGCATGGCGGCTGCGAGCGCCACTCTTCCAGGTTCGCCATGTCGGTGCAAGAAGTTGTGGAAGGCATCGATAGGGGGTTGTGGCGGAAGACGGTCACGGTTGCCATGGAGAGGATTGTGCTTATGGCAGCGTGGTCGCCCCGGACACGGTGAAGCTCTTGTTGTTGACCGCTGTTCTGGTTCAGGGGCACCACATCGACCAAAGCGGTCGCCATTTGGCCGTTGAGATGCCCCGGCTCCGGCAGTTCGGCGGCGAGCACGGAAGCCACCACGGTGCCATCCCCGGGCATGCGGCGCTTCAACCCGATCTGGACATGTCAGGTTGGAAGGTTGCACAGCCGGGCCTTGGGTTCCCGGTTCAAGTGTTCCGGTTTGGGTTGCAGCCAGTCCCAGATGGGTCCGAATGCGGGGCTGTGTGGCAGCGGATGCGCTGTCCGGACGAGTTTCCGCCTGTACGCACATGGCGGTCAGCTGGTGTCGTTACACCACGAGCGCACGTGGAGCGCACGTGGAGGCCCGCAGGTCGGCATCCGGCAGGGGCCGCACAGACGGGATCCGGTATGCCGGCTCGCCATCCTGCCGTAATTCCGGTCCGTACGGCGATTTCCGTGGTTGCCCGTCGGACAGGTACCATGAAACAACGGCGTGGCTGCGCGCAGGCACGGATGGCTTGGCCACCCGTCGTGTCGGTTTGTTCTGTTTCAACTGATTGTCTGTCCCGCATGGTTATTAAGGAACTGGCCGCCGGCAACGGCACCATCGGTGTCACAACCTGTCCCGGGATCCTGGCCACGCCCGGCGATACCCGGTCGCCGGCGGACCGCCTGGTGGCGGATCTGCAGAATCTGCTGGACTGGGGTACGACCGCGTTGGTGACCCTGTTGGAGGACGTGGAGTTCGAAATCCTGAATGTGCAGGATCTGGGCAGCACGGCCATGGCTGTGGGCATGACCTGGATCCATCTCCCAATCGCGGACCACACGGTGCCTGGGGAATGGTTCGAGAACCTCTGGCCGCCCTACAGCACGGTGTTGTGCGGGATGCTGGCCAAGGGCAAGAAAGTGACCATCCACAGCCGGTCCGGATACGAGCGCAACGGCATGGTGGCCGCACGGCTGCTCATTGAAGCCGGGCTGTCCGCCGACGAGGCTCTGGCGCGGACCCGGACCCTTGCCGCCGACATCCTGCTGGATGAAGTCAGGGTTAACTGGGTGCTGAAGGGCCAGTCCCACTCATAGTGGGATGGTATCGCGCTTCTGCCGACCGCGGTCAGTCAGCGGCCGGGCGAACCGGAGACAGCGGCATGGCCGCGTGCGGTACGATGGGCATACGGCATTCGGGCCGTGTCCATTCGTGTTTGGGAAAGATGGAAGTTGGCCTGGATAAGACAGATCTCCTACGAGGAATCCACGGGTCTGCTGCGGCGGATCTACGACGAGGCTCTGGGCCGGGCGGGCCGCATCTGGAAGATTGTCAAGGTTGGCAGTCTGCGGCCCCGCACGCTGCAGGCTGCCATGCAGTTCTACCAGGAGGCGATGCACGGACCCTCGGACCTTACGCGTGTGCAGCGGGAGATGCTGGCCACGGTGGTGTCGGCTGAACTGGCCTGTCCCTACTGAACGCAGGCCCATGCCCACGATCTCCGTGAAGAGATCGCCGAAACACTGCAGGGTTCACCGGCGGATGCCGACGGTTTCCTGCACGGGCTTGTCCACGATTGGCGGACCGCCGATCTGTCCGAGGCAGACCGGGGTCTGTGCGCGTTCGCAGCCAAGCTGACCCACACCCAGCATGACATGACGGCGGGTGATCTGGAGACCTTGCGCAGTCTCGGCTTCAGCGAGGAGGCCGTCATGGACGCGGTCCAGATCATTGCCTTCTTCAACTACATTACGCGCGTGGCCGATGCGCTGGGCCTCGAGCCGGAGACGTTTCTGGAAACGGAGTGGGGCAGTCGGTCGGCCGGTTGAATTCGGATTCTGTTTCCAAGGCGGAGCCAATTTTTGAGGTTGGAGTCATGAACAAAATGGCCGGAAGAGTTCTCACCGTCCTGGTATCCATCCAGATGGTGTTGGCCCTGTTCCTTGTCGGCGTTGCGAATTTCGCCGATGGCGGCACTTGGTGGGAACGGGGCTTCCTCTCCGTCCTGCACCCGCTGGCGGTGGCGCTTCTGTTGGCGGTATTGCTGGTCGGACACCGCGGCTCATCCCGACTGTCGCGGACGGCCATTGGTGTCCTGGGTGTGTATATCGCCGGAGCCGTTGGCATATCCGTAGCCATTCTGACGGGGTTGTCGAAGGGGGACTGGTTCCTGAGTCTGGTACTGGCCATCGTTCCGGTTGCCGGTCTGGCCTACCTGTTGACAGCCCGCACGCCGGAAGCGGAAGCCGTCGTTTCCGGGTAACGGCAGCCCGGGCCTGCAAATCAGGGGAGTGTCGCCGACGCTACCTGGTTTGGGCAGAGGGGTGCACACGCCACCGTTCAGGTCCCAGAGCGTTGTCTCTGGTGCCAAACCAGTTGGGAGCCTGACTTTCTGCGACAGGTCCTCGTGCAGGGCCCTGTACCGCGGGCAATCGGGAATGGCGTTTGTGGAATGCGATTATGCTGGTCGTGTCCTGCCGGTCGTGAAGACTTGGGGAGGAGTACCCCATTCCCGCCAACCAGGAACTGTTGAAACGCAATATGGTCCCGTCCCTCGCCAGACTGCAGATGACCAGTGGGGAGAGTTGGACCCATCAGCAACTCAAAGGTGAGAAGCGCATGCCGACCTCCGATGAACGCCATCAAGTCGATATAGCCTGGTTCAGGCATCACCTTCTGGACGAAATCCTTCCCGCTTGGCGCGCCGCCATCACGGCGGAGGGGTTGTTCGCCTGTCATTTCGATCATGACTGGACCCCCCAGGCCAAGGGTTTCGGCACCCTCGTGTCGCAGACCCGGTTGCTGTACAACTTTGCCCAAGGCTACGCGCTGACCGGGGAGTCGGTATATCGGGACGCCGTGGAATCCGGTTCCCGGTTCCTGATGGACCATTTCTGGGATGCAAAGTTCGGTGGCTGGGTCCGGGCCTGCGCTCCCACGGGCGAGATCGTCGACGACGTCAAGGACTGCTACGGCCATGCCTTCGTCCTGTTCGGTTTGGCCCATGCCAGTGCCACGACCGGTTCGCCGCGCTGTCGGGAGGCGTTACAGGAAACCTGGACGGTCATGACCGACCGCTTCCGGGACGGGCAGGGCGGCTACCGGTACTTCATGAGCCGGGATTTCCGGGACGTGGATCCGCAGCGTTCCCAGAATCCCTTGATGCATCTCTTCGAGGCCCTGCTGGCGGCGGGAGATTTGCCTGGCATGGGCGAACTGCACAGGGAGGCCGTCACACTGGCGGACTTTGTTCTGAATCGGCTGCGGCGACCGGAGGACTTTGTCCTGCCCGAAGTGTATGACGCCGACTGGAATCCGCTGCCGGCCGCGCAGGAGGGCCGAATCGACGTTGGGCACGCGTTCGAATGGGCCTTCCTGATGTCGGAAGCCTCGGCGCGCGGTCTGTCCGATACCTACGCCGCCGAGGCCGCCCGCTTTCTGGCGTACGGCATGCAGTTGGGCTATGACCGGGAGGAAGGGGGCATCTTCTCCCCGGTGGCACCGGACGGCAGCCTTCTCCACCGTCGCAAGGGATGGTGGGAACAGTGCGAGACGATCCGAGCCCTGTTGCGGTTCGTCGATCGGCACGCGCGTCCGGACTTGAACGAGCCTCTGTACCAGACCGTGTCGTACGTCCGGGACCAGTTCGTGGACGCACGGCATGGGGGGTGGCACAGTTTCCGGGAGCCGGGAACCTCACCGGTTGGGCAGGCCAAGGGCCACGAAACCAAGCTGGACTACCATGTCGTGGGTATGTGCATGGAGGCGATCCGGGTGGCGGAGGCTGCCCAGGGGGATTGAGCCAGCGCACGCGGATCCTGTCGGTGTTTCAGGCCGAGTCCTTCCAACTTGCCGCACGAGCTGTAGTTCCGTCCGCCCTGCTCTCGTAGCGGAGGCACGTTTCGACCGGCCTCCGAGCCAAATCAGCCAAACTGAAGCGGTTTCGCCCGGTGGATACAATGGACGGTCACTTGACCATTTAACATAGGACGGCACTCATGCGTACGCTTGCTTTATCCCGACGCGGATTTCTGTCGACGTTGGCCTTGGGCACCGCCGGTCTGGCCTTGTCGAGTTGCGTGGCACCCGCGGCACCGGGAGCCGGCGAAGAGGCGGAGGCCATTGTCCTGAACGCCCTGTATCCCAGCGGTGGTCCGCTCTGGGGCGAATACCTGGACAAGATCTCGGAAGATTTCAACGCCCAGACCGGGATCGAGCACCAGTACAGCACGCTGCCCTTCGTGCAGCTCATGGACAAGCAGTTGACCCTGGTGGCCGCGGGCAGTGCCGATGTCGACGTTTTCGGCACCCATTACGCCCAGATCGGACGTTTCATCGAAGCCCTGTTCCCGCTGAACGACTTCGCGGCCGGCGACGGCGTGGAGAGTGCCGACTATGTGGAAGGCTCGTTCGACGCGTTCACGGGCAACGGCAATCTGCTGGCCATTCCCTACACCTTCGATCTGCGGGCCCTGTACTATCGCACCGATCTCTTCGAGGCCGCCGGCATCGAGGCGCCCCCCACCACCTGGGACGAACTGGTCGCCACCGCCCAGGCCCTGAACGATCCGCCGGACCTCTACGGCTATCTGATCGTGGGCAAGGGCGACCCCGCGTTGCGCGAATACAGCGATCTGCTTTGGGAGAACGGGGGCGACTTCCTGGAGAACGGCCTCGAGCCCTCGCCGCCGGCCTGGAACCAGCCCGAAGGGGTGGAGGCCCTGCAGTGGTGGTACGACCTCATCCACACCCACGAGGTGGTGCCGGCCGGCACACCCAGCTACGGATGGGAGGAGAACGGCCAGCTGTGGACCGCGGGCCAAGCCGCCATGAGCAAGCAGTGGGGTCCCGGCGGCTCCATGGATCCGGACCAGTCCGTGATCGTGGACAATTTCAGCATCGCGCCCCTTGTCGGCAACAAGACCAACATCACAACCGCGGTCTGTCATGGCCGGGCCATCAATCTGCATTCGGCCCAGCCGGACGCCGCCTGGCAGTGGATCCACTACATCACCGGGCAACCCGCGATGGTGGATCTGCACGCCAGCGTGGGCTCCCGGCCCGCGCATCTGGGAGCACTCAACGAGGCCATTGAGACCGCGGAGGGCATTGTCGCCCTGAATCTGCAGGCCTCGCTGGCCGGAGCGGCCAACGGCTACACCTGGCCCCTGTTCCCCGAATTCTCCGAAATCCAGCCCATCCTGTGGGGTGAAATCGAGAAGGTGCTGTCCGATCAGAAGTCGCCGCAGGAAGGACTGGACTTCGCCGCCCAGGAAGCCGAGAAGATTCTGGCGAACGCCGGCCTGATCTAGGCCGCGCCGAACGCTGTCTCCATGGCGGGACCGGCGGAAAACCGCCTCATCGGAATCGAATCCGGGCGGGAACGCGTCACCCTGCGTTCCCGTCTGGACGCGTGGCAAACGCGCTACGCCCCCTATTGGTTGCTCCTGCCCGCCCTGGGCATCATCGGGGCGGTGCTGCTCTATCCGCTGGTGCACGCCCTGTACATCAGCTTCCTCGACTACAAGCTGGCCCGCAGCGCCCGTCCGTTCGTAGGGCTGGGCAACTACATTGAAGCGATGACCAGTGCCTCCTTCGGGACCGTCCTGGCACAGAACATCATTTTTGCCGTGGTGTGCATCCTGGTGGAGTTCACCGTGGCCATGAGTACCGCCCTCCTGCTCAACCGCCAATTTCGCGGGCGGGCCATCTATCGGGTGTTCTTCCTGCTTCCCATGCTGACCGCCCCGGTGTTGGCGGGCTTCAACTGGCGCTGGATCTTCAATGACCGCTTCGGTCTCATGAACCAGATCTTCATCGGAGTGGGCCTGGCGCCGCAGGCGTGGCTGGTGGAACCCAATCTGGCACGGCTGTCCATCGTCATCGCCACGGTTTGGCAGGGCATCCCCTTCGTCATGATCCTGATGTTGGCGGGCCTCCAGGCTTTGCCGCAACCCCCATTCGAGGCCGCGATTGTGGACGGTGCCACGGCTTGGCAACGCCTGCGCCTGTTGACCCTGCCGTTGATGCGGCCGGTCATTGCAGTGGCCTTGGCCTTGCGCATTATCGATCTGTTCCGGGTGTTCGATGTCATCTACATCATGACCCTCGGCGGACCGGGCCACGCCACCGAGCTGCTGCCGTTCTACATCTACCGGGCCGCCTTCAGCCAGTCGCAGTTCGGACTGGCCTCGGCCCTCTCCTGGATCACCGTCTTCATCACGATCGTGCTGCTGATTCCCCTGTTCCTCAACGAACGGTCCGGCGCGGAAAGCGAGAAGCTCAACGCATGACCTCACAGGCTCAGACATCCCGCGGCTTCCGGTTCTCCAGACGGCGGCTGGCGGAGGACACCGCCACCTATGTAGTGCTCTCGGTGGTGCTCCTGATCATGATGACGCCCATCCTGTGGCTCATCCTGACCTCCATCCGACCCCTGGTGGAAATCGCCTCCACCCGTCTCATCCTGATACCGCGCCGCCTGGTGCTGGACAACTACCTGGCGGTGTTCCGGGACTACGAGATGGCGGCCTATCTTCAGAACACCCTGCTTGTGTGCGGCGGCGTGATCGCCACCAACATGGTGATTGGACCACCGGCCGCCTATGCCATGTCGCGCTACAGTTTCCGAGGCGAGAAGGCGGTCTTGTTCGGCCTTGTGTTCATGCGCATGATCCCGCTGGTGGCCGTCATCCTGCCCCTGTTCATCATCTTCAGCACGCTGCGGTTGCTCAACTCCTATGCCGCCCTGATCATCGCCCACACGGCCTTCAAGCTGCCGGTCACCATCTGGCTGCTGCGGGCTTTCATCGCCGATCTGCCACGGGAACTGGACGACTCGGCGCGGGTGGACGGGGCGTCCCCGCTGGGTGTCATCGTGCGCATCGTGATTCCCCTGATCAAGCCCGGCCTGGCGGCCACGGCGGTCCTGGCCTTCCTGGCCACCTGGAACGATTTGCTGGTGACCCTGGTGTTGTCGAACACCATCAAGACCGAGATGGTGGCGCTGGGGCTGACCAAGTTCGTACTCGAGTACGGTGTGGCTTGGGGACCGCTGACGGCGGCAGGAGTGCTGATGTTCATTCCCACGGTGGTGTTCGTGTTCATTGCCGAAAGGTATCTGGTGCGCGGCCTGACCATGGGGGCCGTGAAGGAGTGAGATTGGTGCCGGTACCTTGACCGGCCGCACTTCCCGCAGGCACCGCGACCCAGCTCCGGCACGACGGCCTATGTTGCTTGGCGGCCGCGGCCGTGTGTGTCGCCACCGACCCGGCCGAGCAGGCCCTACGCTTGATGAAGCCGCGGGACATCCTGGCGACAGCGCTTAGGCAGCCCTGTCCCGGCATTGGATGCTGACGGTTCCCGCTGATGTCCGCGGCCTGAGGCTGAGAGTCGCCGACAGTGATCCCGAGCAGTCGCGATTCGCCTCGGCCAAGGGGTTCTTAAAGCCATGTTGGGCGGGAATCCGCGAGTGTTACCCTACTCTAGTCTGTAGGAGATCAGGAGCCACATCCAGGGAGGTCATGAAAAACGGTTAAAGTGCCAGGAGACGGCGTGGGTGCCGCCTCTTGATCTTTGCCTTGTGAAAGTTCCCAACCTGTGCCATGTCCCGGACAATTTACGGGACAAGGAGAAAGAAACATGAACGGTTCGTCACGTTGGATATCTCCCGATGTCAGTCGCCGTCGTTTCTTGCAATTGTCGTCCCTGACCGGGATGGGCATTGCCTTGGCCGCGTGTGTCGCGCCGGCGCCGACGGATGGCATGCAGGAGGAACCGGCCATGGAAATGATTGAACTGCGTTTCCAGAACTGGTTCAACGAAAGCGACATGCATACCTGGCAGATTGGCCTGGATCAGTTCAAGTCCGAGCGGCCCGATGTTGACATGAAGCTCGAATACGCGGGCTGGGGCGACACCACCAGCACGATTCTGGCCGGGGCCGCGGCCGGGGATCTGCCCGACGTGTTCATGGCCAGCGACGAACATGTGCCGCCGGTCGCCTCCGTCGGCTTGGTCCTGGACCTGAATCCGTACATTGACGCCATGCCCGAAATCGATGTCGACGACTTCGCCGCGGGCGTGTCCCGCGGGTTCAACTTCTGGGGACGCTGGTGGGGCTTCCCGTACGACCAGTCCACCTGGGGCATCTACTACAACAAGGGCATGTTCGACGAAGCGGGCATCCCCTACCCGCCGACCGAGGGCCAGACCCAATGGTCGCTGGATGAATTTGTGGAGGCTGCCGCTGCCCTCACCAAGCCGGATGGCGAACAGTGGGGAACTCAGATCAACGGCGGCCAGTACCTTAATTCAGCCTTCATTTATTCCGCTGGCGGCCGCAACTACGACGACGACGGCCGCGAATGCCTGATATCCTCCCCCGAATCCGCTTCGGCGCTCCAGTGGATGGTCGATCTCGTGTACAAGCACAAGGTGGCGCCCACGGCCGCCGAATTGGCCGGCAGTGGCGGAATCAACTATTTCGCGTCCGGCTTGGTCGCCATGGAAATGAACGGCCAGTGGTCCCTGCAGTCCAAGAATGCGGAGGTCGAATTTGATTTCGACATTGGCTTCCTGCCCATCGGTGCCATTCAGAGCACCGTCACCGGCGGCTCCGGGTTCTGCTGCAGCAACGACTCGGAGTATCCCGACGCAGCCTGGGAGTTCCTGGCCAGCTACACCAGCAGTGACACGCTGGCGGAGATGGTGGGGCGTCCCGGCCGGGGCATCCCGGCCCGTTGGAGTGCCACGCCGGCCTACCTGGAAGCGGGCGGCAAGGCGGAACATCCCGGAGCCTTTATCGAGCAGTTGAGCTGGGCATTCAATGATCGCTCCACGCTGGCGAGTCCGCAGTTCAACGATTCCTGGTCCCGCCACTACGGGGCCATCTACGACACCGGCGAAGGCGACATCGCGGCCGCGCTGGAGCTCATCCAGGAGGAAACCAACGAGGCACTGGCCGAGAAGTGGGCGGCCGTGACCATTGAAGTCTGACAGTTGGCGTTGATTTGATACCAGGGACAAGCGGGGGGCAGGTCCGGAACTTGCTGCCCCGCTTGTCCGACATCCTGTTTGCGTCCTCTGTCGATGCATTCAGCGAACATGCAACAACAACGACAGATTTTGTGGCAGGGCGGGGCGGCCTCCCGCTACCGCCTGGGACTGGCCACGGGCCTGCTCATGATTTTGGGCGTCTTGATGGCCTTTCCCTTTTTCTGGATGCTGCGTACTTCCCTGCTCACGGAAACGGACGCCGCCGTCTTCCCGCCCGTCTGGCTGCCCACGTACCTGGAGCTGGACGGGTATATGGGTGTGTTCACGGTCCAGCCCTTCGGACGCTACATCCTGAACAGCGCCTTTGTCGCCGTCACCGTGATGGTGTCCCAGTTGGTGACGGCCAGTCTGGGCGCCTACGCGTTTGCCCGGCTGCAGTTTCCCGGCCGGGACAAGCTCTTCCTCCTGTATCTGGCCACCATGCTGATTCCGGCCGAAGTCACGATCGTGCCGACCTTTGTCCTGGTGAGTCGCTTTCAGATGGTCGACAGTCTGGCCGGCCTGATCGTGCCGGGCCTCTTCAGTGTCTTCACGACCTTCCTCCTGCGCCAGTTCTTCCTGACCATTCCCTTCGAACTGGAGGATGCCGCCAAGATTGACGGTGCCGGTTACGTCCGGCGCTACGCCCAGATCGTCATGCCCCTGTCGCAGCCGGCCTTGGCGACGGCGGCCATTTTCATCTTCATAGGCACCTGGCGGAGCTTCCTCTGGCCGCTGATCATCATTCGGACGCGGGAACTGCGCACGGTGCCCATTGGCCTCGCCGCCATCCAACAGGAACAGGGGCATACGGACATCCCCCAGTTGATGGCGGGTTCCGTGATGGCGATTGTGCCCGTGATCGCGGTCTTTCTGGTGCTGCAGCGGTACTACATCGAGGGTGTCGCCATGTCCGGACTCAAGGGCTGATCCATGGCTGTCGGCACCCACACGCCAACGGCACCCGGTGCGGTTCGTCGCCCATGGTTCCGCAGACCCCGGAACAAGGAGGCGTTGGCCGCCCTGCTTTTCCTGGCCCCCAACCTGATTGGGTTTCTGGTGTTGACCCTGGGGCCCGGCGTCTTCTCCCTGATCATGGGCTTTACCAACTGGTCCGGCATCAGCCGGGCACGCTGGGTGGGGGCCGAGAACTACATCGAATTGATGGCGGACAAGGTGTTTCTCACGGCGTTGCGCAACACCCTTGTCTATACGGTGGAATTCACGCCGCTCGTGATCGTGGCGGCCCTGCTTTTTGCCCTGCTGTTCAATCAACGGGTCTGGGGCGTGCCGGTGGTGAGGTTGCTGTGCTTCCTGCCCATCGTCACCGACTTCATCTCCGTGGCCTTTATCTGGTCCTGGATCTACCACTTCCGGTTCGGCGTTCTGAACTGGGCTCTGGAACTCCTGAACCTGCCCGCCCAAGCCTGGCTGGGGGATGTGCGCTGGGCCATGATCGCTCTCGTGGTGATGTCCGTCTGGCGCTGGGTGGGTTACTACGCCATCATCCTGCTGGCTGGCCTGCAGGGCATTCCCAGCGAACTGAAGGAGGCCGCGACCATCGACGGTGCCAACGGCCGCCAGCTGTTCCTGCGCGTGACCATTCCCCTGCTGTCCCCGGCGCTGTTCTTTGTGCTGATCATTTCCATCTCCTCCAGCCTGGCCGTGTTCGAGCAGATGTACATCATGACCCGGGGCGGTCCCCGCGACAGCACCATCAGCATTTCCATGTTCCTGTACCAGCAGGGCTTTCGTTTCTTCAAGATGGGGTATGCCTCCGCGGTGGCCTGGATCCTGTTTCTGCTGACCTTCATGGTGACGGCATTCAACTGGACCATTCGCCGGCGGTGGGTCTACCAGGAGTAACTGCGAAGATGAAATCCCACGCCTCGATGCCTGCCGGCTCCGATTTCAGGTTGCCCTCGCGGTCCCGATTCCCGGCCCTGCTGTGCACGATCTGTGTCCTGTTCTCCCTTGCGTCCTGTGCCGCGCCCGGGATTGCTCCCATGCACGGTGGAGAGGCGGTGCATGGCGTGCAGCCCGCGACGGTCGTGACCCGGATTCCGTTTGCGGACCGCTCCGGTTGTGCCGGCACCTTTGTACGCCATACCCTGGACAGCGTGAGCCTGATCCCCGGGGAGAAGGGCGTGTACATGTTCGACAGCAACGGTTCGGGGGTGGCCCTGGGTGATCTGGACCGGGACCTCCTGCCGGAAATCATCTTGGCGAACCTCTCGGAACCCAATGTGATCCTGTGGAATCAAGGCGGTTTGCAGTTCCGGCGCACGGAACTGTCCGACACGGACTCCCGGGGCGCGGCCACGGTGGACATCGACGGCGACGGGTTGCTGGACATTGTCTTCACCCGCCGTCTGGAGCCGCCGATCGCGTATCTGAGTCAGGCCAACGCGCTTGCGACACAGACCTCGGCGTTTTCAAGGACGGTTGTGCCGGGCATCGCGAAGATCGCCTACAGCATGGCATGGACCGATACGGATGCGGACGGTGATCTGGACGTGCTGACCGGTTCCTACGATCTGGAGCTCCAGGCGTTGCTGGGGGAAGGTTTTGAGGGTCAAACAGACTCGGGGGTCTATTGGCACGAATATCGCGACGGCCGATTCCACAGCCGAATGTTGGCGCGTCGCTCCCAGGCCCTGGCTCTCGCCGCCCTGCCCGCGCGGGAGGGCGCGGTGGTCGTGGCGGGCAACGACTTCCTGCTGGAAGATGGAGCCTGGAAGTGGCGCAGCGAAGGCTGGCAAGACAGTGTGCCCTTCGAACACACGACCCAGAACACCATGAGCTACAGCGTGGGCGACGTCAACAACGACGGGCACCTGGATTTGTTCGCGGCCGACATGAAGCCGCGGACCGATGATCCGGCGGTCCAGGCGGCCTGGGCCCCGGTGATGGCGAAGGTGCTGGAGGATCCGACCGACCGACAAATCACGGAAAACGTCCTACAGGTACAGGACCAAGAAGGAGGGTTCGCGAATGCGGCGCCGGTTGCGGGTATCGCGGCGACCGGCTGGACCTGGTCCTCACAGTTGGCGGATTTCGATCAGGACGGCTTCCTGGACCTGTACGTGGTCAACGGCATGAATGCGGTCGAACTGTTCAGCCACCTGCCGGACAACGAACTGGTGGAGACCAACTGGGCCTTCCGCAATGATCAGGGCCGGGGTTTCGTGCCCGCTCCGGAATGGAACATGGGATTGCGCGAGGGGGGCCGGGGCATGACTGTCGGGGACGTGGACTTCGACGGCGATCTGGATGTCGTGATCAGCAACCTGTTGTCTCCGGCCGTCCTGCTGGAGAACCAGTTGTGTCAGGGATCCTCAATCCAGATCCGGCTGCGGGATCGTTATGCCCACAATACGCACGGCGTTGGTGCCCAACTGGTGCTGCACACGGACCAGGGCTCCCAGTTGAGGCTGCTGGAGGTCACGGGCGGGTATCTGTCCGGTTTGCCTCCCGTAGTCCACTTTGGTTTCCCGGAGCAGGCGGAATTACGGCAGTTGGAGATCCTTTGGCCCGACGGGGAAAGCCAGACGATACAGGGATTGGACCCGAACCACCTGTACACCATTGTGCGAACAGGCTGACAACATCCCGCGGTTCAGGGCAACATGGCTTTGCGTTGCCTTGGATGCGAGTCTGGGCGACCGACTGAACGGTTGCGGCCCAATGTTGTTTGGTCAAGGGCAACGGGCAACTATGCGCGCGCTACTTCTTGGCTAGATCAGGAGTGGGTCCGGTGTGCAGCAGTCAACCTTCAAATATCGAGATCCTCGATCAGTGCCTCAACGCTGTCGAAATGCTGGCCTTTGCCTTCCTCCACTTCCTTCATGGCATTGACCGTTTCCAAATTGGGAACTTGGCCGGCGAAGGGAAGTCGTTGTTCGTCCGCCACGCGTATCAGCAGCAGACGGATTGCATCGGACATGGTCAAGCCCATGGCTTGCAGTGCCTCGGTAGCGCGGGCTTTGGTGTCGCTGTCGATCCGGGCGCGCACAACTGTATCGGTACTCATCGCGGACCTCCGATAGCTACAGGCCCATTGTGGCTACAACGATGCAGGGGGGTCTGTACTATTCCGTTTCGTTGGTATTGGTTTGGTCTTGCGAAAGGCGGCAGGTACTCCACATCCTCAGACGGTTATAGGAACCTGTGACGGTCGTGACAGGCATCCACCTACGCCAACGGAACAGTGCCAAACCTTCATCTCCAGCCTACGGTTCCGATCCATCGGAACACTCCCGGGCCGTGATCAGCCTGTAGTTCCGATCGTAGAGGTAGGCGGTGTCCGCATCGTTGTTCCAGATCAGTTGGTCGGTCAGACGGATGTCCGCCTCCGCGTCCCCCGAGCCCAGGGTCACCTTGGCACCGGCCACCAGCAGCCACTCCGGCAAGGTGAAGCGGTTCAGGTTCCCGTGGTCGTGCAGGTGCCAGCCGGCCAGGTTGTACACCTCCGTCGATGGGTTGGTGATGGTAATCAGCTCGGAACGGGCATCGCAGGCCACGCGCAGGCCGTCCGTGCCCCCGGCGAAGCCGGAGGCCTGGATTGAGCCGGTGCCCAGTGAGGGGGAAGGCACCAGGGACAGGTCGTCGCACAGGACCAGAATGTTCCGGAGCGCGGCGCGTTCCGCGTCGTCCACGGTCATGCCCCACCCGTGCTTGACCCGGATCCAATCGGCGGCGTAGCGGCATTGGCCCACGCGGGTCTCGGGCTGCCACAGCGCCGGATCGGCGGCGCCCCGCCGATGCCGCTGCTCGATGCTCATGAGCACGTGAACCCGACGGCTGTCAGCTGGGCCGGCATAGGTGTGCCGATCATAGGGTGACCAGCGCCAGCCTTCGGACAGGTGGGCTTCGTAGAGCGGAACCACCGGTTCCGCCACCAGCTGGGATGGGTCGGTCTCGGTTCGATCCTCCCAGGGCAGGTACCAGGACCCGTCCGGCAGACGACCCGCCTCCAACAATCGGCAAGTGAGATCACAGGGTGGATCCTGCGTTGCCGGAGCCGATGTGTCCCGGGGAATCCAAAGGCCTCGATCGTAAGTGCGGCCGCCGTCCGAGGCGGGAACCCCGATCAGTTGGTCCAAGGCCAACCGCAAGGCGGCAATTTGCACTTGGCTGCCCAGTTCATAGGAGTTCGCACCATGGAAGTCGGTCAGATAACCGGGCCATACCCGGACCTCGTCCGCCCTGATCCAGGCTGGAAGCTCATCCGGCTGCCGAGCCTGCACCCGGGCCCAGAGAACTTCTTGGTCGTCCTCGATCACGGTTTCGATCACCAGCAGTTGTCCGGCATCAACCTGCCCCACCGCCGGTTCCTCGGCGGACGGCTGTGGATACAGGTTGACGGCCTGGTTGACGGTTCCAATTCCGTTGAAGATGGCACCGCTGCGCCAGAAAAGATCGAGACGGTCCGCAGCGACCGTCTGACTGAGATCCACGATGCACTCGAGGCCGACCAAGTCCTCCCGGACCCACGCCTCCGCGCGGCCGTCCAACAGCTTGACCCTAATCCAATTGCGCTCGTGCCCGGTGACGAGGAGGCGGGTGTTCCGGCTGGCCTTGTCGAGAATGGCGGATTCGGTGGTGCCCCGTTCCCGCAGGTTGACGACATTTCGCTGGATTACGGCAAACCTGTGTTCGCACCTGTCCTCGTCCGTGCTGCCCGGCAGCAACTCCTCCACCGGCACCGGTTCCGGAAGCGCGGCCATCACCACTGGATCCCTGGGAGGAATTTGGAAGGTGGGGGGTTGAAGCGTGTCCGGCAGCATCGTGCAGGCGGACAATAGGCAGGCCAGGGCGGCTGCAACGGCAGCCCCCTTGAGGTTCAGGAGTTGATGTCCCATCGGGCAGGTGGTTCCAGCATTGAAGTGCGCACCGTGCCCGGTTCCAGGCACGGCGAATAATCCATTGTAGGGATAGTTATTGCAATCGCACGGAACCCGGATCGTGCAGGGATCGTTTCTGCTGTTGCCACGGGGCTTTGCGATAAGATTCGAAGACCGTCGAAACTTTCCGAATCCACAATCCCCCAATGCCCGGCTCCGCCATCCGGATCGACTCCATTCATGTGGGACAGCCGCGGGTGGTCGACGGCCTGCAAGGAGAGATGACCACATCCATTTGCCGGACGCGGGTTTCGGGTCCCGTGCAGCTCAACCTGCGCGGCCTGGAGGGCGATGCGGTCGGCAACCGAGAGGCTCACGGATGGCCCAACATGGCCGTTTGCTGCCATACGTTGGACGACTATCGGTATTGGAAGCGAACGCTCCAGCTGGATTTGCCGCCTGGATGGGTCGGCGAGAACTGGACGCTGGAAAACGCGCGCGAAACCGAAATCTGCTTGATGGACATTTACGACGTGGGCGGCGCGCGCGTGCAGGTGTCCAAGCCCCGCGCGCCCTGCCAGAAGCAGAGTTGGCGAGTCGGGCGCCCGGATTGGATCGATCACGTCATCAAGGCATTGCGCACCGGTTTCTACCTCGAGGTGTTGTCGCCGGGTCAGGTCAGGGCCGGCGACGAGTGGCACCTTGTGGAACGGCCACTGCCCGATGCCACCGTCACCGCGGTGAATCGGTGCTGGTACCACGAATACGACGAGGGCTTGGCACGACAGCTCCGGAAGTTGGAGTCGCTTGACCCGAATGTGGCCAAGATGCTGGACAATGCAGAAAACCGTTTCACCCGGATGGCCTGAACAGGAAGCCGATGCCTGACAACAAGACCTCCAACAAACCGAGTACTACGGCCGACCTGGTCGCGGCTGTCCGCGCCCTGCATGTCCGCCAGTATTCGCCTCCGGTGTTCGACGACAACCTGGCATTCACGTTGTGCTCGTCGTTCTGGAAGACCGTCATCCGCAACCGGCTGCTGACCCGCATCGTGGTGTACGGGATCCTGGGCAAGCTGAATCCGATCATGCCCGAGATCTATGTACGGGCCCGTTGGGCCGAGGACAATGTGGAATCGGCGGTGGAACAAGGCGTCGATCAGGTTGTGATTCTGGGTGCCGGCTATGACTCGTTCGCCTTGCGCCGTCACGATTTGATGGCGCGTATCCAGCTTTGGGAAATTGATCAGGCGGCCACCCAGCGCGAGAAGTTCCGCCGCATGGACAAGCACGGCCTGGAACGGCATGCCAACGCCCATTATGTGAAGGCCAATTTTGAAGTGGATCCCCTCGACGAGGTGTTGAAGTCGGCCGGTGTGGACCTGGACCGGCCGGCCATTTTCGTCTGGCTCGGAGTGACCTATTACCTAACAGAAGATGCGATCAAGACGACGCTCGCCTCGATCTCAGACCACATGGCCGCGGGTACGGTGCTGTGTCTGGACTACATGGCCGGTGAGGAGCACACCCCGGAGAACTGGCGGGAGCTGCGGGCCGGTTGTGCCGCCTTCGTGGCCAAGCGCGGCGAACCCTGGGTGACGGACTACGATCCCGCAGAGGTGCCAGCCTTCCTGCAAGGCTGTGGTTTTTCGTCGGTGGACAACATGCTGCCGAGCCAAATCGCTCCCCATTACATGCATCAACATCCATCCATTCCCTACCCGGAAATCATGGGGTTTGCCCGGGCCGTAGTTTGATTCGGTTCCGGCTTCGGGTGGCTGCAACGGGCAGGCTGACAGAAGCGGGCCGGGCCGCAGCCCAGTTTCAGTAATTCGGGCGAAACGCAGGCTGGGGCCGCTGGAGCGTCCCTGAGATCGTGTAGTTCGCCTGCTGCCTTGGCATCATGCCGGCAGGTGGTGGGCTTGCCCGCGGCGTGGCTGTGGCAGCCGCATGCTCTCGCCAACTGAAGACGGCTAGTCCGACTGGTTGGCGGATCGCCAAAGCGCGATGGCCTCGGCAACCAATATGATGACGACAATCGAGTCGAGGTATTCCCACAGGCCGTCAACCGGTTCTAGGGCGGCCGCCATCTTCGCGACATACTGCAGAAGATAGCGGAAACCGACCATGGCCTCCAACGCCGTGATTATGTCCCGCGGCAACTGGGTCAAATGAGTTCCCGGGTTGTTGCGAACCTGCAAAGAATCCCTCAGGTTCACCAGGACTGTCAGTCCAAGCAGAACCAATACTGCCGGGTCCGCGACATAGTCCCAGATAACCTGGCTGGCTTCCTGGTTGACGGCGAAGAAAAGCCAGTTGCCCGCGACCAACAAAGCCGTCAAGCCACACAGCAACGACAACCCCTTTCTCCACATACGCACTGGACCTTCCTTGGCAAGGATGAGAACTCAGTTCACTGGTTTCCAGCATCCGTGGGCAGTCGGCGTTACCGTGCGGAAGAAACAGATTCCGAACTGCCGGACAAGGGGCAACACAATGCTGTCCCAACCGGACTGCAGCCGTTCAGGTACCCGTGCCCGGTGTGAGACGGTCCGTCGGCCGCGATGTCGAGTCGGGACAGCGTCGAGGCGGCCCGTCCCACCTGCCGCTGGGTCGATGACATCAGCCTCCCAACAATTCCTGCAGCCTCTCAGCCACAATCTCCGTTTCGCCCTCGTACAGCTGGTTGACCACCACGTCCAGGCTGTTGCCGTCGGCCAGCGTGACAATCGAGGGATTGCCGCTGGCCAGTGCCTCGCTCAGTTCCTGGGCGGACATGGCGGCCCCTTCATCCAGTTCCAGCCGAACCGTGTCCATGATGGAGGTCAGGCGCGTTTCCCAGTGGCTGGTGACCCCGGGACAGTTGGCCACCGTACGCCGCAGGACCCTGCCCTTTGCCTCGTTCTGGGCCATCCGCTCCTCGTGATCCATCTCGAACCACTCGGTCAGGGCGGCCACCACCCCCACGATCTCCTGACGGTCCAGTTTGAACGGACGCCCGAACGCCCGGTTCTGTTCGGTTTCGAAGTTGACAAACGAGTGCTCGATGGCGGCTTCCATGTACCTGCGCTTGCCAGTCAGGATGCCGCTGCCGTTGAAGGCGCCGAAGTACTTGGCCCCGAAGCAGACGATGTCGGCGCCGTTTTCGGAGAACCAAGTCATCCGCTCCAGGGGAAAGACCACGCTGGCCGCGTCCACGATCAAGGGCAGGTCGTGAGCGTGGGCGACATCCCGTAGGGTTTCGAACGACAGGGAGTGTTCCTGAACACCCCAGAAGTCCACTCCCAGGTAGTGGACAGCAGCCGTCCGGTCCGTGATGGCGGCTTCCAGTTCCGCCTCCGTGACGCCTTCCGGGCTGCCGGCTTCGACCAGGCGCGCACCGCACAGGGTAAGAGCGCGGTCGTAGGAATACCGCTGGCAGGCCTGGATTACGATCTCGTCCTTCATGCCGGTGGTGTCCGGCAGCTGGGCGATGCGCTCGCGGTCCGTACCGCTCATGATGCCGGCCACCGCCAGCGAAAGGGCGGCCGCGCACCCGGAGGTGACCAGCGCCATCTCGGAACCCAGCATCTGCGCGAGATGCTCTCCGCTCCGTGCCTGGAGGTCCTTCATCACCACAAAATGGCGGTTGGCAGCCTGGTAGGCCTCCGCCACGGCCGGAGACAGGCGGGATCCGCCCATGACCGTGCGGGGTCCGGCGGCGTTGATTACGGGCGCCACGCCCAGATCAGTGAAAATCGACGACTCGAGCTGGCTCACGGCAATGCTCCTTGGTGGCAAACTTTCAGTAGGTGTGGGATTGACGATACATCGTTCATTGTAGGGATCACCGCATGGTCGCATCCATGCGCGGCAGGCCGAAACGTGACCGGCAGGAAGGCTCGGCTGCCCTGTCCCTGCAGAATCGTACTCCTTTTGGCATAAACGTGTGGATTGCGCACGGTCCTGCCTGAAACTTCGCCAACAGACCTACCGCCATACCGGATACAGAGCAGTACCCATGAGATCTCACATGCGGGCACCTCGTAAGGCCACCTGGGAACGGATTTATGCAACGGTCCGCAAGATTCCCCACGGCCGGGTGGCCACGTACGGACAGGTGGCCCGATTGACGGGGCAGTGCACGGCCCGGATGGTGGGCTATGCCATGGCCGGCCTTGAAGCCGATACCGATGTGCCTTGGCACCGGGTCATCAATGCCAAGGGTGAAATCAGTCCGCGGGTCGGCATGGGTGCGGAGCATCAGCGGCAGCGCCTGCTGGAGGAGGGAGTCCGTTTCAACGAACAGGGCCGCATCGATTTCGGCCGCTACGGACTCTTTCCCGTCTCTCGCAGTGATGCCGCCAGACAGCTTTGAGGTTCGCCTCTCGGCTTCCGCGCCCGTGTTTGTGCCTGCGGACACGGAATTCTGGACCGCCCGCAACGGGATCGGAGTCCCGGCAGGAAGGGGCGCGGCCTTGGCCACCAACCCCGTGTGAATCGCCTCAACCAGTTTTAGTAGCATACGGGAGGACCACAGCCGTCCAACATTTGGCTATTCGCCCCGCGCGAGGAAGTCTTCTCGAAGCAGTACCTCATGTACCACGGCATAGAAGTTATTGACTTCCACGTCCATTTTCCGTCGCAACTGCCTTGGTTCGGCGATATGGACGGATCCACCGAGCCACCTTCGGACGCGGATCTGGCCAAGCGACGGATGGTTCAGGAGATGTCGCGCCCCTACAGTGCACAATGGCGGCGCATGTGGGATTTCCCAACTCCGGAACCCACCGCGGACCATCCCGGGGACGAGGTCCAGGCGGACCGCTGGCTGGAGGAATTGGAGACCCACGGCATCCGCGCGGTGGGTTTCGTTACCGGCGGCGGCAACGACAACCTGGCCCGGATCTGTGCCCTGCATCCGGGCCGATTCGTTGGCTTTGCCCACCACAATCCCTTCCGGCCCGATGCGGCAGCCGAGTTGCGGCGCGCGGTTGAGGAACTGGGACTGCGGGGCTACAAGCTGTTGGCGCCCAGCATCGATCAGCCCATTGAGGACAAGACGATCTACCCCGTGTGGGAGGCGTGCCGCGATCTGGGGATTCCGGTGCTGATCCATTTCGGGATTCAGGGCGGTCCCGGAGGGATCGCCTACCACGAGAACATCAACCCCTTCAAGTTGCACGACATCGCCCGCAACTTTCCCGAGGTGACGTTTGTGATTCCGCACTTCGGCTGTGCCTGGGAGCGCGAGACCCTGCAGCTGTGCTGGGCCTGCCCCAATGTGTGCGTGGATACAAGCGGCAGCCTGCAGTGGATCCGGTGGGTGCCCGGCGAGGTCACCATCAAGTACCTGTTCCGCAAGTTCTACGAGACCGTGGGGCCAGCGCGCATCCTGTTTGGATCCGACTCCAGCTGGTTCCCGCGCGGCTTTGCCCGGCGCTACCTGCAGGACCAGTTCCGCGATTGCGTCGATCTGGGCATGCCCGACGAGCACCTGCAGCTAATCTTCGGTGCCAACGCAGCGAGGTTGCTGCGCATTCCGTTGCCGTGTGCGGAACATGAAGAGTGAACATCGCGGGGGCGGACTGATTGCCTCCCGTTGGATTCTGTGTCAACAAAAGGAGGAACGGTTATGAAGACACCACGTCTGTTGTGGATCTTGGGATGCCTGTTGGTTGCCCTGTCGGGGTTGGTGGCCTGTGTCGCGCCGACGACGCCGGACGCTGCGGAACCTATGGCCGAGGCAGAGCCCGAGATGGTGGAAATCGAGTACTGGCAGTACAACTTCGAGGCCCGGGTCCTGGCAATGGACCGTCTCATTGAGATGTTCGAGGCGGAGAACCCCAACATCAAGGTGGTGCATAACTCCGACGTTCCCTACGCCGAGTACCGGGACAAGATCGCCGCCAGCGTGCCTGCCGGCGTGGGACCCGACGTGGCCACCCTGTTCTACGGTTGGCAGACGGTTTGGCTGGACGCGGACTACCTGGTGCCTCTGCCCGAGGACGCCTTCCCCACGGCCATGATTGACGACGAGTTCAGTCCGCTGGTGCAGGCCAGTTTCGTGGACGGGACTCTGTACACGATCCCGACCGCCGTGCGCGCGCTGGCCATGTTCTACAACAAGGACCTGATGGCCAACGCGGGTCTGGATCCCGAATCGCCACCCACGACCCTGGATGAACTGGCCTCCCAGGCGGCGGCCTGCACGGTGCGGGCGGACAACGGGGACTACGAGGTGCAGGGGTTCGTCGTGGATTTGGCGGCCCAGGACCACCACTGGTTCCGAGAAGTGCTTGTGCGTCAGTTCGGCGGCGAGCCCTTCTCCGCGGACGGCCAGTCCGTAACCTGGAATTCCGAGGCCGGACAGCAGGCCTGGGACTACCTGCTGAAGTTCAAGACGGAGCTGGAGACGGGTGACCGCGATCTGTTCGACGGCAGCACCCAGGCCTTCTTGGCGGGCCGGGCCTGCTTCCACATCGACGGGTCGTTCCGGCTGGGCACGATTGCGAACAATGCTCCCGACCTGAACTTCGGTGTGGTCGAACTGCCCTCCCACAACGGAGTGCAGAGCACGTTCGGCAGCTACTGGACTCACGGCATCACCCAGAAGGGTGCCAGCGACCCCGCGCGTCTGGACGCCGCCGTCAAGTTCCTTCAGTTCGTCACGTCGGACGAAGCCGGCTCGATCTGGGTGGACATGGTGGGCGAACTGCCCGCGCGTCTCAACGCCGGATCCGATCCCGACCTGCTGGCGGATCCGAAGCTCGGTGCCTTTGCGGCGGGTCTGGCCTACGCCCAAGCCACCTTCTTCGTGAACGAGTCGGATCAGCGCCAGGCACTGATTGACGCCTACGACATGGTCGTGCTGGGCGGGGAGGATCAGAACGCGGCGCTTGATATCGCGGCGGAAACTGTCCAAGACATCCTGGACGCCCATTACAGTCAGTAGCGGAATCGATCCCTTTGGGAGGTACAGGGACGGGACGCAACCTGTGTCCCGTCCCTCCCCGACTGGAAACGAGGAACCATGAGACTGACGCTGCGACAGCGGCAGGTACTGTGGGCCTACGCGTTCCTCAGCGTTGCCTTGGTGTTCTTCGTCATCATTCGCTGGTATCCGGCATTGCTGTCCTTCAACATTGCCATGCGCGACTGGAACACCTTTAAGGGTTCCGGTCCCTGGGTGGGCCTGGAGAATTACGCGGCCATCTGGGATGATATGTGGAAACCCCGCAGCGACGTTCGGGCTGCGTTCACCAATACGCTTGGCTATGTCCTCTACGGGGTGCCGGCCCAGATGGTACTGGCCCTGGCCGTGGCCCTGCTGCTGGATCGCATCCGGGTGCTCTCCACCCTGTTCCGGGTCGCCTACTTCGCTCCCTACGTAACATCGGCTGTGGCAGTGGCCTTCGTCTGGAACTGGCTGTACCTGCCCCAGACCGGCCTGCTGGCGCAGGTGTTCGACATCCTGCGCATTCCGGAGCAGCCCTTCACCAAGAGCCCCGACCAGGCGCTGGCTTCGATTGTCGCGGTGGCGGTCTGGCAGACTCTGGGCTACTCGGTGATCATCTATCTGGCCGGCATCAAGCAGATCCCCGCCACGTACTACGAGGCGGCGCGCATCGACGGTGCCGCCGGCGCGCGGCTGTTCCGGCACATTACGCTGCCCCTGCTCAACCCCGTCATCGTCTATCTCACGGTCCTCTCCACCATCTCATTCCTGCGGCTCTTTGCCCTGGTGCAGAACATGAGCCCCCAGGGCACAGGGGGACCGCTGAAGAGCACGACCACCGTCGTATTGGAGGTATACCGGAAGGGATTCTCCAGTTATGACATGGGTTATGCGGCAGCCCTGACCGTCGTGCTGTTCTTCGTGATCCTGTTGATCACGGTGGTACAGCTGCGGTTCCTTACGCGGCGGTTCGAGTACTGAAGACGGGGATGTGCCGTGGCCTACATGTATTCCCGGGGCGATGCCGGCCAAGGCCGATGGGCAGGGATGTTGCCCGAGGCGGTTGCCGATGAATCTTCGGGTGTACACCGTCTGCCGGGTGGTTGGGTGACGTAGCGACATGTCAACGCTGGCTTCGTCGGGCGGCACCCTGGCCGCTTCGGGTTCCGGACGGTTGGGTCGTTGGGGCATCCAGGGGGCAACCTACGCCCTTCTGTCGGTGGGCGCCCTGATGATGGTCACGCCCTTCCTATGGATGCTGATTACCAGCTTCAAGCCGGCCCCGGAACTGGTGGAGTTTGCGTGGTTGCCCAAATCGCCCACCTTGGCCAACTACGAGCGTGTGCTGACCACCTCGAACTTCACGCGCTGGTACTTCAACAGCATTGTGGTGGCCCTGTTCTCCACAACCTGCGTGGTGCTCTTCGACTCGCTGGTCGGCTACACACTGTGCAAGTTCGAGTTCCCCGGCAAGAACCTGATCTTCCTCGGCATGCTGGCCACGCTGATGGTGCCCACCGAGATGCTGATCATCCCGTGGTTCGACATGAGCGTGCGCTGGAGCTGGAACACGGGGCTGGCCCAGTACTGGGGCATCGCCTTTCCCGGGGTCATCACGGCCGCCGGCGTGTTCCTGATGCGCCAGTTCTTCAACGGCGTGCCCAACGACCTGCTGGACGCCGCCCGCATGGACGGCATGAGCGAGATCGGCATCTGGGCCAAGATTGGCGTGCCGCTGACCCTGGCCGCCATGGCGGCTCTGGCCATCTTCAACTTCATCGGCAACTGGAACGCCTACCTCTGGCCCCTGATTGTGGCCAGCGAACGGGCGTACTACACGCTGCCCGTGGGGTTGTCCTTCTTCCGGGGCGAGTCGACCACCGAGTGGGAGAAGATCATGACGGCTGCCAGCTTGGCCAGCGTACCCCTGCTCTGTGTCTTCCTCGTGTTTCAGCGCTACATCATCGCCGGGGTGGCGTTGACGGGGCTGAAGGGGTGAGGTCCTCTGGGCAGATGGACGCCGAACCAATACGAACCTCGTTGGCACGGTTTGGCGGATCGTTCGGAATACATACCTGCCAACAATCATTGAAACAGTACTCATTTGGATGCAATCGCTCAGTCGGAGACTGTCTTGAAGCAGTAAAATGAGTACGTCCATAGAAGGGGGATGCATGAGAGATGTAGACACTCCGGCGTCCACGCCAATGTCCAGGCCCGTCGCGCCAACCCGTCCGTCGGATGAGATCGCCCGCTTGGGTGACGAGATATATGAACGGGACATCCGGGCGCGAGTCGAAGCGGATCACCACGGGGAGATCGTCTCCATTGACGTAGATAGCGGCACTTGGGCTGTCGGAGATGATATTCTCGATGCGGTGGATCGTCTGCGGGCGCAGTGTCCCGAGGCAATCGATGTCTGGTCCCTGCGGGTTGGCTGCCGGGCGGTGCACAAATTCGGCAGCGGGTCTTTGGGGAACGCCCGGTGATTCTGGGGGCGGTCAATGCATCCTATGAAGCCGTCATATCCCTCACCGTGCAAGGCCCGTCTGGTCTGACTAGTCAGATCGAGGCCGTGATAGACACCGGTTTCACTGGGTTTTTGTCGCTGCCACCGGCATTGGTGACGGAACTAGGGCTGCCGTTTCTAACCAACGAATCGGCGATGCTGGCTGACGGTAGCCTAGCGACGTTCAGCCTCCACGACGCCACGGTTCTCTGGGACGGCCAACCGAGGCGCGTCTATGCTCATGTGTCCGATGTCACACCCCTCATGGGTATGCGACTGCTGGACAGTCACAGCTTGTACGTCGAGGTCGAGGTCGGTGGGCGCGTCGTCATCCAGGCCAGGGAGTAGCGGTAGTTCCACCCTCATCTGCTTCTTCCTTCTCCGCCGTCCGCGTGAGAACCCTGAGCCCGCCGACCTGTCCGGCAGAATCCTCTCGGTGATCTGGTGGAAACAGCCCCACTGGACTTTCCGGCCTCGGACGGGTTGTGCCGCCCGATGGAGGGGTGGGCGTCCTCTGCAACACCTTCTGGATTCGGTCCGCCCGCAGGCGGTCCACCTTCGACTGCACCGCCGATGAACAACCCGCTGCACCCCGGAAAGGTGGTTCGGGTGTCCTGCCTGGAACCGCTTGGCTCAGTGTCACCGAAGGCGCACGGGTTTTGGGCGTGAGCCGTCAGGCCCTCTCGAACTTGGTCAACGGCCGTGCGCGGATTTCCGGCGACATGGCGATTCGTCTGGCCAAGGCCTGCGGCTCAACAACGGAATCCTGGATACATCTGCAGGCGGCCTATGATGTCGCTCAGGCTCAGGCGCGGGAGCAGGAAATCGAGGTCGACCGCTACGAGCCACAGCCTGGCTTGTAACTGTCTACAGCTGTGTTGAAAGTCATGCTCTGATGTTCGCAGCTCGGACGGCAACCAAGTTTGGATGCCGCGTCAGGCCTGTCGGTTGACCGGGAATATCCATGGACACATCAGCTTACGGAGCTCAACCATGATCCAGCAGTTCACCATTAGTCGGGACGATGCCATCTATGAAGCCTGGCCCGATGTGGTCCTGACCCCTTCGGGCAGACTGCTCTGTGTCTTCGCGGAGTGTACGCATCATCATGATCGGTCCTACACGCGCATCATGCTGACCGAGTCCGATGATCGAGGTCGAACCTGGACCCCCAAACGCCCTCTGACCGACGGTACGCAAGGGTTGCCCTACTACAACTGTGGTCGCATCATGCGTTTGAGCGACGGCCGCTATGTGATCATCGTTGACAAGATATACGACCGCGGCGAAAGCGGGGGCCGCGTACTGCTGTACTTCAGCGGGGATGAAGGCCAGACCTGGAGTGAGCCCGTCGAAACTCCCGCCCACGGCATCGTGCCGGACAAACTGCTTGAACTTGATTCGGGCCGCTGGATCCTGTCCTGCCACGACAGGGAGGCCAGTTTTGGGTACCTGGTGCAGCGGCTGTGGTACTCGGACGATCAGGGGACAACCTGGTCCGAGCCGGTGGTTGTCGGACGACAGGAAGGACTGAACCTATGCGAGGTGTCAATTCTGCCCTGTGACGATCAGGTGTTGGTTGCCTTCATGCGCGAGAACTCCTTCCAGGGCTGGGACTGCTTCAAGGCCATCTCCCGCGATAACGGCGAAACTTGGGGTGAGTTAATCAAATTTCCCTTGCCGGCCTGTCATCGTCCCGTTGCCGGCTGGCTGCAGAACGGACAAATCATGATCACGCACCGCTTCATTCAAGGCGGCAGGCGCGGCTTCTTCGGCGGGCATCAGAACTTCTTCGCTGCCTTGACCGACGCGGAGTCGGCGTTGGCACCTACCCGCGACGATGCACAGACCCGCATCCTTCCCATCGACTTTGATCGCTCTGCTGAGAGCGATACCGGGTACTCAGGCTGGGTGCAGTTTGACGATGGTGAGATTTATATTGCCAACTACGTCCTCGATGATGCACCGAAGGGGCAGATACGCGGGTATTCGCTGCGGATGGCGGATTTCATACTTTGATGTACCGCAGACGTGCAGTGCTTCCTGGAACAACCGGCCCGGGGCCACATTGCCGCGGAACGCGCCGCCCGCGGGAAGCCTCTTGAAGGTTCGTTGCCGTTACCCGGCACCGTAGCGGACGAGCGGCACTATTCCCGCAGCGGCGCGGTTTCCGGGTTCCTCTCCCCTGCGTTCAAGGTTGCCAAGTTGCTGGTCCGGCATTCCAGGCGGGGAGGGCTTCCCGGCGTGCGGTGGAAGGCGAGTCCGACCGCGATCACCTCCCGGTCCGTGTCTTGGTGTTCACGTCCGTAGCCCCGATCCCGAATTTGGCGAAGGGCCTCATGGACGGAGCGGTTGAATTTCACCTCGAAAATGTAAACGCGATCTCCGACACGCACCAAGTGGTCGGCGCGTCCGCCCCAGTTGGAGGGCTCCGCCTGTGCCGGCAGTTCCATTAGTCGGAACAGGGCCTGCATCAGCACGCGGAAGCTGGCCTCGCCCTGCAGGTTTTCGTGGGCGAAGCCGAATACAAAGGTTTCCAGGCGCGCGGCGAAGCTCGGAACGTCACCCCGCTTCAGGTGCGTTCGCAGTTCGGCGAGCACGCGGCCGTCCCGTTCGGGGGCAAGTTCTCCCAACCCCAGAATGTCGTAGGTCCATGATTCGGCAACTTCGCGGTTGGGGAAGTCGAGGTATGCCGATTCGCTGTCCGTACCACCGTGCCAAGTGTAGTAGCCAGTCTCCAGCATGAGGAGGATCGGATCGGGTCGGTTCAGATCCGCCAGACCCGGAGAAGGCCGCGGTTCCCGCCCGTCCGTCGCGGACAGGGTCTGGTGCGTGTCCGTGGCCAGCCGTGCGATGAGGCCGGGATGCCCCGACTCGCTCCAGGCGGCAGGCCAGCGGCCCACCGCGGCCAGGGCGCGCAGGGCCTCGTTTTCGAGTGTGTATTCCAGGCCGCGGATCAGGGTGAACGGGTTGTAGACGCGGGGTGTGCCGGGATGGGGCGCGAAGCAGTAGCCGTTGTACTGTTCCCGCCACGCATCCAGCATGTTCTGTCCTCGGAACCGCGGCTCCAGGCGTTCCAGTTCATCCCGGTGGGGTGCCAAGTGCAGAGCCACCTCGTCCTCCGTGAACCCGCAGAGCGCACCATACCGGGGCAGATCGGAAATGTCGAGGAAATTGTTGGCCGCCGAGAACAGGTGGGAGCGTGCAAAGCGTGTGATGCCGGTCACGAAGGCTCCGTAGAGCCACCCTTCGTCATCCTTCAGTACGCGGAAAAAGTCGCGTAGTTCCTCGACCGCAGCCTCCAAGGGACGGTCGGTCCCAATGTGGTTGACAATAGGCGCGTCGTACTCGTCCACCAAGACCACGGGGCGGCGGCCGTAGGCGTTAGCCAGCCCTTGGATCAGGGCGGTCAGCATAGCGGCCGGGGGGGCATGCGCCCCCGGCGTTCCCGGCGCGTCCGCGTCCCAGATCAGACCGCGTCGATTCCAAAGACCCACCACCTGCCACAAATAGGCCTGCAGGGCACTGCGGGTGTCGGCAGGCGTGGGGGCCGAGGCCCGGGACAGGTCCAGCCGGATTACGGGGTGCCAGCCATGGCTGCCATGCAGATCTTCCGCTTCCAAACCCTCCCACAGCCAGGGTGGACTGGTCCAGCCTGCGGGCATGCGGTCCAGGTCCGCGGTCGGGCCCTCGAGGTTGGTGTCGTGGTCCGGCGGCAACCCTTGGAACCACGCTTCGAGCATGTTGACCAGCAGCGTCTTGCCGAAGCGGCGCGGACGCGCCAGAAACTGGTGGCGGTGGGCCAGCAGGGGTGGGGCGCCCGTGTCGAAACGGGATGGCATCGTGGCCAGCAGGTGCCGGAAGAAGCCGGTCTTGTCGACGTAGAGGCCCCCGACCCAGCGAATGGCGACAAAGGACGCTTCGCTGGCATGCAGGGCGGGGAGATGGTTCATCGACTGCCGATCTTCCGTATGCCGTCAAGCGGGCCGCGAATTCTAGCAGGCCCTTTCACGCAGGCTTGTGACTGCATGGGGCATGGCCACGGCGCTTAAATCCTAAGTTGAGGGCATTGGTGACAGGCTATACCGGGAGCGAGCAAGAGACCGCCTGTGACATTCTCGCCTCACGGATGTTGGATAGTGACTCTGTTTGAGTGGACACTGGCGGGAGTCTCCGGGTGCGGCAATCGCTTGTACTGCTCCCGGATATGCAGTTCCGGAAGGGCAATGGCCGCATGCGCCAGGGCCGCGGTGCCGGCCATGCGGTGCCGGATCGCCCTGAACATGGTGGGGGCAGCTCCACAACAATCCGGTTCGGGTTTGTCAATTGGCACAGTTCCCACCCCTTGGCATGACCCATTGAGCAGGTTCAGTTGTCATGTCGTGTGGGTAAGGGGTATGGACATGAGGAAGCAAGTAGCCGTTGAACCTGCGGATTATCCTCGCGGCTACGTTGTTCTTTCACTGAGCCCCCGCCATATCCCGCCACACGCTGCGCAACGCCATGCACCGTCTCTTGCCCGGCCCCTCAGAATCCGGTTGGCGGGGGTTGTACAATCCGCGCTACGGCCCTTCCCGGCACCGGTCTTGTGCCGATGTCTCGCTCCGCATGTGAATGCATGTCCGTGAAACTGCGCCCGCCTCCCGGCGATAAGCACTCCCCGATGGCGTTGTTTTCAGCCACTCGGACCGTTGAGTCCAAACCTGGCCGTGATGTGCGCCATGATCCGCGTGCCCGGTAGGTTGCGGCTGCCACAGCACAGGTGCCCGGGGTGGCCCGCGTACTGCTCTTTGGATCCCGTGCCCGCGACGACCACGGCCCCGGCTCCGATATCGACCTGCTCGTTGTTGGCGACCGCACGCCCGCGGTGGCCGATGCCTGCCGCCGGGCCGCAGTCCAGGTCGCGCGGAATGTCTACACCGATCCGCCTGCGGTTGATGTGACGATCTTGGACACGGCCCATTTCGACTTTATGCAGTACGGCCTCAACCATGTGGCTGCCCACGCGGTTCGAGAAGGAGTAACGCCCATGGGCGATCGCTACAAGCCTCCCAAGCCGTCGCCCGACCATCTCCCCGAATCGCTTCGCCGCGAAGCCATGGAACGGGCCGCCTATGCCCGCGACAACCTACTCTTTTGGGAAGAAACCATTCAAAGAGGCATGTCCCAGCCGGGGATCCCCTTCAACTGGGATCGTTTCCTGGGGCGGGATGCCCAAGGGGCACTGGAACACGCGCTCAAGGCCGTAATTGCGATCCATGGTCACAAGTACGAACACACCCACAAGCTTCCGGAACTGATGGAAGCCGCACAGGTTAGCGTGCCCGACTTAGCTCCAATCTCCAACCTGGAGATGCTGTCTGTCTTTGCCGGCGGCACCGCCCATGAGTCCCCGGACCTGAACGAAGACGTGGAATACATGGTGCAGTGCGTTAGGCATGACGTAGTGCATTTTCGATCACGTGTAGAGCCTCAATGACACTGTTGGATCGGCCTGAAGCATGCCTCAATCGGTCATGGAACAGGGACGAACTTAGCTTGTGTTTCCATGATTCGCGGCTTGAAGCAGCCGGATTGGGATTGGCAGTCAGGATTGTAGCGATACAGGTCCTTCAGATTCAGAGCAGGTGCGCTTGCAATCTGTCGCCATTGTGCCTGTTCTGTTACCTGCACACGGCCAGTAGTTCCACTTGGCAGAGCAGGGACAGAGCTAAGTTGTGGACACAGAGATGGATTTTCGTAGTGATCCAGAGTGGCATTCCACGCTGAGCTTGCCTTCCGGTCTGCGCTCAGTTCTACCGGACCCCGTCTGGAAGAACCAACAACGGACCCGACAGGGTAGCCGCTTCAGTGTTCATTCCCTGCCACTTATACCAATCCATCATGCCTGGATTACTTGAGTGTCGGCAGGCAGCTTGGTTAG
>VXMJ01000059.1 GCA_009841145.1 Caldilineaceae bacterium SB0661_bin_34 | reverse complement strand
ACCCCCCCCCCCCCGCCCCCCCCCCCCCGCCCCTCCCCCCCCCCGCCCCCCCGCCCCCCTCCCCCCCCCCCGCCCCCCCCCCGCCCCCCCCCCCCCCCCCCCCCCCCCCCCCCGACCCGGCGGGTAGGTACTCCCGGTTTCCAAACAAACTACAATAGGCGTCCAATCCGTGCTTGGATCCCGCATCCCTTGGCCTTCCGAACCATCATGACTAACGGCCGATCCAAGTCCGCGTCGGCTCAGGGCCACACCATCGAGCAGGAACTGGCGTTCGTGCGTGCCGGCCTGGATCGGGAATTGGAGTCAATCGACGCCGGTCTTCACTATCTCCTGCCGAAACCCTTGCGGCTCCGTGGCAAATTGGTCTGCGCCCCGGTCATTCTGGCCATCGGGCTGCCGCATCCGGACTGTCGCCGGGCACTGGTTAACCGCTGTCAACTCGCCGTTGCCCTGGAACTGCTCGGAATTGCCCTGGAAGTCCATCACCAGTTGCTCGATCCGCAGGCAGACCTGGATTTACTGGAGCAGTCGGCCATCCTGGCAGGGGACTACTACTTCGCACGGTCGGCCCAGCTCGTAACCCAAATGCGCAATCCGCAGTTGCTCGACGCCTTTGCCGAAGTTCTCAAGCAGGCCAGTGAACAGCACCTGGCCCACCTGGCCGAGTCCCGCGTCCCCGGATTCGAAACTGCCCGCGTGCTTGGCTATCACGGCATTTTGTGCGGTACATGGCTGCGACCGGAACTGAACCTTGAAGGCCTGGCCATCGCGGAGGCGTGGCTGGCAACCTTGCCGGCAAAGGACTCGGAGGCGTGCAGTCGCGCTGCCTTGGAGGATATCGTGCCGGACCAACAACGGGAACGGTGGCAGTTCGCCACAGCCATGCGGTAGCGCAACGACAATTCAAATAGAGGCCATGTCAAACCTGCGGAAGGATCCGGTGCGGTCCTGCCTCGGCGAAAGTCCGATGGCAAGCCGAAGTACTTCCCGCGGCGAAAGATCAGGCATGGGCACAAAGCCCGACGGCTTCACCATCCCGGACAATGTGCGGATGGACGGCGATCGGTTGTACATGCCCCGGATAGGGGAGCGCGGCTGGAGCTGGGCCGCCATTGTCAGTACCTTGGCTACGCAGCCAAGACCGTGCGGATGCTGAAGGAAGGAACGGATCATCCGCTCGAAGTGGTCCGCAAACGTTACGTATGCCGTGCCGGCCGCACAGTTGAAACCACCGGCGGATGACGGCGAACGGGGCGTGGACCGCAACGTGCGACAGACCACGGACTGTGACGGTGAGGTCTACGAGCAGCCGGACATGTCCAATCTGGACGCCAACATCAAGCGCAAGCAGCGCCAAGTGGCGAAGGCCCGGGTAGGCTCCCGGAAGTCCGGAAAACCGCTGTCCAACCGGGCGCGACGTGTGTGTGGCCAACTGCGAAAGTTGCACCGCAGGAAACGGCGACGGCGCGAGAACGCCGCCATCAACATTCTGGATAGGGGCCGGTCCCTGATCCGACAGGCCCGAGGGGAAGGGGCTTCTGCGCGGCGAGGGACGTTTGGCACAGGCCAACCCCGATGATACGCGAACCGGATATGCCAACGTCACCGTCCCGACCCTCGGTTCCGGAGAGGTACACAGGCATACAATCCACCTTAACCAATCCCTAATGCAACAGGGGTTGATTTCGGTCTACACTGTTCACACGACCACAACCCCCTGAGGGAAAGGGGCTGCCATGCTCATCCCGTCCTTCGACAACACCTTTGAGTTCACCCTGGACGATATCCGGGAACGTCTGCAAACAGACCGTGACTTCGCACGGATCGCCTCCCTGCAGACCGCAGAGGCCAGCACTGTCGTAGCCGACTCGGCCCGTCCGTTGCAAAACTACACCGTAATCCTGGACGGCTCCTTGCATGCGGAAGCCAACGATGCTCCTGGGGCATTCTCATCCAAGGATCGCCAACGATTGTTTGTCCTGCCATTCACCCCCGGTGCGGTTCTCGGTCCAGGCCTGTTCGAGGGATGGGACAACTACCGGTTGCGGGCGGCCACGCGGGTCACGGTCTGTGAACTGGTCTCTAACCTGAACCTGATCAGCGAACTGTGTCCCGAAGTTCTGGAAGCCATTTTGGACAGCCAAATCAGCTTTCAGCAGGACCTCTACACGGAACAACTCGAATCCCACGACACCATCCGGACGCGGCTGGCACGCCTGCTGTTGCGGTTGTCCGACAACGGCCGGGATGCCATCGAGACGACCCACTCGGACCTTGCACAGCGTCTGGGCACCTATCGGGAGACTGTGTCAAACCAGTTGGCCAGCCTCAAGGCGATGGGTCTAATCCATTCCCGCTACAAGGAAATCGAGGTGTTGCGCGCCGACGGCCTGATGGCCTTGTCGGAGAACTGGGACATCCTGGAAGACCTTGCCTGAGCCTCGCTGCTCCCCCGCAGGTCTCCTGTTCCCAGGACAGTTGCACGCCGACACATTCCATCCGGTCGGGAGTGCAGACTTGCGGCATCTTCGCCGCAGCTCCGCCCCCAGGCCCTGTAGCCTGGGCGGCAAACACAGCCAGTCCCTGATAGCCAGCGGCATCTGTTCATAGCAGGGGGCGATGCGGCGATGCGACGTCAACCAGACGATGCCCCGTCCCGCTCCGACGAACCTACGGGAGGATGCACTAGACAGTGCGGGGAACTGTTCCTTTACCTGGTACATTTCGATACCGGTTCGGGTGATTCGCTCTCGGTTGATGGGGACGGCGTTGCACGCCCCCGCAACTCGAGTCCGGGTGGAGCAGTCCCCACCGCTGTCCTGGTTCGTTCCGCGAGCAGGGCCTTGACCTCCCTGTAGGGTGTGTACAACGTTATCTCCTCGTCGTACAGCCTCGCCAGAATGTTGCAGGCGGCATTGACGTCCGCGTCCAGCACAACCCCGTCGAGACAGTAAAACCGGTCCCAGCGACGACGGCCCTGCAACAGGCCCGTGCGGGAGTCGACTTGCGATGTGTAGGCCGGATTGACCAATGCCAACGCAGAACCTCTGCGTCGAGATATCGAGGTTTGGGTGTCCGCCATCACGCCCTTGACCCAGCCGCTCAGACGGCGGTTGGTGTCCCTGTGGCGGTACGGGGCGGACTTCATGTGTGCGGACAGGTCCTCGCAGGCGATCGTGCCGGCCTTGTCCACGACGGTGTGGGCGGCCTGGCAGAGATGGTCGCGCACCTGCTTGCGGTGCCGGGTCCGCCGCCGGGTCCGCTTCTGGTTGCCGAGGTTGTTCTTCCGGATGGTGTCGGCCTTGCGATGGTTGCCCTTGGCCCGGTGCTTCTGCTCGGTGTCCCGGAGGTGATTGCGCCGTGTTCCCTTGACCTTGCGCTGGTCGCTCTCGGCGGACAACAGGTCGCCCAGGTCCTCGCCGTGGCGTTCCCCGTCGCTGTCGGTGTAGACTTCCGTGTAGCCCTTGTCCACCCCGACCGTGGCATCCCCGCAGGGACGCGTGCTGCACACCTGTTCCTCGTCCACCGCGTAGTGAACTTCCACCTGTCCGTTGTCCCGCAGGAGGATGCGGAGGGTGCCGGAGGGCAGGTGTGTGCCCTTGAGCGGAATGGCAATGCGTTGGCCGCGTTCCAAACCCTGGAGGTACACCCAGGCCCGGTCGTGCCAGACCTGGGTGGTGTAGGAGCCCGCATCGGCCACAATCTGGTTGGTCACATGGGACCGGCCGCCGCGCCACTGCTTCCGCATCTGTCGGTGCAGGAACGGGTCCTCGGTCCAGCGGTTCTGCTTCAGCAGGCTGTACAGACGCTCGCGTTCGGCCTTGTCGCCCCGCGTGCGGTGCCGGATGGCCTTC
>VXMJ01000087.1 GCA_009841145.1 Caldilineaceae bacterium SB0661_bin_34 | reverse complement strand
CAGTGTATCCAACCCCACCCCCAGGCCTCGCCGGCAACGTCCCTCTCCCACTGCCACCCCCACCCCGCAGCCGACCCCATTACCGTGTCCGGTGGCCGTACAGGGATTCCAGATCGGCAGCGGGGACGACGCCATTACGGACTCGAGTATCACGGTGACGTGGGATGCGCCCGGACCCTCAAGCCTATACGGGTACAAGATTGAGAGTTGCAGTTCGGCCAATGCCGACTGCCCCGATGCCACCGAGGTGGCGACCCCGTCCCGGTCGGTGACCTCGCACACCCTGACGGAGCTCGATCCCTTCACTTCGTACTTCTTCCGCATTACGGCCCTGGCCAACCCGAGCAGTGCCACCTGCTCGGATACCGAAGCCTCCGCGATCGTCACCGCGACCACGGAAAAGAGGAGGCTGGTGGTGGACAACTTCCGGGTTGCCGGTGTTACCAGTACCACCGTGACGCTGCAGTGGGACGAGCCAGAATCCACGACAGGACTGGACGAGTACAAGATCGAGAGTTGCAGTTCGGCCGCCGTCGATTGCCCCGATGCCACCGAGGTGGCGACGCCGGCCAAGACCGAGACCACCCAGATCGTGACCGGTCTCGACCCCAGCACGACCTACTATTACCGCATTACTGCCATGGCCATCCCCAATAGTGCCTATCTGGATTCCGTCCCCGGAGACACCACTGGGGATACCACCGGGGGCACCTCCGGGAATCCCGGAGATGATCCACCTGGAGATGATCCTCCCAATGACGAGGACCCTCCCGATGACATTGTCGTGGTTACCACGGCGCTGCCGCCGGTGGCGGGTCTGGGGGTCACATGCACGGCCAATTCCGCCACCTTGACCTGGACTGCGCCCACCTCGACAACGAACATCGACAACTTCGAGGTTCAGTACTGCACTGACTCCACCTGCACCACGCCTGTGTCCGCCGGTACGCCATTGGCCTCGGCCACCAGCTTCACAGTGGTGAACCTGTCTGCCAACACTAGCTATTATTTCCGCCTCCGGGCCGTAGGCAAGACGGGCTATCACGATTCGGACTGGTCCGACGCCGTGCTGTGTACGACCGACAAGATACCCCTGCCCGCAATCACGGGGTTCACGGTCAATAGTCACACTAACCAGGGAGGTGTGCCACTAACTTGGGATGCCATGACCCACACGGCGCTCGACAAGTACAGACTCGAAGTGTGCTCGGATAATCAGTGCACTTCACCCACCGGTCACGACGTCACAACGGCCTCGTATACCCACACCTGTGCACAAGGCGAAACGTGCTATTACCGGGTCCGTGCCAAGGCGACAGCGGGTACCGACTACAAGGACGGGCCCTGGTCCGATTTCGTAATTGTGTCGATACCGAATTAGTAGGGCTCGGGACACAGTCGCCAGCCCCGACCGGTTGGCGACTGTGTTCTTTGGTCGGGACCAGGGTCGGATCGTCTGTGCAATCGACTTCCGGGATGCGGGGCATCGATGCTCTAAGTACGGCAGGTCGGCACCGATGTCGAGGCAGTTTCGGAATGGCCGCGATCTCGGAGGACTGGCCGTCCACTGGCATATGGCCTAACTGCTCAAGCCCAATCCAGTCGTGAGGCCCGAACATCACGTCCAGGGTCGCAGGAAGGAGGATGTCCGCCAACGCATGGCATCGGGTTTGGAATGACGGGTATCGTTCATCTGGATGCCCGGGGCCATCGAGGAACACCGGTAGGGTCGGCCCAAAGGCATGTTCCTGATGGTGTCGCAGAGTACCCCCATCCGGTCTGCAGCGGCCAAGGCCCAAATGAGAATGCGATTGGCCTGAGGAACGGCGGCCGGCCGGGTATGGGGTTGCCGGTTCTTTGTTAGAATTGCCGACCTTTCCGAGCCTGTCCCCTCCAATGCAGCCCATGCACGATGCGCCGTCGCAAGGCGTTCGGATAGGAGCCCTGTTGCGCGAGCGGCGGGAGACTCTGGGTCTGAGTCTGCAGGATGCCGAAACCGCCATCCGGATTCGGGCCGCCTATCTGATGGCTTTGGAGAACGACGATTGGTCGAACCTGCCCGGCGAGGTAGTAGGCCGGGGATTTCTCAAGAACTACGCAGAGTTCCTGAAACTGGACTCGGCGGAACTCAAGCACCGGCGGCAGGTTCTGGTTGCACCGGTCCTGAGCCGCGAGTGGGCGGATACCAGTTCCGGCGCGCCGATGCCGAAACCGCGCCCTGTCGACTACCGTCCCATTGCCGTGCGCATGCACGGCGAGTCCACGATGGGGGAGCGCACCGCCCTGTCGCGCGGCTTGGTGGCGGCTGTAATCCTTGCCATGGCCGGATTGTTGTTGCTGGCTGGCATTTGGTACGGCATTCCGCGGGTCAGCCCCGGACTGGACAGTCAGGTGGATGTTGCAGCCATCAGCGACCAGGCGCAGGATTGGGTATTGGAGCGTTGGGCTTCCGCATCCGAAGCACTGCCCTGGAATCTGGCTGACGTGCCGGCAACAACAGCCACGCCGCCCATGGCCGTGGCCGTGCCCGAGCTCCTGCCCACGGCCACTTCGGCGTCGGCTTCCGTTCAGCCCGTCGAGGTGCCGTCCACGCCCGTGCCGCCCACTCCCACGGTCACAGCTACCCCAACCGACGTACCCCAGCCGGTGGCGGACGCACTGGTACCCTCGGCTGCCTGCCCGGACCCGAACGTGCAGATTTCGTCCCCGCAACCGGGTGCGGTGGTGTCGGGCGACGTCCCGATTATTGGAACGGCCGATCATGAGGAGTTCTGGTACTACAAACTGGAGCGTACCGAAGGAACGAACCTGGATGGGGCCTTTCTCTACTTCGAAGGCCAGCAGACGGCCGTGTCCAACGGCCCGTTGGGGATTCTCGACACATCGTTCATGGTGGACGGTGTCCACACGTTACGATTGACTGTGGTGGACATCGGCGCGGGAACGGACCTGCCGACCTGCGCGGTGGTGATCACGGTTGCCAATCAAGGTAGTTAGGGGCAACACGGTTTTTGCTGCAGTCAGGAACCGGTTCCCCCCTCAGTTCCCACATAGCGCACACAGGTCCATGAAGACCCAGATATACGCCCTCAAGACGGTGCCGGAAGCGATAGCCACTGCCGAGGTAGGAGTCGATTTCATCGGTATCACGGTGGGAGAACGGGGTCGCCTGCCCTGGGAACTGGACTTCCGCCGCAGTCGGGAAATCTTCGCCGCGGTGCGCGGGGTATCCGCGGCCCATGTTCTGGCCCTGACGGTGGCCTGGGACGAGGAGGAGATAGTGGAGACTGCGGTGCAGACATCGCCGGACATCGTTCACCTGTCGGGGGATTTCGACCGCTACACGCCCGAACTGGTGGTCAGGCTGCGGTCCAGGCTGTCCCCCGTCAAGATCATGATGGCGATTCCGGTGGGAGCCCCGGATTCGGTGGCCAAGGCTGCCATGTACGCCCGCGCCGCCGATGTGCTCATCCTGGATACGGATCGCAGCCATGTGCCGGGGGTCGGAGCCACCGGCGAGGTGCACGACTGGAGGCTGAGTGCGGAAATCGTGCGTCGAGTGAACATCCCCGTGGTGCTGGCAGGGGGACTCAGCCCCGACAACGTGCAGGAAGCCATCTGCAGGGTCCGACCCTGGGCAGTGGACAGTTATACGCACACCAACGCGGCCGGTTCCCGGTACAAGGATCTCGAAAAGGTAGCCGCCTTCAACCGGGCCGCCAAGGAAACAGCATGAACAGCAGCGGAGGACTCGGGTGAAGGTTCAGATTTACGAGCACGTCCATCCCGACGACGTGCGCCGCAGTATTCAGGCCGGCGTGGATTTCATCGGGGTCAAGCCGGGGGTAGACGGGCTGAGCGAGGGCGAGGTGGACTTCGACCTGTGCCGGGAACTGTACGAGGTGGCGGCCCGGCATCCGGACGTGTTCTGCAACGCACTCACCACGGCCACCGAGACCGACGTCATCGTCGGGGTGGTGCAAAGGGCCCGACCCGATGTCCTGCACCTGTCCGGGAACATCCACAAGACCCCGCCGGCCCAGGTCGCCGAGATCCGCCGGATGATCTCGCCGGTCAAGGTCATGGCCGCAATCCCGGTGACGGACGAATCCTCCGTGGAGCTGGCCCTCTCCTACCAGGGCGTGGTGGACTATTTCCTGCTGGACACCCCCGCGCCCGACGGGGACATCGGGGCCACAGGCCACATGCACGACCTGACCGTGAGTGCGGACATCGTACGCCGGTCGCAAATTCCGGTGATTCTGGCCGGCGGCCTGGAGCCCGGCAATGTGCGGGAAGCGATCCGCCGGGTCGAACCGTGGGGCGTGGACTCCTTCACCCATACGAACGAGGCGGGCTCTCGCAGGAAGAATCCCGGTCTCGTGAAGGCGTTCGCGGCAGCCGCTAGGGGATGACGGTACCGGACAACCGGGGCCGGGGCATCCTGTTCGGGGATGTCTGTGTCGACTTGGTGCTGAGCGTTTCCGAGGAGGCTGGCAAGGCCCGTCGGCAAGCGTCTCCCGAGGTGCACGGCGGCGGGACGGTGGCCAACACCGCCGTGGCTCTGGCGCGCTTGGGTGTCAAGACCCATTTCGTTGGGGTGGTGGGGGACGATCTCTTTGGTCGGGAGGCCCTGGAGGAACTGGTCGCCGAGGGTATCGATATCTCGTGCGTGGAGCTTTCGGGACAGCGGCCCACGATGATTGTGATTGCCCTGATCGACGCGGCCGGTCAGCGTACGGTGTTGGGCTGGCCGCGCCGAGACCAGGCCTTTGCGGAACTGCACCAGAGGCAGCTGGACGGTCTGGAACTCACAGCCCGCGACTGGCTGCACACGTCGGGGGTCTGCATGGTGCAGGAGCCTGGCCGGCAGGCCACGCTCCGGGCTCTTGATTGGGCCCGCGTGCGAAAGATTCGCTCCTCTTTCGACCTCAACCTGCGGTTGGGCCTGGAAGGCGACAGCCTCCCGGCCAGCTATGTTGAGGCGCTGTGGGCGGCGATCAGGCGTGCGGACTTCGTTCTGGGTTCCGCGGACGAGGAGCTGTTTCACCTGATCCCGGCCGAGCCGGATCTGCGGAGGGCAACGGCCCGTCTGGCCAAGGAGGGCCAATGCGTTGCCATCATGCGGGAAGGGCCGGTTGGCGCCCATGTGTCGGAGTTCGGTTCCCCGGCCGTGACCATTCCGCCGTTTCGGGTGCCGGTTGTGGACACCCTTGGCGCCGGTGACAGTTTCGATGCCGGCTTTATGGAGGCGGGGTTGTCGGGATGTTCGTTGGCCGAACAGGTCATCCGCGGCCACGCCGTGGCCGCATTGCAGATTGGCCGGGCTGGCGCCCGCAGTTCACCCCGGCGCAAAGAACTGGATCGTTTCCTGGCCAATCGGTCCGACCCGACTCCGGGGTGGGAAACGAGTACGGGGCGATGACCGTTGGGTGGTTGCGGGATGTTCCTGCTGCGGAGCTCCCGTGAGCCAAGGCGGCAGGGCCTTGGCCCGGATGGCCCGCCCGGCCCGTTCTCAGTTCGTAACCGCGACCGTTCCGGCTGTCGATTCGGTTTCCTCGTGGCCCGCGCCGATGGGGGTGACGACGGGTTCCCCATCCTCCCCTTCCTCCACCGTGTACATGCGGTTGGCGCGGTCCATCATCAGGACGCCGTTGAGGTGATCGATTTCGTGCTGGAAGATTCGGGCCAACCAGCCGTCCGCCTTGATGCGGATGGCCTTCCCGTCGGCATCCATGCCTTTGACCGTGATGCGTTCGGCCCGGTCCACATCCACCAGAAAACCTGGAACACTTAGGCATCCCTCCCGACCCTCGACTTCGCCGCGGGCCCGGACGATCTGGGGATTGAGAATCTTGTAGAGTTCGGGCACCGCGTCCGGATCCTCGTCCGTGTCGGCGTACTCGATGACCAAGGCCGCCAGGTTGCGGCCCACCTGCGGGGCCGCCAGCCCCACGCCCCCGGCCTCGCGCATGGTTTCAACCATGTCATTCAGCAGCCGACGGATCCTGCGGTCCACCTTGCGGATGCGCACGGTCTTGCGATGCAGGATCGAGGAGTCTTCCCGCCAGTCTTGCAGGATGTCCAGTACAGCCATGGTCGGAACAGAGGGGGTGAGTCGGGTATTCAACCAGCCGGCAACGCTGGTTTGGGTTCTGAAGGAGCGTATTGAGCCCGGATTATATCCGTCCTGTCGGCCGGCAGCCGGGCGGGCGAGTGCCGCTCCGCTTCAGGTATATCGGTATTGGCTCGTTGCGGCATAGGACAAATGTTGCTTCATGCAGGTGTTCGAATGTGCAAGCTCCTTCGGCAGGATGCTGCTGCCCGACCGTCAGCACCGAGTATCCATCCACCTCGACTGGGGGACATGCTCCGCAAGACCAGAAGGTTTTGCCAAGATCGAGCAGGGAGAGACCCTGCGGTGTTTCCGGGAACGGCGCTTGACTGTGTGCAATCCGTCAAACGGATGCTGCTTGTACAGCCGGGTCCGGCGGTGGCTCAATCTGGAGACATGGTGGATTGCATCCGGCAGTGGCCGAGTACAATGGGGCCCCGCATGCACGGGAGGCGATCGATGGCCATCACCAAACCCTGGACAGTACCGGCGGAACCGCGCGAGGCCGAACCGGCCCTTTCGGTGGACCTGTCCAAGCCCATCCCTTCCTGGAACACCCCGGAATACCCTGCCGAATGGCCCAGGAGCGACGAAATGTCGACGGTCCCGAGGCATGTTGCCATTCTGAACTACCTGTTGAACGCCCTGTCCTTTCTGCTGGCGCGGCGCGGCAGACCCTTTGGCATCAATCAGGACATCGGCTTGCACTTCTTCGATGCCGACGGTCAACAGCAGCGTTGTGATCCGGACATGATCATCATGCCGTTTCCCAACACCGGGCGCGGTTCCCTGCGCCGTTGGGATATGCCCTGTCCACCCGACTGCGTCATCGAGGTCGCATCCCCGTCCACCGTCGACAACGACCTGGGGATCAAAAAGGGATGGTATGCCGGGATGGGGATCCGGGAGTACTGGGTCCTGGATCCGGTCGACTCCGATGATCCGTCCCACCTCGAATCTGGCCTCCTGTTGCCCGACGGTCCGATGATGGGCTGGCAACTGGAGCGGGGGCGTTACGAACCACTGGGGATTGTCTGGGACGAGACTGCGCGCTCGTGGTCCGCCTACTCGCCGGTTCTGGATTGCGGTCTCCTTCTTGTGCAGGAACTGCACCAACATGAAACCGATGGCGGCTACCGGATTCTGGATCCCGAGACGGGAGAACCACTGGCCAGTGCAAAGGAGAAGGATGACCTGTTGGAAGTACAGCAGTCCCAACTACGGGCGCAGCAGGCCCGGTTGGATGAGAGGAATGCTGAAATCGCGGGGATGGCGGCTGCTCTGGCAAGGGTCCGGTTCGGTGATGCCACAGCCGACGAACTTCGGTTGATGATGCAACAATCCTCGGTTTCCTTGCCGCACGCGGAGTTGGTACAGGCCTGGATGGACAATCGGTCAGCCGAGGCATTCCTGGAATCGGCGCGGCAACACTTCGGATTGTCCGTGTCGCATGATTAGGCCTGCAGCGAGGCCGGCTCTGTCGAGTGTGAGTGGGATCCCGGTGCCGTCGTCGGTGCCTGGAGGTTGTGCCAGGAGCCGTCCATCCGATTGACCAAGCGCAGCGAGTTGCAGCAACAACCCGTATGCGATTGCGGAGTTTGTCCCCGAAGCGTTCCGCGGCAGGGGGTGGTGTTGCATGTCAGGGAGCCGGGTCCACTTTGCACAGGCTGTTGTTTCCGACCTCAATGGGTACAACGTTTGGCAGAGAAGTGGACCTGAAGGCAACGTCTGTACGCGGTCAAAGCGTGGAATGGTGTCTGTGTTGACGGTGGGAAGGCTTCGGTGATGATAGCAGCCTGTGGACCGAACAGAACCGACCGCCGTGCCGGAAGGCATGTGCGCGAGGCAATCCGCCATCTGGCGTGTCTTTCCCTTCTCGGCCTAACCATTGCCGGGTGCGACTATGAGGTCGGTTTACCCTCTGCTGCCGACATGGAGGCTTTCCCTGTCCAGTCTTCCGAAGCAACTCCGGAGGCCGAAGTTGCGGTGCCAGAGACCCACTGCGGAGATTGGGACACACTGACCGACTCCGACCTCGTCTACCAAAACAATGTTTGGGGCAAGGGAAACATTGTCGACTATGAACAGTGTCTCTTGACACGCAGTCTGGACGGCGCGACCGAGTATGGCTGGCGATGGCGATGGCCTAAGGGAAACGGCCAGGTCAAGTCATACCCGGAGGTGATATACGGTCAAAAGCCATGGGACTCCGAATCCTCCACGTCCGCCCTGCCCGCTCCGATAGAGGCCATCAGGGAACTGTCCATTGCCTACGCCGTCGAACTGAGTGCCGAAGGGACCTACAACCTGGCCTACGACATCTGGGTGACCAGCACCGACCCGCCTACCCCCGACACGATTACGCATGAAGTGATGATATGGATGGATCGGACATTCGCATCCCAGCCGCGGAGGTTTCACGCCGGTCAGGTTGTGGTGGATGACATTGCCTATGATCTCTATCTGCGTCCGGCATTCCATGCGGGATCCGGGGCGGACTACATTGCCTTCGTCAGTCAGGAGCCTCGGTTCAGCGGCGTGGTCGATGTCGTGGCATTCCTAAGCTATCTGGTCGATCACAATCACATTCCGGCCGACCACTATGTGGCCGCGGTGGAACTGGGCAACGAAGTCATAGAAGGCACAGGGGAGTTGTGGCTCCAGCGGTACCAAGTGACGGCCGATTAGGACGGCGGAACAGTCGGTGCACGAACATCGGAACAAACGGCAGGCACCGGCACCGGTTGCGGCAAAAGGCACTGTGCCGGTGATCGAAAGGAATGGTAGGTCACACCGAATGCAACTTCGAAGCTATCAAGAGGGAGGCGAGACTGGACGCGTGTGAGACGTGCTGTACCACCGGCCGATACCGTCATGTGATCTTGTCTTGGTGGACCATGCCCCGTCGGAACCTCTCCCCGTCGGGCCTCCCGTAATAGGAAGCCCCCCGCCAGTCCAGCTTCCGTCCAACGGTTCCGCAGGCAGGTGTCGGTAGGTGGGGCTCCAGGTTGTTTGCATCTCCGCTTCCTGGTTCCGGTGAAGGTGTGCCAAGCCATGTCTTGGTGCCGGCGCGGCCGAAATATGTGCTCAATATCGTTCAGTTTCAGGTCAGGCCGGAGTGCCATCAGGGCGGCCGATGGAACTGCCGGGATCCAGAGTGGCAGTCTGCTGCACACGGTGGAATAACAACACGAAGACGCGGACACGGTCGTTCGGCTTCCTGTGTGAGAGGGCCTCCCAATGGCACATGCCCAATCGGACCCTTTGCTGCAGAGGCTCCGATGGGTAAGTCCAGCACCAAAATCAGCCAGGCCAAACAGTGCCTTCGGTTCCATTACCCTGGAGGGAGCCTCGTTTGCGATATAATAACCGCGTTATCTTCGATTGGATCGCAGGAATGTTCGTAGTGGCAGCAATGGTGACCCCAAAAGGCATCTCGGCAAGGAATCGGTATCTCCTTACGTCTCTGATTCGAAGTGTTACGGGACCATTTACTGTCCAAGAAGCTGCAACCACGCTTGCGCTTCCGATCACGCGAACGCAGAGATTCCTCGCCTATCTCGCCGAGCGCGGATGGCTGGTTCGCGTTTGCCGGGGTCTCTATGCACCCGTACCACTTGATGCCATCCACCCGGATGAGTGGCGGGAGGACCCATGGGTCATTGCGGCGAAGCTCTTTGGTCCTGACTACTACATCGGAGGATGGACGGCATGCGAGAACTGGAGCCTAACCGAACAGATTTTCCTGGATACCGTGGTCTTGACTACGCGAGAGACGCGGCGCAAGGAGGTCAGCATCCAGGGGTTCCCATTCCTCGTCAAACACGTCTCTGAAAGTCGGGTGTTCGGCACCAATCCGGTCTGGCGCGACCAAACCAAGGTGGATGTGTCCGACCCTTCCCGCACACTCGTTGACATCCTCGAGGTCCCGTCCATCGGGGGAGGCTTGCGCCACGTTGTTGACATCATGGATAGGTACTTTAAGGAGGAGTACCGCAATGACGAACTGCTTGTGGCCTACGTCCGACAGGTCGGCAACCGCGTGGTATTCAAGCGTCTGGGTTTTCTGCTGGAGGTTCTGAATGTCCATGCTCCTGAGCTCCTCCGGGCATGCGAGGACAGCGTGAGTTCCGGTGTCAGCCGATTGGATCCCGGTCTGCCCAACAGGGGGCCTGTAGCGTGGCGCTGGAATCTACGGGTGAACAGAACGATCCAACTCGAAGAGGAGTTCAGTTGATTACCAGAACGGAGCTCAACGAGAGAATCCGGGAATGGAGCATCCGGGAGGACGTAGTCGAGAAAGATTACGTCATTGGGTGGGTGCTCTGGGGGATCGGAGCCGACCCTGCGTTGTCGGCATCGTGGGCCTTCAAGGGCGGGACGTGCCTGAAGAAGTGTTATGTCGAGACCTTTCGCTTCTCGGAAGACTTGGATTTTACTTTGCTGCCAGGAGCCACGTTCGAGACAGGTCAAGTGACCCGTCACTTGAAACGGGCCTTGGTGCATGTGTATGAGGAGTCCGGAATCTCCTTGCTGGAACGGGAACCTGTGGTCCGCATGCGGCCTGATGGCAAGTCTATGGAAGGCCGCGTCTACTACAGAGGTCCACGGAACGCGCCCAGTTTGGCGAGCATCCGGATTGACCTGACCATAGTGGAGAAGATTGTGCGGCCGACGGTCTTGCGCCCGATTGCCCACGCGTACCCGGATGCCTTTCCGCTGTCAGCACACGTTCGATGCTACAGCTTCGAAGAGGTGTTTGCTGAGAAGTTACGGGCTATGGGAGAGAGAGCTCGTCCGCGAGACCTTTACGACATCATCACTCTTTACAGATGGCCATTTCTTGGTCCAGATGCAACCCTCGTACGGACTGTCTTTAGAGAGAAGTGTGAATTCAAAGGTTTGAAGGTCTTCAGTAGCCGATCGATCTTGGCATCTCCGTTCCTGGCCGAGCTAAAGGAAGAATGGACCAACATGCTGGAGCATCAACTCCCGGTTCTACCCCCGTTCTCGGCATTGTGGGATGAACTGCCTCAGCTTTTGGCATGGCTTGAGGGGCGCGGATCGCGCGAGGAGTTGCCGTCCATTCTGACCATAGACGATATTGACGATGCATGGAGGCCACCTGCTACGTTGTCGTTCTGGGGACTGAGGACGCCTTTGGAGAAGGCGCGCTTTGCTGCTGTCAATCGCCTCTGCGTTGAGGTTGGCTACCAGGACAGGACATTCATGGTTGAGCCCTACAGCCTTCGGAAGGCCAGTTCTGGCCAACTCATCCTCTACACGGTTGTATCAGACACCGGTAGCATCTGTACCTACCCTGTTGACCAGATAGACAGTCTCAATGTAACAGCAACAGCATTCACTCCCAGGTTTGCCTTGGATGTTGTTGATGCATCGATGGTTACGTTCTCGACTGCTGGTTGCAGTTAGAGTAGCTCGGACACGTACAACGTCGTCTCCGGTCTTGTCCCGGAGAAGTGGATTTGGCAGACCCGGTTCCAGTCGCATGGGGTGCAAGCCTCAGGAACCTTGTCGGCATCACTTGAATCCATGTTGGCCCATACTCAGACAGTCTCATTCCAGTTTGGGGCTAGGAGCCATTGGATGGGGGTACGGACCTGCCCACATCCCAAAACATTCAACATGATTGCCATTGCCCCGTTCACTCTCTACTGATGTCCACTTATCGCTCAAGGGCGCGCATGACAGCTTCGGGGTCCCGGTCAATGACGGTCAGCAGGACACGGGCGGCACGATCCGGGACGCGCCGGCCCTGTTCCCAGTCCTGCACGGCCCGGGCGTCCAGTCCGAACCGGTCCGCGAATTTTTGGCGGCTGAGCTTCATGCGCTTGCGCAGCGCCACGATGTGCTCCGCCGCTGGATCGTCGACAATCCGGCAGGGCAGGGACGTTTCGCCCCGTACGTGGGCAAGCACCTCGCCCAAGGCGGCTTCCAATTCGTGTCCTACTTGGGTTCGCTGAGTCGTCATCGGAGGATCCCCTCGTTCTTGATGGTGGTCACCAGTCGCGCCAGTGCCTTCTTGTCTGCCGGACTAAGGTCGTCCTGAGCAGCTTTGGCGCAAGCTGCCAGCAGGTAGATCGTCCCGGGGCCAACGTGATGGAAGTAGATGGTCCGGGTACCTCCGCGCTTACCCCGTCCTGAGCCAGCCCAACGCAGTTTCCGGATACCTCCAGTTCCTCGAATCACTGGCGCAGCTTTTGGATCAGCGATGATGGCGGCCTCCATGGCTTGTCGAGCCGCTTCCGGCATGAGCTTTCGGCTAGTCCGTCAAGCCTTGGCAACCAAGAGCCGTAGCGCCGGAGTATGCGGCATTGCCGCACTTTTGTCAAAGTTGAATACAAATGGGGATCAATCAGTATCGCCTGTTCAGCCATGGTGTCCCACCTCTGTCCGGAGCAGGCAAATTAGGTCTGAAGCAGGCTGCCCCTGTCTTTGGAAATCTTGACAACTTGCGCGTAGGGGGCATTCCCGTCCGTCCCGAACCTTCGGTTTCCGAGGATGGCAGGCATCCCGCCTATAATCCGTCAGCTTCCTCGATTCCCATCTCTGATATGCATTTTTGGCAACGTCTGGCCGCCTCCGCCCGTGAGCGGCGTTCCCTGCTGTGCGTAGGGCTTGATCCAGTCGTGGAACGGCTGCCGGAAGCGTTCTGCCGACCGGGCCGCTCCATCACCGGCAACCTGTTGGCCTGGAACACCCACATCATTGAAGAGACGGCGGAGTGGGCGGTGGCCTATAAGCCCAACCTCGGGTTCTATCTGGCCCATGGCATTGACGGACTGCGACTGCTGGAGGACACCCTGGCCCGAATACCGTCGGGCCGACCGGTGATTTTGGACGCAAAGTTCGGCGACATCGGAGCCACGTCGGAAGGCTATGCCCAATTCTGTTTCGGAACCTTGGGGGTCGGTGCCGTCACGCTCAACCCCTATCTGGGCAGGGACGGCCTGGCCCCGTTCCTGGATTGGCCGGACAAGGGGTGCTTTGTGCTGGCCCACTCGTCCAACCCGGATGGACAAGACTTTCAGGGCCGACGCCTTGACGGAGAGCCCTTGTTCATCCAGGTTGCACAGACGGCACGGACTTGGGGACCGAACAGCGGTCTCGTTGTGGGTGCGACCGATCCACGGTCCTTGAAGCAGGTGCGCGCAGCAGTACCGGACCGGTGGTTTCTGGCTCCGGGCATCGGTACGCAGGGAGGCGCGCTCGAGGCGAGTCTGGCGGCCGGCTGGATTTCCCAGGATGTACCGGGGGTCCTTTTCAATACCAGCAGCAGTTTGGCGCAGGCCCGGGAACCGGCGGAAGCGGCTGGTCGGCTGGTCCGCGCCATGCAAGCGCAGATGGACGCCTTGGCGGCGACATAGGATGTGCATCGGGACCCGCGGACAGACATGCCGGCAAATTGATGGCAGCCCTTGAAGTTCCAAACGGCCAACAGTTGGGATCTCGGCCGCAACTGCGCCGACTGGATCGGGAGACTGATCCGTTGGCCCGAGGCTGTGCCGGATGCCAGCCGAAGGGGGCATAACGGTGCAGGCATCCGGTAGTTCGCTTCGCTCCGAGCCTCTCGTGGCAGGGACAGGCATTCCCAGGGCTAGGCCGTTTGTCAAATGGGCGGGGGGCAAGCGAAGTCTGGCTGCCCTGATTTGGGAACAGGCCCCGCCAGACTTTGGTGACTACCACGAGCCGTTCGTCGGCGGTGGCAGCGTGTTTTTCGCGATGCCTGAGCGATCAGGCAAGGCTTGTCTTTCGGATGTCAACAGTGAACTGATCACGGCCTACAAGGTGATCCGCGACGACGTAGAAAGGCTGATCGCCGCGTTGTGGGAGCACGCGCACAACCACCATGCGGACGAGGGCTACTACCTCCAGGTCAGGGCGCAGGAACCCGAAGCTCCGCTTCAGGTGGCTGCTCGGTTCATCTATCTCAACAAGACCTGCTACAACGGCTTGTATCGGGTGAACAGTGAGGGGAAGTTCAATGTGCCCAAGGGCAGCTACAAGAACCCCAGGATTTGCGATGTCGAGGGTCTTCGTCAGACCAGCGCGGCGTTGGCACGAGCCGATATTAGGGTGGAAACGTTCGACTCGATTGCACCAGAGGCCGGAGACTTCGTCTATTGCGATCCCCCGTACGACGGTGCGTTCACGGGCTACGTGCCCGGCGGGTTCGGAGACGCGCAACAGGAGTTGCTCCGGGACACCGCGGTCGGTTGGGGACACCGCGACGTTCATGTCATGATCAGCAACTCGGACACACCGCTGATCAGGGGTCTGTACTCGGGACCGCCTTTCCGGATCCGTGAAGTTCTGGCTCCCCGCCACATTAACAGCGACGGGGAAGGCCGCGGCAGCGTTGTGGAGCTTCTGATAACGACCTATGACTGAGGGAACGCGCGCCAACCGCTCCGGGTTCCGACTGGAATCCTGGGTGGAAGATCACTTGGAGGAGTGCGGTTACAACGAAGTCTCTGCTAAAGCGTTCAGGGAGCAGACCGCGAACGACGAACCGTGTTTCGCGAAGCAGTGTGTCATTGGGAAAAGCATCTACGGAACAAAACGGAAAGTGGACTTTGTACTGAGCCATCCCGAACTCTGGCCGGCCGGCCTCGTAATTCAGTGCAAGTGGCAGGCATCATCCGGTTCGGTGGACGAGAAGTATCCGTACGAGGTGGCCTGTATCAACCATCTATCCTTCCCTACCATCATTGTTCTGGATGGCGGTGGATACAAACCAGGAGCCAAGGAGTGGCTGCTCGGGCAGGCCGGTGTCGGCAATCTACGGCACGTGTTTGACATGGGGCAGTTCGCCAGGTTTTGCAGCAGGGGAGAAGTCTGATGAATACCGCGGGCGCGCCCAACTCCGGTCTGTTCGACCTCCTGCTGAAAGTGCAGGCACTGCAGTTCGGGGAGTTCACCCTAACCAGCGGCGCGAAGTCGCCCATCTACATGGATCTGCGTCGCGTCGGAAGCCATGCGGGTCTGCTGCGCCTCTGTGCCTTGGGGGTCAAGGACCAGCTGGATCCGCTGGCGCCGGACCGGATTGCGGCCGTCCCGATGGGCGCTCTGGCCCTGGGGGGCGCGGTGACCATTGAGTCCGGCGTCCCGCTGATCTTCACGCGCTCGGCGTCCAAGACCCATGGTTTGCAGCGGCAAATCGAAGGGCTGTTTCAACCCGGCGAAAACGTCGCCATCGTTGAGGACTTGGTCACTACCGGAGGCAGCGTGATTGAGGTCGCGGACATTCTGCGCAATGCGGGCCTGGTGGTCACCGACGTGGTCGTGCTGACTTGCCGCAACCAACAGGCCGAGGTTCGGTTGCGGGAGGCGGGCCTCCGGCTGCATACCGTATTCGACCTGCGCGAAGCCGTGGACCACTTCCTGGCCGGCGGCCACATATCCCCTGAACAGCACGAGGCCGTCGTGCAGGTTCTGGAACCCCAGGAGTCCCTCCAGCCTGTCGCAGGGGAAAGTGCATGACCCGGGATTTCGCCTCCGCCGAGAATCGGGTGTGGAACAGCATCCTCGAGTCGTACCAGCCGGATCCCATTGCCGGCGACTTCACCGGCAAACACATCGTGACGGTGGACCAGTTTGCCCGCGAGGACCTGGTCCAGCTTTTCGATGCCACCCTGCGACTGGAGCAGCGCATTCGCAATCGGGACCGGGGCATCGGCGAGGTGGCCCACGGGGCCATTACGGCCCAGTTGTTTTTCGAGGCCAGCACGCGCACGGATCTATCGTTCCAGTCCGCTGTCAGCCGGTTGGGTGGCCGCTCCATCGGAGCCAGCAACGGCATCGAATTTTCGTCCGTCCACAAGGGCGAGGACCTGCCGGACACGGTGCGCGCCGCCGGCTGCTACGCGGATGTCATCATCCTTCGCCACAATGTGGAGGGGGCGTCTCTGGTCGCCGCCTACTTCCTGGACATCCTGCGCAAGCAGATTCAGCGCCAGCCGGTGGTGATTTCGGCCGGCGACGGCACCGGCGAGCATCCCACCCAGGCCCTGCTGGACGCCTACACGATTTTCAAGCGCAAGGGCGGTCTGGGCGGCCTCCGAATTTCCATGGTGGGGGACTTGCGTTTCGGCCGCACGGTGCACTCCCTGGTCAAGTTGCTTTGTCTCTACACGGGCGAGGACATCCAAATCAATCTGGTGTCGCCCGAGGTCCTGAGACTGCCGGAACCCTTGAGGGAGCAGGCCCGGGCCTCCGGGTTGACAGTGAAGGAAACCGGACACCTGCGCGAGGTGTTGTTCGACAGCGACGTCATCTATTGGACGCGCATCCAGGAAGAGCGGTTCGACTCGCGGGACGACTACGACGAGGTCAAGGACGAGTATGTCATGCTCCCCGAACTGCTGTCCCAAACCCCGATCAACACTGTCCTGATGCACCCGTTGCCGCGCAAGCATGAAATGGGCACGGCTTCCGACAAGCTGAACCTGGACCTGGACCAGCGCTCCATCTACTTCCAGCAGATGGAGAACGGCATGTTCATTCGCATGAGCCTGATCGCGCTGGTCCTGGGCCGCTGGGTCTGAAGGACATCGATTCCATGAGCATCCTCAGGATTCCCGGCCCCCTGGACCCGCATGTCCATCTGCGGGGCATGGACTGGTCGCACAAGGGAGACTTTGCCACGGAGACCGCGGCCGCCCTGGCCGGCGGCTATACGGCGGTCCTGGACATGCCCAATACTCCACCCGAAACCGCCCGGCCGGAAGCCCTGGCCCGGAAGCGACGGGAACTGGATCGCACAGCCCATTGCGACTGGGGTGTCTATTACGGGGCTCATCCCCAAGGCAACCTCGAAACCTTCCCTAAGGCCTTCCAAGGTGTCGTGGGCCTGAAAATCTACTGCAATCCGACCACGGGCTTCATGTACATGCGGGGCCGGACCCGGGAGGAGCACTTCGCGGCCTGGCGAGATCATGGCCTGGTGGCGGTGCATGCCGAGGAAGAAGAGGTCGCGGCCGTTCTGGAGCTGGTGGAGCGCTATCAGATCCGTACGCACTTCTGCCACATCAGCACCCGAACGGAACTGGACATGCTGCGCGAGGGCAAGCGGAAGGGCTTGCCCATCTCGGCCGGTGCCTGTCCGCACCACATGTTCCTGACGGAACTGGACCTGCCGCGTCTGGGCAGCTTCGGCATGATGAAGCCTCCCCTCAAGACGCAGGCGGACCAGGATGCCCTGTGGGAAGCGCTGTCGGACGGCCTGCTGGACGTGGTGGAATCCGACCACGCCCCCCATTCCCTGGCCGAGAAGCAGGCGGACGAACCCGCCTGGGGCGTGCCGGTCGTGGAGACGACCCTGGTGCTGCTGGGCACGGCCGTGGACGAGGGCCGTCTCACGCAGGAACGCCTGGTGCAGCTGGTGTCCACCAATCCCCGTCGCATCTTCGGCATTGCCTGTCCGCCCGACACCTGGACCGATCTGCGACTGGGCCTGGACGAGCCGGACGTGATTGCCGCCGCCAGCCTGCACAGCAAGTGTGGCTGGACTCCGTTTGAGGGCCACAGGGTGACGGCCAGGATTGAAAGGGTCAACATTAGGGGTACTCAGGCGGCGGCAGGGGGCAGAATCAAGGTTGAGGCCGGATTTGGCCGGCCGGTCGTCCAACAGCGCACATGGACATGAAATTCGCAAGTGACACCTTGGATTTCCTGCGGAGCCTGTTTCTGCTCAAGTACCGGTTGGGTTGGCAACTGGCGCTGTATCTGGTGCGCGCCGTGGACGCTGCCACCGGCCATCAGGTAGTCAACGACTTCATGGAACGCTGGGACACCGGCCGACTTGTCCAGCAGGGCCTGCGGTTGTGCCGGACCGTGGCGCAGCCGCCGAATCCGGCCATTGCCGGTGGGGCTCAACTGACGCATCCCCACATCCTGGCCGCGGGCTGGGTCAAGGGCACGGGCTACGACAACGAAGTCCAGGCCCTGGCGGCCGTTGTGCAAGGCCGGAATTTGATTCCCGGCTGGCGCTCACTGCCGAGTCTGGTCGGGCCGGTGGAGTTCGGCTCCTACACGCGCTGGCCCCGGCACGGCAATCGGGGCGAAACCATGTGGCGTATGCCCGGCCGTTCGCTGGGCAACCGGGTTGGCCTGCGCAATGTGGGTGTCCGGGCCGCGGCCTCGTTCCTGTCCATGCACCAGGAGGAACTGCCGCGCTGCTGGGGAATCAACCTGGCCCCCACGCCGGGGGTGGAGGATCCCCAGAAACTGTTTGAGGAGATGCAGCAATCCCTGGCCTATCTGGTCGATGCCGCACTCAAGCCGTCCTGGGTGACCATCAACATCAGCTGTCCCACTACCAATGCCGACATGGATAGTGTCCAGTCGGAGGCACAGGTACGCGCCCTGCTGATGGCTGCCCGGCAGGGCCTACCCAGGGACGTGCCGCTGTGGATCAAGGTCGGGCCGGGCTTGCGTGCTTCCCAGTACGCCATGCTGGTGGCTCTGTGCGGGGAATTCCGTGTGCGGGCCGTGGTGGCCACCAACACCCGCCAGGAGCTGGACGGGGATGGTCGCAGTTGGGGTGCCAGCGGCGAGACCCTGGCCCGTGACAGTCTGGATGCGGTGGTCAAGCTGACCGTCCTCAAGCAGATGCTCAATGTGCCGGTGGACATCATCGCTTGTGGCGGCATTTTGCAAGGGCATGACTTGAGGCAGCTGCGGCGGTTCGGCATTATGGTTTGGCAGTACTTCGCAGCCCTGGTCTATCGCGGCCCGTTTGCCGGCGGCTTGATATCGCGGGAGGCACAGCGCCAGTCGTAGTTCCGGGTGTGCCGGCCCATCGTTGTATGTGCTGGGCTCGGCCCTGCCTGTCCAGCCCCATCCTGTAGTGTCGTCAGGCTTATGGAGCTTGTCGCCACGGATCGACTTCCCAAACACCAAGGACAGGGCCGTGTGCGTGGTGACGGTTGATGGCACTGCGGCGAAACACATGCAGAGGCTCAATCCGTCGGTGCGGCCGGGTAAAATGGGGTCGTGCAGAGCAGCCGGGAGCGGGAGGCGAGAATGGCTGCGGTTGAGGTGCGGAAACAAACGCCGACGGCCACGGTGGTTGCCAACGGACGGGAAACAGCTCCGGTGGTGCCGATTTCGGTTGATGAGCCGGGCATGACACGGGAACGCCGGGCGGCGTTGATCGCCCTGCGCCGGACCCATGTGGTGCAGTGGCGCGCCGGCCTCAAACAGCTCCCGCACTTCGACCCGGTGTTTCCATACGACATCGTCCACGAGTACGCCCTCGACTGGACCACGGACCCCGACTACGGCCACGATGCCGTCAAGTATCTCGAGATCAACGAGGACGGCGCGGTGACCTCCGAGAAACCGAAGAACAAGGTCCTGCACGTGGCGATGCTCCGAACATTGCTCGCCATGCTCGGTCAGCGTGTGGTGATGGAGCCGCGGTTGCATTTCGGTCCGGAGTTGGGCGCGGCCGCGAGTCTGTTCACCAGCCTGGGGGAACCCAGCATTCGGGTCGAACCGGACCTGGCGGTGCTGGTGCCCGGCACGGTGCTGTCGGGCCGGCAGATTTGGGATATCACTTACGACATCCACGTTGACACCGGCGATCCCGTTCCGGTCCTGGTGTGCGAGATTCTGTCAGACTCTACGGCGGCGCGGGACTTGGACGGCAAGCGGCGGTTGTACGAGACCCTGGGCATTGCCGAGTATGTACTGTGCGATGTGCTGGGTGGCCCGCTTAACCGCGGCGAGTCCCATTCACCACCGGGAATGGTCGTGTACCGACTGGAGGACGGAGTGTACCGGGAAAGCCGCGCGGCCGGGCCAGATCCGTCGGTGTTTCGGAGCAATGTGCTCGGTACCTCCGTCCGCCTGCTGCCGCCGCGGGATCCGGCGCGGGCGCGGGAGGATTTCCGTTTCCAGTGGTGGGATGGGGAACAGGGCCGCTGGCGCGACCACCGGACCGACGCGGAATATAAACAGGAGCGTCGCGGTCGGGAGCAAGAGGCCCGCGGTGAGGTAAAGATGGCCATCGCCGCGCTGTACAGTTTCCTGCCCGAACTGCCCCGGCCATCCCTGGACCAAATTGCCGCGCACTGGCGGGAACACGGCCTGCCGGACAATGTGATGGACCACATCCTGGCGGTACGGGAAACCCCCAGCATGTGGCGTGCCTTGCTGCTGCCAGGGGTCGATTCCGATGCCGATCGGCCCGCGTAGCCCGGTGGCACACCGTGGCGCGGATGGCTCGGGCTGTTTCATCCCACTGCCCGCCACTACGAGGCAGCTGCGGCCGGCCAACCGCGATGCGTCGCGTTCGTTGTCGTTCGGCACGGGCCTGGCATCCCCCTTGTTGCCAGGTTCCACAGGGCTTGGTGGCGCGGATGCCGTCCCCTTGATGCCGCCGCAATCGGCTTGACAGCTGTTCCGTCAGAACCGTGTCCATCCTGCGACGAGCGGCGAATTGGCTGCTGGGCCTCTGGATCATCGTGGCCGCGATGTGGGCGGTGATTTGGAAGCTCTTCGGCGACCGGAACGGCAACCTGTACCTGGTCAACAGCTTTGCCCTTTGGATTCTGGGTTCGGCGTGGCTGGCCAGTTGGCTGCGGACCCTGCTGGGCGGCCACTGGTGGTCGCTGCCGCTGGGGGAGGGCCTGGGCGTTCTGTTCCTGCGCCACTATGCGTGGATGTTCAGCCGCAGGGAGCCGAACTCCAACCGGTTGGAGTCTTCGTCCGGGGAACTCCGGGTGGTGACGGCCAACCTCCTCAAGAAAAGCTGGGATCTGACCTCAACGGCGGAAGCCTTCCGGACGCACCAGGTGGATGTGGCGGTGCTTCAGGAAGTGACCTCGAATGCCTTCGAGTCGCTGCGGAGACCGTTGCAGACCAGCCATCCCTGGAGTTATTGGATCTCCAACCCGCAGGCACGCCTGGGCCTCGGGGTGGTGTCGCGTTGGCCTGTGGCCGTGGAACGGCAGTGGAGTGTCGGGATCACAGGCCCTTATTGCCTGCGGCTGCGCTTGCTGGTGGCCGGAGAAAGCCTGCTCGTCTACAACATGCATCTTGTGTCCCCTCTCTACGATCATCCGCGGATGTCGGCGGATCGCTCCCTGGCCATTCGCACGCATCAGGTGGACACGGTCCTGGAGGATGCATTGGCACAGGACGATCCGGTATTGCTGATGGGGGACTGGAACGCTACGGAGGGTTCGGACATTCACCGGCGCGCCCGCGGCTCTTTTGTGGATGTCTGGGCCGAATACGGTCAGGGACCCGGTTGGACCTGGCCCCACAACCTTGAGCCCCATATCGGCTGGCCGTTCCGACCGTGCCTGCGGCTGGACCACGTCTTCTGTTCCAGGGACCTGGCTCCGGGCCGACCACAGGTTCTGGACATCGAGGCGGAGTCCGATCATTCGCCCGTGCTGGTGCCCTTGCACTGGCCGTCGGCATCGGATCCGGCGGAGGTTGGCGAGAACAAGGAGAGCCCCTCTGACGGGCTACCCTCAGGACACGCCTGAGGGTAGCCCGGAGCTTCCTCGCCAACACTACAAGGTTTGGGCGGAGTGTGGCGAGTGGAACGGGTCGGCGACCTTTGGGATTCGGTTGCCAGCCCTTGGTCCCCGGAAGTTGAACCGACTGAGAAGGTCTCAACACCCACCGCGTCATCTGCTGCTGGGCGGACATGTCTCCAGGGCATCGCATCGGATTGGTTGCGAGACCTCCATGCCTGTCACCATGCAAGGGACGGAGTTGCCTGGTGGCGCAATCGGCATAAACATTGGCGTGTTTTGATAGGACAATGGCGCATCCTGCAATCCACAATAGAGAATGCCAGTCAGGAGACTTCATGATGACCACACCAAACCAACGTGACATAAGCAGTGCAAACGGGCTGACCGTATTGATCACCGGCGCCTCGGCCGGCATCGGCAAGGAGACCGCCAGGAAGCTTCTGGAGGAAGGTTACGTTGTCTATGCCGCGGCACGCCGGGTTGAACAGATGCGGGATCTTGAGGCGTTGGGCGCCGTTGCACTCAAGATGGATGTCACCAAGGAAGAGGAGGTCGTTGCCGGTGTGGAGCGCATCAACGCGGAACGCGGGGGTACGGACATTCTTGTCAACAATGCCGGTTTCGGATTGTACGGAGCGATGGAGGACGTAGCGCTTGACGACGCGCGATACCAGTTTGAGGTGAACCTCTTCGGCTTGGCGCGGCTGACCCAACTTGTTCTTCCTTCCATGCGTGCGCGGCGCGCCGGGAAGATCGTGAACATATCCTCGATCGGCGGGAAGGTCTACACACCTCTGGGTTCCTGGTACCATGCCACGAAGCATGCGCTCGAAGGCTGGTCGGACTGTTTGAGGTTCGAGTTGAAGCAATTCGGCATTGACGTCATCATCATCGAGCCCGGAGCCATTCGCACAGAATTCGGTGATGTTGCCTTCGGGCCATTGCAGGAGCGGTCGGGCAACTCCGCCTATGCCCACTTCGTAAAGAGGATGATGGCCTCGATGGAGAATATCCAATCATCCGGGTTCGGGTCGCCGCCGTCGGTCATCGCCGACGCAATCCTCAAGTCGCTCCGGGCCAAACGGCCCAGGGCCCGCTATGCCGCCGGCCAGTGGGCCAGGCCGCTGCTCTTCCTGCGCAGACTGCTCAGCGACAGAATGTTCGACCGGATCATCAGCCGGATGGTTTCCTGACGGCAGGGCGTTCCGGAAACTTCAGGGGTCTTGCCGCAGAGTGCGATCGGAGCGCGGGGCGGTTCGCATATGTCAGCCAAGTTGCAATGAATCCGGAGAAGTTCTTCACCGTCGGGCCGGGATGGGCTGTGCTCATCACCGATCTCGGGCTGGCCCCCGCGAATGTGCTGCGCCGGGCGGGCCTGCCGGGCGACCTGCTTGCGAGGGGGCGGGTGGCGCTGCCACCGGAGAAGTTCTTTGCTCTGGCCAAGGCTGTGGAAGACGAAGTCGGAGAGCCGAACCTGCCAATCCTTATTGCCCGGTCTGTTTCGGCCGAAGCATTCGATCCGGCCATCTTTGCCGCCATCTGCAGTCGGGACCTGAACCAGGCGGCCGTTCGCATTGCCCAGTACAAGAAGCTCATTGGGCCCATGCGCCTGTTGGTCACGCAGTCCGACCGTGAGACCACCTTGGAATGCCGATGGCCTTCGGGCCTGCGGCCTCCCGCCTTGCTGGCGATCACCGAGCTTCTCTTCTGGGTGGCACTGGTGCGACTCGCCACGCGCGTGGAAGTCAAACCCGTGCGGGTCCTCGCTTCCGAACCGCCCGAGGATGTCGACGCCTATCGAGACTATCTTGGGGTTGCCGTCCAGGAAGGCCCGCGTCAGTGCATTGCCTTTTCAGCGGTCGATGCTTCGCGACCGTTCCTAACCGCCAACGAGCCCATGTGGGAATTCCTTGAGACTGCATTGCGGGGGCGACTGGCGGAAATGAACGAGGCTGCCACCACTTCCGATCGTGTCCGCGGAGCGCTTCTGGAGCTTCTGCCGGCCGGTCAGGGGTTTATACAGGAGGTCTCGGAGGCCCTGGGTGTCTCCCCGCGAACCTTGCAGCGGAGGCTGCAGGGCGAGCGGGTCAGTTTCCGTTCATTGTTGAACGAGACGCGCAGGGATCTGGCGTTGCACTACCTCCGGAATTCCCATATGCATGTCGGCGAGATCTCGTTCCTGCTCGGATTCCATGACACCAATTCGTTTTCCCGCGCCTTCCACGACTGGACCGGTGCAACCCCGAGGCAGGCTCGCGTTGCCCTGCGCGGAGAGCAAGGAATATGAGAGGACGGGATCCCGGAAGGTGAACAGGGCTTGGCCCATGAGCTTGAGGCGGGTTAGGCAACCCGGCCCGGCCGGACTTGCAGGAGCATGATCGGTCCGGCGTTTGGCAGGATAGTATTGGGGACAATGTCGTTACCGTGCGGACCTACCTGCTTGTGTTCGGTGTTGGCGCCGGGGCACGGGCAATTGAATTGGCTGCGGCTCGGCCCCTGGATCCGTGGTTTGGCAACAGCCAAATCGTCTGGGCTGCCCTGATTTCCCTGATTCTGACCTGCCTGGTCCTTGGGGCATGGATTGGCGGTTGCTGTTCTCTTGACATTTCCCTTGGTGCTGTTCGGCGCGGTCACGCCTTGGGTCGTGCGGATTGCCCTATCCTCGGTCAACACCGGGGGACGCACGGGCCGGTTCACTGTACGCGGTGGGCACGGTGGGCAGCATCCTGGGCACGTTGGCACCCGTCCTGTGGCTGGTGCCAAGTTACGGAACCCGCCGAACCTTTCTTCTGATAGGGCTGTGGCTCGTTCTGTTGGCGCTGTGCGGCAGCCCTTGGGTCGCAAGGAGGCAGCATGCCACCGAGTTTGTGGGAGTCCTGATGATCGAAGGGTGGATTGGCACCCTCTGCGCCGACACCACAAGGTTTGGCGGCGCGGCGAATAGGGCAACCCAGAAACTTTCGGGGGGTTCGGCTGCCGGTCTGTGGCCCCCGAAAGCTGAACGGAACGGAAATGCCTTCATCGCCCACTGCATCGTCTGCAACAGGGCCGCGCCCTTGAAGCTGCCTGTTCCTTGTCACCACGTGCAAGGAACGGGTCGATGGCGCATCATGCATCCCATAATGGAGAATGCCAGCCAAGAGATTCCATGATGACCACGCCAAACCAACGTGACATAAGCGATGCAACCGAACAGACGGTATTGATCACCGGTGCCTCGGCCGGAATCGGCAAGGAGACCGCCAGGAAACTTCTGGAGGAAGGCTACGTTGTCTATGCCGCGGCACGCCGGGTTGAGCGGATGCAGGATCTCGAGGAGTTGGGTGCCTTTGCGCTCCAGATGGATGTCACCAAGGAAGAGGAGGTCATTACCGGTGTGGAGCGTATCAACGCGGAACGCGGGGGCACGGACATTCTTGTCAACAACGCCGGCTTCGGTTTGTATGGGGCGATGGAGGACCTGCCGCTCGACGACGCGCGGTACCAGTTTGAGGTGAATCTGTTCAGTTTGGCGCGGCTGACCCAGCTTGTTCTTCCTTCCATGCGCGCGCGGCGCGCCGGGAAGATCGTGAACATCTCGTCGATCGGCGGGAAGATCTACTTGCCTTTGGGCTCCTGGTACCACGCCACGAAGCATGCACTCGAAGGATGGTCGGACTGCCTGCGGTTCGAGCTGAAGCAATTTGGCATTGATGTCATCGTCATCGAGCCCGGCCTCATCCGTACGGAATTCGGCGATGTCACCCTCGGGTCGTTGCAGGCACGTTCGGAAGACTCGGCCTATGCCGATCTCGTCCAGCGAATGACGGCCTCGATGGAGAATCTGGGCGTGGACGGGTTGGGGTCGCCGCCGTCGGTTATTGCCAACACAATCCTCAAGGCGCTCCGGGCCAAGCGGCCCAAGGCGCGCTATGCCGCCGGTCAGTACGCCACATCGCTTCTCTTTCTGCGCTGGCTGCTCAGTGATCGGATGTTTGACCGGGTCATCCGCCGGATGTCTCCCTGACAGTGGGGCCAGCCGAAGATGGCAGGGGGTATCGCCTTGGAGCGCGGGACGTTTCGCGGATGTCAGTCAGATGCAATGACTGACATTTTTCACTGTTGGGCCGGGATGGGCCGTGCTCATTGCCGCTCTCGGCATGGCCCCGGCGAATATGCTGCGGCAGGGCCGGATTGCCGGGTGACTTGCTCCCCAGAGGTCGGGCGGCACTGCCACCGGAGAATCGGGTCGTTCCGTGGATGGCAGATGGATTTGGCAATCCGAGCCGGCTTGGACTCACGAGTATGATCGCCTCAAGGTCGGTCCGGTGTTTGGCAGGACCACCTTGGGAGACAGAGTCCTTACTGTGCGAGCCTACCTCTACCTGCTTGTGTTCGGCGTTGGCGCCGGTGTACTGGCGATTGAATTGGCTGCGGCCCGGCTCCTGGATCCGTGGTTTGGCAACAGCCAAATCGTCTGGGCGGCCCTGATTTCCCTGGTTCTGGCCTGCCTGGCCCTTGGGGCATGGATTGGCGGCCGCGTCGGAGACCGGTCCCCCAGCCTCCTGCCATTGCTGGCTGTGGTCATGGTCTCCGGGGTGGCAACGGCCGTCATTCCGGTCATGGCCCAGCCGGTCCTGCAACTGGCCATCCGCGACCTGCTGGAATTGGAGGCCGGACTGCTGTTGGCCGCCATGTTGGCGGTTGCGATTCTCTTGACTTTTCCCTTGGTGCTGCTCGGCGCGGTCACGCCCTGGGTCGTGCGGATTGCCCTGTCCTCGGTCGATACCGGGGGACGCACGGCCGGTTCACTGTACGCGGTGGGCACGGTGGGCAGCATCCTGGGCACGTTGGCACCCGTCCTGTGGCTGGTGCCAAGTTACGGAACCCGCCGAACCTTTCTTCTGATAGGGCTGTGGCTCGTTCTGTTGGCGCTGTGCGGCAGCCCTTGGGTCGCAAGGAGGCAGCATGCCACCGGGTTGGCGGGAGTTCTGGTGATGACCGCGCTCCTTGGGTTTGATGTGCTGTCCGGCTCCACGAGCATTCGTCCGGGGCCGGTTGCCGGCTCGGTTCCGAGCCGACTCCTGCATGAAGAGGAAAGCCGCTACAACTACATCGCGGTCAGGGAGGCAGGCGGAGAACGCTGGCTGAAACTCAACGAAGGGAACGGCATCCACAGCGTGTGGCATCCGGACCGCATCCTGAGCCACGGCATCTGGGACTACTTCCTGTTGGCCCCCTGGTTCTCCGCCAGTCCGCCGGATCCCGCGACTGCCCGGGTGTTGGTCATCGGCTTGGCAGCCGGCACGGTCAGTTCGCTTTGGACCGACGTGTACGGGCCTGCACCGATTACAGGAGTGGAGCTGGACCCCGCGATTTTGGAAGTGGGGCGCGAGTGGTTCGCCATGGACCGGCCGAACATCACCGCGGTGGCGGCGGACGGCCGCCAGTGGCTGTCACGTCAGGATCCCTCCGAAGTGTGGGATGTGGTGCTGGTGGATGCCTATCGGGTTCCCTACATCCCGTTTCACCTGACCACGGTGGAGTGGTTCGAACTGGTGGATGAGCACTTGGCGGCCAACGGTGTGGTGGCGGTGAATGTGGGGCGGACCGAGACCGACCTGAGCTTGGTGGAGGCCATGGTAACGACGATGTCGGATGTTTGGCCCCGGGTGTTTGTGTTGGAGGAACCTGTTCCGGAAGGCGTCTTGGGCAACGTTCTGGTGATTGGCATGAGGGAGCAGATTGGCATCGAAGCTTTTGCCGACAACGTTACAGGGCTGCCCGAACACCTGCCCGGTGAGTTTCGTGCCTTCGCGGCAACAGCCGTTGCCCAGGTCCGGGTGGAGATACCGGACCTGGCCATGAAGCCTTGGACCGATGACAAGGCTCCCATCGAACGGATCGTGCACCGGATCGTGTGGAACTGGCTCGTTACTGCGGGCGAGCCAGTTCCGGACGCGTCGTGAAGTTCACCAATGTTTGGGCCACACCGTCGAAGAAGGCTGGACTGCAGCCAAAGCCCTTCGTCGCAGCTCATCCGGTGCACCGGCAGTGAACCTGCCGGCTTGCTCAGGCTCTCTGCCTCTCACCCGTAACGACCATGCGGAAACTGTCATCCGGACAAGAAAGAGGATTCCGGATCACATTCAGGATGTGATCCGGAGGCGACATCTCGACCTCCAGATGATGAAACAGGGCTGCGGTCACGATCAGGAACAGAAGATCCGCGGTTGAGGCACCCAGGCAGGCGTGGGATCCGATGCCGTAGGGCACATAGGCGTGCGTCTGCGTATGCTCCATGCGCGGAGGGGCATAGCGCTCGATGTCGAACCGTTTCGGTTCGGGGAAGAACTCCGGCAAGTGGTGTGTGACGGAAATGGCTATGAGACAACGGGCGCCCGCCGGAATGTGATGCCCCTGGAATTCGAAGTCGCGTGTGGAGGTCCGCGGCAATGTCAACGCGATGGGATGCATGCGCAGGGATTCCATCGCGATCCACCGGGTTTGGCGCATCCGACGCAGGGAGGCACGGGTAGGGACGCCGTCGGCGAAGAGCTGATCCGCTTCCACAATGACCATTTCCCTCAGTGCGGGATCCCGGAGGATGTGATACAGGAGGAAGGAAAGGGAGCCGGCAGCCGTGTCCATGCCTGCCAGGAAGGGAGTTTGAATGGTCGCAATGGCGTCGTTCTCGGTCATCAGATCCGGATGTTCGGCCCGGAACCGCCGCACGTGATCAATGAAGTTGCCGCCCTCCTCGGCCATGTCGTGCATGAGATGCTCGTTCCAGATCCGTTTGCCCATGGCGAGCACGTTCCGCCGGGACTTTAGGTACTGTGGCATGTACTTCACGAACCCCGGGCGGGTTCGTGTGAGATGGATCTTGATGACGGTCCGGAAAAGGTAGATCAGATCGTCCATGACCTCGTCCGGTTCTTGATTGATGGCCATGTACGCCAGCAACAGGGATACCAGCCGCTTCACGAGGGGAGTCACCGACATGGCCTGATGCCGAGGCCAACGCATCATCAGACGGACCAGGCTGTCCATCAGTTTGGGCATCTGAGGGTAAAGCGTGGAGCCGGCGTAGCCCACCTTGAGACCCGCGCGCAGCGTGGCGTGGTCGGGGCCGTCCCATGCCAGCATGAAGGGATTGTCGGACCCGAAGGCTTCCAGGACGTTTTTCCATGTGTCCCTGGATGTAAAGAGGGTGTCTCCTTCTTCGCGCATGAGGAGATTCGCCTCGGGACCGGCCAAGACGATCATGCGATGCTGGAGGATGGACATCCAGAACACCGGTCCGAGTTCGTGGTACTGCTCCACCAGCCACAAGGGAGAGTCGAACGTCACACTGCCAAGCACGGGCAGTCCCTGAGCCTTGGGGATGGTCTTGGGAATGGATTGCGAGGTTTTGGCCACGGGATGGTTGTCCGGGGTGGGGAACTTTGACCGTTCCGTTGGCAAGGCCTCGTTCAACGATCAACCATTGATGTGAAGACCGAACATCGAGTCTGCCAATGATGCTACATGCCGTGGAGGTTCGGCGTATCGGATGGCCAAGGTATCCGGCATGCCCTGTCTTGTTGCGTCCTCGAACGGAAAACTGATCAAGTTCCCTGCAGGGATACGGCAGTCCGCCCATGTAGGCATCGGGGTAGGGTGGCCCGGCCATAAACTCTCGCACCAGTCGTCAACGGTTTGTGGGAGAGGCTTCTTGCGGTACCGGTGGCCTGCATGGAGACTGGCTGCGGGTTGCAGGCCGCACGCATGACTTGACTGTACGTGATCAGCGATGGGGCCCTCTCAGCGAGCTGTGGTTGGACTACGCCGGCATCGTTAGGCACGACCGCTTTGGTCCCGATGGGAGCCGGATGGCGGCTTCGGCCTGTGTGTTGCAGGCGTTTCCGAGGCGGCCGGATTGAACTGATTGCCCCGGACCAAATGAGGACAACCGGGCATGCTCTTCGCATTCCAAGGCACTTGCAGTGCCGAGTCGGCAGGGGGCGGGTCTCCCGCGAGACCCGGCGCTGCCAAGTACAATCCGGTCGGGTCGAAGGATTCGCGGGGAACCCTCATTCACTCACTGAACATGAATCTGCCTTCGTTGCACCCGGGTCGGTCGGAGTTCAGTCCAATTCGCCGGGACGGCGGGTTATACGTCGACAAGACAGGTCACTTGCGCAAGCTGTTGGTTCCGGCTGGCGGCGACGGATCCCACTTGCATACGCAATATGCCTTCCTGGCCAGACCCCGTCGTTTCGGCAAGACCCTGCTTGTATCCACCCTTGAGGCCTACTTTCAGGGCGACCTGCCCAAGCCCGGTCCGGGCGACAGCGGTACGTTTGATCCCAATGCAGGGCAACGGGTTGACCTGTTCAGGGATACCGCCATCGAGGACGATGTGCGCCGGACCCGGGTACATCCGGTCGTTCGCCTCAACATGGCGATGGTGACCTCGGATACGCCTGCAGGGTTGCAGGCCAAGCTTCTGGAGCACCTGGAACGGTTGTACACCGATTGGCACCGACGCGGTGTGGAAACCGACATTGAACCAAGACGGGCCGGAGGGTACATCCGGTTTCCGCCGCCACCCCCGGGCACCGAGGCGGTTTCCGCTGCCAGCCGCCTGGATTCCCTGTTGCATGAACTTGAAAGGCAATTCAAGGCACCTCCGGTGGTTCTGATTGACGAGTACGATGCACCGCTCACGCACTTGTTGGGCAGGAACCTGGACCCGGAACCGTTCATCTCGGTTCTAAGGGAGTTCTTCGGTCGTCTCAAGCACAATGAGGACCGCCTTCATTTTGTTTTCATCACAGGCATCAGTCGCTTTGCCCATGTGAACCTGTTCTCCGCCTTGAACAACCTCACGGACATTTCATGGGATCCCGAGTACTCGGACCTGTGCGGGTTTACCGAAGCGGATCTGCAGGATTACCTTCTGCCTTACCTGGAAGCCGGAGCCGGGAACCTGGGCAAGTCCGTCGAGCAGGTGACGCAGGAACTGAGGGACCATTACAACGGTTACTGCTTTGGCCATCCCGGTTTCACCGACAACGTCTACAACCCGTATTCGCTCCTGAACTGCCTTGATGACATGCAGGCTGCCACTGCGGGCGACAAGTGGCGGTGGCAGGGATGGCCCAACTACTGGTCCGAGTCTGGAACCCCGCAGTTCCTGGTGCGGCTGGCCAGGCAGGGAAACCTCGTTTTGTCCAAGGATCCGCCGCCTGTTCATCAACTGACGCGGACCACCTATGACCTGAACAACATTGACTACGGCAGTCTGATGCTGCAAACGGGGTACCTCACACTGCGCCTGGACCAGGGACACCTGTGCTACGACTACCCAAACAACGAGGTCAGGTTGACCTTTGCATCAAGTCTGTTGGAGAACTTCGGCCGGTATGCCACGACGGATGAACTGGAAGGCCTGTATCGAACCTTGGCTGCGGAGGACTACGCGGGGTTCTGCCTTCGGCTCAACACGTTCATGGCGGGCATGCCGGGCGAGAAAATCGTCGGCGAGACCGACTGCCACCTGATTCTGCATGCGCTGTGCCAGTTGATGAGGGTTGAGTTCCAGTCCGAAGTGCATCAGTTGGGCGGCCGGTCGGACTTGGAAGTGATTTTCCCCGGTCATGTCTGCGTGTTCGAGTTCAAGTACAACCGGTCGCCGAAGGCCGCCTTGAACCAGATCGAGGCGCGCGACTACGGTCGGCGCCACTTCGGCTCCGCGCGGCGCGTGGTGGCTGTCGGCCTCAACTTCATCGGCGGCGGTCCGGAGGAACCGCCCCGTGTCGAATACCAGGCGCGTGAGAGAAACCCATCCGGGGGCAATTCCACCTGAGCAGTCGCCTGTACCGTTCCACCGGGCGGTGCAGATTTTTGTCAGTTGGGCACCCTGTACCGTGTGGATAGTTCCGGTTCTGCACCGGGATCCGTCCACACCCGATGGACCTCCAGCACTCGTTGGCCCAATGTTCGGCAGTGGGTAACCAGAACCTCCCACGAAGGTAGATCGTCGGGGCGACACAGGCGCTTCGCGAGGCGGCCGTCAATGCTCTGGCTCACCGTAATTACCGCTCCACTGCCAATGTACAGATCTATCTGTTCGCGGACCGGCTGGAGATTGTCAGCCCTGGTGGGTTGCCCGCTGGCATCACGGAAGCAGAGCTGGGTACTCGGAGCGTGCCGCGCAATCCACTGCTGTTCGGAATGTTGCACCGAATGGACGCGGTGGAGCACATCGGATCCGGCATTCGTCGCATCCGTGATCTTTGTCGGGAACACGATGTGTCGGAGCCGGTGTTTGAGGCAACCGAGCATTGGGTGGTGGTTACCTTCAAGCGGCCGAACGCTGATGCCGTACACCAACTTGGTGCCAAGTCGGAATCAGGTGGGGACCAAGTGGGGACTAAGTCGGAACCAAGTTGACATCATTCGGAACTGTCTGACGACAAGTGCCATAGGGGAACTAATGCAGGTGGTTGGCAGGATCAACCGGACCAAGTTCCGGAACCAAGTCCTCAAGCCCTTGATGGAAGCTGGATGGCTGGAAATGACGATTCCGGACAAACCCCGCAGTAGCAAGCAGCAGTATCGCCTGACGGCCAAGGGCCGGGAGCTGCAGGCACGTCTGAGGCAGGCAGAATGAGCCTTTCGCCCTGTGCAGAAGACAGTCTTGTCCAACTAACCGCTTCCAGCGGCGGCTGGGCCGGCAATCGGTCCATGCCGCGGCCGTCGCGGTTTGCCTTCCAATACGGTTGCTGAACAGCCATGAGTGAAGGCTTTCAGCCACGATGATTGGGTGGATTGTTCCTGATGTGGCTGAGAAACTCCGTCAACTCCAAACAACGTAGACCCAAGGAATCGCATGTCGATCGCACCAGGTTGTCGTGAGCCACTACCGCTACGGTCTCGCCTTGGCGAACCTGTTTCAGGTCCAGCGCAAGTGCAATTACATATGGATCCGCGATATCCTCTTCTTCGCTACCGAGCGTCCCTATCCATGATAATTCTGTTGCCAAAACCTTCCTCAAGGCCCAAGGTGAAGGACGAACATGAGCCCTGCCTTGAATGATACTCCAAACCTTGGATGCCAAGGGGGCTGGAAAGTCAGGATGCCTTACGTTCACCACTTCGTTGTGCACTTGAATGGGTATCAATAATTCATGGTTTTCCGCAGCACGAACGATGTCGACTCCTACATCCCACTGTTCAGCTACACTAATCTCCAACTTAATATCTATTAACGCATCGGAATCGATTACAAATACCTGACCCCATTCTTCGGTGTCCGCAAACAGTGAATTCACGGAACGATCTCCAGATGAGATCTGGCTTCGTCCAGTTCGGGACCCGAAAGTTTCAGCCAACGCCTAACCTTCGCCTCCGAAACAGTCCTGTGTTCAAAGGCATTCAAAACAGTTTCGACAGCCGAATGGCCCCATTCATCGACTCTGATTCGTGCCCTGGATCTTGGTTTTCCTCCGCCTCCCTTGGGCTTGTCCCCATCCAACAGGGGCCATCTGGCCTCGACTTCGTCGTAAAGTGCGGGAGCTGCCAGCGACCGGTGGATCAGTGCCACGGCAGCGGCCCGACGGCTCACCTTGAAGTGCCTTCCCACTGTTTCCACCAGTGCCAGGTCGGGTTTCCTGGCTCCGACCACGCGCTTGAGCTCAGGTGTTGGCATCAACGCATGTTCCGCAACACGATCACACCAGGTTTCCATTGAGACATGATTGGTTCGGTCTGGCTTGTCTGCATTGAACACAGGGGGACCGCAGGCGTGGACTTTGCCGAGGGACAAGTGTGCCAATTCATGGAACAGGGTGAACGACCTCGCCACCTGAATTTCCGATGAAATCACGGTGATGGCGGGCGCGAGTGGGTCCAACAGGGCAAACCCTCTAATGGACGGACGCGTTGGACCAGCGTTTGGACTGGTCCCGAACCTGACCGACAGGACCAGAACGAGGATCTGTCGGGCTGCAAACACTGCACGCCACTCTGTGAATGACAGGTGTCGATCGGGCTGGCCAAGCGATATCCAGTCCCTCAGTTCCCTGCCCACAACTTCGGGCGGTTCGTCAAGGGTGTGTATTGGGACAGGCTCTACGGACACGCCCGAGTCGGCCCGGATTTGCTTAACGATTGACTGGACACGCTTGGCACGGCGTATGGTCAACAGTTCCTCACTGCCAAGACCGCGTCGACCCTCGTCTGTGTTGACATGCCGGTATTCCGAAGCAATGCGGTCCTTGGGCGGATGAGGTGCGAAGAACAAAGCCCTTGGCCGCTTAAGTACGTCCGCGAGTCGAGTGAGTTGACCCACAGTGGGGCTTGCCGATTCCGAGGTCCACGCCTCAATGGAGTCCGGCGAGACTTTCAAACGTTCGGCCAGATCCGATGCGGAGAACCCGCTCTCGTCGATAGCCCAAGCCAACACCTCGCCTGTGATTGGCTCTTCGTTGGTGCGGGTTCGGGTTGCCATGGGTTCGGACGCAACAACTGCTGCTTCAACTGCCTCGACAGCTCAGAATGGCTTCGTCTTGGACAGTCGCTTACCTGGGCGTTACTGCCGGAACCCCTTCCAACTCGATTTCGCTCGCAAAGTGGCAGGCAACGAACTGTCCTGGCGAATCGGGCACGGGTTCCAGAGGCGGGAATTCCTCTTCGCACACTTGTTGGCGGTAGGGGCAGCGGGGATGGAAGTGGCAGCCGGATGGAGCCGACAAAGGATCCGGCACCTCTCCCGTCAGGACAGGCTGCGTGCGTCGAAACCTGGGGTGGGGCTTGGGCGATGCCGAGAGCAGGGCTGCTGTGTAGGGATGCTGTGGAGCCTCGAACAGCTTGCGGGTCGGGCCGGTTTCGACCAGCCTGCCCACGTACATGACAGCCACCCGGTCGGAGATGTGCTGCACCACCCCCAGGTCGTGGGACACGAACAGGTAGGTCAGCCCAAACTCCGACTGCAGATCGCTCAGCAGGTTCAGGATCTGCGCCTGCACGGAAACGTCCAGGGCGGATACCGGCTCGTCGCAGATGATCAGCTTCGGGTGCATCGCCAAGGCCCGGGCAATGCCGATGCGCTGGCGCTGGCCGCCGCTGAAGGCGTGTGGATAGCGGACCTGGTACTCGGGCCGCAGGCCGACGGAGGACATCAGGTGGCCGACTTGGTCCTCCAGTTCCTTGCCGTCCGCCACATTGTTGACCTTGAGCGGTTCGCCGATGATGTCGCGCACGCGGTGGCGGGGGTTGAGGGATGAAAAGGGATCCTGGAACACCAACTGGATGTGGCGTCGGGCAACCTTGAGTTCCTCCCGGTTCAGCTTGGCCAGGTTTCGGGGCCGGTCCAAGTGGAAGATGACATCGCCGTCGGTGGGTTCCACCGCACGGATTACGGACTTTGCAATCGTGGACTTGCCGCAACCGGACTCTCCGACCAGCCCGAACGTCTCGCCCGGTTGGATTGTGAACGACACGTCGTCCACGGCCTTGACCGTGCCGGCCTTGCGCTTGAACAACCCCTGCGAGAGCGGGTAGTACTTCTTCAGGTTGCGGACTTCCAGCAGGGGAGCGCCGTCACTCACCGAACGCCTCCTCCGCCGACATGCCCACGTCGGGGTCGTACAGAACACAGGCCACCGTGTGGCCCTCCGTCACCTCGATGGTGCGAGGCTTGTCCACGTCGCAGATGCCGGGCTGCATCATCTCGCAGCGCGGATGGAAGTGGCAGCCCTTGGGCAGGTTGAAGGGGTCGGGAACGGTCCCCACAATCTGCTTGAGACGGTCCTGCTGCGCCTCGCCGATGTGCGGGATGGATTCCAGCAACGCGCGGGTATAGGGATGCCGCGGATTGTCGAACAGGGACCAGACCGAGGCGTGTTCCACGACCTCGCCCAGATACATAACGACCACATCGTCCGCCATCTCGGCAATTACGCCCATGTCGTGGGTGATGAAGATGATGCTGGTGCCGGTGTCGCGCTGCAAGGTGCGCAGCAGGTCCAGGATCTGGGCCTGGATGGTCACATCCAGGGCCGTGGTCGGCTCGTCGGCAATCAGGACCCGCGGGGCACAGGCCAGCGCCATGGCAATCATGGCCCGTTGACGCATGCCGCCGGACAGTTCGAACGGGTAGGCATGGAGGCGCTTCTCCGGGTCGGGGATGCCGACTTGTCCCAGCAGCGAAACCACCCGTTCCTCGGCTTCCTTCGCAGTCATTTCCTCGTGATGAAGGATGGCTTCCCGAATCTGCCATCCTATCGTATGTACCGGGGAGAAGGCCGTCATGGGCTCCTGGAAGATGATGGCAATCTCGCCGCCCCGCACGTCCCGCAGGGTCTGGCTAGCGGAATCCAGCGCGGTCAGATTGACCACCTCACGGTCCCGGTGCAGCAGGATTTCCCCGTCCTTGATCGAGCCCGTGGGACCCACGATCTGCAGGATTGACTGGACCATCACGCTCTTGCCGCATCCGCTTTCGCCCACGACGCCCAGGGTCTTGCCCCGCTCCAGAGAGAGCGTGACCCCGTCCACCGCCTTGACCACGCCCTCGTCGGACTCGAAGTGGGTGACCAGGTTGCGGATCTCCAGGACCGGCTCCGCCACGGCCGTGTTGGCGGAGCTGTCAGGTGGCATAGGGATCCATGGCGTCGCGCAGGCCATCCCCCAGGAAGTTGAACATCAGCACGGTGACGATTACGAACAGGCAGGGAATGAGCTTCCAGGGATGGAGTGCCAGCGTCACCACGTTCTGGGCATTCTGCAGCAGGACGCCCCAGCTGACGGCCGGCGGCTGCATGCCCAGTCCCAGGAAGCTGAGTGCCGTCTCCCCGATGATCATGTTGGGCACCATCAGGGTTAGCGTCACGATCAGGTGACTCATGAAGGACGGCAGCAGATGGATGGACATGATGCGCATCTCGCTGGAGCCCACGAGACGCGAAGAGGTCACGAAGTCCTCTCCCCTGAGGGAGAGGAACTTGCCCCGCACCTGGCGGGCCAGCGGCGGCCAGGAAATCAGGGACAGGATGATCGTAATGGCGAAGTAGGTCTTCACCACCGACCATTCCCGCGGCAGGGCCACGGACAGGGCCATCCACAGCGGAATCGTCGGCAACGAAACGATGAAGTCGATCACACGCATCGAAATCTGATCGGCAATGCTGCCGAAATAGCCGGCGATGCCGCCAATGAGGAGACCCAGCACAAAGCTGATCACCACGCCCACCAGACCCACCGTCAGGGAAATCCGGGCCCCGTACATGGTTCGCGTGAACAGATCGCGTCCGAGGCGGTCCGTACCGAAGAGGAAGACCGGGGCCCCGTCGGTGCCGAACAGGTGCCGGTCCGTGGGGAACAGGCCCCACATTTTGTATTCGAACTCGGGGTTGCGGTGCAGCAGCCGGATGGGATGGCGCTCGCTTCCCTCCACGGGCGCGTACACGGTGAGGAATGTCTCCATGTCCAAGGTCGGTTCAATGTCCAGGACATGGGGTCGGGTGAAGGCGCCGTCCTCGGTGCGGATGCGAATGTGGCTGGGCGGCGCGTCCAGGTAGCCGTCAAAGCGATGCAGCGTGGAATACGGGCTCACGAATTCGCAGAAGAGGGCGAGCAGGTACAACACGCCCAGGACTGCCAGGCCAATCATGGCGGCCCGGTGCTTGCGGAAGGCCCACCAGATCAGTTGCCACTGCGTGGCGCGGAAGAACTCCTCGCCGGAGCCCTCCACGGTCTCGTGGGTTACGGGTACGTCAAGCTCCGCGAGAGTCATTCTTCAACATTTCCGAAACGAATGCGGGGATCGATCCAGACCAGCAGCAGGTCGGCAATCAGGTTGCCGAAGATTACGAGCATGGACAGGATCAGCGTGATGCTGCCGGCCAGATACATGTCCTGGGCCAAAAGGGCATCGAACAGTACCGGTCCGGTCGTTTGCAGGTTCAGGACGATGGAGACCAGCACTTCGCCCGCGACGATGCCGGGCAGGATCCAGCCGATGGTGCTGATCACCGGGTTGATGGCAATCTTGACCGGATAGTAGAACAGTACCCTCATTTCAGGAATGCCCTTGGCCCGGGCTGTCACCACGTACTGCTTGCGCAACTCGTCCAACAGGTTGCCGCGCATGACCCTCATCAGCCCGGCCGTGCCGCTCAGGCCGATGAGCACCACCGGGAACCAGATGCGCGTCATCAGGTCAAGGACCCGGGCGACGCTCCAGGGGGCGTCGATGTACTCCGGCGAGAACAGGCCGCCCACACTCCAGTTGAACAGTGTGAACACTCCCCACATCAGGATCAGGGCCAGCATGAACGGGGGAATTGAGACCCCGATGAAGCCCAGGAAGGTGAAGAAGTAGTCGAAGACGGAGTACTGGTGGGTGGCGGAGAAGATGCCGATCGGAATTGCCACCAGGAAGACGAAGATGGTGGAGGTCAGGGAGACGGCTGCCGTGAGCGGCACCCTCTCGGCCAGGATGTCGGCGACCGGCTTGTTCCAACTGAAGGACCGCCCCCAGTCGCCTTCCGTCACAATGTTCCGTATCCAGTAGAAGTACTGAACGGTCATCGGGCGGTCCAGGCCGTACTGGCGGCGCAGAGTGAGAGCTAATTCGTCGGAGACCTCGATGCCGGACGATTCGAGGTTGGCGATGTAGGTGCTCATGAAGTCGCCGGGCGGCAACTGAATGATCAAGAAGACCACGGCCGAGATTACGAACAGCATCGGGAACAGAAAAAGCACCCGGCGCGCAATGTAGGCAGTCAAGACGGATGGTCTCCTGGGAAGATGGCGCAGACCGGGGACTCGCGAGTCCCCGGTCTGCGGTCAACAGATGTCTGCTACGGGCAGTGAACGAGACGGATTACTCGTCGATGTACCACTGCTCCATGCTGTACATGATCACGATGCCCATTTCCTCAACCTGGCCTACAGGCGTGTTCTTGATGCGCACGCTGGTGCTGGTTGGGTAATAGGATTCCTCCACCGGGTTGAAGGTCCAGAAGTTGTCTCGAATGTTCTGGTATAGCGCCTCGCGGGCGGCATCGCCCTCGGGTGTGCCGATGGGTGCCTGCAGGAACGCCGTGTGGAGATCGTACAGTTCGAGCACTTCAGCCAGAGGTTCCTCGCCCACTTCACCGCCGGAGCCCATGTACTGCGCCCAAGCGCGACCCCAGAAGTTACTGGGCAGGTAGTCGTCCCAGCCGGCGGACGGCCAGATGTCCTCGTGGTTCCACAGGGCCATGCCCTGGGTTTCGTTGGCCAACCAACGTTCGCGGACCAGGCTCCACTCGCCGGCCTTGACCTGCGTGTTGATGCCCACAGCCTTCCAGTGTTCGGCGATCATCTCGGTCATGGGCACGTGATCCTGGGAGTTCGGAGCCGGTTCAAAGATGATCTCGAACGGTTCGCCGTCCGGTCCCAGTCGGAAGCCATCGTCGCCGCGTGCATCAAGGCCCATTTCATCCAGTAAGGCGTTGGCCCCGTCCGGGTCATAGACAGGGACGCTGGTTTCATAGGCCGGCTTGGCAAAGGCGCCCAGATAGAAGGTCTGGATGATCTCGTCGTTGTTGATGGCAAGGTTCATCGCCTCGCGGAACCGGACATCCCGTGTGACCTGACGGTACACGTCGTCCTCGTAGGTCAGGTTCAGCGTAAAGTTGATGGGCAGCCGGTGCATGCGCGGAATGAAGACGTTCAGGACACCGTCGTTCTCGGCCTGCTTGAGCAAGGGCAGGTTCTGCAGGGAGCTGCGCTCGCCCAGATAGTCCAGCTCGCCCGAAAGGATCTTGAGAACGGTGGTCTCACGGTCCTGGACCAGAACCATCTGCACATGGT